>DATJFE010000027.1:0-155953 GCA_035495955.1 Vicinamibacterales bacterium | reverse complement strand
GGGTTGGAGATGACGGCGCGCGCGACGGCGACGAGCTGCTGCTGGCCGCCCGATAACTGGTTCGGATAGAGATCCTTCTTGCCGACGATCGCGAACTTGTCGAGGATGTCGCAGACCATGCTCTCGCGCTCCGACTTCTTGATGTCGCGATACGAGAGCGGGATGTCGAGGTTTTCGTAGACGGTCAGGTGATCGAGCAGGTGGTAGCTCTGAAAGACGAAGCCGATGTACTGCTTGTGCAGCTTCGCCCGCTCCTTCGCACCGAGCCGGTGGACGGGCTGGTCGAGGAAATAGTACTCGCCCGTCCACGCGCTGTCGTGCATGCCGACGATGTGCAGCAGCGTCGACTTGCCCGCGCCCGACGGACCCATGATCGAGACGAATTCGCCTTCCTTGATATCGGCGTTGATGCGGCGGAGCACGTAGCTCCGGCTGGTCCCGTGCGCGTACGATTTTTCGATGTTCCGGAGCCCGATGAGCACATTGGGCGCCAGCGTGGTTTCCGGCTCCGCGGCGGCGGCCGCCGGCTGCGGACTGCGGCTGAAAAAGGCCATATGGTTACTCGTTAGACGGTCCGGGTAAAGCGACGGTTCGTAGCCACCGTCAATATTATCCGATTCATTCAGCGCGAAGCGCCGCCATGGGATCGACGCGCATCGCCCGCCGCGCCGGCAGCCAGGCCGCGAGGAACGCGACGGTCAGCAGCAGCGTGGCGGTCCCGGCAAACGTCACGGCATCGGCCGCGGGCACGCCGAACAGCATCCCGCCGATCGCCCGGCCGAGCGCGATCGCGCCCGCTCCGCCGATGACGAGCCCCGCCGCGGCCAGCGCCAGCGTCTCCCCGACGACCATCCGGAAGATCTGGCGCTCGCCCGCGCCGAGCGCGAGCCGCACGC
Organism: Vicinamibacterales bacterium; assembly: GCA_035495955.1. Lineage (GTDB taxonomy): Bacteria > Acidobacteriota > Vicinamibacteria > Vicinamibacterales > 2-12-FULL-66-21 > JAICSD01. The sequence goes on along the minus strand of DATJFE010000027.1, from coordinate 155,057 downwards.
CGATTTCCTGCATCCGCTGGGACACCGCGTACGACATCGCGCCATAGATCCCGACCGCCGCGAGCACGAGCGCGAGGCCGGCGAAAATCGCCACGAGCAGGGCGTAGAAGCGTGAACTGCCGATTGAGTCCGCGACGATCCCCTCCATCGTCTCCACGCTGGCGACGGCGATCGTCGGATCGACACTCTTGACCACCCGTTTCAGCGGCTCGGCGAGCGCGGCCGGATCGCCGGCCGCTTTCAGCACGACGTTGATGCCTGCCTCCGGGTTGTGCCAGTACGGGATGTACGTCTCGACGACATTGGGCTCACGCGCGCCGCGCACGCGCACGTCGGCGACGGTGCCGACGATCGTCAGCCACGGCGCTTTCACACCGCCGACTTTGATTCGCCGGCCGATCGGGTCTTCGCCGGGCCAATAGCGCTTCGCCATCGTCTCGTTGATGACAGCGATCGGCTCCGCTTCGCGATCGGCGAAGAGCCGTCCGCGCTTCAACGGGATCTCCATCGCCGCGAAATAGTTGGCGCTGACGTCGCGATACCACGTGACGGACGCGTCGGCGCTGCGCGCGGGCTCCGGGCGCCCTTCGATGAGAAAGTTGGTGTCGCTGTCGCCCGACAGTGGCAGCACCGACGAGAGCGCCGCCTGCGTCACGCCCGGCAGCGCCGCGGCGCGGGTCAGGACGGCGTCGTAGAACGCCAGCCGCTGCGCGTCGGATCGGTAGACGGCGGGCGGCGGCAGCACGAAGCCGGTGAGCAACTGCTTCGGGTTGAAGCCGAGGTCGACGCGCTGCAGCGCCAGGAACGTGCGCAGGAGCAGACCGCCGCCGACGAGGAGGACGAGCGCCAGCGCCAGCTCGGCGACGATCAGGCCGCTCCGAACGCGCCGGCCGCCGTCTCCCATCTGGCCGCGTCCGCTCTGTTTCAGTGCGGCGCTGACGCGATCGCGCGCGGCGTGCGCCGCGGGCATGAGGCCGAACAGCATGCCGGTGACCAGCGACAGCGCGGCGGTGAACAACAGCACGCGTGCGTCGACCACGACCTCGTCGATCCGCGGCGTCCCGCTCGGCGCGAGTGTCTTGAGCGCGCCGACGCCCCACGTGCCGAGGATCGCGCCGAGCGCGCCGCCGCAGATCGCGAGGAGCAGGCTCTCGGTGAGCAGTTGCCGCACGATGCGGGCGCGATCCGCCCCGAGCGCGCGGCGGACGGCGATCTCGCCGCTGCGTCCCGACGCGCGCGACAGCAGGAGGTTGGCGATGTTGACGCAGGCGATGAGCAGCACGAACGCGACCGCGCCCTGCAGCATCAGCAGCGACGCCCGCCGCGAGCCGACGCGCTGCTCCTGCAGCGGCACAGGGTTGATGCTCTTGCCGGTGTCGGATTCCGGGTGCGTCCGCTGCAGCTCCCGGGCGACGACCGCGAGCCTGGCCCGGGCCTGGTCGATCGTGACGCCGGCGCGCAATCGTCCGAAGGTATGGAAGACCGCCGAATTCCGCGACGGATTCTCGCGGTTGAGACGCATCGGCCGCCATAGCGACGCGTCCGCGATATAGATCGGCGTGAAGCCGGCCGGCATCACGCCGACGATTTCATGGCTCTCACCATTGATCCGGATCGATCGGCCGACGACGCCCGGGTCGCCGCCGAACCGCCGCGTCCACAGCCCATGGCTCAGCAGCGCGACGCGCGGCGCGTTGGGGATGTCATCGGCTTCGGTGAACGCCCGGCCGAGCGCGGGCCGCGACGCGGTCACATCGAAGTAGTCGTACGTCACCTGCTCGCCGGAGAGCGACTCCGGGATCTCGCCGGCGGCCATGCTCGCGCTCCATCCGCGCACGCTCGTCAGGCTGTCGAAGACGTCTTTCTGCGCCTTCCAGTCGAACTGCTGCGACGGGCCCGTCCATTCCGTAGCGGGGCCGCCGCGTCCGCGGAGGTCCTGCCACACGATCACCAGCCGCTCGGGCTCGGGGTAGGGCAGCGGGCGCAGCAAGAGCGCGTTGATGACGGTGAAGATCGCCGTGTTGGCGCCGATGCCGAGGGCCAGCGTCGTCAAGGCGACGATGGTGATCGCGCGTGTCTTGAACATGACGCGCGCGGCGTAACGAATGTCCTGCCAGAAGGTCGACATCATGACGACCGTTGAGCCAATGGTATGCCGTTCATATGGCGTTCGCTAATATGTTGCAGCATACGACTTTACGACTGCCGGACGCGCGCGATTGCCCCGCGGCCGTGTCCGCTGACGAACGGTCCGGTTCCACGATCGCGCAGCCGGATCGCAGTTTGCGTCGTCTTAAGCATCGTGGCGTTCCCGGTTCTGGCCTGTGTCGTGTTTCTCGCCGTCCAGCAGGGGACCGCCGCGACTCCCGCCGCGAAAGATGATCTTCCCGTGTCGCTCGATCGCATCCAGCGCGCGCTCTCGGCGCCGCCGCCGCTCGAGCTCAAGGAACAGCATCCCGTGTTCCGGCTGGAGGTCTACGGCCGCAAGCCGACGCTCGAAGACGTGCTCGGCGAGAAGTTCTGGGTCGGGTCGGTGCCGTACGGCGGCATGACGCATCAGGAGTTTCTCGACATGGTGACGCCGAAACTGGCGCAGCCCTATGCCGGATTCACCGGAAAATCGCTGCTGCAGGTGACGGCGCTCACGCTCGCCGAGCAGTGGGCGCTGAAGCAGGCGATCCACAAATTCCGCGAGGCGCTCACCGACCACGAGCGGGACGCCGCGCGCAAGGAAGTCCTCGACGCGCTCGCCGACCTCGAAAAAGCCCGCCGGGCCGCGGGGCTGGACAAATAAGATCGGGTAATCGGGTAATCGGGCGTTTTGAAAAGCGCGCGGCAGCGCGCGCAAGTTCGATTTCCAAATTACCCGATTTCCAAATTACCCGATTCTCTTGTTCCTCTCTCCTCCCCCGTGCTTCAGGCCGCACCTGGCGCACGGCGTGGCGGGGAGCGAGTTGTCGACGTAGTGGTCGACCGGCGTCAGTGTCTTCAGGAATGCGAAGAGGTCCTTGAGATCCTGATCCGTTATGTTCCGGAAATAGCGCGTGGGCATCATGCCGTTCAGATGACGCGACCGCACCTTGCCGGTGCGGAACGCCTCGATGAACAGATCTTCGGTGTAGTACGGAATGCCGTTGGCCGACGGCGTCAGGTTCGCCGATGCTGCCGACTGCCACCCCGCGTACTCCATCGTCTGGCCGCCGCCGAATTCCATTCCGGGCACTCTCGCGCCCTTGTCGTCCATCGGCGTGTGGCAATCCGCGCAGACCGCCAGCGTGGCGATGTATCTGCCGCGCTTTTCCGGCGTCGAGAGATCCGGCGTAACGGGACCCTCGATCGGCTCGGGCACGCCATTGATGAGACGATTGAGCGGGAACGGGACGGCGGATTTCGGCAGGGGATTCCTGATCGGCTTCAGCGAACGCAGGTAGACGACGATCGACGCGAGATCTTCGTCCGACATGTAGCGGTACTTCTCATACGGCATGATCGGAAACAGCGTACGGCCGTCGTGGCCGATGCCTTCCCTGATCGCGCGGGCGAGCTGATCGTCGGTCCATGTCCCGATTCCCGTTTCGGGATCCGGCGTCAGATTGGGCGCCGTGACGAAGGGTGCGCCGTCAGGCTCCCAGTTGCGGCCCGCGAGCGTCATGCCGTCCTTCACTTTCAGCTCGCCGCCGCTCGGATCGAGCGGCGAATGACAGAGCATGCAGGGCGCCTCGGCGCTGGTCACCAGATACCGTCCGCGCTCGAGGCGTGCGGGCGTCGGCTCGAAACGCCGATCCGTCAGCGGCCGGACCTTCGGTCCAATGATGGGGCGGATTCCGACAACGACCGGCAGGGCTGCCGCGATAACGGCGACGAGCACCGCCGCGACGATTGACCCACGCTTCACCCAACGATTCATTGCCTGCTCTCCTCAGGTTTGGCTAGCTCTTCCGTGTGCAAGCCCCGCATCTTATCTCAGTAACCCGCATCCAGTCACCATTTACCAGCCGCCATCCACCGGAGACCCCCGTGGCCGGGCGTCGTTTACCGCCTGAGGCCGGCCGTTCGCCGAAAAGGGCGGGCAAGCCCTTGGGCGGCTGCGTAATCTGACAGTGGAGTCACCGAGATGAGCGCGAAAATAGCCCTCCAGTTGAACGCCGTCCTGGGCATGGCGAGCACCGCCGCCGCGGGCGGAACGATGTGGCTCGTCCTGACGAGGCCCGCCGAGGTGGCCTTCGCGGTCGCGAACCGCGAATACGGCGCAATCGCCGTCGCGGTCGCATCCCAGCTCGCCGGATGGCTGCACGCGCTGCTGCGGTTTCTCTGAGGAGCTTGAGACATGGTCATCGAACAGCCTGAACCCCGCCGTTTGCGGCTGGGTGCGATTGCCGGAGGCGTCATCCTGCTGGCGCTCGGGGCCGCGATGCTGCTCGACCCAACGGGCGTGACGGACGTTCAGATGGGGCGACTCGTCCCGCCGATGATCCTGATTACACTCGGCGTGCTGATAATGGTCGACACGGGCGCCGTCGTCTACACGCGGCCGGAGCGCGACGATCGGGGCGACATCCGACTGCGCATGCGCCACCGCGGGGGCGCAGGCGGCGGCCTGTGGCTCATGGGCATCGGCGCGTGGATGCTCGTGTCGCAGATGCACCTGTTCGGCTTGACGTACGCGACGTCGTGGCCGCTGTTCATTATTCTCATGGGCCTGATGATTATGATCCGGGGCACGCGATGACGCCCGACGATCGCGTCAGCCGCACGCGTCCGCGCGTGACCACGCAGGTCGTGATCGGCCTGATGGTCATTCTCGTGGGCGTGCTGTTCACGCTCGACAATCTCGAGATCATCGATGCGGCCGATTACCTGCGCTACTGGCCGGCGGGGCTCGTCGTCGTCGGAATGCTGAAGCTGTATCAGGCGAGCCGCGACGGCCACGGCTGGTTCGGCGGCCTGTTCTTCACGGGCCTCGGCATCTGGATGCTGGCCGCGCGGATTGTCTACTTCCGACTCGACGCGCGCGAGGTGTTCCCGGTGCTCCTGGTGTTTCTCGGCGGGCTTCTCGTCTGGCGCGGTTTCGGCGGACGACGATCCCAGCGTCCGAGCGACGGCCATTCGCACTTCAGCTCGCTCGCCGTCATGGGCGGCTGCTCGCGCCGAAGCAACTCGCAGACGTTCGAGGGCGCGGACCTGACGGCGATCCTGGGGGGCTGCGAGGTCGATCTGCGGCAGGCGTCGATCGCGCCCAACACCGAAGCCGTGATCGACGTGTTCGCGTTCTGGGGTGGCATCGACATCAAAGTGCCCGAGGACTGGACGGTCGTCAGCCGCGTGATTCCCGTAATGGGCGGCGTCGAGGACAAGACGCACGCGCCGCACCCGGACGCGGGGAAGCGTCTCGTCGTTCGCGGCATCGTCGTCATGGGCGGCGTGGCGCTGAAGAACCGATCGCTCGTCGACTCCGAGCGGAACTAGCCGGCATGCACCCGATCCTGGCGCGTCCGTGGCGCCTCGCGGTGTATATCGCGATCTGGCTGCCGCTGGGCGCGCTGCTCTCGGCCCTCCTCACGCTGCAGGGCGTGTTTGGATGGACGGTCGGGTGGGTCCAGGTCGCCCTCGTCGCGGTCCCGCTCTCCGTCGCGTTCGGATTCCTCAGTCTCTCGGCGTGGTACGTGACCGGCGGGTCCCCCGTCGATCGCGTGGGCCCGCTGCGCGTGGGCGCGACCGCCGCCGCCGCGTCGTTTTTCTCGAGCGCGGTCTGGCTGCTCCTCGCGCGCGCGTGGCTCGGCGTCGTCGGGACGTATCGCGGATGGCCGGACGTCCCCGCGGCGTTTCGCGCGGCGGCGCCGACGCTCTTCGGGTTCGGCTTTCTGCTGTATCTGCTCGCGATGGCGGTCAGCTACCTGGCGGCGGCGTTCGAAGTGTCGCGCGACGCGGAACGGCGCCGCCTCGAGCTGCAGGTGCTGGCCCGCGAAGCGGAGCTGCGGGCGCTCCGCGCGCAGATCGATCCGCATTTCCTCTTCAACAGCCTCCAGTCGATCAGCGCCTTGACCACGGCCGATCCGTCGGCGGCGCGGCGGATGTGCCTCCTCCTCGCCGACTTCCTGCGCGAGACGCTGGCGCTCGGCGCGCGCAAGCGCATCCCGCTCGAGAGCGAGCTGGCGCTGGCGCGGCGCTTTCTCGCCGTCGAGCAGGTTCGTTTCGGCGATCGGCTCCAGGTCGCGATCGAGGCGGCCGAGGACACCGCGAATTGCGAGGTCCCGCCGCTCGTGCTGCAGCCGCTCGTCGAAAACGCCGTCACGCACGGCATCGCGCACGTCCTCGAGGGGGGCGTCGTCCGCGTCCGCGCGGAGCGGCGGGTGGCGTCGCTGATGATTACCGTCGATAATCCCTCGGACGCGGATCGCCCGGCGGGGCGCGGCACCGGACTCGGGCTGCGCAACGTCCGCCAGCGGCTCGACAGCGTCTATGGAGACGATGCGTCGCTTCGGACCGAAGAGACCGGCGGACGCTTCGTCGCGCGCATGGATATTCCGCTGGCAGGCCGTTCATGAGCGACTCGACACCGCTTCGCCTGATCGTCGTGGACGACGAGCCGCTCGCGCGGAGCGTGGTCCGTGAGTACGCGGCCGCCGATCCGACGCTCGACATCGTCGCGGACTGCGCGAACGGGTTCGAAGCGGTGAAGGCCGTGGCGGAGCAGAAGCCGGACCTGGTGCTGCTCGACGTCCAGATGCCGAAGCTGGACGGCTTCGAGGTGCTCGAGCTCCTGGGGCGCGACCAGCCCGTCATCTTCATCACGGCGTACGATCAATACGCCCTTCGCGCCTTCGAGGTCCACGCGGTGGACTACCTGCTCAAGCCCTTCAGCGCGGAGCGCTTCCAGGAGGCGATCGGCCGAGCGCGCGAGCGTCTGCGCGCGAAGGCGGCGATCCCGGTCGACGACCTGGTGCGCGACGCGAAGCCGAAGAGCGGCCCGGCCGAGCGCGTGCTGATCCGGGACGGCGCGAACGTGCACGTGCTGCCGGTGGACGCGATCGACTACGTGGAGGCGCAGGACGACTACGTCGCCTTCAAGGCGGCGGGGAAGCAGTATCTGAAGGACCAGACGCTGTCTGCGGTGGAGACGGCCCTGGATCCGGCGCGCTTCGTGCGCATCCACCGCTCGTTCATCCTCAACATCGACCGTATCTCGAAAGTGGAGCTGTATGCGAAGGACAGCCGCGTCGCGATCCTCAGGGACGGGAGCCGCCTGCCCGTGAGCCGCGCCGGTTACGCGCGGCTGTCGGAGCTCTTGTAATTCCGAACGCTCAAGGCCCAAGTCGCCCGCGCCATTTGACACCGCCGGCGCCGTTGTATTAACTATCTAGTTAGTTAACATGGCGCGCCGCGGCACTGCACGTCCGGGATCGCGCGAGCGGGTTTTTGCCGCCGCGGCGGCCGAATTCGCGGCGCGCGGCTATGCCGGCGCCAACATGGACCGCATCGCCCGCGCCGCGCGGCTCAACAAGGCGATGATCTACTACCACTTCCCGAGCAAGGCCGCGCTCTACCGCGCGATCCTGCGCGACATGTTCGACGCGGTTCGGCGCCGCGTCGGGGACGTCGTCGCGTCCGCCGCGGCGCCCGACGACAAGATCCGCCGCTACGTCGAGGCCATCGCCGCCGAAGCCGAAGCCCGTCCGCACTTTCCGCCGATCTGGCTCCGCGAGATCGCCGAAGGCGGCGAGCACGTGGACGCGGCGACGCTCGGCTACATCCGCGACGTGCTGGCGGCACTCGGCGGGATCATCGCGGAGGGCCGACGCGCCGGACGCTTCCAGCGCGCCAATCCGCTGCTCGTCCAGGGCGGCATCATCGCGCCGCTGATGTTCTTTCTCGCGACCGCGCGCGTGCGGGAGAAGCTCGATCGCGCCGGCGCCGCCGGCGTGTCCGCGATCTCGAACGAGCTGGTCGTGGCGCACATCCAGCGCCTCACGCTCGCGCAGCTCGAAGGAAGGATTTCATGAGAAGCCGGATGTCTCTGTCGATCGCCCTGATCGCCGCGGCGGCGTGCCACCGATCTGGCACGGAGCCGCCCAATCGCGCGACCGGCTACGTCGAGGCGACGGAAGTCAGCGTGGCCGCCGACGTCGGCGGCCGGCTCCTCGACGTCAAGGTCGCGGAAGGCGACCGCGTCAACGCCGGCGACATCGTGGCGCACATCGATACGGCGGACGCCCAGCTCGCGCTGCGGCGCGCGAGCGCCGAGCGTGAACAGGCGGCCGCGCAACTGTCGCTCGTGCGGGCCGGGTCGCGCGCCGAGGACGTCCGCCAGGGGGCGGCGCAGGCGCAGTCCGCCCAGGCCGACGTCAAGGCGGCGCAGGCCGAGCTCGACGCCGCGACTGCCGATTTGCAGCGGTTCGAGAATCTGCTGCGCGCCAACGCCGGATCGATCAAACAGCGAGACGATGCGGCGACGCGGCGAGACGTCGCGGCGGCGCGCGTGCGAAGCGCGCAGGAGCGCGCGCAGGCGGCGGCCGACGCGCTGGCGAAGCTCAGGGCCGGCGCGCGACCGCAGGAGATCGAGACGGCGCGCGCCAGGCTGTCGGCGACCGACGCGCAGATCGCCACGCTCCAGAAAGCGCTGGCCGACGCCTCCGTCCAGGCGCCTGTCGGCGGCATCGTCACCGCGAAGCTGCTCGATGCCGGCGAGATGGCCGCGCCGCGCGCCCCGATCGTCGTCGTCACGGATCTGGATCATGCGTGGGCGAACGTGTACGTGGACGAGCGGCTCGTGCCGCAGCTGAAGATCGGCCAGCCGGCCGCGCTCCTGACCGACGCCGGCCAGCGGCTGAGCGGCACGATCACCTTCATCTCGCCAAAGGCGGAGTTCACGCCCCGCAACGTGCAGACGACGGACGAGCGATCGAAGCTGGTGTACCGCATCAAGGTGACGGCGGACAATCACGAGGGCGTGCTCAAGCCCGGCATGCCCGTCGAAGCGGAATTCACCGCTGTGGCGGTGCCAAAGTGACCCTGCTGCCACGCAATTCCCGCGTACCTGACCGGAATCGGACAATTAGGGACGGCGCGGGGTCTGACCCCGGACCCGCGGTCCACCTCGACGCCGTCACGAAGCGGTACGGCGGCGTCACCGCGGTCGACGCCATTTCGTTCGACATCGCGCCCGGCGAGATGTTCGGCCTGATCGGGCCCGATGGAGCAGGGAAGACGACGACGATTCGCCTGATGGGCGGATTGCTGCGTCCCGACTCCGGCCGCCTCAGCGTCCTCGGCCGCGATCCCGTGGCCGATCACCGCGCGATCACCGGCGAGGTCGGCTATCTGTCGCAGCGGTTCAGCCTCTACGGCGATCTCACGATCGACGAGAACATCGCCTTCTTCGCCGAGATCCACGGCGTGGCGCGCTTCGGCCCCGCGCGCGATCGCCTCCTGGCGATGACCCAGTTGACGCCGTTCCGCGCGCGCCGCGCCGACCGTCTGTCGGGCGGGATGAAGCAGAAGCTCGCGCTCGCGTGCACGCTCGTGCACGAGCCGCGGATCCTCCTGCTCGACGAGCCGACGACCGGCGTGGATCCGGTCTCGCGCCGCGAGTTCTGGAAGCTCCTGTCCGAATTCCTTTCGCGCGGCCTCACAATCGTGATGGCGACGCCGTACCTGGACGAGGCCGAGCGGTGCGCGCGCGTCGCGCTGCTGCACGAAGGGCGGCTCCTCGCGATCGACGAGCCCTTGCGGCTGCAACAGACCCTCGCGGGGCAGCTCCTCGAGGTCGTCACCGGGGGCGGACGTCCGCCGATCGAGCTGCTCGCGCGAGTGCCGGGCGTCGCCGACGTGCAGTCGTTCGGCGATCGCGCGCACGTTCGCGTCGCTCCGGGGGCCGCAGCCGGCGTCGGCAGAGCGATCGAAGCTACTCTGCGCGCGCAAGCCGTCCCCATCGTCGGCGTCCGGCCGATCGCGGCATCGCTCGAAGACGTGTTCATCGATTTGATCACAGGCGGTCGCACATGAAACAGCTCGCTGTCCTGATCCTCCTCTGCAGCCCTGCCGCGGTGCTGGCCCAAGGCCAGCCGCTCACGCTCGACGAGGCGATTGCACGGGGCCTCGCCAACAGCCGCCGGCTCGCCGAGCTCGAGGCGCGCGGCGAAGCGGCGGAGTTCTCCGTCGCGGGGCGGAAGGCCGCGGATCTTCCGAGCGTCGCGCTGCAGGGCGGCTACACGCGGACCAATCACGTCGACGAGTTCGCGATTGCGCTGCCGGGCGGCGCGCGGCAGGTCGTGTATCCCGACATCCCGGACAATTACCGCGCGCGGCTCGACTTGCAGTGGCCGATCTACACCGGCGGCCGGGCGGACGCGCTGGTACGCGCGGCGGCCGCGGAGCGGACGGCCGTCGGAAAGGATCTCGAGGCGGCGCGGGCCGACCTCCGTCTCGAAATCACGCGCGCGTTCTGGGGGGCGGTCACGGCGCGCGAGACGGAAGCGGTGCTGCGAACGTCGCTCGACGCCGTCGACGCGCACCTTCGCGACGTCCGCAGCCGTCTGGCATCCGGCCTCATCCCGCCGAACGACGTGTCGTCGGCGGAGGCCCAGGCGTCGCATCAGCGGCTGCTGGCGATCGAGGCCGCCAACCAACGCGCGATCGCCGACGCCGACCTCGGCCGGCTGCTGGGTACCGAAACCGGGACGCTGACGGTTGCCGCGCCTCCTTTCGCAGGGCCGGAAACTGCCAGTGCCCCGGTTTCCGCCGTCGCGGACCTCATTGCGCGCGCGGAGAAGGGACGGCCGGAGCGGCAGGCGCTCGAACAGCGCGCGGCGGCAGCCGATTCGCGCGCTGCGGCCGTGGCGGCGTCCGCCAAGCCGTTGATCGCCGTCGGCGGCGGCTACGATTACGCTCGGCCGAATCCGCGCATCTTCCCGCGGCGCGGCGAATGGGAGACGTCGTGGGACGCGTCGGTCAACGTGACGTGGACCCTCTGGGACAGCGGACGCCGGGCGGCCGACTATGGCGAGGCGAAGGCGAATGCCTCCGCCCTCAGAGCCCGCGTCGAGGACTTCGATCGGCAATTGACCTTCGAAGTCCGATCGCGCGCGCTCGAGCTCGACTCGGCGCGGCAGGCCATCGACGCCGCAAACGACGAGGTCCGGGCCGCCGGCGAAGCCGAGCGCGTTGTCGGCGAGCGCTACAAGGCGGGCGTCGCCACCGGCACCGACGTCCTCGACGCCCAGATCGCGCGCCTTCAGGCGGATCTCGATCGCACTCGCGCGATCGCCAACGTGCGCCTCGCCGAGGCCCGCCTGGAGCGCGCCGTTGGCCGGTGAGGCGATCGAAGTCCGCGACCTGACGCGGCGCTTCGGCCAGTTCGTCGCCGTCGATCGCGTGACGTTCGATGTCCGCCGCGGCGAGATTTTCGGGTTCCTCGGCAGCAACGGCGCCGGCAAGTCCACGACGATCCGGATGCTGTGCGGGCTGCTGAAGCCGACGTCCGGGTCCGCGACGGTCGGCGGCATCGACGTCACGCGGGATCCTGAAGGCGTCAAGCGGCGCATCGGATACATGTCGCAGCGCTTCTCGCTCTACGAGCTGCTGACCGTGGACCAGAACATTCGCTTCTTCGGCGGGATCTACGGTCTGAGCGAGGCGAAGCTCGTCGAACGCCGCCGTTTCGTCATCGAGATGGCGGGGCTGGCCGGCCGCGAGGCGACGCTGGCGCGCGATCTCGCCGGCGGCTGGCGCCAGCGTCTCGCGCTCGGCTGCGCGATCCTGCACGAGCCCGCCATTCTGTTTCTGGACGAGCCGACCGGCGGCGTCGATCCGCTCTCGCGCCGCCAGTTCTGGCGCCTGATCGACGCGCTGTCGCAAGCCGGCGTCACCGTCCTCGTGACGACGCACTACCTGGACGAGGCGGAGCGGTGCCATCGCGTCGCCCTGATTCACGCCGGAAAACTGGCCGCGATCGGCACGACCACCGAAGTCAAGCAGGTGTTCGCCGGACGTCCGATTCTCGAGATCCGCGCCGACAGGCCGGTCGAGGCGATGCGTCAGCTCGACGCGTTTCCCGAAGTCGAGAAGACGAGCCTCTTTGGGACGGCCGTACACGCGGTGCTGCGCGACGCACGCGTGCGCAGGGAAGACGTCGCGGATCGCTTGAAAGCCGGAGGCGTGGCCGTGCAGAACCTCGAGCCGGTCGCGCCGTCGCTCGAGGATGTGTTCCTGGACGTGATCGATCGCGCGACGTCAGGGCAGAGCGAAAGAAAATGAGAAGAGCATTAGCCGTCTATCGCAAAGAGCTGCGCCAGATTCGGCGCGACCGGCGTACCCTGATGACGATCGTCTTCGTGCCGGCGTTCTTCCTTTTGCTCTACGGCTACGCGCTCAACTGGGACATCAAGCACATCGCGCTGGCGGTCCAGGATCGGGACGCGACCCCCCAGAGCCGGGCGCTCATCGCCGCATTCGTCAACTCCGGGTACTTCGATCGCGTGGCGGACGCGTATGCGCCCGCCGAGATCGATCGACTACTCGATCTGAACCTCGCGCGCGCGGCGCTCGTCATCCCCGAGGGCTTTGCGCGCGAAGCGTTGAACGGACGGACGACGCCCGTGCAGCTCCTCATCTCCGGCGACAACGCCAACACGGCGACGACGGTCATGGGCTATGCGGCCAACATTGCCCGCACCGCCGGCGCCGAGCTCGGTCCCGCGACCGCGAGCCGCCCGCCGCCGATCAGCGTCGAGCCGCGCATCTGGTACAACCCGGAACTCCGCAGCACCCTGTTCCTCGTGCCGGGCCTCATCGCGTACATCCTGATGATCACGGCCGTGATCTCCACGGCGCTCTCGATCGTCCGCGAGAAGGAGAGCGGGACGATGGAGCAGGTGCGCATGGCGCCCATTGACACCTTCTCGTTCGTCGTCGGCAAGAGCATTCCGTACTTCCTGATCTCGCTTGCATCGGCTACTCTCATCATCTTCGCCGCGATGCTGCTCTTCGGCCTCCCGATGCGCGGCAACTGGCTGTCGCTGCTGCTCGCGCTGTCCCTCTTCATCAGCGGCGCCCTCGGCACCGGGCTCCTGATTTCGACCGCCGCCGAGACGCAGCAGGTCGCGTTTCAGGCGGCGATGCTCACCTCGTTTCTGCCGACGCTCATGCTCTCTGGATTCATCTTTCCCATCTCGAGCATGCCTCCGGCGCTCCAGTTGGTCACCCTCGTCGTGCCCGCACGGTATTTCCTGATCGCGCTGCGCGGGATCGTCCTCAAGGGCACATCGCTCGCGCTGCTGTGGCCTCAGATGCTCGCGCTCTCGGCCTACGCGCTCGCGATGCTGGCCCTGGCGTCGGCGCGGCTCGCGCGGGAGCGTGCCTGATGCAGCGGCTCCGGCGCCTCGTGTGGAAGGAATTTCTCGAGCTGCGGCAGCAGCCGCGTCTGTTCGGCATCGTAATCGTCGCGCCCATCATCCAGCTCACGATGCTCGGCTACGCCGCGACCACCGACGTGAAGGAAGTGCCGGTCACCGTGGCCGACGGCGATCGATCGCAGGACAGCCGCGCGCTGATCGCGCGGTTCGACGCGTCGCGCAATTTTGCCGTCGTGAACACCGTCACGACCGTCGCCGGCGTCGACCGGGACCTTCAGACCGGCCGCGCGTGGATCGCCGTGGCGATTCCGCCCGGATACGGCACCGCGATTCATTCAGGCCGCCCCGTGACGCTGCAGATCGTCGCCGACGGCAGCAACTCGAATTCCACGACGGTGGCGCTCGGCTACGCGACGGCGCTTCTGGGGGAGTACGCGGCCTCCCTCGCAGGCCCGCCTTCCGCCTGGGCGGGACAGACGCCGGTCGCGCAGGTCGGAGCCATAGACCTGCGCGTACGCATCTGGTTCAATCCCCAGCTCGAGAGCCGCTTCTTCATGATTCCCGGCGTGCTCGCGCTGCTGCTCCTGCTGGTGACCGCCAATCTGGCGGCCATGGCGATCGTCAGGGAAAAGGAGCTCGGCACGCTCGAGCAGCTCAATGTCACGCCGCTCCGCCGCTGGGAGCTGATTGCCGGAAAGCTGCTGCCGTATGGCGTGATCGCGCTGATCGACGTGCTGCTCGTGACGGCCGTTGCCGTGTTCTGGTTCGAGGTGCCCCTGCGCGGCAGTCTGCTGCTGCTCATCGCCATGAGCCTGCTGTACGTGATCTGTACGCTCGCGCTCGGGCTGCTCATCTCGACGATCTCCGATACCCAGCAGCAGGCGATGATGACCGCGACGTTCTTCTTCCTGACGCCGATGATCTATCTCTCGGGCTTCATTTTCCCGATCGAGAACATGCCGCGCGTCATTCAGTACGCGACGTACGCGATTCCGCTGCGCTACTTTCTGGTGATCGTCCGCGGGATCTTTCTGAAAGGGATCGGCATGACGCTTCTCTGGCCGCAAGCGGCCGCGCTGGCGGCATGGGGAGCCCTTGTGCTCTCCCTTGCCGTCATGCGCAGCCGCAAGCGCATCGGATGAGAAGGCCGGATCTGACTGTGCGGTTTAGGTCTTCCTGACAGTCGTCGCCGCGATGGAGCCGTCGGCCAGCCGGGTCCCCTTGACATCCACCTGGTCACCGCTCTTGAGCGCCGAACATCCGGCGCCGTCGAACGTGGTCGACGAGCCCGTCGAGATCGCGAAGCCGTTCACGTTGAACTGAATCGCCGGGCACGCGCCGTGCAGCCCGCCGATCGAGCCTTCGATCTCGAACTCGCCGCCAACCGCATCGTCATCGATCTCGATCAGTCTGGCGTCGATCGTTCCGTCGGACTGCCGCGTGCCGACCACGTGCAGGCTCTGTCCGACCTTGAGATTATCCAGCGACTGAGTGTCGCCGCGGCGCTTCACGTCGGTCGAGGCCGACGTGCGCACCGTGGTCGTGTCGACCCTCAGCGTGAGGTTCGGCTTGGCGCCGCCGATGCTGTTAAGCGTGCCGTGGATGGATGCCGATGTATCCTCGGGCGGCGTCGTCGAGTCGCCGTTGATGTGGATCCGCACGGCGTAGACGAAGCCGTCGCGCTGTTCGCCCTTGACCTCGACCCGCTCGCCGTTCTTCAGGTCCGCGAACGTATCGGGCGTGTCGCCGTCGCCGAAGAACGACGTCTGGGAGTCGCCCTTCACGAGCGAGCTGCCGATCTTGAACTGGAACGCCGAGGCGCCGCCAGTCAGGCTGTCGACGACGCCATTGACCTCCACCGGCACGGCGGTCGAGTTCTGCATTTCGACCAGCGTCGCCACGAGTGTGTCGCCCGTCATCGTGCCTTTGACGTGCACCCGCATCCCGATGGTCAGATCGCCGAACGCGCGCGTCGCGCTTCCGTCGACGAATCGCGTCGACGAATCGGTTTTCACCGTGCGACCGGCGGCCTTGAACGTCAGCGCCGGCATCGTCGGAGGCAGAGACTCGACGCGACCCTCGAGCTCGGCCTCACCGGCCCCGCTCCGGACGTCGCTGTCGATCGTCGCCGAGGACCCGGCGACGACGACGACAAGATCGACGGTCTGTAAAGGCTGGACCGGATTGAGGCTCACAGTGGCGTTCGCACCACCCCCGGAGAATTGCAACTGCACTGCGCCGGCCGGCACGTTGAGCAGGCTGAATCGTCCCGAGCCGTCGAGGCTCGAACTGATCGAGGTCCCCACCACGGTAACCGTGACACCGGTCAATGAAGCGCCACGAACTGCGGCAACGGACGCCGTGGCGGCCGCACCCTGCACGGTGCCGGTAATTGTCGCGCCGCTCGCCGTCGTGATCGACGAGGGCGCCGTTGGCGCCGAGCTCTTGCTTCCGCAGCCTCCGCACAGCGCCGCAGCCGCGAGAGTGATAATCAGGAACCTAGGCATGAATCCTCCAGTTGTCCGCGAAAGCACAGCCAGGGCAAGACAGATGCCCGCACGATCGCGGCATGCCCCTTCGTAAAGGACTAGGCACGCTGGAGTTATCCAGGCGTCCTAGTCCTCGGCCGGCATGCGCGTCGCGCGCGATCACGACAAGGTCGCAGGAATTACATGGTTGAGCTCGAGGCTATTCTCTTTTCAGCCTCGAAGCCGCGATGGATCCATCGGCGTTCCTGGTGCCCTTGACCTCGACTCGATCGCCGGTTTTGAACGCGGAACACGACGCGTCGTCGAAGCGCGTCGAGGCCGACGTCGAAAACCTCGTCGTCCCGACCGTGCTGGAAATCGCCGGACAGGATCCACTCACGGGGCCGAGCATGCCTGTGACTTCCGCTTCGTTCTGTTCGTCGTCGTCGCCCGGCTCGGGCGCTGGCGGGTTCGGTTGCCGAGGCGGGGCGGGGGCGGGCTGCGGCTCCGGTTCGGGCTCCGGCTCTTCCGCCGCTTCCTCCAGCTCCACCCGCGATGCAGTCAGGGTGTCACCCGAGAGAGACCCCTTTGCTTCGACGCGCAGCCCGACTCTCAGATCCGAAAACGAGCGAGTGACGGATCCGTCGACGAACACGGTCGACGGATCCGTGCGCACCGTTTTTCCGGCAACCCTGAACGTCGAGGACGCGGTCGTCGGCGGCACCGCCTCGATCACGCCTTCCACTTCTGCACTCGCGGCGGCGTCATTGGCTGCGCCCCCGAGTGTCTTCGAGGTGCCTGCGGCGGCCGAGGGCGGCCGGGTATTCGACGGCGCGGTCGGCATGGAGCCTTTTCCCGAGCACGCCGCAGCCAGCGCCGCGGCAATCACGGTGGCCCCCAGACTTCTCTGCATGACTCGTCCGACTCCTCCCGACACGATGGGGAACCGGTGCACGTGTGTGCTCGATTTGCGCAGCAACGGCAGGGCCGTTCGGTACTTGTAAATGGCATCGGCGAGCGGCGAAGAAGCTGCTCTGCCGCGTGAAGTTGCGACATTTACGCGATACGTCGCGTCTACAGACCGCTGTCGCGGGATACGACGCGGCTGTAGAAATTACAGACTAAACTTTCCCGGTGCGTGTCCTGCTGGTGGAAGACGACGACACGATTGCGGCGTTTGTCGAGAAGGGGCTGCGCGAGGCGGGGTTCGCGGTCGATCGCGCGGCGGACGGGCGCACCGGTCTGCAGCGCGCGCTCGCCGACAGCTACGACGCGGCGATCGTCGACGTGATGCTGCCGCAGATGGACGGGATCGATCTGATCGACTCGCTCCGCGCGAAGCACGTTCGAACCCCCGTCCTGATCCTGAGCGCGAAGCGGTCCGTCGACGATCGCGTGCGCGGCCTGCAGGCCGGCGGCGACGACTACCTGACGAAGCCGTTCGCCTTCGCCGAGCTGCTCGCGCGCGTGCAGGCGCTGATCCGCCGCGCGACCGGCGCGGCGGAGCCGACGCGTCTGACGGTCGCCGATCTCCGGCTCGATCTTCTCACCCGGAAGGTCAGCCGCGGCGACCGCGCGGTCGACCTGCGTCCGCGGGAGTTCGCGCTGCTCGAATACCTGATGCGCAACCCGGATCGCGTCGTGTCGAAGACCTCCATCCTGTCCCATGTCTGGGGCTACAACTTCGATCCGAACACGAACGTCGTCGACGTCCTCGTCTCTCGGCTTCGAGACAAGATCGATCGGCCGTTCCCGGTGAAGCTGCTGCAGACGGTCCGGGGCGTGGGCTACGTGCTGCGCTCGACGCCATGAGCACGTTCAGGCGCCTGCTCGGTCTGCGGCTGTCTGTCTGGTACGCGACCGTTTTCGTCATCAGCACCGTCGTGCTCGTCGGCCTCGGATACGCGCTCATGTCGTCGTCGCTCGCGCAGCGCGATCACGACATCATCCGCGCGACGCTGCGCGAATACGCCTCGCGGTACGAGCTCGGCGGACTGCCGGCGCTGCAGCGGTCCGTGGAGCTGGAGGAGCGGACAGGCAGCGAGGAGCGGCTCTTTGTCCGCGTCCTCGGGCCCGACGCCGATGCGCTCTTCGTGCGGATGCCGCCGGGGTGGCGAGGATACGCGTTCGAGGATCTCGGCGACGGCGGGGGTGGCGCCGGAGGGGACGCGGCGCACGGCCGCCGCGCGGTGCTCGAGGTGGCGTCGGCGCGCCTGGCCGACGGCACGATCCTGCAGGTCGGCAAGAGCAACGAGATACGCCTGGCCCTGCTCCGTCAGTTCCAGGTGATCGTCGGCCTCGTCTCCATCGCCGCGCTCGCGATTGGCGTCCTCGGCGGCCTCCTGCTCACGCGATCCACCGTCCAGCCGATTTACGACCTCATCGCCGTCGTGCAGCGCACGATCCGCACCGGGCGCACGGATACGCGGGTTCGAGTGCGCAGCTCCCAGGGGGACGCCGTCGACGAGCTGAGCGCCCTCTTCAATACGATGCTCGATCGGATCAATTCGCTGATCGCCGCGATGGGCGAGTCGCTCGACAACGTGGCGCATGATCTGCGGACGCCGCTCGCGCGCCTGCGCGGCATCGCGGAGCGCGCGCTGCAGTCGGACGATCCGGCCGATGCCGGGGGCGCCTCGGCGAAGGCGGCCCGCGAGGCGCTCGCCGACTGTCTCGAGGAGTCGGATCGGATTCTGTCGATGCTGAACACGCTGATGGACATCTCGGAGGCCGAGACCGGCGCGCTTCAGTTGCGGCGCGAGCCTGTCGCGCTGCGCCAGCTCCTCGCCGAAGCCGTCGAGCTCTATGAGGACGTCGCCGACGCGAAGCAGATCGCGGTCACGCTCGAGTCCGGCCCCGACATCACCCTCAGCGGAGCGCGCGATCGCCTGCGCCAGGTCTTCGCCAACCTGCTCGACAACGCGATCAAATACACGCCCTCGGGGGGGACCGTACGCATCGCGGCGGACGCCGATTCGACCCGGGCGCGCGTGACGATCGAAGACACCGGCAGCGGAATCGCTCCCGAGCACCTTCCCCGGATCTGGGATCGCCTCTATCGCGCCGACCCCAGCCGTTCCGAGCGCGGCCTCGGCCTCGGGCTCAGCCTGGTGAAAGCCTACGTCGAGGCCCACGGCGGGGAAGTGGAGGCGCGCAGCGAGCCCGGCCGCGGGTCGACCTTCATTGTCCGGCTGCCTCTGGCGCCGCCCGAAACCTCTTCCGTCTGACCTGGAACCCCGAACCTTACACGCTTGTAACGATCCCGCAACGTGTCCGCAAGGTTGGCCGTCGTCTAAGGAATAGAGGTGATTTCCAACCATGTATAACGGATATTTCAGAAAGGGCGCTGTCGCGGCGATTGCCGCCGGCGTCGTCACCATGGCCGCCTGGCGCGCGCCGCAGGCCAGCACGTATCTGTCGGCGGCGGCGCGCCCGGCCGTCAGCGTCGCCGCGCCCGGCGTACCAGCCGCGGTGACCAGCGCGTCGTACGCGCCAGTGGTCGAGCGGGTGATGCCCGCGGTCGTCACGATCCGCGTCGAAAAGCGCGCCCAGATGGTCCCGACGGATCAGCAGATGCCCGACGATCTGTTCCGCCGCTTCTTCGGGGAGCAGGCGCCGCAGGCGCCGCGCGGACAGCGCGCGCCGAGGATTCCCCGCGGCATCGAGCGCGGACTCGGATCGGGCGTCATCGTCACGCAGGACGGCTACATTCTCACCAACAACCACGTCGTTGACGGCACCGACAAGGTGCAGGTTGAACTGCCCGACTCCCGCACGTTTTCGGCGAAAGTCGTCGGCACGGATCCGGCGACGGATCTCGCGGTCGTGAAAATCGACGCGGCGAACCTTCCCACGCTGGTCATCGGCGACTCCGACGCGGTGAAGGTGGGGGACGTCGTCCTCGCCGTTGGCAATCCGCTCGGCGTCGGCGAGACGGTGACCTCCGGCATCATCAGCGCGAAGGGCCGTCAGACGGAGAACAGCGACAGTTACCAGGATTTCCTGCAGACCGACGCCGCCATCAACCACGGCAACTCCGGCGGCGCGCTGGTGAACGCGGCCGGCCAGTTGATCGGCATCAACTCGCAGATCCTCTCGCCGTCGGACGCCAACATCGGCCTCGGCTTCGCCATTCCGTCGAACATGGCGAAGAACGTGATGGATCAGCTCGTGAAGAACGGGACCGTCCGTCGCGCGAAGCTCGGCGTCACGGTGCAGCGCATCACCGCGGACCTCGCGACCTCGCTCGGACTGCCGTCGGCGCAGGGCGCGCTCGTCAGCAATGTCGAGGCCGACTCTCCGGCCGCGCGTGCGGGCATCAGGCAGGGGGATGTGATTACCCAGTACAACGGAAAGCCCATCACCGATTACAACCAACTGCGGAACATCGTGGCCGCCACGACGCCGGGAACGACCGTGCCGGTGCAGGTCCTGCGGAGCGGCCGCAACGAGACGCTGCAGGCGACGGTAGGTGAGCTGGCCGCGACTCGCGAGCGGAGCGGTTCATCGCGTTCGTCCGATCGCGGCGACGGGAAATACGGCATGAGCGTCGAGCCGCTCACACCCGATCTCGCCGAGCAGATCGGCGTGCCGCGCGGCACGCAGGGCGTCCTCGTCGCGGGCGTCGATCCCGCCGGCATCGCCGCCGACAGTCAACTGCAGGAAGGCGACGTGATCGAGAAGATCGACGGCAAAACCGTCACGACGGTCGACGCGTTGAAGTCCGCGCTCGATCGCAGGGACGGGAAGCCGGCGCTGCTGCTCGTCCATCGCAAGGACGCGACGATCTTCCTGACCCTCAGAGCTCGATAGACCAGGGACCCGGGACCTGGGACCCGGGACCCGGCACTGATGGACTCGGGACTACTCGTACCGCAGCGCGATAATCGGATCGACCCTGCTGGCGCGGCGCGCCGGGAGCCAGACGGCGAACAGCGCGACCGCCGTCAGCAGGGCCGGCACGCCCGCAAACACCAGCGGATCCCTCGCCGTCACTCCGAACAGGAACGCCGTGATCAGTTTCGCCAGCCCGAACGACGCGCCGAGGCCGATGACGACGCCGGCGATCGCCAGCGTCATGCCCTGCCGCACCACCATCGATCTGACCTGTCCCGTCTGCGCGCCGAGCGCCAGCCGGATTCCGATCTCCTGCGTCCGCTGCTCGACCGAATAGGCCATCAGGCCGTAGATGCCGATCGCCGCCAGCAGCAGCGCGCACGCGCCGAACACCGTCATCACCCACATGTTGAATCGCTGGCGTGACACCGAGACCGACACGATCTCGTCCATCGACTGTACGTCGGACACCGGCAGTCCGGTCGTCTGGCGGAGCTGATCCTGGATCGTGGCGCTCAGCGACTGCGGCGGCACCTGCGTGCGGACGATCCAGGAGATCGGCGTCAATCCGACGTTGAGCGCGTTCGCCGCGTCGGGCACCTGCGCCTGCGGCTCGAACATCTGCGGCTGCGCGTCGCTGTCGAGCCCGTTGCTCTTGATGTCGGCGACGACGCCGATGATCTGACGTTCCCCCTCAGCCGCGAATTCCCGCATCACTCCCTTGCCGATGACGATCCGATCGACGAGCGGATCGCTTTTCGGCCAGAACTGCTTCGCCATGGCCTCGTTGATCACGACAACGGGCGTGGAGGTCGACGTGTCGCGGTCCGTGAACGTGCGCCCTCGCTTCACCGGAATCTTGAAAACCTCGAAGTAGCCGGGCGAGACGGTCATCCAGCCGCCGCCGCCGTGGTACGGGCCCTGGCTGTCGGCCGCGAGCGGCCGTCCCACGATCCGGAACGGCAGACCATAGCCCCCCTGGAGCGGGACGCAGCAGGTCGCGCTCGCATTCACGACGCCAGGAATGCTGCGCAGCTTCTCCACGCCGTTTCGGACCACCTGCTCGACCGCCTCCGACTTCTCGTACTGCGCGCCCTTGAGCGACATCTTCAGCGTCAGCACGTTGTGCGTATCGAAGCCGGGATCGACGTGGCCGAGCGCCACCGCCGTCCGAATCAGCAGGGCCGATCCGATCAGCAGCACGAGCGCGAGCCCGACCTCGACGACCACGAGCACCGAGCGGACCTTGTTCTGACGGAATCCGGTTCCCGAGCGGCCGCTGCTCTCCTTCAGCGTCGTCGTCAAATCCGTCTTCGAGCTCTGGATCGCGGGGATCAGGCCGAAGACGATGCCGGTCGCGAGCGACACCGCAACCGTGAAGGCGACGACGCGCCAGTCGAGTCCGACCAGCTCGCCGTTCTGGCCCACGCGGGGAAGGCCGGCCGTGTTGATCGACAGCAGGGCGCGAATCCCGGCCCAGCCCAGGAACAGCCCCAGCAGGCCCCCGCTGAGGGAGAGCACGACGCTCTCAGTGAGGAGCTGGCGGATGATGCGCCGCCGGGATCCGCCGATCGCCGCCCGGATCGCGATCTCGCGGCGCCGGCCGGTCGCACGCACGAGCAGCAGGTTGGCGACGTTGGCGCACGCGATGAGCAGGACGAAGCTGACGGCTCCGCCGTACACCAGCAGAGACTGCTTCACGTCGCCGCGCACGATGACGTCGCGGATCGGCTGGACGCCGAAGGACGCCTGCGGCCCGAGCGCGGTCGGAAATTTCGCGCGATAGTCCTTCGCCGACGCCTGCATGCGCGCGTTCGCCTGCTGCAGCGAGACGCCCGGCTTCAACCGCCCCAGCGCCCGAAAGTAGTGTCCCTGATCGGTCGTGTTCGGATCGAACTGAAACAGCACCCAGACCTGCGGCGTCGGGCCGAACTCCCTGAAGTCGAAGTTGTTCAGCACGCCGACGATCGTGTACGGTTCGCCGCCGAGCGAGATCGACTTGCCGGCGATGTTCGGATCCGCATTGAAGCGCGATTCCCACAGGTGGCGCGAGATGACGGTGACTCGGGGGCCGCGCGGCGCGTCCTCGTCGGCCGTGAAGGTCC
Organism: Vicinamibacterales bacterium; assembly: GCA_035495955.1. Lineage (GTDB taxonomy): Bacteria > Acidobacteriota > Vicinamibacteria > Vicinamibacterales > 2-12-FULL-66-21 > JAICSD01. The sequence goes on along the minus strand of DATJFE010000027.1, from coordinate 132,299 downwards.
GTCCGAGCAGGACGGGCGCGCCGACGAGCTTGAAGAAGTCCGCCGACACGCGTCCGGATCGGAGCTGCTCGGGAAAATTTCCGCCCGTGTAGTTCATGACGCCGGTGTTGAACGCCGCGACGTCCTGAACGACTTCGGTCTGCTGCCGGTAATGGGCGAACTTGGCCGGGGACGCCGCCGGCCCCGAGCCGCGCGGCGTCACGTTCATGAACACCACGACGCGATCCGGGTCGGGCACCGAGACCGGTTTCAGCAGGACCGCATTGATGACCGAGAAGATCGCCGTGTTGGCGCCGATGCCCAGCGTGAGCGCCGCGATCGCCGCCAGCGTAAACGCGGGACTCTGCGCGAACATGCGCAGGGAGTGCTTCAGATCCTTGAGAAAGGCTTCCATAGGCACATTAGACGCAGAAAAGCCCCAAAGTGTTGTTCGGAATCGGGTAGCTTCTAACGCGAATCCATGTCCGTCTGGTCCACGCTCCGCGCGGCGATCCGCGGCACCAGCATCGATTACACCACAGCGCCGGTCGGCCGGGCCGTCATCATGCTCGCCGTGCCGATGGTCGTCGAGATGTCGATGGAGTCGATCTTTGCCGTCGCGGACGTGTTCTGGGTCTCGCGGCTCGGCGCCGACGCCGTCGCGACGGTCGGGCTGACCGAGTCGATGCTCACGCTGGTCTATACGGTCGCCATGGGCGTCTCGATCGGGGCGACGGCGGTTGTCGCACGCCGGACGGGCGAGCACGATCCCGACGGCGCGGCCCGCGCGGCCGGCCAGTCGATTCTGCTCGGGCTCGGCGTCGCGGCGGCGATCGCGGCACTCGCCGGTCCGAACGCTTCATCGCTCCTGCGTCTCATGGGCGCCTCGGACGGCGTCGTCCGTACCGGCGGGACCTTCACGCGGATCATGCTCACGGGCAACGCGACCGTGCTGCTTCTCTTCCTGCTCAATGCCGTCTTTCGCGGCGCCGGCGACGCGGCGATCGCCATGCGCGTGCTGATCCTCGGCAACCTGCTGAACATCGTGCTTGGCCCGTGCTTCATCTTCGGTCTCGGCCCGTTTCCGCATCTCGGCGTCGCGGGAGCCGCGACGGCCACGAACATTGGGCGGGGGACGGCGGTTATCTACCAGATCGTCACGCTCGCGCGCGGCCGCGGCCGTGTCGTGATCCGGCGCCGCGATCTCCGGCCCGACTGGCCGACCATGCAGACGGTGCTGCGTCTGTCGGGCACGGGTACGTTCCAGATCCTGATCGGCACCGCCAGCTACATCGGGCTCGTCCGGATTCTCTCCCTGTTCGGCAGCGAGGCGATCGCGGGATACACCATCGGCATCCGCGTCATCATCTTCGCGCTGCTGCCCGCGTTCGGCATCGCCAACGCCGCCGCGACGATGGTGGGGCAGAATCTCGGCGCGGGACGGCCGGATCGGGCCGAGCGCGCGGTCTGGACGGCGGCGGCGTACAACATGCTGTTTCTAGGCCTCGTCGGGCTCTTGTTCCTGATCGCCGCGCCCCAGATCGCGGCGCTCTTCACACGCGATCCGGCTATCCGGCCGTTCGCGATCGGCTGCCTCCGAACGGTCAGCCTCGGCTTCGTGTTCTACGCCTGCGGAATGGTGCTGACGCAGTCGTTCAACGGCGCCGGCGACACATGGACGCCGACGATCATCAACCTGTTCGTCTTCTGGCTCTGGGAGATCCCCCTGGCGTGGTGGCTGGCCACGCGCGCCGGCTTCGGCGCGCGCGGCGTGTTCATCGCGCTGACAACCGCCTATTCGACGCTGGCCGTCGTCAGCGCAGTCCTGTTCCGCCGCGGCGGGTGGAAGACGCGGGAAGTATAGGGCCGCGGACTACGCGGACTACGCGGAATACAAGGAATACAGGGAATACAGGGAATACAAGGAATACATGGATCAAGAAGATCACCACTGAGACAAGAGCGCACAGAGACGCACGGAGAGCGTACTCCGACAGACACGAGCGGTCGCGCCGCGCTTCGCCCTGCCCAACGCCGGCCGGCGGGCGACCGCATCATCGCTTCAGTGTTGTCCGTGTCGTCCGCGGCCGATTCTTTGAGCGTCTCTTGCGAACTCGGCGTTCTCTGTGTTGTACGTCGTCCGTCGCACTATTTGAGAACGACGAACGGCAGATTCAGTTGCGCGGCGCGCTGGTTGATCTTCGCGACGTCGCCGGAGATGAACTGCTTCGTGTCGGTCTCGAGCGCCGCCAGCTCCTTTTCGAGCTCGGTCAGGACCTGCGTCATCCCGGCGGTCGGCGGGCCCTCGGCATCCACGGCGGAGAGCTGGACGAACGCCAGGCGTGAATAGAGACGCGTGCCGCCGCGCATCGCGAGAATGTCGTACACGACTTCCGCCGTCGGATTGTGCAGCTTGTCCTCCAGTGCGTCGGCCTTCTTGATCGCCGCATCCGACTCCTTCACGAGATCGGCGATCCCGGACTCGGACTTCCGCGCCTCCAGCGCCGTCTTCCGCGCCTTCAGCTGGTCTCGTACGGACCGAACCTGGTTGACGAGGTCGGTGACGCGCGAGACGTCGTCGCGAACGCGGATGCCGAACGCCGCCTGCGCCTGAAGATCCTGTACGGGCAGATCGCCGCGAGGATCGGGTACGACGCGCAGCGGCGCCTCGAGCGTCTTGCCCGCGACGGTCAGGCGTACCGTGTAGGCGCCGGGGGGGACGCGCGGCCCTTCAATCGGGTCCCCGGTGTCGATCCGGCCGCCTTTGATTTTCCGCGCTCCTTCGTAGCGCAGGTCCCAGACGGCGCGCTGGACGCCGGCTTCCCTGGGCAGCGCCGCCTTCTTGAAGTCCTCGGGATCCTCGTTGTCGTCGCTGCCCATCGGTTCCGGCGGCGTGCTGCTCAGGGTGCGCACCACCTGTCCACCGGCGTCCACGATCTGGATCTTGAGCTCGCCCTTCTCCTCGTCCTTCAGGGCGTAGTCGATCGACGCGCCGGCCGGCGGATTCGGGAATGTTCCGCTGCGCACTCCGTAGCTCCCCGAGCCGTACCGCCAGCGGACGGCGTCCGGCGGCGCGAACAGATGCGTCGTTTCGGATGCGATCTTCGAGTCGTACTCGCGGACGGGCTGGAGATCGTCGAGAATCCAGAGCGAACGTCCATGCGTCGCGAGGACGAGCGCGTCGTCTTTGACGATCAGATCATGGACGGCGACGGTCGGCAGGTTCAACTGCAGCGGCTTCCAGGTCTGGCCATCGTCGGTGGAGAACATCACGCCGCGCTCGGTCGCCAGATACAGTTGTCCGCGCTTCTTGGGATCTTCCTTGATTGAGTGCAGATAGACGGCGCTGTCGAGGGAGGCGTCGAGCCGCTTCCAGGTCCGACCGAGGTCCGTCGTCTTGAAGAGATAGGGATGGCTATTGTCGAGGCGATGCGCGTCGACGGTGACGTACGCGGTGTTCGCATCGAACGGCGACGGCTCGATCATGCTCACCGTCCCCCACTCGGGCAGTCCGTTCATCGCGGACGTCACGTTCTTCCAGCTCCTGCCCTCGTCTGTCGTCACGTGCACCAGACCGTCGTCGCTGCCGGCCCAGATGAGCCCCTTCTGTTTTGGCGATTCGGCGATGACGAATACGGTGTCGTAGGTCTCGACGCCGGTGTTGTCGCCGGTGATTGGACCGCCGGCCCATTTCTGTTTCGCCTTGTCGTTTCGCGTGAGATCCGGACTGATCGCGTCCCAGCTCTGGCCGCCGTCGCGCGTGCGCAGGACGACCTGCGCGCCGTGATAGATGACCTTCGGATCGAAGGGAGACGCGGCGATCGGCGCCGTCCACTGGAAGCGGTACTTCATGTCCTCGCCGCCGTGGCCCGACGGGTTGTCCGGCCAGGCGCTCACGTTCCGCGATTCGCGCGTGCGGTAGTCGTAGCGCGTAATGATGCCGAGGTACTCGCCGGCGTAGACGATGTTGGGATCGTCGGACTGGGAGACCACCCAGCCGGCTTCGCCGCCGCCGACGTCGTGCCAGTCGCTGAGCGCGATGTTGCGCGCGAGACTGTTGCTCGGTCCCTGCGCCGTGCCGAGGTCCTGCATCGCGCCGGCGACCCAGTACGGGCGGCGGGTGTCGGCCGACACGTGGTAGAACTGCGCGATTGGCAGCGGCGGCGAGAACCAGGTGCCGCCGCCGTTGCGGCTGATGTGGACGCCCCCGTCGTTGGCCACGATCATCCGCTTCGGATCCACGGGGTCGATCCAGATGTCGTGGTTGTCGCCGTGCGGCAGGCCCTTCACGTAATCGATCGTCTTCCCGCCGTCGATCGTCTTCAGCATCGGGACCTGCGGGAACCACACCTCGTTCCCATTGGTCGGATTCACAGTGATGGTCGAGTAGTACCAGGCGCGCTGGCGGAGCGCGTGCGAGGGATTGATCAGCTCCCAGCTCTCGCCGCCGTCGTCGGAGCGGAACAGGCCGCCCTTTTCCGATTCGATGAGCGCGTAGACGCGCTGGCGATCGGACGGCGCGACGGCGACCCCCACCTTGCCCCAGATGCCGTCCGGCAGTCCGTGGCCGGTGATCGGCTTCCATGTGTCGCCGCCATCGTGCGAGACGTACAGGCCGCTGCCGGGACCGCCGCTCTGGAGATCCCATGGAAGGCGGCGCGCCTGCCAGAAGCCGGCGAAAAGGGTGTTCGGGTTGGAGGGATCCATCGCCACGTCCGAGGCGCCGGTATCGGCGTCTTTCTTCAGCACTTGCTGCCACGTCTTGCCGCCGTCGCGCGTGCGATACACGCCGCGCTCGGCGTTTGGCCCGAAGGCGTGGCCCAGCACGGCGGCGAAGGCGACGTCGGGGTTGCGCGGATGCACGGCCATCGCGCCGATCTGGCCCTCCTGATCCCAGACGTGGGTCCATGTCTTGCCGCCGTCGACCGACTTGTAGATGCCGTTGCCCGCCGCGACGTTGCCGCGGATGTTCGCTTCGCCGCTGCCCACATAAATGATGTTCGGGTCGCTCGCCGCGATGGCGATCGATCCGATCGACGAGATCGGCTGTTCGTCGAAGAGCGACTTCCAACTGGATCCGCCGTCGGCCGACATCCACACGCCGCCCGACGCGGTCGCGGCGTAATAGAGGAGGGGATTGCCCGGCACCCCGGCGGCGCGCGACACGCGCCCGCCGGCGGCGGGGCCGATGTTGCGGTACTTGAGGGCCTTGAACTCCTTCGGCGATTCCGGCCGCGCCGGCTTCTGCCCGTCCTGCGCGCCGACCGACACCACGATCGACGCGGCAGCCGCCGCGCTCACCAGATATTTTGAACAGTGCATGGCGGCAGTCTAACGTACAGACCTACAACGAAGAGTGCGCAGGAGACCGCTGAGACGTCGCCCGCTACGCGCGCACTCTCACAGCGGCCGGCGTGGCGCCGTTCTTATAGGCCACCGGCGTCGCCGCCATGGAGAGATCGCCGCCGTCGATCGTGATGGCCCGAGTGGCTGCGCCTTCGAGCTGCAGAAAGGCCGCGGCCGGCGTCAGCACGCGCGTCGCCGTCAGCAACGCGTGCGTCGAATCGATGAAGCGCACCACGGATTCGGCCTGCGGGTTGCCCTGCACGCTCAGGCCGTTGACCGCGGCGTCTTCGACGTGGTCGAAGATCACGGCCGGCCGCAGGTCCGGCGTGCGGACCTCGAAGCGGACGTTCTGCAGCGTCACGCCGCGCGCGTTGCGCGCATAAAGTCCGTACGCCGGAATGGGCCCTAGCACGAAGTACTCACCGGCCACTTCCGGCAGATCCCGGCGCGCGGCTTCTTCGGCGGTTCCGCCGCCGCCAAAGGTCAGGTGGACGTTGTCGAATGAGATGTTCTCCAGGATCGAGCCGCCGACCGAGTTCAGCACGATGGCCGAATGCCCTTCGCCTGGACGGATCTGGCTCGGGAAGGGGAAGTCCGCCAACTGCGGCGGGTCGGTCGTCACGGTGCCGTGGATGTTGGTGAACGCGATATTGCGGATGATGCCTGGACGGGCGGGCGCGGTCGAGCCGTCCGCCCGGGGCGACGATCCCACACTGATGCTGATCGGGCCGGTCACGTCCTGCAGCACGAGGTTCGAGAACGACATGTTCTCGAAGCGCGTCCCCTGATTGCCGTGGAACTTGATCGGACATCCGTAGACCTGGTGCAGCACGCAATTCGAGACGGCGACGTTCTCGGCTTCTCCGCCGCCGAAGCGGAATACCGACCACCGCGTGCTGAACGTCGAGTTGGTGACGGTGACGAACCTGCAGCTCCCGAAGAGCGCACACGCATCGTCCTGGCACTGCACCGTGCAGTTGCTGACGGCGACGTGCTCGCAACTGATGAAATGAAAACCGTCGTTGTTGCCGTTCACGCGGTTGTAGATGTGCAGCCCTTCCATCCGCACATACTTCGACTGGATGACACGAACGCTGTGATACGCGCTCTGCCACAGGCGCAGTCCCCGCACGCGGAGGTGCTCGCACCGGTGGAAGAGGAGGTGATAGGGACGGTTGTTCCCGCCCAGGCCGCTCGGCGGCGCCACGCCCCGCGCGGGCGCATGGAACTGCAGCCCCTGGCCGTCAATCATGCCGGGGCCTTCGATGGACACGTTGTTCGCGTCGACCGCGAAGATCAGCGCCCAGTTGCCGTCGCCGAGCGTGGAGTCGCCGCGAAGCGGGATCGCGTCGACGGCGTGATATTGCCTGCCGTCGGCGCTTCCGAGCAGCGTCCCCGCCGCCGACAGATGCAGCGTGACGTTGCTCTTCAACTCGATCGTGCCGATGTGGAAAACGCCCCCGGGCACGAGCACGGTGCCGCCGCCATCCTTCGCGCACGCGTCGATGGCCGCCTGAACCGCAGCCGTGTCGACAGTCGTGCCGTCTCCCTTCGCACCGTAGTCGCGGACGTTGTAGGTCCGCGCTCCCGCGGCGGCGTCGGGTCCGGCAGTCTGCTCGCGCGGTTCGGCGGCAGCCGGGCCGGCGCCCGCCAGACTCGAGCCAATTGACGCCGCGGAGACGAGTCCCAGCCAGCCGCGGCGGGTGAGAGGGTCGGCCATGGCCCGCAGTCTATCCGAGCTTTACATTGCCAAGTAATACTTTACAATGCAAAGTATGACCTGCCGCGACGCGATCCGGGTGACGTTCATCCTGCCCGCGCTGACCGAAGCCACCGGCCCGTACTGGCGCCCGATCAAATACTCGCTGTTCCCCCCGCTCGGCCTTGCGACGCTCGCGGCGTACCTCCGGCCGGACGACGAGGCGAGGATCGTGGACGAGCACGTCCAGAAGCTCCCCGTGGACGATCGTCCCGACCTGGTCGTGATCCAGGTGTACATCACGAACGCCTATCGCGCGTATCGGATTGCCGACCTGTATCGCGCGCGCGGCGTCTTCGTCGCGCTCGGCGGCCTGCACGTGACCTCGCTCCCCTCGGAGGCCGCCTTCCACGCCGACGCGATCTTCCTCGGTCCGGGGGAACAGACATTTCCCGTCTTCCTTCAGCATTTCCGCGACGGCCAAGCGCAGCCGGTGTACCGCTCGGCCGAGGGGCGATCGATCGATCGGATCCCGCCCGTGCGGCGCGATCTGATCGCGCGGCGCCGCTATCTCGTTCCCAACTCGATCGTCGTGACGCGCGGGTGCCCGCAGCATTGCGACTTCTGCTACAAGGACGCGTTCTTCGCGGGCGGCCGCTCCTTCTATACCCAGCGCGTCGACGCGGCGCTTGCCGAGATCTCGCGTCTGCCGGGCCGCCATCTGTACTTCCTCGACGATCACCTGCTCGGCGATCCGCGCTTCGCCCGGGATCTCTTCGACGGCATGAAGGGCATGAACCGGCTGTTCCAGGGCGCGGCGACCGTCGACTCCGTGCTGCGCGGCGATCTCATCGAGCGCGCCGCCGAGGCCGGGCTCCGCAGCCTGTTCGTGGGGTTCGAGACGCTTACGCCCGACAATCTGCGCCGCAGCCAGAAGCGTCAGAACCTCGGACGCGACTACTCCGCCGTCACCGCCCGTCTGCACGGGCTCGGCATCATGATCAACGGCAGCTTCGTGTTCGGCATGGACGACGACGACAACGATGTGTTTCGACGGACGGTCGACTGGGCCGTGGAGAACGGGATCACCACGGCGACGTTCCATATCCAGACGCCGTATCCGGGCACCGGCCTGCACGCGCGTCTCGCTCGCGAGAATCGGATCATGACGGCCGACTGGGATCTCTACGACACCCGGCACGTCGTCTTTCGGCCCGCGCGCCTCAGCGCCGCCGCGCTCAAGGACGGTTACGACTGGGCCTATCGCGAGTTCTACCGCTGGTCCTCGATCGCCGCCGCCTCGTTCACGCACGGGACGCGCAAACACCAGGCGAAGCACTTTGCGTACGCCGCCGGATGGAAGAAATTTGAATTCCTGTGGAACGCCGTCATTCGCGCGCGGCAGTTGCGCGCGATGACGCCCCTGCTGGAAGCCGTGCTTGCAAAAGTGTCGGGCGCGCAGCGCGATTCTCAGTTTCGTGATCGCCACGTTGCGATTCGGCACACACACACGCACATTGCGCCGCGGCAATTCTGTCATCGACCGATCTCTCCGGGAGAAATCCGTCGGACGGGACGAGAAGCGTGATGGCACGGACGATGCTCATCCACACGCATCATGAAACGTGCCTTCATCTTCTGTTTTGTACCTGTAGTCTTGTCCATTTGCGCGACGGTCTTCGCGCAGGGCGAGCAGTCCGGAACGATTCGCGGTCGGCTCTCGTCGACCGATGGTCTCGCGCTACCGGGTGTCGTCGTCACCGTCGCATCGCCGTCGCTGCAGGGCGCACGGTCGGCGACCGCCGACGTCAACGGCGTTTACACGATTCCCGGCCTTCCGGCCGGCGACTACACCGTGCGGTTCGAGATCGCGGATTTCACCAGCGTGGAACGCCGCGTGACGCTGCCGCTCGGAACACCGCTCGTGGTCGATCAGGCGCTCGGCCCGGCGGCCGTACACGAGACGGTGAATGTCGCCGCCCGAGCGGTCTCGCCGGCGTCCGCGCCCGCCGGCGCGTTCAACCTGCGGATCGATCTCGCGCAGCGGCTGCCGGTTGGCCGCACGCCGTTCCTGCTCGCGGAACTGACGCCGGGCCTCACCGACAACACCCCGAACCAGAACCAGGTGACAATCGGCGGCGGCCTCGCGTACGACAACGTGTTCCTCGTCGACGGCGTCGACGTGAACGACAACGTCTTCGGGCAGCCGAACGGTCTGTTCATCGAAGAGGGCCTGCAGGAAGTGCAGGTGCTCACGTCGGGCATCGGCGCGGATTACGGGCGGTTCGCCGGCGGCGTGATCAACGTCATCACGCGAAGCGGCGGCAACGTCTTCTCGGGCGCGTTCCGCACGAATTTCAGCAATCCGTCCTGGAGCGCCGAGACGCCTCTCGAGCGGCAGAAGGGCATTTCGCGCGCGAGCAAGCGCTCGCCGACCTACGAGGCGACGCTCGGCGGACCGATCGTGAAGGATCGGCTCTGGTTCTTCGGCGGCACGCGGGTGGAGCGCACGACCACCGCCAATCTCCTTCCACAGACCGGCGTGGAATACCAGGGCAGGAACAACAACCGGCGATACGAGGGCAAGCTCACCGGCACGGTCGCGGCCGGCCAGACGCTTCAGGGAACCTACATCGACAGTCGCACGGATCAGTACGCGGTGTCGCATCCGAACAGCATCGATCCGCTCGCGCTGACCACGCCAGTCACCGCTAATCGACTCGGCGTGGCAACCTGGCGCGGCGCCATCGCGAATCGCGTCTTCGCCACGGCGCAGTACTCGCAGAAGTTCTGGCAGGTGCGGGACAACGGCGGCACTTCGACGGACATCCATGATTCGCCGTTCCTGACGCGCGGCGTGACGTCGGGGGTACCCGGCAATCTCGAATACAGCGCGCCGTATTTCGATTCCCGAGATCCCGACGCGCGCAACAACAGGCAGGCCACGGCGTCGCTGTCATACTTGTTCGCGCGCCGCGGCGTCGGCAGCCACGAGCTGAAATCCGGCGCGGAGTACTTCGTGTCGACGCGCCGCACGGGAAACTCGCAGACCTCGACCGGCTACATCTTCCAGACCGACTACAAGCTCGACGCCTCCGGCAAACCGGCGCTCGATGCCGGCGGGCGGTTGATTCCGGTCTTCGCGACCGGCACGAGCCGGATGGCGACATGGATGCCGGCCCGCGGCGCGGCCATCGATATCTCGACGACGTCCGCATTCGTCTCGGATCGCTGGAGCGTCGGTCCGCGGCTCACGCTGGATCTCGGCGGGCGCGTCGAGCACGTGTCCACCGACGCCGCGCGTCAGGCGCAGGCGGTTCACGCCCACGCGCTGATGCCGCGGCTCGGCGCGACATACGCGTTGACGGCCGACGGCCGCACCACGGCGTCGGCGACCTACGGGGTGTACGCGGGCACCTACAACGACGTGCAGTTCTCGCGGAACAGCGCCGCCGGAAACGCCGATCGGATCACCGGCAGCTACACCGGACCGTCCGGCGAAGGGCTGGCATTCGCGCCGGCGTTCGATCCCGCGAACTACTCGACCATTTCCGGAACGTTCCCGACCGCGAACATCTTCTTTGCGTCGGATCTGGCGTCGCCGACGACGCATGAGGCCACGCTGTCGGTCGGCCGCGAGTTCGGCAAGGGCGTGTGGGCGCGCGGCCGATACGTTCGCCGCCGCGCCACCGATTTCGTGGAAGACTTCATCACGATAGCCGACGGCAAGACCGTCGTCGCTCGCAACGGCGTGACCTTCGGGACGTTCGACAATGCCGTCTATCGCAACAGCTCGCTCCCGAAGCGCGAGTACGACGCGATGGACGTTCAGTCCGGATGGCAGGTCGGCAAAACGCTCTCGGTCGCGGCCCAGTGGACGACGCAGCTGCGCAACAACGGAAACTTCGAGGGGGAGGCCGCCAGCAATCCGGCGATCCCGTCCGTCATCGGCGACTATCCGGAGATCTACGTCGCGTCGCGCGACTTTCCAATGGGGCGTCTGGACGACTTCCAGCGCAGCAAGGTGCGGATGTGGGCCTCGTGGTCGCGGGATCTCGGCCGCGCCGGCAGCCTCGACCTCGCGCCGATGTATCGCTACAACTCCGCCAGGACGTTCAGCTACGTCGCGACCGTGGCCATGTCGGCGCAGCAGCTCGCCGGCGATCCCGGCTACGCGCGTCCACCGGCCTCGCAGACGCTGTACTTCGGCGATCGAGGGGCGGGAACGTTCGCGGGCTACGGGCTCGTGGATCTCGCGGCCACCTGGAACGCGCCGGAGTGGCGCTCCGTCTCGCCGTGGCTCAAGCTCGAGATCCTGAACGGCCTGAACAACCAGAAGGCGATCAGTTGGGACACCTCGATCACGGCGGATCTGAAGGGCCCGCTCGACGCTCACGGATTGCCGCTCGACTACATCAAGGGCGCCAACTTCGGCAATCCGACGAAGACAACCGACTATCCGCGCCCGCGCCCGGGCATGGACGGAGGCCGCACGTATCTCGCGTCGTTCGGGGTCCGCTTCTAACCGCAGCCACAAACATCACAGGAGGTCAGGAGGTCAGGCGATCAGGAGAACGAGATCCCGAAAAGCCAGATTCTCCTGATCTCTTGATCTCCTCTGAGATCTACTCCGCGCGAAGCGCGACGACCGGATCGACCTTCAGCGCGCGTCGCGACGGAATGTAGCTGGCCAGCGTCGCCACGAGCAGCATCAGCAGCGCGACGCCGGCGAACGTCAGCGGATCGCCCGCGCCGACGCCGAATAGAAACGCGGACAACCCGCGGGCCGCGAGGAGCGCGACCGGGAGGCCGATTGCGACGCCGACGAGCGCAAGGCCGAGGCCGCCGCGGAGAACCGGGACGAGCACCTGCCGCGGCGCCGCTCCGAGCGCGACGCGGATGCCGATCTCGCGCGTGCGCTGCGCCACCGTATAGCTGATCAGCCCGTACACCCCCACCGCCGCCAGGACGAGCGCGAGCGCCGCAAACGCGCCAATCAGGATCGCGCGGAACCGCGGCTGGCCGACATTGCCTTCGATGTCCGACTGCAGCGAGTCGATGTCGCCGATCGGCAGGTCGGGATCGATGGCGGCCATCTGCGCTTTCAGCAGCGACGCCACGGCGCCCCCCGGCAGCGAGCTGCGGACGGAGATGCTCATGAACGGCAGCGGAAACTGCTCGTACGGAATATAGAGCAGCGGCGGCGCGGCCTTGCTCAATCCCAGTTGGCGCGTGTCGGCGACGAGGCCGACGATCGTCATCCACGGCTCCTTCGGATTGTCGTTGAAGCGCAGCCGCTTGCCGACCGGGTTCTCGCCGGGCCAGTACTTGCGCGCCAGCGCAGCGTTGACGATCCCCACCGCATCGGTCTTCTTCACATCGCCGTCGGGGAAGATCCGGCCCGCAAGCACCGGAATCCCCATCGACGCGAAGTACCCTGCCGATACGGACGCCAGGTGCGCGAACGGCTTGTCCTCGCGCGACGTCGAGGATCGTCCTTCGATGAAGAAGGTTCCCGAGGCGCTGTCGGCATGGAATGGACCGGGGAAGCCGAGGCCGACGGCCTGCAGTTCCGGGCGCGCGGTCAGGCCGTCCAGCAGCCGGCGATAGAGCCGCGTCTGATCCTCGCCCCTGGGATAGCGCGACTGCGGAACCATCAGCTGGCCGATGGTGACGTGCTCCGGCCTGAATCCGGAGTCGACGCGCTGCAGCCGCAGGAAGCTGTTGGCGAGCAATCCCGCGCCCGTGAGAAGGACCAGGGTCAGCGCGACCTCCGCCACGACCAGCGCCGATCGGCCGCGTGCCCGTCCGCTGCCGCGGTCGCCCGACACCTTGAGCGCCTGCGCCGCGCGGGTGCGCGACGCCTGGAGCGCGGGCAGGATGCCGAACAGCACACCGGTGCCGATCGATGCGAGCAAGGTCACGAGCACGACGGTGGCGTCGAGCCTGATCCCCTCGGTTCTCGGCAGGCCGGCCGGCAGGAACTTCACGAGCAGGACGACCAGCCACGAACTGACCAGCAACCCGGCGACGCCGCCGCACGCGCCGAGCACCAGGCTCTCGGCGAGAAGCTGGCGAATCAAGTGGCCCGGTCTCGCGCCGAGCGCGGCGCGAATTGCAAGCTCGCGACGGCGTCCTGTCGCTCGAGCGATCAGCAGGCTCGACACGTTGGCGCAGGCGATGAGCAGCACCAGGCCGACGGCGCCCTGAATCAGCAGGAGCGCGTCCCGCACACCGCCGACGAGATTCTCGCGGATCGGCAGGGCGCGGAGGTCGCGCCCTCCGCTCGTGTTCGCGTGTTTCCTCTGGATCTCCAGGCCTACGGCGTGCAGATCCTGTTGCGCCTCGGCGAGCGTCACACCCGGTTTCAGCCGCGCGATCGACTCGAAATACTGGACGTCGCGGTCGGTCAGCGGATCCCGATTGTCGATGTCGATTGGCGACGGCGGCACCGCCAGCAGCGGAGAGAGCAGCCACATCTGCGAGCGCTGCGGCCATGCAAATCCCTGGGGCATGACGGCCGCGACGGTGTAGGGCTGGCCATTGATGCGCACGCGGCGTCCCGCCGCGGACGCATCGTCGCCGAACAGCTTCTGCCAGGCGTCGTGTCCGAGCACCACGAGCGTGTCGCCGCGTCCGATGGCGTCGACCCGTGAGAACGGCCGTCCGAGCGCCGGGGGCGCCCCGAACACGTCGAAAAAGTCCGACGTGACCCACGCCGCCTCGAACTGCACCGCTTCACCTGGTTTCGTCGAGACGGCCACGACCTCGGAGCGGAATCCCGCGATCGACTCCAGCGCCCGGTTCGCCTGCCGGAGGTCCATGAAATCGCCGGCCGAGTGATTGCCTTCGGCCTGGTCCGGCGTGACGGTCCAGATCTTGACGAGGCGGGCTTCGTCGCGGAAGGGCAACGGCCTGAGGAGCACGGCGTTGACAATGCTGAAGATCGCGCTGTTTGCCGCGATGCCCAGAGCGATCGTCGCGATTGCGATGGCCGAGAAGCCCGGCGTTTTCAGGAGCGTGCGGATGGCGTAGCGCATGAGCGTTCGATACTACCCGTTTCGCAGCGCCCGATTGGGATCGATCCGCACCGCGCGGAGCGCCGGGATCAGACACGCGGCCATCGCGACGGATCCGAGAAACGCCGCCGTGGCGGCGTAGACTTTCGGGTCGGTCGCCGTGACGCCGTGAACCATATCCGCAAGCAGTATTGTCGTCAGGCGCGCGCCAACGAGGCCGAGCGCGATGCCGGCAAGCGTCAAGCGCAGACTCTCGGCGCCGATCAGACGTACCAGATCCAGCGGCCCTGCGCCGAGCGCGAAGCGGATCCCGAATTCGAGGCGGCGCTGCGCGACCGCGTAGGCCATCACTCCGTAGATGCCGGCAGCCGCGAGAAGCAGCGCCATCAACGCAAACGACCCGAGCAGCGACAACGCGAGTTCCGTGCTCCCGAGCGCGGCGCGCACGAGCGTTGTCATCGGCCGCAGGTTGCTGACGGGAAGATCCGGATCGAGTCGGAGCATCGCCTCGCGCACGCCGCCGGCGATCGCGGACGGCGATCCGACTGCCCGAACGACGATGTCGAGGCCCCCGTCCGGCCCCTGCGCGTGTGGATAGTAGACGACGGGTCTGGGCGTGCCAGACAGGGCGCCGTGCTGCACGTCGTTCACGACGCCGACCACGGTCCGCCACGGCGCCTGCGCTTCGTAGCGGGCGAGCTTGATCCGCTTGCCCACGGCGGAGGTGCCGGGCCAGTATCGGTCGGCGAAGGTTCGACTGACGATGACGACAGGTGGCGCGTGTTCGGTGTCGGCGGCGTTGAATCCGCGTCCTGCGAGACGCCTGATCCCCATCGCGTCGAAATACCCGGGCGTCACCGACCGGCGGTCCGCGTTGGGCCGGCCGGCGGGCGTGGGCGCCGACGCTCCCTCGATTGTCAACGATCCGCTCGTGTTGTTGCCGGAAAGCGGCAGCGCGTTGGTCGCGCCGACGGCGGCCACGCCGGGTACGGCGGCGAGCGCCTCGGTCGCGCGAATGAAGAACTGCCGCTGCGACTGCGGCGTCGGATACTTCCACGCGGGGAGGTACGCCGGAATGATCAACGCATGCCCGGCGTCGAATCCGGGATCCACGCGCCGCAGGTGATCGAAGGTCGCGAGCAGCAGACTCGCGCCGATCAGAAGTATGGTCGCCAGCGCGATCTCCGTGACGACGAACGCGCCGAGCGCGCGGCGCCGTCCGAGCGAGGTCCCGCGCCCCTCCTGCTTCAGCGCGTCATTGACGTCCGTCCGCGCGGCGTGCCATGCGGGCACCAGGCCGAACCCGATGCCCGCCGCCATGGCGAGCGCGAGCGTGAAGGCGAGGGACAGGGCGTCCACGCGGATCTCGTCCGCCCGCGGCAGGGCGGCGGCAGCGCTGGCGGCAAGAAGCGGCGTCAGCCAGGTGGCGAGGAGCGCCCCGCCAATGCCGCCGGCAAGAGACAGGATGACGCTCTCGGTCAGCAGTTGGCGGATGACGCGCCGCCGCCCGGCGCCGAGGGCCGCGCGAATCGCCATCTCGCGCTGCCGTGACGCGCCGCGCGCGAGCAGCAGATTCGCGATGTTCGCGCACGCGATCATCAGCACGAAGCCCACCGCTCCGAACATCACGAGCATCTGCGCGCCGGAGTTGCCGACGATCTGATCCTGGAGGCGGCTGACCTTCGCGCCGGTCAGGTGGATCACCGGGCCCTGAGATGCCAGCGCGGCCCGCGTGAGCTCCGCCGCGGCCTGCCCCGGCGTCACGCCGTCCGCCAGGCGCGCGTAGACCACGTACGAATGGTCGTCGTCCTCCAGGACGGCCGGCGAGAGCGTCATCGGCGTGATCAGGTCCACGTTGCCCTGGAACGAGAATCCCTTCGGAAGAATGCCGATGATCGTGGATGGTTTTCCCTCCACGCGCACCACGCGTCCGACCACGTCCGGCGCGCCACCGAAGCGCTCCTGCCACAGGTGGTAGCCGATCAGAAGCACGTCGCCGCGCCCTGGCTGTTCGGCATCGCGCGCGAACGCGTGACCGGCGATCGGCTGAACGCCGAAGAGCGGAAAGAACTCCGCCGTCACCTGCAGCGCGGGCAGCCGGTCTGCGGTCTTGTCGACCGCGACGGCCAGTCCTGGATAGTTGACGACCGTGGCGTCGCGCACGACGCGGCTGTTGCGCGTCCAGTCGACATACTCGCGCGCCGACACGTTGGTCGCCGCAAACTGCGCCTGCGCCCGCGTCTCCTGAACGACGACCATCCGCGCGGGATCGGGATAGGGAAGAGGCTTCAGCAGGATCGCATTGGTCGCGCTGAACATCGTCGTCGTCGCGCCGATGCCGAGTGTCAGGACGGTGAACGCGGTCAGCGTGAAGGCCCGGCTGTGGAGAAGGATGCGGACGGCGAAGCGAAGGTCAGTAATCATGGTCAGGCTGTCTCCGGTAGCGAGGATGCTGCCAAGTTGCCGACGCGTCATAAAATGCTGCTGTCCAGGCAGTTAGCGAGTGGGATGGACCGTCAACCACGGGCTGGGAGTGTCCGATGGTGGGATGGGCATTTCCGGGATCGGACTACGATTGCGGCCAATGAGATACCTGATTGGCACGAGCGGCTACAACTATCCGGAATGGCGCGGGAGCTTCTATCCCGAGAAGTTTCCGGCGTCGAAGATGCTGGCGTATTACGCCGAACGGTTCAACACGGTCGAAGTCAATTACACGTTCTATCGTGTTCCGACGCCTCCGCTGCTCGAAGGATGGGCGAAAGCCACGCCGGATGGATTCACGTTCACACTCAAGGCCCCCCGCCGCATCACCCACGACTCAAAGCTGCAGCGGTCCGAGGACCTGACGCAGACGTTCTGCCGGACGGCAAGGACCCTCGGATCGAAGCTCGGCGCCCTGCTCTTTCAGTTGCCGCCGACCTTCAAGCGGGACGATGGCGTCCTCGGTACATTTCTCGATTTGCTGCCGGAGGGCACCCGCGCGGCGTTCGAGTTCCGCCATGCATCCTGGCACGACGACGCCGTCTTCGAGGCGCTTCGGCGGCGAAACGTGGCGCTGTGCGTCGCCGACAGCGAAAAGATGAGCACGCCGGTTGTCAAGACGGCTGACTACGTGTACTTCCGGCTCCGCGACGAAGGATACCAGCCGGCCGATATCAATCGTTGGGCCTCGGTGATGCGCGGCCTGGACGCTGTCAGCGACTGTTTCGTCTATTTCAAGCATGAAGAGCAGGGCAAGGGACCCGAGTTCGCCGAGATGCTCATTCGGCATGTGCGCGCGCAAAGTCGATGATGCGCGCCTCGGCCCAGTACCCATCGTCGGGTCCTTCGCGCTCTCCCAGAAACCCGCAGTGGCCGCCGTGTTTCGCGATGACGAGCGTGATGTTCGGGTTGTTCGCGATCTTCGGATCCCGGAACGATTCAACCGGCACGAACGGATCGTCCTCGGCGGTGATGATCAGGGCCGGGATCCGGATCCGATCGATCACGCGCATCGCGGCCGCCTGCTGGTAGTAGTCCTCGGCGCTGCGGAAGCCGAAGAACGGAGCGGTGTATGCGGCATCGAACTGGCGGACCGTTCGGATGCGCCGGAGATGCGAGAGGTCGAAGCGTCCTGGATGCGCGAGGTCTTTCCGCCGCATCCGCGCCTTCAGGTTGCGGACGAAATTCCATTGATAGATGAAGTTCGATCGCCGCTCGAGCGCCCGGATGCAGGCCTCGAGCTCGAGCACGGGCGACACGGCGCAGACTGCCTTCAGCGCGGGGAGCGACTCCGGCGGGCGCGCGCCCGCCAGGCGCAGCGCGAGGTTGCCGCCGAGCGAGTAGCCCGCGGCGACGAATCGGTCCAGGCCCTCCTCGCGTCCGAGCTCGCGGATGACGATCTCTGCATCGTCGATCAGGCCGGAGTGGTACAGGCCCGGACCCAGATGCTCCGTGCCTCCGCAGTTGCGCTGATTGAGCAGGACGGCGTTGAAGCCGGCGTCGAGCGCTTTCTGCGCGAGGCCGCGCATGTAGTGGGCGGTGCTGGATCCCTCGAGCCCGTGGAGCGCCAGCAGGGTCGGATGGGCACGCCGCTGCGGCTGCCAGTAGCAATGAGCGAGGACCTGCGTGTCGGGGGTCACCTGGAACAGCCTGTTCTCGGCGGCCGGAAGCTGGAAGCGCCGCGGCGCCGCCCAGCAGAAGAGGGTCATCCAGTGGCCGCGCCCCAGGCGGCGTCGAGGCACGAACGGCTTCATCGGATTCGATAAATGAAGAGCGACCCGAAACGGTGCGCCAGCGGCAGATCCAGTTGGCGGTCGACGACGAGATAGTCCAGTCCGAAGCGCCTCGCGAGGGCCCGGGCACCGTCAGGCGTGTTCCAGGCAAGCAGCTCGAGGGCACGTTCGCGGTCGGCGACCCGCATCGCGATCCCTCGATCGTACATCGCAAGCGCGCGGTCCTTCACGCGCTCCAGAAGGACGTCGCGGTGTCCCGCCGCGCGAAGGCTGGAGCCGTACACGACTGCGTGCATGGGATCGGCCAGCCATCCACTTCCGGGATCGGTCGTTTGCGCCCACGTCATCGCGTCGCGCCAGTCCGCGTGAGCGATGTCCAGCGCGAACACCTTTCGGTTCGGGAACTCGACGAAGCAGGCATACGCCCCGCGAAGCGTTGACACGAGCACGACGACGGCGACGACGATTGCGGGTTTCGTCTTCCATGGCCCCTCCGTCAGCCACCAGACGAGATATACGGTCGCGAGAAAATCCAGGATCCAGAATATCCGCGCGATCTGCAGTTGCACCGCGATCGCGAGCCGCATCGCATTGAACGGGAGGCTGGCTCCGAAGATCAGCAGCAGCGCCATGGCGCCAAGGACGAGGGGAGTCTCTCCCGGGACCGTGAGCGACGCGCGCCGCCGCTGGCGCCAGCACGAGACGACAATCGGGACGGTGATCAGGTTCGTGATCCAGACGTTGAGCGGCCACGCCAGCGGAAAGAGATAGTCCTTGTCGGCGATGACGGCGAGCCACTCAGAGTCCATCCGCACGAAACGGCCGGCCATCGCTCCAGCGGAGAGCGCAATCGCTCCACCGAGAACGGCCAGCGCACCGAGCGCGGCCAGAACGACACGCGCGCGCGGCCGCCCGAACCAGAACGCCACGCCAAGCCAGACGGCGAACCAGAGGGCGATTGTCGTATGCACCGCGGCTGCGCATGCCAGCAGCGCCAGCGCCACGCGATCCTTGCGCTCGAGGAACGCGGCGGCGGCGAGGATCCCGAACGCGAAGGCCGCCTGCCTCGGATGGAAGTAGCCCTCCAGCGTGTTGGCGCCCGTCTTCGCGATGGCGTGCCGGAGCGTCAGCGCCGCGGCGAGCGCGAGCAGCGCCCACCGAGATCGATAGATGCGGCCACCGAAGCGCATCGCCGCTACGTACAGCAGCGCGAGGCCGGCCAGATAAAAAACGAAAAAGAGGTGCGGCAGCGACAGATGCGTCAGTCGGACGGCCGCGGCAATGAGGTCGTCGTTCAGCATCAGCCGCGCCTGCGTGTCGATCAGCGCCGCATCCCGTGGAAATGCCTGCGGCTCGAGATGCCGCAGGACGGCGGGCACGTATAGCGCCTGGTCCGAGGCGCCATAGCGGTATCCCGCCGAGTTCATCGTCGCCAGGAGAACGAAAACAATGCCGAATGCTGAATGACGAATGCCGCCATTCAGCATTCTTCTACCCCTCGTCAGCGGTCGGCCCGTAGATGGACGGGAGCGGCACGTCGCGGAGCCGCAGGTAGACGCTGAGCTGTCCGCGGTGGTGGATCAGGTGATTCATGATGAAGGTGCGAAGCACGGAGACCTTGGGCATCGTGAAGATCTCGTGAGCGCCCTGTCTCAACGTCCAGGTTGCAAAGAGCGCCGGATCGGTCTGGGTATCAATCTTCGTCCGGGCCTTCTTCACGTTGTCGTCGAACGCCTTGAGGACCGCGGCAACCGATTCCGGCTGCCGTGGCCGGGCATCGTCGCCGGCCTGCGCCAGATCGAACTGGGCTTGATCCAGCGCGATCTCGACCCAGTGAGGAATATTCGCCAGGTGGCCCGCGAGCTGTCCCATGCTGAACGACTTGGCGTGCGGCTTCCACGCCAGATCAGCGTCGGGCACGCGCTCGAGGACGCGCCGCGTCGTGCCCATCTCGTGATCGAACTCCGGGAGGAATGCCTCTTTGATCGCCATTGCGTGAGTATAGACCGGGCTTGGAGGTTGGAGGTTACTCGCTCCGCAGCGCGACGATCGGATCGATCCGCATCGCGCGGCGCGCGGGGAGGCAGGCCGCGAAGAGCACGACGGCGCCGAGCAGCACGGCGACGGCCACATACGTGGTCATGTCGGCGGCGCCCACGCCGAACAGCATCGACCTGATCAGGCGAGTCACGACCAGCATCCCTGCGGCGCCGAGCGCCACGCCCGCGGCGGCGAGCGCCATCATCTCGCCGACCAACTGCCGGAGGATGACCGTCCGCGTGGCGCCGAGCGCGATGCGCACGCCGATTTCCCTCGTGCGCTCCGCGACGGCGCTCGACGCGACGCCAAAGATGCCGACGCCTGCGAGCAGCACCGCGATCGTCGCGAAACACCCGAGCAGAATCAGCACGAAGCGGCGCAGGCGGATCGACTCGGAGTCGTGAATCATCTGCGCCATGGTCCGAGCGTTCGACCAGTCACTCTGGTGGTCCGGTCCCGCCAGTTGCGACCGCAGCCCTGCCGCGATCGAGCCGGCGCGGGGCCCGGAGTCGGCGTGCAGCACCAGGTACATGTCATGCTCGACGATCTGGGTGTACGGCCGGTAGACCGTGACGGCCGGCTCCTCGTCCATGTTGGCCTGGCGGACGTCTCCGGCGACGCCGACAATCTCGCGCCAGACGCCGTCGACGGGATGCGGCGCGCTGCAACAGGACATGGGCGCGTGCTCGAGCAGACTGATGCGGCGGCCGACCGGGTCCTGCCCCTGGAAATACCGGCGCGCGAGGCTCTCGCTGATCACGGCCACCGAACCGGATCGCTCGTTGTCGGCGTCAGTGAGGGCGCGTCCTTTCAGGATTGGGATGCCGAGCGTCCGGAAATAGTCGGCGCTCACCAGGATGTCGTCGGCCTGCGGCGCGTCGTCTGCCGGCATGCGCCGGCCTCCGTCGATCGTGAATCGTTGCCGACGCGGGTTTTGCAGTGGCGGCCTCGAGGTGACGGCGGCAGATGTGACACCAGCGATTGCGCGCGCGTGCGCGAGCGCCGCGCGCCAGAACGCAACCGCCTCGGGAAACGATCGGCCTCCCTCGGCGCCGGTCACGACCACGTTCTCGGGATTGAATCCGCCCGAGGCCGCATAGACGCGATCGAAGCTGCGAATCAGGAGCCCGAATCCGGCGAGCAGCGCCAGCGACAGCGCGATCTCCGAGACGATCAGTACGGCCCGCGTGCGGCCTCGGCGCGACCCGCCAGTCAGCGTCTGCGTCGAGTCCCTCAGGGCAGCGCTCAGGTCCACGCTCGAGGCTTGAAGGGCGGGTACGAGCCCGAAGGCAAGGCCGGCCAGAAGAGACACGAGCACGGACATGCCCAGGACACGCGCGTCTTCGGAAACCGCCATGCGTTCCGGCACGTAACCGCCGGACACGGCGAGCGAGCTCAGCGAATCCAGCGAGACGCGGGCGACGATCAGCCCGAGCGTGCCTCCGACCAGGAACAGAAGCACGCTCTCGATGAGGAACTGGCGGACCAGGCGCCCTCGAGACGCGCCAAGCGCCGACCGGATGAAGGACTCTCTGCGCCTGACGGCGGCGCGCGCGAGCAGAAGGTTCGCGACGTTCGTGCACGCGATGAGCAGCACCAGACCGACGGCGCCGAGCATCAATACGAGCCCCTGCTCCGCCTTCTGCTGGATGGACACGTAGTACTTCCCGAGGGGTTCCGCACCCAGGCGGCGGTCCTTGTTCGTCGCCGGGTATTCCTCCTCGAGCCTGCGCCCGATGATGTCGAGCCCGGCGCGAGCCTGCGCCAGCGTCACGCCCGGCCTCAGACGTCCGAACACGTCCAGGCTCCTGTCCGAATAGCCGGCGGCGACGAGCGGTTTCAGCACGTCGGCATAGAATCGGATGACGTTGGGCGGCAGCACGCCGATCACGGTATGCGTCACGCCGTCGAGGACGAGCGTATCGCCAACGACGTGCGCGTCGGCATTGAACCGGCGGCGCCAGTAGTCGTGCGTCAGGATCACGACGCATTCGCGGCCCGGTTGTTCCTCGTCGGCCGTGAAGTCGCGCCCGAGGAGCGGACGCACCCCGAGCGTAGAGAGCCAGTTGCTCGTGACCATGCCGATCCCGAGCGACTCGCGCGACCCGTCGGCACGAACCACGTTTGCGCGCGTTCCATCGTCAGCCGCGATCTGCTCGAAGGCGTCGCTCTGGCGACGGATACCGTCGAGCTCCGCGAACGAGAAATCGTCGTCGCACGCCGGATCGCGCGGCCCGGTTCCGCAGATTTTCACGAGCGCGTCCGGGTCCGTGTACGGGAGTGGGCGAAAGACCACCGTATCGACCACACTGAAGACGGCCGTGTTCGCGCCGATGCCCAGCGCAAGCGTCGTCACCGCGATCGCGGTGAAGCCGGCATCCCGGCGCATCATTCGGATCGCGTAGCGGACGTCCCGGCCCACCTGCTCCACCGCCGCTCCCGCGCGGACATCTCGAACGCGCTCCTTGATTTGCGTCGCGCTTCCGAGCGCCACGGCGACGGCCCGGCGCGCCTCCCCCGGAGACATTCCGCTCCGCACGTGCTCGTCCTCGAGCGCCTGGAACACGGCCATCATCTCTTCGTCGAGATCGCGCTCGACGCGGCCGCGCCGCGTCAGGTTGCGCCAGAGACTCCGAAGACGACAGAGGACGATCACCGGCTGCTCCCGTCAGGCCTCGAGCGCGCGCGCGATGGCCAGCGCGATCCGGTTCCACTCCGCGGTTTCCTGTCCGAGCTGCTTCTGGCCTGCCCTGGTCAGGGCGTAGTACTTCGCCCGCCGATTGTTCTCGGACGCCTGCCAGGTGGATGCGAGCCAGCCGGCTTCTTCCAGCCGGTGAAGCGCCGGGAAGAGCGATCCGGCCTGGACGACGAAGGTGCCGGCGGTGATCTGTTCGATCCGGCGCGACACTCCGAGTCCGTGCAGCTCGCCTGCGGCGAGCGCTTTTAGGATGAGCAGATCCAGCGTGCCCTGCAGCAGGGCGGCGCGATCGCGTGACATGATCTCTCCTATCGAATACCGATACGAGTGTGCCGCCGCTCGTATCGAATGTCAATAGGAGCGCCCTACGGCCGGAAGCCCCCGGCCTTCCAGAGCGGCGCCGTGTCGTACAGCCGGCCGCTGGCGCACACGAGCACGACGTTGCGGATGTCGGAGATGCGCTCGAGCGGATTGCCGTCGACGACGATCAGGTCGGCGCGCAGGCCGGCGGCGATCGTGCCGCTGTCGCCGGCGAGGCCCATGGCGCGCGCGGGCACGGCGGTCGCCGCGCGGATCGCGTCGATCGGGGGGAAACCCGCCTGTACGTACAGCTCTATTTCCCTCGCGACGCTCACGCCGGGCACGCCCTTGTCGGTGCCCGCCACGATCGGAACGCCGGCGTCGTGAAGCGCCTTGACGATCTGCAGCGAGCGATCCAGCCGCTCGCGGGCCTGCTCGGGCGTCACGCTGCCGCCGTTCGCGCCCTCGATCAGCCGCCGAAGCACGGGTGCGGCGTGCTCGATGCCGGGCTGGAACGACGCGATCGGCGTCGCCGCGCTGCGGCCGAGCAGCTCATTCCAGGAAATCGTGGGATCCATCACGGTGCCGTGCGACTTCAGGAACGCGATCGTCTCCTTCAGCTCGTCGCTGCCCGGCGCGCCGCGAACGACGAGATGCGCGACGCTGTCGAAGCCCATCTCCACGACCTCGCGCAGCGTCAGTCCGTTCGGGATGTGGCCGGTCACCGTCATCCCGGCGGCGTGGGCGGCGTCGACGACCGCCGCGACGGTCGGACGATCCAGGAGAGAGTAGATCTTCATCTGCTGGAATCCGGCGGTCTTGTAGCGGCGGACGATCGCGCGCCCTTCGTCCGCGTTGGCGGCCGTGATCGCGCCGAAGGCGTTGGGGCCGGGTCCATCGACGAGTCCGGCGAGCAGGAGCCGCGGCCCCGGCACGCGTCCGTCGTGCCAGACGTCGCGCAGCGTCGTCACCGCCTCGAGCTCGCTGCCCATGTCGCGCGCGCTCGTCACACCCGACGCCAGGTACACGGGTCCCCATTCGAGCTGCCCGACGTGCGCGTGCATGTCCCACAAGCCGGGCAGCACCGTTTTGCCGGTGACGTCGATGACGGGGACGCCGCGCGGAACGCGAACGGCGCTCGCGGCGCCCGCAGCGTCGATCCCTCCGTCGCGAACGAGGACGACCGCGTCTTCGATCGGAGGGCCGCCGGTCGCGTCGATCAGCCGTCCGCCCGTCAGCGCGAAGCGCGACGCCTGCCGAGGCAGGACGCCCGGAACGTTCGACGGGTCCAGCGCCAGCCCGCGCACGATTCGCGCAAGGCTCGCGACGCGCGGCTCGGGCAATTCCGTGCTGGCGGCCTCGAAATCCAGCACGCCGGCCGTCGTCGCCGCCGCGATGACGGCCAGATCCTCCGCGTCGAGCAGCAGCACTTCCCGGCCCCAGATCACGCCGTCGATGACGAATCGGCGCGCGGGATGGTTGTGCAGGTACTTCAGATCGGCGGCTTCGGGAATTTCCCGAATGCGGATCGGATCGCCCGAAGGGGCCGCGGCGATCGTGTCCGGCCGTCCGTGCGCGAGCCAGTAGCGGACGAGAAGAGCCTGCGCGGCGATGGGCGCCATGCCGTCGATTGCGAACGTCGCCGTGCCCTTGGCAGGGGCGGGCACCGACGTGTCCACCGCGAAGTAGCGATAGCTCCTGCCGTGGGATTCGAACGAGAGCGGGCTGAAATCCCTCGCGAACCTCAGCGTCGTCTCGAGCGCGACCTTCGCTCCGCGGTCCAGGTATTCGAAGTGGCAGCTCATGGCGCTCGCATCACCGCGCCCCTCGGTCGAGCAGCGTTCCTCGCCGATGCGGTGGCCGAGCAGGAAGAGCGCAAGCGTGGACGTAGATGCTTGCGCGAATGCCAAATGCCAAATGCTGAATGCCAAAGGCAACAGCGCGATTGCGCCAGGCTGTTTCAGCATTTCGGCATTCAGCATTCAGCATTCAGCATTCGTCATGGTGTAGACCTATTGCAGCGAGTCCGCCTCCACGACGACCGTCTTCGTCCCGATGACCTTGCCGTCGACGGTCACTTTGACGAGATACGTGCCTGGCGGCAGCGTGGCCGCGAAGCCGCCGCGTCCGCGGCCGCCGCCTCCTCCGCCACCCTGCGCGGCCGCGCCTCCGCCCTGCGCACCTCCCGCACCCCGCGCACCCCTCGCACCCCGCGCACCTCCCGCACCCTGTGTGACAGGAGCGGTCTGCGGAGGCCGATCCTCGCGGCCCACGCCCTGCTGGCCGGCGGCCGGAGGATTCGCTGGCGGGTTTGCCGCAGCCGGCTGCATCGCCGGAGCGGTGGCGGCGGGTTGTTCGGCGCGGCCGCTGCCGGCATCGACGGGCGCCGCGGGGTTGCGCTGCAGGTTCCAGCGCACGCGGTTCAGGCCGGCGTTCTTCGTGCCCTCGATCGCGCGGACCTCACGGCCGGTGATGTCGCTGATGCTGATCTTCACGTCCGAGGCGTTCCCCTTCAGCCAATAGCTGATCGTCGTTCCCGGGTCGGGATTCTGGCCCCGGAAATTCTTCGCGCCGCCGACGGTGATCTGCCGCTGGATGTCGTTGAGCCACGCAGTCGCCGAACGGATGTCGAACAGGTAGGCATCGCCCTTCGTCGACTCCTCGTTCATCTGTTCGAGCGACGAGATGTCGTCGACAATCCAGATGCTGCGCCCATGGGTCCCCACGATGAGGTCGCGCTCGCGCGGATGAATGATGATGTCGTCGATCCGCACGGTTGGCAGCCCCTGCATGAACGGCTTCCACTCGCGCCCGCCGTTCAGCGACACGTACAGCGCGTACTCGGTGCCCAGGAAGAGCAGGTTGCGGTTCCGCGTGTCCGCGGTAATCACGTTGACGTTGCCCATCGGCAGGTTGGACTTCAGCGACGTCCACGTTTCGCCGAAATCCTTCGTCATGAACACGTACGGATTGTGATCGTCGGTCCGATGGCCGTCGAACGCCACGTAGGCGGACCCGGCGTCGAACGGCGAGGCCTCGACGCGTGAGACGTGCGTCTCCTTCGGCACCCCCGGCACCTTGTCGACGACGTTCTTCCAGGTCAGTCCGCCGTCGCGGCTGACCTGCACGTTGCCGTCGTTGGTGCCGACCCACACGACGCCGGGCACCACCGGCGACTCGCTGACCGTCACGATGTTGCTGTACGCCGCCGCGCCGTCATGCTTCGACGCCATCGGCGCCTTCCCGTCCACGCCCATGATCGGCCGATCGTTGCGACCGATGTTCTTCGTCAGATCGTCGGACATCACCCACGTGTTGCCGCGGTCCATCGACTTGAAGAGCCGCTCGCCGCCGAGAAAGATTGTCGAGGGATTGTGCGGCGACAGCGTGAACGGCGTATTCCAGTAGAAGCGAAACGTCGTTCCCGCCGCCGGCGGCGGGACGATGTTGCCGTTGGCCGCGCCCGGCCCGAAACCAAACTGGGCGAGCACTTCCGGAGGCACGCCTTCGGCCCCCGCGGGCGCCTGCTGACCGCCGCGTCCCGGCCCCCTCGGCCGGATACTGACCGTCTGCCCGCGGCCGAGATCAAGTCGCGAGGTCGCGCCGTCCTGCGACTCCGAATACAGGATGCGCCAGTCGGACCAGTCGTTGCCCGTGTAGAAGCCGTCGCCGCCGCCGACGCGGAACCAGTCGGAGTTGAGAATGCCGTTGCCGCTGCGCACGGCGCTGGGGCCGCACCAGCTTCCGTTGTCCTGCAGGCCGCCGCATACGTAGTACGGCTTCCGCATGTCGGCGCTCACCTTGTAGAACTGGCCGACGCCGCCGATGTTGTTCACGAATTCCCACGACTCGGCCTGGTCGTAGGTCACGTCGAGGCCGCCGTCGTTGCCCACCATCACGTGATTGTGATCGCGCGGATCGATCCAGATCGCGTGATGGTCGCTGTGGGCCAGGCCCTGCACCTGCTTCCAGTGCTGCCCGCCGTCGGTGGTCTTGAAAAACGGCGCGCCGCCCTGATAGGCGATGTCGGGATTGGTCGGGTCGACGCGGATCTGGCTGTAGTACATCGGACGGTCCATGCAATTCGACAGGAACCGCCACGTCTTCCCGCCGTCGTCCGATCGCCACACGCCTGATTTGTTCGGGTCGGGCTGCGCGAAGCGCGGCGGCTGTCCGCCGCCGAATCCGCGTCCTGCGCCCTGGCCGCAGTCGGGCTGCGGCGTGCCGCCGCCGAAGGCGCCGCGGCCGGCCTGCTCGGGCGTCTGCAGCGTGCCGTCGTCGTTCACACCGGCGCCGGTGCCGCCGCTCGCGCCGACCTCGATCGACGCGTAGATCGTCTGCGGCCGCGACCGCGCGAGGTCGATCCCGATGCGGCCGATGATCGGGTTGGCCGGAAGGCCGTTGCCGCTGAACTTCGTCCACGACTTGCCGCCGTCCGTGGTCTTCCAGATTCCGCTGCCCGGTCCGCCGCCGTTGAAGCCCCACGGCTGGCGGCGCCGCTGATACGACGCGGCGTAGAGCACGTTGGGATTCGAGGGATCCATCACGATGTCCGTGAAGCCGGTGTTCTCGTCGATGAATTTCACGTGCGTCCACGTCGCGCCGCCGTCGGTCGTTTTGTAGAGCCCGCGGTCCTTGTTCGGCCCGAACAGATGGCCGATCGCCGCGACGTACGCGATGTCGGGATTCTTCGGATGGACGACGATCCGCGCGATGCTCTGCGTTTCCTTCAGGCCGACGTACTTCCAGTTCTTGCCCGCGTCGGTGGACTTGTAGACGCCGGCGCCGAACGACGCGCTCTGGCGGTTGTTCGCCTCGCCGGTGCCGACGTAGATCACGTCCGGATTCGACTGCGCGATCGCGATGTCGCCGATGGACGTCACGGGCTGCTCGTCGAACACGGGCGTAAAGGTCGTCCCGTTGTTGGTGGTCTTCCACACGCCGCCGGTCGCGAAGCCGACGTAGAACGTCGACGGGCTGCTTTCAACGACGGCGATGTCGTCGATGCGGCCGCCCATGTTGGCGGGGCCGATGGATCGCCAGGAGAAGTTCCGGAGAATCGGGTCGTCGCTCTGATGGATGGGCGGCCCGGCGGGCGGAGGCGGCTGAAAGCCCTGCGCGTTGAGTCGGTGCGCGCCGAGCGCGCACAGAGCCGCCGCTACCAGCCCCGCCCCGAGCCGCACGGATCGTTCGTTCGTCGTCACAGCTGCTGCTCCTTGTTGGCGAGATATTACTTCTTGAAATCGACTTTTGGCGGCGTCTGCACGGACGTCGGCGCCTCGAAATACGGATACTCCTTGAACCCGAACATCTTGGCCGTCACGTTCGACGGGAAGCGGCGGCGCTGGGTGTTGTACTCCTGCACGCGCTCGTTATAGCGCATTCGCTCCGTCGCGATCCGGTTCTCGGTGCCGGCCAGTTCGTCCATGAGCCGATTGAACTGCTCGTTCGCCTTGAGGTTGGGGTAGTTCTCGACGACCACGAGCAGACGCGCCAGGGCGGAGGACTGCTGGTTGGCGGCCTGAATCGTTTCTTCGGGCGTTTTCGCGCCGGCGAGCTTCGCGCGCGAGTCCGCGATGTCCTTGAACACGCTCTCCTCGTGCGTCGCGTAGCCCTTGACGGTTTCCACGAGGTTGGGGATCAGATCGTTGCGGCGCTGGAGCTGGTTCTGCACCTGTCCCCATTGCGCCTTGATCGCCTCTTCCTGGGTGGTGAACTTGTTGTAGGAACAGCCCGAGAGCGTGAATGCGATCACCGCGAGTGCCGCCGCGTGTAGCGCTTTGCGCATCTTCATCTCCGTTGTCTCCGCAGATTACGAAATTACCCGATTACCCGATACCTTCACCAGCCTCCCGACGCGCCGCCGCCGCCGGAGCTGCCGCCGCTGAAGCCGCCAAAGCCGCCGCCGCCGGAGCTGCCCCCGCCGAAGCCGCCGAACCCGCCGCCGCCAAAGCCGCCGCCGCCGAACGACCCCGGGCCGCCGGTCCAGCCGCTCCACGGTCCGCCGCCCCAGTACCGGCGTCGCCCTCGCCGGCCGCTCCGGCTCAGGCCGATGATGACGACGATGATCCAGATGAGAACGCTGAAAGGAAAGTGGCGCGCGGGCGACGAGGGCGAGCGGCTGGCGCGCTCGACAGGAACGTCGGGGATCGGCACGCCGCGCGCGTCGGCAATGCGGTTGATGATTCGCGTGGTCGCCGACAGCAGCCCCGCGCCATATTGACCCTGACGGAACGCGGGCGTGATCGCCGTCCTGATCGTTTCCCCCGCAAATCCGTCAGGAATGAATTGCTCGAGATCGTAGCCGACCTCGATGCGGACCTTGCGATCGTTCACCGCGACAACGATCAGCAGACCGTTGTCCTTGCCCTTGTCGCCGATTCCGCGGCCGCCGTTCTCGAACATCTTGACCGCGTACTGGTCGATGTCGCCGTACGGCGTATAGGTCGGCACGGTCGCGATGACCACGACGTCACCCGTCGCCGCCTTCAGCGCGCGAATGCGCCGATCGAGCTCGGCGCGGCTCGATGCATCGATCACATGGGCAAAGTCATTGACGGTGTCGGTCAGGGCGGGCGGCGGCTGGGCGGCTGCCGCGGAAATGCCCAATGCTGAATGCAGAATGCCAAACAGGACCAGGGCGCTGAGCCGACGTCCGGCATTCAGCATTCGGCATTCAGCATTCGCCATTCGGATCACGAACGCCATCCGTCGACGTATTCCCAGATGCGCTTCGCGGCGTCGATGTAGCCGGCGAGCAGGTGGCTGGGATCGGTGACCGTCGATTGTCCCTGCGATGACGAAGCGAGGACCTGGCGGATGAGGGCGGCGGAGGCGCCCATCCGCGCCTCCGCCATCGCGGCGAGCGACTCGTCCGACAACGTCGCCGTATCCATCGATCCGGACCGGCCGTCGGGCAGGCGCGCGATGTTCGTGAGGAGCGCCCGGAGCGGCGCCGCCGATCCCGCGATGAGGCGCGCAACCCTGCCCGTTTCTGCATGCGTCTCCAGGAAGCCTTCGCGGAGGTGAATGAGGTGGCTCTTGGCCTGCCCCTCGCACGCGCGCCGGATGTCTTCGACCGCGATCGTCATCCCGCGGAAGGGATCCACGCCGCGGACGACAGCGTAGTCGGCGAGAATGCTCGCGTATTCGAGCGGGAAGACATCGATCGTCCGGCGGAGCTCATCCTCGGTCAGCATCAGTGGCACGGCGGCCCGGCGGTGGTGCCACGACTCGGTGTAGGGCATGCACGCGACGAGATCGCGGAACGCGAGGCCATCGACGAGCGCGCACGAGTGGACCGAGCCGTCGGCCTGATGCCCCGGATAGGCGACGAGCGATCGGAGACGCGGGCCGAACAGGGCGTCGAGGTCCCGCGCCAGCGCGTCGACCGCGCTCTGCTGGGGAGGAGAGAAGTGCGGCATCCGTGCATTATATCGGCGGGCTACAATCGACTGTTCGATGGAGCGAAGACTGCTGTGAGGTGGGGGTAGACGTGCCGCTTCTTCACGTCCGGCAGGCGCATCTTGCGTTCGGTCACGTCCCGCTGCTCGAAGACGCCGATCTGCGCGTCGATCGGGGCGAGCGCATCGCGGTGATCGGGCGCAACGGCAGCGGCAAGTCGAGCCTGCTGGCCGCCATCGCGGGCGATCTTCCGCTGGATCGCGGGACCGTCTGGCGCGAGCCGGGCCTCAAGATCGCGCGCCTGGATCAATCCGCCTTCGCCCGCGCGGCATCACCAGCGGCCTCCGGCGACGCCTCCGATTGGACGGTCTATGACGAAATCGCACGCGGCCTTGGCCCGATGGTCGATCTCGGGAGCGAGGACGGCTGGCGCGCGGAACAGCAGATCCGCCTGATCGTCTCGCGTCTCGGGCTCGACGCGGGCCGGCCCGTCAGCGAGCTGTCCGGCGGATGGCGGCGGCGGACGCTGCTCGCAAAGGCGCTCGTGTCGCAGCCCGATCTCCTGCTGCTCGACGAGCCGACCAATCACCTCGACATCGACGCCATCCGCTGGCTGGAAGCCTTCGTGGGGGCGTTCGCGGGATCGGTGCTCTTCGTCACGCACGATCGCGCGTTTCTGTCGGCGCTCGCGACCCGCATCGTGGAGCTGGATCGCGGACGGCTGACGTCGTGGCCGGGATCGTACGAGACCTATGTCATTAAGAAGGCCGCGGCGCTGGAGAACGAGGCGCGCGATCTCGAGCGGCTCGACAGGAAGCTGGCGCAGGAGGAAGCGTGGCTGCGCCAGGGCGTCAAGGCCCGGCGCACGCGCAACGAGGGACGCGTCAGGGATCTGCTGAAGCTGCGCGCCGAGCGGGCGGCGCGCCGCGATCGGCCCGGCGAGGTCCGGCTCGAGGTGGACGCGACGCAGACGTCGGGAAAAGTCGTGTTCGAGGCCCAGGGCGTCTCCAAGTCCTTCGGCGATCGCGTCATCATCGCAGGCTACTCGCAGCGCATCCTTCGCGGCGATCGCGTCGGCATCATCGGGGCAAATGGCTCCGGCAAGTCGACGCTGCTGCGGCTGCTCGTAGGAGAACTCGAGCCGGACGCGGGCACGATCCGCCGCGGCACGCGCCTGCAGGTCGCCTATTTCGATCAGCGCCGCGAGCAGCTCGATCCCGAACGGACGGTACTCGACACGGTGAACGACGGCAACACGACCGTCGTCATCAACGGCGAGCCGCGCCATGTCCTGGGGTATCTCGCGGATTTCCTGTTCCCGAAGGAGCGGGCGCAGTCGCCCGTCAAATCGCTGTCGGGCGGCGAGCGGAACCGACTGCTGCTGGCGCGTCTGTTCGCGAGGCCGGCCAACGTGCTCGTTCTCGACGAGCCGACCAACGATCTCGACATCGAGACTCTGGAGCTGCTCGAAGAGCTCATTAGCGATTTTCCCGGCACGGTGCTGCTCGTGTCGCACGATCGCGTCTTTCTCGATCGCCTCGTCACCAGCACGGTGGCGTTCGAGGGCGAGGGACGCGTGCTCGAATACGTGGGCGGGTATGAAGACTACCTGCGACAGAAGGGGGCGTCTGAGATCCAGCGTCCGCACACAGAGGCCCGAGCCGCGATCGCGGAGAACTCGGGCCGTTCGAGCCGGCCGCGTCCACGCAAGCTGTCTTACAACGAGCAGCGGGAGCTCGATGGCTTACCCGCGCGGATCGAGGAGCTGGAGGCGGAGCAGGCGCGATTGAAGGCCGAGGCCGCGTCCCCCGAGTTTTACAAATCGCCGGCCGATCATATCCACAGGGTGCTGGCGCGGATTGGGGCCGTCCATGCCGAGCTCGACGCGGCGCTCGCAAGATGGGTGGAGTTGGACGCGCTGAACGTGTAGTCGTGCAGGACGCCGTCCGTGACGGACGCTGCGCGGGCGGATCTACGACGTCTGACGTTGCACGACTAATCGCCGCCTTCGGCGATTGCCGCCGTGAACGCGTCGCATTTGATGGTGCCGCTGATCTTCGCGCCGGTCGCGCCAAGCGCGTTGATCGTGAACGTGCCGCCGGTGCCTTCGCGCGCCAGGGCGATGGTTCCGGATCCTTGAAGCGACCCAGCGGCGCCGACCTTGACGGTGTTCACCGATTGACGTTTGCCGGCGTTGCTCAACGCCAGCGAGAACATGTCGGGCCCTGACGAAGGGTGCCAGACCGTCAGCATGGCCTCGCGTGCCCCGTCCGATTGCTCGACGCTCCATTGCTCGGCGCGCACGCCGTAGATCGACGCCACCGGCGCGTGTGTACAACTGGCCTTGCCGCTGTACGCGTACGTGTCGGCGCCCGCCTTCAGGGCGATCGTGACGGGAACCGTCTTGCTGTCGACCCGCGCTTCTGGCACGCGCCGCTGCGCGGCCGCCGCCACCGTCGCCGCAATCATCAGGCCGGTCACCACGAGGCTCGTTCGTCGCGAATTGAGCATAAATCCCATCGTCATCATGCACCAGCCTTGCCGCACGAGTCGAGCTCAGGCGTTGTCGTCTCACGCCACAAGAGCTTCACAATGACACCGCGAGACCGGCAATGAGGGCGTAATCATGGCGACCGATGCCGCCGATGTTATGGCATTATGGTATCGGTATGGTCAAGATGACTTTCTCGGTCGATGACGAGACGGCGCGGACGCTTCGGACGACCGCCGAACGGCTGCGCAAGCCGCAGAGCCTCGTCGTCCGCGAGGCGGTGGCGGAATATGCGGCCCGCGCGGGCCGGCTGACCGAAGCCGAACGGCGCCGGATGCTCGCGGCGCTCGACGTCATCATGAAACGGCCGCCGACGCGGCCGCAGGCCGGCGTCGCTCGGGAGATCAAGGCGATCCGCCGCGCGAGACGGCAAGGCGGACGAGGGCATCGGTCGGAATGATCCACCTCGACACCTCGGCGCTCGTCGCGGCGCTGACCGGGCGCCGGCCGGCCGCGGCGACGCTGCGGAAGTGGATCGACACCGGCATCCGCCCGGGCGTGTGCACGATCGTGCTGTACGAGTGGTGGCGCGGCCCGCGGAGCCGGCAGGAGCTGACCGATCAGGAAACGCTGCTGCCGGCCGATACTGCTTTTCCCTTCGGTGTGCGTGAAGCCGAGATCGCGGCAGACATCTCCCGGCGCCTCGAACGGGTGCGCCAGCGTGAGATCGACATCGCGATCGCCGCGTGCGCGATCGCGCAGGACGCCGCGCTCTGGACGCTCAATCCGCGCGACTTTCGGGACATCCCGGGCCTGGAGATCGCGAAGCCATGAACGCATCGGCCGATCTCATCGCGGCGCTGCTCGCCCTCGGGCCTGGCCGCGCTCACGTTCCGCGCCGCGGCCTAGACCGGTCGCGCGTGATGAGCGGAGTGCTTCCGGCAATCGCGATGCTGTGATGGCGCTGCCGGAGCCGGAAGCTCGCTACTGGAAGCTGTTGCCGAACAGCGCCTCGATCGCCTTCCGGCCGTTGTCGTGAATCTTGCGCGTGCCGGTGCCGGTGAAATGCGGATGCGTGATGCGCGGGACCGCCTGCGCCTTCCAGTCCGAGCCGGTCCAGCCGAACCAGCCATCCTTTTCCTCGTCGAAGACGCACAGCGGTTTGTTGCACAGCTTCGCGAATTCCGCGCCCCAGCCCGTCCCGCCGCGCACCGTCCCGTCCGCCTGGATCACGCCGACCACGTAGATCTCCTGGCCGTGGTTGACCTGATACCAGATCGTCTGCAGCACTTTCCTCAGCACAGGACTGTCGGTGTAGCGCCGGTGCATCAACCGCGAGATGTACTCCAGGCTCACATCGCCCGCCAGCAGCTCTTCGTGATTCAGGACC
Organism: Vicinamibacterales bacterium; assembly: GCA_035495955.1. GTDB lineage: Bacteria > Acidobacteriota > Vicinamibacteria > Vicinamibacterales > 2-12-FULL-66-21 > JAICSD01. Next base: position 97,716 of record DATJFE010000027.1, on the reverse strand, counting down.
CGGATGCCTCGCCGCCGCGCATCGGTATGGCCTTCGAAGGTGAAGTTGACTTCCTCGATGCCGTGGCGCTCGGCGCACGCGCCGAACTCCGCTTCGGCGCCGGGCGCGGCGCCGCTGAACAGGATGCAGTCGTTCTGATTCATGCCGTTAACAGTTTACCGTTGACGGTACAACCGCAACCGCTCATTTGCGCCGCTTCGCGGCGGACGTCCTTTTTGCCGTCGCCGCGGGGCGCTTCGGCGTGCGCGTCTTCGCGGCGGAGCCGCCGCGGCTGGGCGCGGGAGCCGCCTTGCCGCTCTTCATCTCCAGCGCGCGGGCGATGATCTTCTCGAACATCGCGCCGGTCTCGCCGCCTTTCGCCGGCCGGTTCGACCGCCAGATCCCGGGATTCTCCTGCGCCAGGATGTCCGCGAAATCGCCGTCGCTCTTCACGCTCGCCGGCGCGAACGTCGTGATGTCGACGTCCCCCGCCCAGTCGTCCTTGTGCTTGATGAGGAGCCACGAACGATCGCCGCTTCCACTCGGATACCGCCCGCCGGTGCGGACGAGCACCCACGATCCTTTCAGCTTGTACCCGTCGAGGGTGAACTTCAGGTCCCCCTTCTTCAACGCCGCATCCACATCGTCGACCTGCGGGGTCCACGTGCCCTGATCCCAGAGCATCACGATGCCGGCGCCGTAGCCTTCCGGGATGACGCCCTCGAACGTGCCGTATTCGATCGGGTGATCTTCCACGTGCATCGCCAGCCGCTTGGTCTTCGGGTCGAGCGACGGCCCTTTCGGGATCGCCCAGGAGAGCAGGACGCCTTTGTGTTCGAGCCGGAAATCGTAGTGCAGATGACTTGCGAGGTGTTTCTGAACGCAGAAGAAGAGCGGCGCCGCGGTCTTCTGCCGCTGTGCCCGTTCCGCGGCGAGCTTCGGATCGCCGGACGGTTCCGGCGTCGACGTGAAGTTCCGCTTCTGTTTGTATTTCTCGAGGACCATTCGATGTTCGATACCCGATATCCGAAATCCGAATCTACTCTACTCCGCCCATCAAGCGCTTGATGGGCTTCACGAGGGCAAACATCACGACGCCCGCGACGATCAGCACGAGCGTGACTTCGCGGAAAAGATCGTGAAGGGGCATCGTGCTGAAGAACCCTGCGGCCCATCCGGCCAGTTTGTTACCGAAGGCGTTCGACAGGAACCACACGCCCATCATGAGCCCGACGATGCGCAGGGGGGCAAGCTTGGTCACGGCGCTCAGGCCGATCGGGCTGACGCACAGCTCGCCCAGTTCGGAAATGAAATAGGACCAGACGAGGAACCACGGACTCACGCGGATCCCCGCGCCGCTCTGGGCCATGGAGCCCGCGGGGATCAGGACGGCGAATGCCAGCCCCATGAAGAGGAGTCCGAAGGCAAATTTTGCCGGCACGGATGGTTCGCGGCGTCCCAGCCGCAGCCACAGCCAGCCAAAGATCGGCGACAACACGATCACGAAGATCGGCTGCACGGACTGAAACCACGACGAAGGGAATCTGAAGCCGAACATCTCGAGCCGGGTGTAGCGATCCGCGAAGAGGTTCAGCGTCGATCCGGCCTGTTCGTACGCGCCCCAGAACACAACGGCCGCGGCGAAGAAGAAGACGATCGCCGTGATGCGCTTCCATTCCGTTCTCTTATCGGGAGGCGTCGCTCCGCCGAACGCCCTTGCACGCTCGTTCGCATCGACGGATCCGACGCCGGGTGATTGTGGGGTGTCGAGCCGCGCAATCGCCGTTTCCAACCTCCGGCGTCCGAGCACGTACTGGACGAGGCCGAACGTCATTCCAACGCCCGCCGACGCGAACCCGATGTGCCAGTTGACGTTCTGCGCAAGATAACCGGCGATCAAGGGTCCGAGCGTCGCGCCGAGGTTGATTCCCATGTAGAAGATGGAAAACCCGGCGTCGCGCCGCTTGTCACCCTGTGTATAGAGGGATCCGACGAGCGTGCTGACGTTCGGCTTGAGGCACCCCGTGCCCAGGACGATCAGCGCGAGTCCGGCATAAAAGGAGGGAAGCGATTTGAAGGCGAGCGTGAAGTGTCCGGCCGCGATGATGATCCCGCCCACGAGCACCGTGCGGTACTGGCCGAGCAGACGATCGGCGATCAGCCCGCCGAAGATCGCGGCCGCCCAGACGCTTCCGGTGTAGGTGCCGTAGATCGACGCGGCGTGCGCGTCGCTGAACCCGAGTCCGCCGGCAGCGACGGGCGCGACCATGTACAGAATGAGGAACGCGCGCATCCCGTAGTAGCTGAAGCGCTCCCACATCTCGGTGAAGAACAGCGTGGAAAGCCCGCGCGGATGGCCGAAAAACCCCCGGTCGGTGACGCCGGCAGGACCTGTCATCGTTCCGGAGTGTAACCTATCGGGTGTCGGGTATCGGGTATCGGAGCAGAGAAGATGTGGAGAATCGGTGCGGGTCTGACGCTGGTCCTGATCGTCGGGAGCGCGTGCGCGCGCGGGCCGCGGGTCAAGGAACCGCACGCGCCGCCGGGCGCGTCGGCGGTGTCGCCGATCGCGCGGATCCTGCCGGCGGCGATCGAGGCGCAGTCTCTGTCCGGCGACGGGGTGTCCATCGATCAACGAACCACGATCGTGGTGACGTCCGACGATCCCGCCGTCAGGCGCATCGGCGGAATGCTCTCGACCTTGTTGGCGCGCGCAACCGGGGTCGTGGTTCCGATCAAAGGCCGCGAGGCAACCGGCGCGACACCGGCGATTCTGTTGACGATCGACCCGGCCGCGCCGGCCGGCGACGAGGCGTACGATCTGAACACGGCAGGCCCGGTGGCGAGTCTCAAGGCGCGCGCCCCCGCGGGATTGTTCTACGGCGTGCAGACGATCCGGCAACTTCTTCCGTACTGGACGGAGTATCAGGCCGTCATGTTTCAGGAGGCGCGGCCCTTGACGCTGCCGGCGGTTCACGTGCGCGACGCGCCGCGCTACCCGTGGCGCGGCGCGATGCTGGACGTCGCCCGGCATTTCTTCGGCGCGGCGGACGTGAAGCGCTTCGTCGATCTCCTGGCCCTGCACAAGATGAACCGGCTGCACCTGCATCTGGCCGACGATCAAGGCTGGCGCATCGAGATCCGCAAGCGGCCCGCGCTCACAGAGACCGGCGCGCGAAGCGCGGTGGGGGGCGGTCCCGGCGGTTTCTATTCACAGGCCGAGTACGCCGACATCGTCGCCTATGCCGCGGATCGCTTCGTGACGATCGTCCCCGAGATCGACATGCCGGGACATACGAACGCCGCGCTCGCGTCGTACGCGGAATTGAACTGCACCGGGCAGGCGCCGCCGGTGTTCACCGGGACGGACGTGGGCTTCAGCGCGCTCTGCGTCGAAAAGGAAGAGACGTATCGGTTCATCGACGATATCGTCGGAGAGATTTCGTCGTTGACGCCGGGCCCGTATTTCCACATGGGCGGCGACGAAGTGAAGACGCTCACGGCGCAGCAGTACCGGGCGTTCGTCGAGCGCGTCCAGACGATCGTGCAGGCGCACGGCAAGGCGATGATCGGCTGGGACGAGGTAGCCGCGACGGCGCTCTCCCCCTCGTCGATCGTGCAGCACTGGCGCCCGGAGGCCGCGCACGCGGAGCTGGCCCGCGCGCCCCATCTCATTCTGTCGCCCGGCAATCGCGCGTATCTCGACATGAAATACGACGCCGGCACGGCGATCGGCCTGAACTGGGCGGGCCTGATTCCCATCCGTACGGCCTACGACTGGGATCCGGCGACGCTCGTGCCGGAGGCGCCCGCCGCGGCGATCCTTGGCGTCGAGGCGCCGCTCTGGTCCGAAACGACGGCCACGATCCGGGACGTCGAGTTCCTCGCGATGCCGCGGCTGGCCGCGATCGCCGAAGTTGGCTGGTCGGCGCCGGCGCGACACGATTGGGACTCGTTCCGCGAGCGGCTCGGCGCCCAGGCTCCACGGTGGACGGCCATCGGTATCAATTTCTTCCGCGCCCCTGAAATTCCGTGGGCGCGCTGAGGGCGAGCCTCATCAATGCTGAATGCTGAATGCCGAAGGTGTCACAATAGAGATGTGTCTTGACATTCAGCATTCAGCATTGACCAGCGTTCTTCTCATCTCGACCTATGACCTGGGCCGGCAGCCGTTCGGCCTTGCGTCGGCGGCCGCGTGGTTGCGCGGGGCGGGGCACGATGTACGGTGCGTGGATCTGACCCGCACGAAGCTGGCGGAAGCGGACGTCCGCCGCGCCGATCTCATCGCGCTGTACCTCCCGATGCACACCGCGACGCGGCTCGCGCTGCCGATCATCGATCGCGTCCGCGCGCTGAATCCGTCGGCCCACATCTGCGCGTACGGCCTCTACGCGCCTCTCAACTCGGAAATCCTGCGAGCGGGCGGCGTGCGGACCGTGCTCGGGCCGGAGTTCGAGCACGATCTCCTGGCGCTGGCGGCGGCGCCAGGTTCGGACTCACCTCACGACGGCGCCTCCTCGATCGGGCGCGTGAGATTCATCCGGCCCGATCGATCCGACCTGCCGCCGCTCGCGAAATACGCCTCGCTCCAGGTCGGGGAGGCCCGAAAGGTCGTCGGCTACACGGAGGCCACGCGAGGCTGCAAGCACCGCTGCCGGCACTGTCCGATCGTCCCTGTGTACGATGGACGCTTCCGCGTCGTGCCGCGCGACGTGGTGTTGGCGGACGTCCGCGCGCAGGTTGCCGCCGGCGCCGAGCACATCACGTTCGGCGACCCCGATTTCTTCAACGGTCCCACGCACGCGCTCGCGATCGTCGAGGCGCTCGCGCGCGAGTGCCCGGGCGTCAGCTACGACGTCACGATCAAGGTGGAGCACCTCCTGCAGCAGCGCGCGTCGCTCGCAACGCTCCGCGACACAGGCTGCGCGTTCGTCACCTGCGCGGTCGAATCCTTCGACGACGTGGTGCTGGCGAAACTGGAGAAAGGGCATACGCACGACGATTTCGTGGCCGTCGCCGCGCACTGCGCGGCGATCGGGCTCGCGCTGTCCCCAACGTTCGTCGCCTTCACCCCCTGGACCACGCCCGGGAGCTACTGCGCGATGCTGCACGAAATCGATCGGCTCGGCCTCGTGCCGGCCGTGTCGCCGATCCAATACGCCATACGGCTGCTCGTTCCGCAGGGATCGCGCATGCTCGAGCTCGACGAGGTTCGCGCGCGGATCGAGCGCTTCGACTCGCGATCGCTGACGCACATCTGGACGCACGCCGATCCGCGCGTCGACGCGCTCCAGCGGCAGCTCGAATCGCTGGTCGGCTCGCGGCTGAACGCGCCGCGGACCGAAATGTTCGCCCGGGTCTGGGAGATTGCGCACGCCGCCGCCGCGCTCGCGGCCCCGTCGCGGGCGCCGCTTCTCTCACGCGCCGCCGTCCCGTATCTCAACGAGCCCTGGTACTGTTGAGCGGAGCCCACCACAGAGCAGGTGGCTCTGATATGAGATCGGAGGTCGGAGGTCGGAGGGCGGGTGTCGGGTGTCGGGTGTCGGGTGTCGGGTGTCGGGTGTCGGGTGTCGGGGACCAGGGGACCGAGTGACATGCGAGTGCTGATTTGTTCGCACACGACGGGCTACCAGCTCCGAGCGTTCAACGACGCGGCGGACGCGCTCGGGATCGAGCTGGTGTTCGCGACGGATCGGTGTCACAAGCTGGAGGATCCCTGGCAGGATCACGCGATCGCGATCCGGTTTCACGACCCGCTCGCGTCGGTCGACGCCATCGTCGATCGCGCGCGGACGGAGCCGATCGACGGCGTAATCGCGGTCGGCGATCGGCCCGTGGTCCTCGCGGCCCGCGCCGCGGAGGCCTTGCACGTCCCATGGCATTCGGTCGCGGGCGCCCTCGCCAGCACCGACAAGCGCCTGTCGCGCGCGGCGATCGCTTCCGCCGGGCTGCCGTCTCCGCCCTTTGCGGTTATTCCTTCGAACTTCGCACCCCGACCCTCGAACCTCGGACCCCGGACATCGGACCTCGGTTACCCCGTCGTCCTCAAACCGTCGGGTCTGTCCGGCAGCCGCGGCGTCATTCGCGTCAACGATGACAGGGAGTTCGTCGCCGCGTTCGAGCGCATCCGCGCCCTGCTCGCGCGTCCGCAGATTCGGGCCGCGCGCGCGAAACAGGAGGATCACATCGTCGTCGAGCGCTACGTCGACGGTGCGGAATTCGCCATCGAAGGGGTCCTGACGGCGGGCCGTCTGCAGGTGTTCGCGATCTTCGACAAGCCGGAGCCCCTCGATGGCCCGTTCTTCGAGGAGACGATCTATGTGACGCCCTCGCGCCTGCCGGCGAGCGTCCAGGAGCGGGTGGCGGATCACGTCGACCGCGCCAGCCGCGCGCTCGGATTGTGGCATGGCCCGCTCCACGCGGAGTGCCGCATCGCGTCCGACGGAACGATCTACGTGCTCGAAGTCGCGGCGCGCCCGATCGGCGGATTATGTTCGCGGGTGCTGGCTTTCGAGGGGGACGCCTCGCTCGAAGAAGTGCTCCTGCGCCACGCGGCGGGAGACACGATCGAGGGCGTGCGGGTGCAGTCCCATGGAGCGGCCGTGATGATGATCCCGATTCCGCGGCGAGGACTGCTGAAGGGCGTGGCGGGAGAGGAGGCCGCACGGGCGGTCCCGGGGGTCACCGATGTGCGGATCGCGGCCAGGATCGGGCAACTGCTGGAGCCGCTCCCGGAAGCGGGCAGTTATCTGGGCTTCATCTTCGCGCGGGGCGCGACGCCTTCGGACGCCGAGCGCTCTGTAAAAAATGCTCACATCCGTTTGGCGTTCGACGTGTCGAGGGAGCTTTACTGCTTGCCTTGAGGGGGAACGTAGCCGGGCGGCAGCGCCGCCCCTTCGCCGAAGAAGAATTCCTCCATGTGCTTCGAGACGAGCTGCTGCGCCTCCTTCTGCCACGGCATCAGCCGGTACTCGTTGAGGATCATCTTCATCCGCTCTTCCCACAACTTCCAGGCGTCGGCGGAGATGTTGTCGTAGATGCGTTGACCGAGCTCGCCGGGCCAGGGGGCGGCGTCGAGTCCGGGCAGCTCGCGCTGCAGCTTCTTGCAGAAAACCGTACGGGGGGCCATTGACCCATGTTAATTCATCTCGTACCTCATGTATTGTGCAGCCTCTCCGGGTGTAGCGATTCCCGTCAGACGGCTACGCACCCCTGACGGTGTCCTTGCTATCCTTACGTTATTCAGTCACTTGCGGGAAGACTCGTCCGTCCAATGCCCCCTGGCTCTGGCACAGGGTTTGATTCAGCAGCCCGTCGGTAGCAGGTGTCGACGCCACCTCGCGGAAACATGCTGATGTTGCAAAGGATTTAGACGATGATCAACGGAGAGCGCAAGGAACGCCGCGGTTTTGCTTCGATGACGCCCGAGAAGCAGCGAGAGATTGCCAGCAAGGGCGGACGCGCCGCGCACCAGAAGGGCACGGCGCACGAATGGACCTCGGACGAGGCGCGCAACGCGGGCCGCAAAGGCGGACAGATCAGCCGCGGCGGACGCGGACGGCTCGTGGAGCCCCCGACTCCCGAGGGATCGATGGCCGACGCCATTAGCGAATAAGCGTCGGTGGCCGGGCCGGGGACGCCCGGCGTGTTCGTTTACGGAGGCAGATGTGCGTATGTTGAATCGCGTAGTGATCGCCGCCACGTTGACGCTGGCCGTCGCGTCGGGTGCCGCGGCCCAGACCCCGTCACAGACGTCGCCGCAGACGACGCCGCCGGCGGGGACTTCAGGCCAGACGACGGCGAGCACGGGGAACACGATGTCGGGCGACGTGCAGACACGTCCCGCGACGACGACGTTCATGGGTGATACCGGCCTGTGGTACGTCCCGACGGGCGAGGTTCTCCCGCGCAAGAAGTGGTCCTTCAGCGCGTATCGCGTCAACTTCGACGACAACCAGGGCTTCACCGACGTTTCGAACTGGCCCGTCACGTTCGGCGTCGGTCTCGGCGATCGCGCCGAGATCTTCGGATCGTGGGTGCTCGTCAGCCGCGTGGATCGCGACATTCGTCCCCTTTTCCTGTCGTCGATCCCCGGGGCCGGCGGCGTCGTCCCGCAGAATCCGCTGATGAAGGATACGTGGAGCGGCAATCAGCTCGGCGATCTGTGGGTCGGCGGCAAGTGGAACATCACATCCGAATTCCGCCAGCAGCCGGCCGCGTTCGCGCTGCGCGCGATGGTCAAGCTGCCCACCGACAAGAAAGACGAAGGCGCCGGCACGGGCAAAGCCGATTTTGCCTTCGACGGCATCCTGAGCAAGGAAATCAACCAGCGCGCGGAGGTTTCGGGCTACGCCGGGTTCATCGTTCGCGGCGCGCCTTCCGAAGTCGAAGAGACGAACGGGTTCCGCTGGGGTTTTGGCGCGGGCTTTCCGTCGCGGAAGTCGCTTCGATTCACCGCCGAGCTGACGGGCGAGAAATACTCGAAGAGCTCGATCGCCACCAAGACCCTACTGACCGCAACCGATGGGTCGTTCCTGCCGGTCGGCTTCAGCTCGACTCTCAAGTCGCCCGTCGATCTCGGTCTCGGGCTGACGTGGCAGAGTGCGAAAGGCGTGTTCGCCGGCGTCGGCTGGACGTGGCGTTTGAACATGGACAAACGCGACCAGTTCCTCACGGGCCCGACCAACGGCGCGGGCGACAAGATGGACATCGTCGGCCGCATCGGCTATCACCCCGGCGTCCGCGTGTACGTGCCGCCGCCTCCGCCACCCCCGCCGCCGCCTCCCGCGGCGCCGGCGCACGAGCTGTCGGTCAAGGCGGCCTGCAATCCGTGCACGGTTGAAGTGGGCAAGACGTCGACGGTCACCGCGACGCCGAACGACTCGATTGGGTGCAGCGTGACGTACGCGTGGAGCGCCCCCGCGGGCACGTTCACGAATGGTACGGCTCAGAGCACGCCGTGGACGGCTCCCATGCAGGAAGGTCCGGTGCCCGTCACCGTCACCGTCCGCTGCCCGACCGACAACAAGACGGCGAGCGACACGGTCACGATCCAGGTCGTCAGGCCGCCAGCGGCGGCCCCGATCGTGTTCGAAGATGTCCACTTCGACTTCGACCGCTACAGTCTGCGGCCGGAGGCGGTCCGGACCCTCGACGAAGCCGTGCGCGTGCTGCAGCAGAATCCAGACGTGCGCGTCGAGATCGAAGGACACACGTGCAATATCGGCACGGCCGAATACAACCTCGCGCTGGGCGAGCGGCGTGCGAACTCAGTCAAGGATTACCTCGTCAGCCGCGGGATCAGTGCAGATCGCTTCCGCACGATCAGCTACGGCGAGGAGCGGCCGAAGTACGACAACGCGCGCGAAGAAACGCGGCGGCTCAACCGACGCGCCGCGCTCGTGGTCAGACTAGTGCGGTAAGAAGAAAAGACGGAAGGCGGAAGAAGGAAGACGGAAGTACTTCCCGTCTTCCGCCTTCCGTCTTCCGTCTTTTATTGAGGTCCAAATGCGTTTCATCAACATGTATCTGATCGGCTACTTCATCCTCCTGCTGGGGGCGCTCGCGGCGCTGTGGTATGGCGGGGTGCTGCGCCACGTGTCGCCGATTTGGGTCGTGATCGGCCTCGTAATTGCCGTCGGCCTCGGGATCATGCTTTCCGTCACAGGCGGAAAACCCGAAATCACCCGCGAGTAGACCCCCCACCTTGGCACGTGATGTGGTTGCACCTCATCACGTGCGCCGTTTGCTGTCCCGACAATCCCGTCCGCTGATGATCTTCGCTCTTTTCGCTTCGCTGTCAGGCTGTGTCACCGCCGGGCAGGGTGCCATCCGTGTCACGACTGTCAAACTGAATGGCGTCAAGGCGGTCAAAACAGCGCAACTGAAGTCCGCCCTCGCCACCGTCCAAAGCTCCAGATTGCCCTGGGGGACGAAGCACTTCTTCAACCGGGAGCAGTTCGAGGCCGATCTCAAGCGGATTGTCGCGTTTTACAAGGACCGGGGCTACCCGGACGCGCGCGTGCGATCGTTCGACGTCAAGCTCAACGACAAACAGGATGCGGTGGCCGTCACGTTCAACGTCGACGAGGGGCAGCCCGTCCTCGTCGAACAGATCGAGTTCAACGGGTTCGACGCGATCCCCGCGCCGCACCTGTCGGCGCTCCAGAACCAGCTTCCCCTGAAGGTCCACGCCCCTCTGGACCGCGCGCTCGCGCAGGCGAGCCGCGAGACAGCGCTGGATGAAGTCAAGGACCACGGGTATCCCTATGCGACCGTGCGCCTCACCGATCGCGCCGGCAGCAGCGATCATTCACGGATCCTCACGTTGACGGCGACGGCGGGGACGGTCGCGCACTACGGCGACGTCTCGATCGCCGGCAACAAAACCCTCAGCGATCGGATCGTCCGCCGACAGCTCACGTTCCGCCGGGGCGACCTGTTCCGTCTGAGCCAGGTCCAGGAAAGCCAGCGCCGGCTCTACAACCTGCAGACGTTCCAGTTCGCGAACATCGAGCCCGAAGTGCCGGAAGGCGAGCAGCCGGCGGTCGTGCCCGTGAAGGTCACGGTGGCCGAGGGTAAGCACCAGAAGGTCAACTTCGGCCTCGGGTACGGCAGCGAAGAGAACGCGCGCGCGTCGATCGACTGGCGCCACGTGAATTTCCTGGGCGCCGCGCGGACGATGGAGATCGAGAGCAAGTATTCGAGCCTGACGCGCGGCGTGCGGGCGAATTTCCGGCAGCCCTATCTGTTCGGCCCTCGTCTGGATCTGCTGGCGAGCGCGCAGTCCTGGCACAACTCTGAGCCCGCGTTCACGCAGAACACCAACGGCGGCCGTCTGACGGTGGAACGCGTGCTGGCGCGTGCCGGCCCGGCGTCGCAGCGCTCGGCATCGACGACGATTTCATTGACCTACACCCGTGAATTCGAGAGCTATCGCGTATCGGAGCTCGCGCTGAACACGCCGACGTTCTACAAGAACCTGCTCGCGCTGGGTCTGGATCCGCTGACCGGGGAAGGGCGCGGAACGCTCTCCTCGCTCGATCTCGATTTTCACCGGAGCACCGCAGACAGCACCGTGAACGCGCAGCACGGCTACAGCCTGACGGCGCACGTCGAGCAGGCCGGGCGGCTCCTCGGCGGCGATTTCGATTTCCTCGAAACGATCCTCGAGGGACGGTACTACCTGCCGCTCGGCGGCCGCGCGCTGGTCGCGGTCAAGGCGCGCGGCGGATCGATCGGCACACTCCTCGGCGACACGAACCTGAAGGTCCCGTTCTTCAGACGGTACTTCCTGGGCGGCGCGACGAGCCTGCGCGGCTGGGGCCGCTTCGAGGTCTCGCCGCTCTACGCCGGACTGCCGATTGGCGGCCACACGATGGTGGACAGTTCCGTCGAGGTCCGCGCGCCGCTGTGGGGGAACCTCACCGGCGTCCTGTTCGCCGACGCCGGCAACGTCTGGAACAACGCGTGGGACTTCAACCTGAACGACCTGCGGTACGACGTTGGCCCGGGCCTTCGCTACGCCACGCCGATCGGCCCGCTGCGCGTCGACCTCGGGTATCAACTGAATCCGATTCCGGGGCTGTTGATCAACGGCAAGCCCGAGCCGCGGCGCTTCCGGATTCATTTCTCGATCGGCCAGGCGTTCTAGGTCATGCTGCAGAAGCGTATGAGTCCGGCGAAGAAGTACATGCGGCGCACGCTGCAGATCATCGCGCTCGTCGGCACGCTCATGGTGGGCATTCTGGCGCTGGCGCTGATCGTGTCGCAGACGCCGTGGTTCCGCGACTGGCTGCGCCGGTTCGTCGTGCGCGAAGCGAAGCAATACGTCAACGGCGACGTCTCGATCGGCAGCCTGGGCGGCGATCTGTTTTACGGCGTCCAGCTCGGCGACGTGGCCATCGACGTGAACGGCGAGCGCATCGTCACCATCAAGCATCTCGAGATCAAATACAGCATCGCCGAGCTGATGTCGCAGGGCATGACCGTCCGGCAGATCCGCCTCGACGAGCCATTCGTGCTGGCGCGGCATGACGCCAGAGGCTGGAATCTCTCGAGCCTGGTCAAGCGTCAGCAGCAGGAGGCGAACCGGCAGGGCCCGAGGGCGCCGATCTCGCTTCCGGACATCGAGATCGTCAACGGCGGCGCCGCGGTGGACGACCGCGCGCCGTCGCCGTCGTTCCGAATACCGCGCCGCATCGAGGCGCTGAATGTCACGGCCGGCTTCGCCTACGCGCCTGTTCATTATAGCCTGACGCTCGATCGGCTGTCGTTCGTCGGCAAGGCGCCCGATCTCACGGTGACGAAGCTTGGCGGCGGCCTCGCCACGCGAGACGACGATCTGAACGTTCAGAAGCTGTTCCTGCAGACGCCGGACAGCGCGGTCACGATCGACGGCGTGATTCACAACTATCTGACGACGCGATCGCTGGAAGTGACCGCGTCCGCTCCGAAGTTCTCCCTGCCGGAATTCGCCGGCGTGCTCCCGGCCGTCGCGGGCTATGACGTGCATCCGGCGTTCGACGTCAAAGCGGACGGCGTGCTCGATCGCCTGCGGATGGCGCTCAACGTCAAGTCGGAAGCGGGTACGGTGAGCGGCACCGTTGTGGCCGATCTCCAGACGCCGGATCTCGGCGCGCGCGGCGACGTGACGATGCAGCACCTGGATCTCGCGCCGATCGTCAGGAGCCCTCTGCACCGGAGCGACATCACCGGACATGCGCAGGTCGATATCCGGATGGCGAGCGCCCCGGCGTCCCAGCCGGCGGTCGATCGCCTGCGCGGCCATCTCGCGTTCGACGGGCCGTCCGTCGTCGCCGAGGGCTATCGCGCCACGGGCGTGCGGATGACGGCTGACATCGCCGGCCGCCGGCTCAATGTGGACAGCCGCGCAAACGCGTACGGCGGCAGCGCCACGGCGCGTGGGCTGATCGTGATTCCGGGTCCCGCCGGTCAGCCGACCCGAATCGATCTGACGGGCCGGGCGTCGCAGATCAATCTCGCGAGTCTCCCGCGCCAGGTCAACGCGCCGCGCATCGCGACCAATCTGAACGCCACCGCGTACCACGTGACCGGCACGTTCGGCCGGACGTCAGCGGTCGAGGGGACGGCGACGATGGCGCAGTCCACGATTGCGGGAGGCACGATTCTCGCGGGCACGACGGGAGCATTCACGGTGACGACGCAGACGGGGCAGCCTCGTGTCGCGACGCTGACGTATGCGTCGCGCGGCGAGGTGCGCGACCTGAACCTCCGGCGCGTCGGCGAGGCGTTTCAGATCGCGGCGCTCGCCAGGCCCGAATACGACAGCCGGATCAATACGCGCTACGACGTGAAAGGCAGCGGAACGACCCTCGATCGCATGCAGGTCGATGCCGCGGGCGCGGCGACCGACTCGGAGATCTTCGGAGGAACGCTGCCGACGATGACCTACGAGGCGCACATCGCGGACGACAGACTGCGCGGGCGCGCGAACGGCGAATTCCGCGGATTCGATCCGGCGCGCCTGTTCAACGCGCCCCGATTGGCCGGACATGTCAGCGGCACCGTCGACGCGAGCTTCGGGTTCGCGAATCTCTCCGCGCCCGTCACTCCGGACTCCATTTCCGCGGACGGGCGTCTCACGCTGGCCAAAGGCGACATCGCGGGCCTGCAGATCGACGCCGCCGACGTCCAGGGGCAGTACGAGCACCGCCGCGGCAGTCTCCGGCAGGCGACGCTGAAAGGTCCAGACGTCGACGTTCAGGCGTCCGGGCCGATCGCGCTGGACGAATCCGGACAGTCGAACGTGAAGTATCACGTCAGCGCGACGAATCTCGAGACGGTCGGCAAGCTCCTGGATCAGCCTCTCCAGGGCGCCGCCACGCTCGACGGCACGCTCACAGGGAACGCGGCGTCGTTGAAGACCGCCGGCACGCTCGACGCGGCGAATGTCGGGTATCAGAACAACAAGGCGCTCGATTTGAACGGCACGTACGCGGTGACGCTGCCGAATCTCGAGGCTGCCCACGCCCAGATTCAATCGAAAATGACGGGCACGTTCGTCCAGGTGGGGAGCTTCCAGATCAATACGTTGAGCGCGACGACGACCTACGCCGATCAGAGGCTCGACTTCCAGGCACACCTGGCCGACGCGCCTGCCGGCGGCCCGCTCGAAGCGGCCGCGGGGCAGAAGGGTACCGGCGCGCGCGAGCTCGACGCCAGCGGCGCCGTCATCTTCCATCCCGATCACCAGGAGATCCACCTGCCGTCGCTGGCGCTTCGCACGCAGGGCATCGAGTGGAAGAGCGCCCCCGGGAGCCAGGCGGCGATTCAATACGGCGCCGATCGCATCCAGATACAGGGGCTGCGGCTCATCAACGGCGCCCAGTCGCTGGATGTGGACGGCGCATTCTCGCGCAGCGACACGCCGATTGTCGAAGGGATGACGGTGAAGGCGCAGCACGTCGACATCTCGCAGCTCGAGAAGCTCGCGCTGCAGAACCGCGGCTTCACCGGCACGCTCGACGCCGACGCGAAGATCTCAGGCAGCGCGAAAGCGCCGGCCGTGACCGGCCACGTCGCCGTCTCGAACGGCGGATTCCAGCAGTTCAAGTATCAGTCGCTCACCGTCGACGGCAATTACAGCGGAACCCGTCTCGGCCTCGACGCGCGTCTCGTCCAGGCGCCCGGCGTCGAGGTGACGGCCAAGGGCACGCTTCCGATCTCGGCGCTTCGCCCGAATCCCCCCGGCGTCAGCGGACACGAGGAGGCCTCGAGCGGTGAAAGCGTGGACGTTCGCGTACAGTCCTCGAACGTCGACCTCGGCATCGTGCAGGGATTTACGAACCAACTGACGAACGTGACGGGCACCGTGCAGGCCGATTTCCGTGTGACAGGATCCGGCTACGATCCCCATCTCGATGGCTACGTCGACATCCGGAACGGCGCCTTCGGCGTCGTCGAAGCCGGCACCTCCTACACCGGCATGACGACGCGGATCGAGCTGCAGCCCGATCGCATCCACGTGCCGCGGTTCGAGATCCTCGACACGCACGGCGAACGCATGACGATCCAGGGAGACCTCGCGATTCACGAGCGCCAGGCGGGCGCGGTGAACATCTCGCTCGAGTCGCACGACTTCAAGCTCGTCGACAACGACCTCGGGAAGATCGCGGTCGACTCGCACCTCCGGCTCACGGGCGACGTCCGGCATCCGCGGATCGAAGGCGAGGCGCAATTCGACGCGGTGCGGCTCGAGCTCGATCAGATCTTCGAGCAGTTCACCAGTGCGTATTCGACGGAAGCGCTGCCGGACGTCGTGTCGGCGGAGCAGACGGCACGGAGCGAGAAGGGCGCGGATCAGGCGACGCGCGATGCGCTGGCGAAGGGACGCGAGCTGGCGGCGGCCGCGGCGCCGCAACTGGAGGCGACCGCGCCGCAGTCGGTTGCGCCGACGACCGGCGTGTTTTCGGCCATGCAGCTCGACGTCCATCTCGTCGCGCCCGACAACCTCGTGATTCGCGGCAACGATCTGCGGCCCGGCGGCCCGACGGCCGCGCAGGTCGGCAACGTCAACGCGACGATCGGAGTGGATCTGCAGGTGCAGAAGGGCGTCGACGGCCCGATCACGCTGCGCGGGACCGCCAATACGGTGCGCGGCTTCTATGAGTTCCAGGGGCGGCGGTTCACGCTCCAGCGGGACGGCACGCTGCAGTTCCACGGTTTGCCCCAGATCAATCCCGACGTGGACGTCAGCGCCGAGCGCGTCATCCCCAACACCGGAGTCACCGCGCGCCTTCACATCACCGGCACCGCGCGGACGCCGAAGATCGAGCTGACGAGCGATCCACCGCTCGACGAGGCCGACATCCTGTCGCTCATCGTGTTCAACCGGTCGGTCAACGAGCTCGGCACGGGAGAGCGGGCGTCGCTCGCGGAAACCGCGGGCGGGATCGCGAGCGGCTTCGTCGCCTCGTCGCTCGGACGGTCGATCGGCAAGGCGCTCGACGTCGACCTGTTCGAGATCACGACGTCGGATCCCGAGACGGGTGAAACCGCCGGCGGCGTCACCCTCGGGAAGCAGGTGAGCGACAAGGCGTTCGTCCGCTTCCGGCAGCAGTTCGGCCAGAGAAGCTTCAGCGAGTTCATGCTGGAGTACCAGCTCGCGAGATTCCTGCGGCTGGACACGACCGTCTCGCCGGAAACGAGCGGCGTCGCCAATCGCCTGACGCAGCGCCGCGTCGAACGCGCGGGGATCGATCTGATCTTCTTCTTCAGCTATTAGTGCCGTCCGAGCAGCGCCACCTGCACGCGCGCGTCGTTGAAGCAGGCGCCGGCGCCGAGATCGCTCAGCGAATCGGGCACCAGCGCATTCGACGTCGAGCCGTTGTAGGTGTTCTTGCGCCAGACGCCTTTCGAGAACGCGACCGTGCCCTGACGGATGTCCACGGTGAGGTTGGCCGGACAGTGCAGCTCGCCGAGCGCGTTGAACACGCGCACGGCGTCGCTCTGGGCGATGCCGCGCACCGCCGCGTCGGCCGGATTGATGTGCAGCATGGCGGCGCGCTCGCGCAGCTCGCCGAGCGTGGACGAGATCGTCTTCTCGGTCGCTGGTGAAATGAGCGCGAGCGGGAAGCGCTCGGTGCCGGGGTCCGGCTGATAGCCGTACAGCCCCGCCGGCGCATCGCCCGCGATCGCTTCGGGAAAGAGATTCACCTTGCGATCGTCGGTCAACGGAAAGACGTCGACGAACTGCACCGGGGCGCCGCCGTGGGGCGGCGTGGCGGCCCCGCGCTCGAGCAGCTCCGTCCCGATCCCGTTTGTCATGCGCGAGGTGATGCGCAGCAGCGTTTCCGCGTCTTCCTCCTCGACCCCGACGCCCAGCCGCTCGGCGAGCGCCGAGAAGACCTGCGCATTCGGGCGTGCCTCGCCCTGTGGCTCGATGACCGGCCGCACGAGCTGCAGGCTGATCGATCCGTACGATTTCGCGATGTCATACTGCTCGAGAAAGGTCGAGGCCGGCAGCACGACGTCGGCGTAGCGGGTCGTGTCGGTGAAGACCTGCTCGAAGACGACGGTGAACAGGTCGTCGCGCTGCAGCCCCTTGAGCACGCGATTCTGATCCGGCATCGTCGCGAGCGGATTGCAGTTGTAGACGAACAGCATCTGCACGGGCGGCGTCGCGTATTCGGTCAGCGCGCGTCCGAGGTGATTCATGTTGACGAGCCGCGTGGCCGGCTCCGGCGCGTCGATCCACATCGCCGACTTGAGGCCGAAGGCCAGCGAGTTGCTCATCGAATAGCCGCCGCCGCGCACGCCGAACTTGCCCGCCACGGCGGGCAGGGCGTGGACGGCGGCCGCCGCGCTGCCGCCGTTGCGGTTGCGCTCGAGGCCCCATCCGCAGCGCACCACCGCCGGGGACGACCGGACGTAGAGATCCGCGAAGCGCCGGAGCGCCGCGGGATCGACGGCTGCCTCGGCGGCGGTGCGCTCGATCGTCCACGGCTCGGCCGCCGCGCGGAGCCGGTCGGCGCCGTGCGTGTGCGCCTGCAGAAAGGCCCAATCGGCGTGGCCTTCCTCGAAGAGCACGCGATGAATCGCCAGCGCGACGACCAGATCCGTCCCGGGCCTGACCGCGAGATGCACGTCCGCTTTCTTCGCGAGCGACGTCGTCCGGGGATCGACGACCACGAGGGCGGCGCCGGCGGCCTGCGCCTGCTTGATGAACGGAATCAGGTGTATTCCGGAGGCGGACGGATTGACGCCCCACAGCACGATCGCCTTGGCCTGCGGATAATCCTGGTAAACGACCCCGGGCATCTTCCCGTACAGGGCCAGATTGGCCGCGCCGGTCGGCGCGGCGCACACGGTCGTCGCCAGGCGCGACGTTCCGAAGCGGCGCCACAATTCGGCGTCGTTGGTGTTCTGGGTGATCAGGCCGTTCGACCCGCCGTAGTAGAAGGGCAGGATCGCTTCGCCGCCGTGCTGCGCTTTGATCGCGGCCATCCGCCCCGCGATCAGATCGAGCGCCTCATCCCAGGTCACGCGCGCGAAGGTGCCGCTGCCTTTCGGTCCCTGCCGCACCGCCGGATACAGGAGCCGGTCCTCGCCATAGACGCGCTCGCCGAAGCGGCGCACCTTGGCGCAGATGAAATCGTGGGTGACCGGATTGGCGTTGCCGCCTTCGATCTTCTTGATTCGCCCGTGCTCGACGGTGACGTCGAGGGTGCAGGAATCGGGGCAGTCGAGCGGGCATGCCGTACGAACGGTGGAATGACCCCATGGATGCTCGAGAGCGCTGGTGGGCATGCCGTATTGTAACGTGACGCGCGCTGGGTTGAGCTGGGTGCTACACTGCCCGCTCTATGGAGGGTGCATGGCGGATTTGACTGGACGCATGATCGGGGCGATGCAGGCGGACGTGAAGACGTTCAACGAGATCGAAGCGGACCCGAACGCGCTGACGCAGGCCGTGACCGTCATCGTGATCGCGGGCATCGCCTCGCTGATCGGCAACATCTTCCGCGCAGGCATCATCGCGGGCATCGTGGGGCTTATTGCTTCCGTCGTCGCGTACGCGCTGTTCTCGCTCCTCGTGTTCCTCATCGGCACGAAGCTGATGCCCGAACCGACGACGAAGGCGGATTTCAACGAAGCGTTCCGGGTCATCGGCTTCGCGGCCTCGCCCGGAGTCTTCAACGTGCTGGCGATCGTTCCGTATCTCGGTCCGCTCGTTTCGTTGCTCGTGGGGATCTGGAGCCTCGTCATCGGCGTGATTGCCGTGCGCGAAGTGCTGGACTACTCGAACACCGGCCGGGCGATCATCGTCTGCCTGATCGCGGCGGTGATCTGCTGGATCGTGGTGTTCATCGTGATGCTGCCGCTCTTTGCCGCGGCGGGAATCGCGCGCGCCGTCACGAGCTGAGCCAGGAACCCGGGCGCGCCCCCCGGTGTCAAACATGGAGACGGCGCACGAGGAGGTCTCCATGGATCGAGTAGCGCTTCGCGGTCACCTGTCGGGCAGCGTGCCGATCTCGATCGCCGCGCATCTGGCGGCCCTGCTGCTGCTGTTCATCATCCCGCTCGCCGCGGACGTCGTGATCCCGATCCCCTCGTCGCAGATGCCGGAATACGTGCGCGTGATGCCGCTGCCGCCGCCGCCCGCGTTCGTGCCGGCGCGCGCCGCGCGTCCGTCCCCCGCGACGCCCCGCGAGGGACCGGCCGTGCCGCTCGAGGCACCGAAGTCGATCCAGCCCGAGCCGGCGGATCCTGGACCACCGCTGAATCTGCCCGGCGCGGCGCCAGGCGGTCTCCCGGCCGATCTCGGCGGCATTGGCGCGGTCGGACCGCCGGTCGTTCCGCCGCCGCCGGATCCTCCGAAACCCGCCGGACCGGTGCGGGCCGCGCAACTGCCGGAGCTGCCGCGAAAGATCGTCGACGTGCATCCCGTCTATCCCGAGATCGCGCGCGCGGCACACGTCGAAGGCACGGTGATGCTCGAGGCCGTGCTCGATCCGGCCGGCCGCGTCACGCAGCTTCGCGTCGTCAAGTCCATCCCGTTGCTCGATCAGGCCGCGCTCGATGCCGTCCGTCAATGGCGGTATACGCCGAGCATGTACGGCGGCCGTCCGGTCTCGGTGCTGATGACGATCACGATACGGTTTACGCTTCAGCAATGAGCGTGCTGTGCGCGGCAATCGTGTGGCTGCTTGCCGGAGGGCCGCAGTCGCAGACGCAACCGGACGAGGCCGCCGTCCGCGCGCTCGTCCAGCAGTATTTCGACGCCGAGGCGCAGAAGGACGCGGACAAGGCGCTGAGCTTCTGGAGCGCCGCGGCGATCACCCGCCCGACGCGTGACGCGTTCGCCCTGGTCTTCGGTCCCGGCGACGATCAGTACACCGTCGACATCCGGTCCGTCGCGATCAAAGGCGACGAGGCCCGCGTACGCGTGGCCGCGCTGCTCGTGCGGACCATCATGCGCAACGGCGTGCCCGTCGCGTCGCGCCAGACGTTGTTGAACGCTCAGCTCTGGCGCCGCGAAGGAACGACCTGGAAGCTCCTCCGCGACGGACCGTGGGCGGAGGACTTCGCGGACGAACTGCTGGCGGCGGCGCCCCAGGATCGGCCGCGGATGCTGGCTGACAACCCCGGCGAGCTGAACGCGTCGCTCCGCTACGTCCTGGCGCAGCGGGCCTCGGTCGCGGCAGTCGCGCACAACTATCAGCGCGCGCGGGTGCTCTTCGAGCTGGCGCTCGGCGTCGCGCGCGCCGCGCACGACCAGCGCGGCGAGAGCGAGATGCTGCAGAACGTCGCCAATTCGTATTACTTCCTGCGCGACTATCCGACGGCTTCGGATTACTACCAGCAGCGGCTGACGCTCGCGCGCACGATGGGTGACGACGACGCGATCGCGGCGTCGATGCTCGGCCTGGCGTCCGTGGAATATTCGCGCGGCGAGTACACGACGGCGCTCGTGTCGTACCGCGAGGCGCTTGCGATTTACGAGAAGCGCGACGACGGCACGTCGATCGGCCGAACGCTGGTCAGCGTCGGCAACGTGCAGTACCTGGAGGCCGACTACGACGCGGCCACCGCGTCGTACAAGCGGGCGCTGTCGCTGCTCCTGGCCGGGATGGATCTGCAGGGCGCGGCGTTCGCGCGCAGCGGCCTGGCGCGCGTGCTCGTCGCGCAGGGCGATCTCGGCGCCGGTCTCGACATGTACGGCCAGGTCCTGGCCGAAGCACGAGCCCGCACCGGCGCCGATCCGCGCAGCAACGCGGTCGCGACGGCGCTCGAAAGCATCGGTGACGTCTACTTCCGCCTCGGGAACACGGACCAGGCGCGCAGCTCATTCGAGGAAGCGCGGGGCCTCTCGACGGCGGATCCGGACGCGGCCGGGCGTCTCTCCGGTGAGCTGGGGTTGACCGAGCTGATCGCCGGCCGCTTTGACGCCGCGCTGGCGGCTTATACCGAGAGCCGCGGGCGGTACGAGATGGCGCGGGAGCCCGGCGGCGTCGCGCGCGCCTGGGTCGGCATCGGCTTCAGTCAGGCGGCGCGCGAAAAGTTTGCCGACGCGATTACCGCCTACCGCGCCGCGATCGGCATGTTCGAGCAGCAGAAGCACGAGGAGGAAGCGGGCCGGGCCTGGCTCGGTCTCTCCCTCGCGCAGTCCGGCGCCGCCGATCACGCCGCGGCTCTTGAGAGCGCGCGCAAGGTGACGGCCATCGCCGACCGCGTCAAGAGCGACGATCTGACATGGCGCGGCGGCGTTCGCGCCGGCGAGGCGCTGCGCAAACTCGCCCGGCTGGACGAGGCGCGCGCTGCGTTCGAAGCGGCAATCGCGTCCATCGATCGGCTCGCCGCGGAAGCGCCGATCAATCCGGACGCCCGCGCGGAGCTCGACGACAGCGCGAGCGCGTGGGCGGGGCTCGCCTTCACGCTGGCGAAACAAGGCGACGGCGCCGGCGCGCTGAACGCGGCCGAGGCCAGACGCGCGCACCTGCGCCGCGTTGCGCTCGCGGCATTCCAGCAGGACGTCACCCGCGGCGAGACGCCGGAGGAACAGGCCGAAGAGCAGAGCCTGGTGCACGAAATCATCTCGACGCGCGCACAGCTCCGCGCCGAGCGCGACATGCCCAAGCCCGAGGCGGCGCGCGTCGAGCATCTTGGACAGCAGTTGACGGCGCTCCGCGCGCGCCGGGCCGATCAGCAGGCGCGCCTGTATGCGCGGCTGCCCGAGCTGCAGGCATGGCGCGCGCTGAAACCGGAACCCCCGGACGTATCGGCCATCCTGACCGATCCGGCCGCCCTCGTCGTCGAGTATCTGGTGGGCGACGACGAGATCCTCGTGCTCGCCGCCGAACGTGGAGAATCTGGTCCGAGGCTGACGTCGGCGATCGTGGCGGTGCGCCGCCACGATCTCGCAGACAAGATCGCCCAGGCGATGGATGCATCGTCACTGCAGGACGCCGCAGAGTGGCAGGCCCACTCCGCGCCCCTCGCCACAATACTGTTGGCGCCGCTGGCCGGCGCGCTGCGCGATCGCGAGCGCTGCATCATCGTCCCCGACGATCTCCTATGGAAAGTGCCGTTCGAGGCGCTCCCGTACGGCGACGAGGACCTCGCCTCGCGTATGCGCGTCACGTATGCGACATCGCTCGCGACGCTGGCGATCCAGCGCCGGCTTCCGCCCCCTGCGTCATCGCCGGCGGCCGCGATCGTCGCGGCGCCCGCGATTCCGGGTCCCGTACACGCGCAGTTGCTGCTGACGCAGCCTGGATGGAAGGAGGTCGATGGCGCGGCGCTCGTTACGGCAGCCAAGGAAGTTGCGGGGCTCTACAAGGAGCGGAGCTCCCTTCAGACGGGTCCTGATGCCGCCGAGTCGAGCCTGCGAGCCTCGCTGCAGACGGCAGACGTTGCGCACGTGGCGGCGCCGTTTCACGTGAGCGGTCCCGCGCCGCTGTTCTCTTCCATCGTGCTCGCCGGAAGCGGGGAATCCGCGGTGAACGATGGACGTTGGGAAGCGCGCGAGTGGTTCAGCCTCGAAGGGCGCGCGCGCGTGCTCGTCATTCCGGATGCGTCGGCATTCGGCGCGGCAGGAATTGGCGGGGCCATGGACGTTCTGGCGTGGGCCGCCGCCTCGGCCGGCGTATCGGCGCTCGTCCTCGGCCGCTGGCCCGTCGATGCGTTTTCCGTCGACGCCGTGGCGCTCGCGTTCCACTCGCAGCTCGCCGCTGGCACGCCGCCGGCCGACGCCTGGCGCGCCGCGGTTCTGGCCGCACGCGGGAAGGCCTCGGCGCCCGCTGGATGGGCGGGCCTCCGTTTCGTCGGAGGAGGCTAGTCCTGCTCTGTGGTGTACGTGTTTGAACCGGACTAGCCTACAGGACTCGACGCTCGGCGACGCTACGGTCGGGAATCAGATCGCGGCCCCAAATCAGCTCCGCGGCGCTCTTCAGCGTGCCAACGAGCGGAACGGCGTTCAAGCCCGTGTCGAAGGTCCCTCCAAGGACGCCCTTCTTGCGGACTGCCGCCGCGAACCCGAAGATCGCCACGGCGGCGCCGATCAGCGGCAGCGCCCGACCCACTCGTTTCGACAGCCGCCGTCCTCCCCATCGCGCAAGCTGGCTGCTTCTGGCCATATCTCACTCACTGCAAACTCCCTGCCCTCACCTCCGATATCCTTGAGCTATGCCGCCACGCGTCGTCATAGTCGGCGGGGGATTCGGCGGACTCTACGCGGCCAAGCAGTTTCGCGGACAGCCCGTGAGCGTGACGATCCTCGATCGCCGCAATCACCACGTGTTTCAGCCCCTGCTCTATCAGGTGGCGTCCGCCGCCCTGTCGCCGGGCGACATCGCGTCGCCGATCCGCTGGATTCTGCGGCGGCAGGGAAACGTGGAAGTCCTGCTGGCCGATGTCGAGCGCATCGATCCGGAGCGCAAGGTCGCACGCCTCGCGGACGGCGCGGAGATACCCTACGACTTCATCATCGTCGCCGCCGGGACGACGCATGCGTATTTCGGGCACGATGACTGGCAGCCCTACGCGCCGGGACTGAAGACGCTGGAGGACTCGCTGGAAATCCGGCGGCGCATTCTGCTCGCGTTCGAGAAGGCCGAGCGCGAAGAGGATCCAATCAGGCGCGCCGCGCTGCTGACATTCGTGATCGTCGGCGGCGGACCGACGGGCGTGGAGCTGGCTGGAGCGCTCGCGGAGATCGCCCGGCATTCGCTCGCCAAGGACTTCCGCCACTTCGATCCGAGCTCGGCGCGCATCATTCTCGTCGAAGGCGGCCCTTCGGTCCTCGCCGCCTTTCCCGAGGCGCTCAGGTCGGCTGCGCTCCGCGATCTGGTGCGGTTGGGGATCGACGTTCGCACCAGCACCGTCGTGACGCGCGTTGGTTCCGGATTCGTGGAGGCGGGCAGCACGCGGATCGATGCCGAGACGATCCTGTGGGCGGCGGGAGTCGCGGCGGCTCCGATTGGCCGCACGCTCGGCGCGCCGCTGGATCGCGCCGGACGGGTCCTCGTGACGCCCGAGCTGACCATTCCCGGGCACGCGGACGTGTTCGTCATCGGCGATCTCGCATCGCTCGCGGGGGCCGATGGCCATCCGCTGCCGGGCGTCGCGCAGGTGGCGATCCAGATGGGCGCGCATGCCGCCCGCAACATCATCCGCGCGATCGACGGACAGCCGCTCCGCGCGTTTCGATACCGCGACTACGGAAACATGGCGACGATCGGACGGGCGGCGGCCGTCGCGGATCTCCACTGGCTGCAGTTGAAGGGTTACATCGGCTGGCTGGCGTGGCTCTTCATCCACCTGGTGAAGCTGATCGGCTTCCGCAACCGGCTGCTCGTGATGCTGCAGTGGTCCTGGGCGTACTTCAGCTACCAGCGCGCCGTTCGTCTCATCACCGGCGGACCTCCCGCGCGAAAATGATCCGCCGCGCAATCTGCGGAAGCACATTCGCGCTCGCGATTGCCGCGGCGCTCGCGCCTTTCCCGAGCGGTACGATCGAGCGCTGGTACTCGCGCGGCGCGTACCTCTCGATCGAGCGCGCGTTTGCCTCGGTGTCGAATCTCGTCCCCTTCGCGCTGTTCGACGCGCTGTGGGCGGGCGCCGTCGTGGTCGTCGGTGTCGCGGCGTATCGCGCGATCGCACGCCTGGGATGGACGCGGGGAGCAGGACGAGTCGCCGGCCTCCTCGCGCGAACCGCCGCCGCAGGCTATCTGGCCTTCCTGGCGCTCTGGGGGCTCAATTACCGGCGCGTGCCGCTGACCGCGAAGGTGGCGTTCGATCCGGCGCGCGTGACGCGCGAGGCCGCCGCCCGGCTCACCGCCCGGACCGTCGTCGCTCTCAACAGGACCTATGCCGCGGCGCACGGACAGCCGACCACGGTCTCCGCGCTCGCCGCATCCTTTCACGACACCGAGCGCTTGCTGGGCGCGCCGCGGACGATCGTGCCCGGCCGTCCCAAGCAGACCCTCCTCGGGGGATACTTCCACCACGCGGCTGTTTCGGGCATGACCGATCCGTTTTTTCTCGAAACGCTGATCGCGCCCGACCTGCTCGACGTCGAGCGTCCGTTCGTCATCGCCCACGAGTGGGGCCACCTGGCGGGCTATGCGGCCGAATCGGAAGCCAGCTTCGTCGGATGGCTGACCTGCCTGCGCGCGGACGCGAGCGCCCAGTACAGCGCCTGGCTCGCGCTGTTCGAGATTCTCCAGTCACACGTGACCATGGATGTCGCGCGACAGCTCGATGGCGGTCCGAAGAGCGACCTCTACGCACTGCGCTATCGCTACATGCGGACCTCGCCGATCGTGCGCGCCGCGGCGCGCGAGACCTACGACAGATATCTGAAGGCGAATCGGGTGGAGCAGGGGATCGCGAGCTACGACGAAGTCGTTCAGCTCATCCTCGGGACGGGAGCCGACGCAGACGGGCGGCCTCGACTGCGCTAGCGGGCGCGCTGCTTGCACCCTCGGCGGCGTGTGCTAGACGGGATCGAGACGGTCGACTTCAACCGCCGGAACGGCCGCCGCGCCGCGACCGATTCGCAGATCTTCGGGCCGCACATCGGGGTCCGCCCGGTGGAATTCCACCTCGCGCCACCTGCGCCAACTGCACTCGTGGCATCGGTACGGCTGGCGATCCGTCAGTTTCTGACGAAGGCGTTCGAAGCTGCCCCGCAGCCTGGACGGATAGACGCGTGCGGATGCGCACCGCGGACATTTCATGATCGTCCTCGCAAATTGGGAAGGCACCAATCGTATCACGGCTGAGCTCGGACGGCAAAATTGGCAAAATTGATGAATTCGCCTGGAAAAGAGGCCATTTCCTCGGCTCGCGCCGCAGGTCTCGTCTACACCTCGGATACCCGTCCCGGCATCCGGCGGATCCGCCGCGGCAAGGGGTTCCGCTATGTCGACGCGCGCGGCAAACCTGTCACGGCGTCCGAATACGCACGGATCCGCTCGCTCGTCATCCCGCCCGCGTGGACCGACGTCTGGATCTGCGCGCAGCCGAGGGGTCACCTCCAGGCCACGGGCCGCGACGCTCGCGGCCGGAAGCAGTACCGGTATCACCCGAAGTGGCGCGAGGTGCGCGACGGTACGAAGTACGGCCGCCTGATCGAATTCGGCCGCACGCTGCCGATGATCCGCCGCCGCACCGACGCCGATCTGCGCCGGGCCGGTCTGCCGAAGGCGAAGGTGCTCGCCGCGCTCGTGCGGCTGCTCGAGAAAACGTTCATTCGTGTGGGCAACGACGAGTACGCCCGCGCGAACCGTTCCTTCGGATTGACGACGATGAGGGATGGACACGTGAAGATCGCCGGCTCGAAGGTGCGGTTCATCTTCCGCGGGAAGAGCGGCGTCGAACACGAGCTGACGCTCGACGACCGCCGCCTTGCGAGGATCGTGAAGCAGTGCCGCGATCTGCCGGGACAGGAGCTGTTTCAGTACCGCGACGCGCGCGGGCGAGTGGTCGACATCGGCTCCGGGGACGTCAACGCGTATCTGAAGGCGATCACGGGCCGTGACTTCACCTCGAAGGACTTCCGGACGTGGGCGGGAACCGTCCTCGCCGCGGCGCTGCTGCGCGACTTCGAAGCAGTCGACTCGCAGGCCCGCGCGCGCAAGAACGTCGTGCGCGCGATCGAAGAGGTCGCCAGGCGACTGGGCAACACGCGCGCGGTCTGCCGGAAATGCTACGTGCACCCGGCCGTCATCGACGCGTACCTGGACGGAGCCATCATGAAAACGATCGGGCAGCGCGCCGCCGCGGCCACGCGCGCGATCGGCGCGCTGACGGAGTCCGAAGCCGCCGTCCTCGGACTGCTGCAGCGGCGGCTGACCAGGGCTAACGCGACGTCAGGGAAATCCCGCCGTTGACGCCTTCGATGTCGAGACGCGGTCCGCCGCCGTTCATGCGTCCGTCGAGCCGGCGCCGGTTGTTCTCGCCGCTGGCGTCAATCGGCAGGTCGCCGGAGCTGATGCCGCCGTTGGCGATGCTCGCCGAGATCGTGGCGTGCGCGTCGCGCGGCAGTCGCACCTTGATGCCGCCGTTCGTGCACTCCAGCTTGACGCCCCCTTCGGGCATCTTCGCCAGATCGATCTCGAGCCCGCCGTTGGTGGTGCTCGCCTGCAACTGACCGCTGAGGTCGACGGCGGTCACGCCGCCGTTGGTGGTTTCAGCGACGACGCGTCCGCTGAGGCCGCGCAGATCCACGCCGCCATTGACCGTCGAGACCTTCAGCTCCACGCCCGCCGGCACCTTCACGTGGTATTCGACCGACGCGCCGCCGTTGCCGAACAACGTCCCGCTGGTTTGGGGCATCTTCGTGCTGATCGTCACGTGCGACGAGGAGACGTCTTCCGCGAAGGTGATGCGATCGAGCGCGGCTTTGGCGGCTTCGGAGGAGGCGCCGCGCGCTCTCTTGATCGCGGTCACGTCGACGGTGTTCCCCGCCGCGGGCTCGACCTCGATCTTGCCGTTGACGTTGCCGATGTCGACGCGGCCGCTGGCGTCGAGCTGGTAGGTCTTGTGCCACTGCGCGGTTTCCTCGGCCCGCAGATCCGCCGTCACGATGTCGCAGCCGGTGCTGGCGATGGCCGCCACGACCAGCGCCGCCCCCATCCCCGCGAGCCAGTGCCGTGTGATCGCTCGAGTCATGGACATCTCCTGACGCACTATACGCCCTGGGGCGTTCCCTTGTTCACGGGGGGGTTCATCGGGTTCATCGGGTTCATCGGGTTCATCGGGTTCCGGTTCTGGGTTCGGGTTCTGGGTTCGGGGTTCGGGGTTCGGTTCGGTTCAGTCAGGATCCAGCGTTCGCGCTACAATCGCCCGAACGTTGAACCTATTGAACCGGGACCGAACCCAGAACCCGAACCCAGAACCCAGAACCCGAACCCGAACCCGAACCCGAACCCAGAACCCGAACCCGTTGAACCCGATGAACCCCTTGAACCCCCCCAATGTCTGAGCGCAAGTACCGCCAGCGCGGATACCAGGATGAGCCGCGCGAGCCCCGCGGGGAGCGGAAGCCTGAACAGAAGAAGGAGTACGCGCCACGCGGCCAGCCGCCGATCCAGCCGAAGACCTTCAACATGCCCGGGTTCAGGGAAGTGGTGAAGTGCGCGCGCTGCGGGAACGAGTTGACGGTCGCGGTGGCATGGGGTGAGACGGCCCAGTGCTCGCGGTGCCAGAGCGATCTGCACAGTTGCGCGCAATGCGCGCATTTCGATACCGGCGCGCCGTTCGAGTGTCAGAAGCCGATTCCGGCGCGCGTGTCGCCGAAGGATGCGCGCAACGCGTGCGGGCTCTTCGAGCCGCGGACCACCGTCGAGCGCGAGACCAAATCAGCGTCCTCGCCTTCCAGCCCGTCGAGCGCCAAGAAGGCGTTCGATGACCTGTTCAAGTAGTCACCGCTCGTTCGCCAGCAACTGTCTCGCCTGCGCGATGACCTCGTCGGCGGTGATCCGCCGCATGCATTCGCGATCGTACGGGCAGTGATTCACGAGCCAGCACGGGGAGCAGTGCATCTCCGTGAACAGGTTGCGGTTTCCCGGATAGCCGTCTTCGACGGGATGTTCGCGGCCTCCAAACACGATGACCGACGGCGTGCCGACGGCTCGCGCCAGGTGCATCGGAAATCCAATCAGCCCGACGAACGCCCACGCCCGCGCGAGCACGCCCGCGCTCTCGCGGACCGTCGTCCGTCCGCGCAGGTCGGTCGCGCCCTCCATCAGTGGATCCGTTGCGGCACCGATCTGCACGATGTCCGCATCCGCGCGCAGCGCGTGGACGACCTGCTGCATCCGATCGGGAAGCCACTCCTTGTTCAGATTCGGGAATCGGGCGGCCAGCGCGGAGCTCTGCACGGCCACGAGCGGATCGCGCGCGCGCGGCGGGCGCTCGCCTTCGCGAAAGTAGAATCGCGGCGCCGGGTCCGCCAGCGGCGGAAGACCCGCCGACGCGCACATCAGATTGATCAAGTGCACGCCGCGGGGTCCGATTGTCCGATCGGTCGCGGGATCGTACCGGTGATATTGGAGGCGCACGCGCGGGACGCCGAGAACGGACAACGCCCCCGCGAGCTCCGGCTCGAAGTCGAGCACCAGGTCGACGTCGGGGTTGTGCTCGAACAGACCCGGATGGCGAGTCAGGTACCACGGACGCGATCCGCGGACCTCGCGCCACCGCGCGAGGACGGCGGTCGCCATCAGATCGTCGCCCGGCGCCTCGCCGAAGTACAGCGCCGCCGGCGGCCGTCCGTGCCGGCGGATCAGGTCGGCCGCCCGCGGCACCAGCCGCGCTGCGCGCGCGAACTGGCGAAGTCGGGCGATGCTCACGGCGCCGGCGATTTTAGCGTATAAGTTGCGGGTGCGTGAGGTGCATATGCTGCGAAGGACGTGCGCGGCGGTCGCGCTGTTGGGTGCGATCGTGTCCGCGGAAGGCGCGGCGCCGCCGACCGTTCACAGGCTCGAGGCCACGCCGGCGACGATCGCCTACGGATGGTACGACGCCGCCGGCGCGCCGGTGCTCCGCATCGCCTCCGGCGACATCATCGATGTCGACACGCTGTTGACGAACACGCCGACGGGCCTCCAGCGCGCCGGCGTGCCGCCCGATCAAATCCAGGAGTCGCTGAAGGCGATCGTCGATCAGGTGCCGCGCGAGAAGCGCGGTCCCGGGGGACACATCCTGACGGGCCCCGTGTACGTGGAGGGCGCAGAGCCGGGCGACGCGCTCGAAGTGAAGATCCTCTCAATCGACCTGGCGATCGCATACGGCTACAACGGCTGCGCGGGATTCCTGCCGGAGAACTGCCCCACGCCACGTCCGCCGGCGAAGATCGTTCCGCTCGACCGCAAGACGATGACGGCCGCGTTCGCGCCCGGAATCGTGATTCCGCTCCATCCGTTTTTCGGCAGCATGGGCGTCGCTCCGCCGCCCGAGGCGGGCCGCATCAGCAGCAATCCTCCCGGCACGCACGCGGGGAATCTCGATAACAAGGAGCTGGTCGCCGGGACGACGCTGTTCATCCCCGTCCACGCGCCTGGCGCGCTGTTCGAGATCGGCGACGGACACGCCGCGCAGGGCGACGGCGAGGTCGATCAGACCGCAATCGAGACGTCGCTGCGCGGGCGCCTTCAGCTCACGGCGCGCAAGGGCATGACGCTCGCCTGGCCTCGCGCCGAAACCCCGTCCGAGTACATCAGCATGGGCACGGACGAAGACCTCACGAAGGCGACGAAGATCGCCATTCAGGAGATGATCGACTTCCTCGTCGCCGAAAAGAAGATGGACAAGACCGCGGCGTATCAGCTGACCAGCGTGGCCGGCAACGTCGCGATCACGCAGCTCGTCGACGGCAAGGTCGGCGTGCACGTGAAGCTGCCCAAGGAGATATTCAAATGAAAGCCCTGCCGTTCGTGCTCGCCGCGTCGCTGTTCTTTCCCGTCTTCACCAAGGCGACGGCGGGGCAGGCAGAGAGGTCGCCCGCGCCCGCGCCCTCCGACTTCGGCCAATGGGAGAGGCTCGCCACGTCGGCCGACCGCGGAGGCCTCTCGCCAGACGGGCGCTGGATCGCGTACGGCATCAATCGCACGAACGGCGAAAACGAGCTGCGCGTGACGAGCGTCGCCGATGGCGCGACGAAGACGATTCCGTTCGGCTCGCAGCAGGCGTTCTCCTCGGACTCGAAATGGCTCGCCGCGTCGATGGGGTACTCCGAGTCGCAGCAGGAGAAGCTGCGCAAGGAGAAGAAGCCGATCCACCGCAAGCTGGCCGTCGTGAATCTGTCGACGGGCGAGATCTCGACGATCGACGGTGTCGACACGTTCGCCTTCAGCGCCGACGGCCGGCAGTTGCTGATGCGCCGGTACGGGCCCGAGCGCCCCGCCCGCGCCGAGCCGGATCCCGCCGCCCTGGCGGATCCCGAGGAGGCGCCCGGCGCCACGGCGGTGGTTCGCGATCTCGCCACGGGCCGCGACACCACCTTCGGCAACGTTTCCGACGCTATCTGGCAGACGAAGGGCCGGCTGCTGGCGATCGCGATCGCGGCGGAGGATCGGACCGGCAACGGCGTGCAGATCTTCGATCCCTCGTCCTCGACGCTGCGCGTGCTCGACTCCGGTCCGTGCCGGTATCTCGGCCTGACATGGCGGAAGGACGCCGACGATCTGGTCGTGTTGAAATCGAAGACCGACGATCACCGCGACGGGGCGACGTACGCCATTCTCGCGTGGACCGGCGTCGGCGCGGCCGGCGAGCGCCGGCATCAGTACGATCCATCGGCGGATCGCGGCCTCGGGCCGGATCGCCGTCTCGTCGCGTTCCGCCGTCCGGTGTGGTCGGAAGACGGCGGCACGATCTTCGAGGGCATCGCGCCCTGGGCCGAGAAGACACGGTCCGATCAGGGTCGAGCGCCCTCGTCGCGGGGATCCTCCGGCGAAGAGAAGGAGGATCCGCCGACCGTGGACGTGTGGCACGCGCGCGACGTCGACGTCATGCCGAAGCAGAAGATCGGCGCCACACGGGATCGCCAGCGGAGTCTGCTCGCGGCCTGGCCGCTCGACAAGCCGTCGCTGACCGTACTCGGCCACGACTACTACGAACAGATCGTGCCGCTCAAGGCGCGGAACCTCGCCTATGCCGTCAGTTGGGCCGACGGCGCGCTCGAGCGGAGCTGGGGGCGCTTCGGCAATGCGGCGATCTCCCTTGTCGACGTCGCGACGGGGGAGCGCTCGACAGTCGCGGACCACGTGGACGACCGCCGCGTCAGCGCGAGTCCCGACGGGAAATACATCCTCTACTTCGTCGATGGGCAGATCTTTACGATCGATACCGCGCGCAAGACCGTCGCGAACGTGTCGAAGGCGGCGGCGACCTCGTTCGTCGATCGTGAGTCGGACTCCACGGATGCGCAGAAGCCGTTCTTCGGATACGGCGGCTGGACGAAAGACGACCGCGACGTGCTGCTGTACGACAAGCTCGACGTCTGGCAGGTCGCGGCCGACGGCTCGAAGGCGACGAAGCTCACCGACGGTGCCGGCGATCAGATCGAATATCGTGTGCCGCGGCTGGACCCCGACAATCCCGCGATCGATCGGGGCAGGCCGCTGTACCTGGAGATGACGGGAATCTGGTCCAAGAAATCGGGATTCGCGCGGCTGCAGCCCGACGGCGCCGCGGTCGAGACGCTGGTCTGGCTGGACAAGGGGGTCTCGCGCCTCGCGAAGGCCAAAAACGCCGATGTGTACGAGTACGTCGTCCAGGATTTCGACGATTCGCCGGACGCGTTCGTCGGCGGACCCGATCTCCGCGCCGCGAAGCAGGTCACGGCGACGAATCCGTTTCAGAGCAAGTTCGCGTGGGGACGAGCCGAGCTGCTCGAGTACCAGAGCGACAAGGGCCAGCGGCTGCAAGGCGCGCTGCGGTACCCGGCCGGATACGAACGCGGCCGGAAATACCCGATGATCGTCTACGTCTACGAGAAGCGATCGGACACGCTGCACCAGTACAGCGCGCCATCCGAGCGCGAGTACTACAACATCTCCTCGTTCACGAGCGCCGGATACTTCGTCCTGGAGCCCGACATCGTATTCCGTCCGCGCGACCCGGGACTGTCGGTGGTGGAGTGCGTCGGGCCGGCCGTCGCCGCAGTCGTGCAGATGGGCGTCGTCGATCCGAAGCGCGTCGGGGTCGTCGGCCACTCATGGGGCGGCTTCGACACGGCGTTCCTCGCGACACACACCGACATCTTCGCCGCCGCGGTGGCGGGCGCGCCGATCACCGATCTGGTGAGCAACTACGGCAGCCACCATTTCTCGTCGGGCATCGCCGAGACCGATCACATCGAGACGGGCCAGCAGCGGATGCAGGTTCCGCTCTACGACGATCTCGCCGCCTACACGCGCAACTCGGCCGTCTTCACGGTCAACACGATGACGACGCCGCTGCTCATCGAGGTGGGCGATTCCGACGGCACCGTGTTCTGGCATCAGGGCGTGGAGCTGTACAACGATGCGCGGCGGGCGAAAAAGGACGTCGTCCTCCTCGTCTACGGCGGCGAGGATCACGGCCTCCGGCAGAAGGCCAACCAGGTTGACTATCACCATCGCATCATGGAGTGGTTCGGCCACTACCTGAAAGGCGAGCCGGCCGCGCCGTGGATCACGAGCGGCGTGAGCTATCTGGACAAGGAACGGCTGGTGAAAAAAACAGGCTCCTGATTGCCGATTGCCGATTGTAGATTGGCGATTGCATTGACGATTGTCGATTGGCGATCGACGAATTGTCGATTGCTGATTGGCGATCGACGCAGTGTCGATTGTCGATCGGTGCATTCATCAATCGTCAATCCGTCGATCGCCCAATCATCAATCGTCAATCCGTCGATCGCTAATCGTCAATCGTCAATGCAATCTGCAATCGGCAATCGGCAATCGGCAGTCAGTTCCACGCCACTCCTTTCAGCTTATCCAGGTTGACGTTGCCGCCGCTGAGGACGCAGACGACCTTTGTCTTCGGCGGGGCCGTCACGAGTCCCTGCAGCAGCGCGCCGACGGGCGACGCGGCGGCGCCTTCCGGCACGACTTTGAGGTGCGACATCGTCCAGACGACGGCCTCGAAGATCTGCTCGTCGGGCAGCGTGACCAGCTCGTCGACGTACCGCCGGACGATCTCGTAGGTCTTCTCGCCGACGCGCTTCACGCGGAGGCCGTCGATGATGCAATCGACGCGATCGAGCGTGACGAGGCGGCCTTCGCGCACGCTCCGCGTCATGCCGGGCGCGCCCGACGACTCCACGCCGACGATCCTGACGGCCGGGTTGCACGCCTTCAACGCGGTGGCGACGCCGGAGATCAGGCCGCCGCCGCCGATGGGGACGATCGCCATCTCGACGTCCGGCCAGTCCTGATAGATCTCGAGTCCGACGGTGCCCTGGCCGACGATCAATTCTTCGTCGTCGAACGGATGGATGTAGGTGTAGCCGCGCTCGGCGACGAGCTGCTTCGCCCGTTCGTTCGCTTCGTCCCAGATCGTTCCGTGCAGAACGACGTCGGCGCCGTAGGCGCGCGTCGCCGCGATCTTCGACGGCGTGGCGTTCTCGGCCATGACGACGACGGCCTTGATGCCGTACCGGGCGGCGGCAAGCGCGACGCCCTGCGCGTGATTGCCTGCGGACGAACAGATCACACCGCGGCGCTTCTGCTCCTGGGTGAGCGTGGCGAACTTGTTCATCGGCCCGCGAATCTTGTACGACCCGCCGCGCTGGAACATTTCCGCCTTCAACCGCACGTCGAATCCGGTTCGCTCGCTGAGCAGACGGGATGTCAGAAGCGGCGTGTGATAGACGTGGTCGCCCATCCGGGCGCGCGCCTCCTCGAAGGCGGATCGATCGAACGAGCGCATTCCCTGCTTCCGTCTTCCGTCTTCCGCCTTTGGCATGCTCACCAGACTACGCGCCCGGCTTCGCCTTGAGGACGCCGATCTGGACGAGGACGCCGGTGAAATCGTAGATGCGCCGCTCCTCGGTGATGGATCCGTCCGCGAGCGTCATGACCGACGCCATCACGAGCTCCACGTGACGGCCGGTCGGCGCGAGGCCGAAGAAATCCCCGGAGTGGGTCCCGGAAAAGCGAAGGATCTCCACGGCGTGGTCGCCGTCCACGAGAATGGCGTCCACGTGCGTCTTCAGGTCGGGAAATGCCGAGAGCCACAGCCGATAGACGCGCTCGATGGCGTCGCGATCCTCGAGCACGCCCCCCGTCGGGCTGGCGACGGCGCCATTCGGCGCGTGCAGCGCCGTGAGGGCCGCGGCATCGCGCGCGATCCACGCGGCGTTGCGCCGTGCGAGCAGCGCGAGAATCTCGTCGCGCGTCATCGGCGCATCCTAAGCCCGCGGAGGCCTGGAGACAAGGCTTTTACTGTTTCGGGGCGAACGGCCTACGCCTCCACCGGTCGATCGACCACGCGGCCGTCGAACAGGTAGATGCGGCGCCCGGTGCGCGCGATGTATTCCGGGTTGTGCGTGGCGAGGCAGATCGTGGCGCCCCCGGCGTGCAGCTCTTCGAGCATCTTCATCACGGCTTCGCCGCTCGCCCAGTCGAGGTTGCCGGTCGGCTCGTCGGCCAGCACGATCGGGGGCCGGCCGGCGATCGCGCGCGCAATCGCGACGAGCTGCTGGTGCCCCCCGGAAAGCGAGCCGGGGCGCTGCTTCGCGCGCCCCGAGAGGCCTACCCGCGCGAGCGCGGCATCGACGCGGGCGTGGCGGTCGGGGCCCGCGACGCCGCGCAGCGTCAGCGGATACTCGACGTTCTCGTACACCGTCATGTCGCCGATCAGGTTGAAGCTCTGAAAGATCAGCCCGACGTCGACGTTCCGGATGTGGGCCTTCTCGCCGGGCGCGAGGCGATCCATGGGACGCCCGCCGAACCAGTGGCGCCCGCTCGTCGGCGCGTCGAGCAGCGCCAGAATCGACAGCAGTGTCGACTTGCCGCACCCCGACGGTCCCGAGACCGAGATGTATTCGCCGCGATCGATGTCGAGCGACACCGCGTCGAGCGCGCGCGTGTCCTCGTCGGCGTCCCCTTTGAAGATCTTGCTGACGCCCTCGAGCCGGATCAGCGGCAGATTCGGATCCGCCTCCGCCGCCGTCTCCTTCGTCTTGCCGCGCCACCAGGCCATCGTGCCTCCACGGGATTGGACGAGTACACGTGGTGGATCGTTGGGCAGCGCCCGGCGTTCGTAAACGGTCGAGCGAGGCGCGGCGTAGTGACGTTCGGCTCGAAAATACGCCGGAATCGCTGTGATACCATCCCGATTCCCCTGTGCGCAGAGGTCAGAAAGGCCCCCTGATGACGCCCCGCCGGTTCCTTCCCGCGTTGCTGCTGCTGTTTGTCGGCAGCGGCTGCGCCGCCCTGATCTACGAAGTCGTCTGGTTTCAGCTCCTGCAGCTCGTGATCGGGTCGTCGGCCGTGTCGATGGGCGTCCTGCTCGGTACCTTCATGGGGGGCATGTGCCTCGGCAGCTACCTTCTGCCGCGCTACATCGGCCGCGGTGAGCATCCCCTGCGCGTGTACGCGAGCCTCGAGCTGGCGATCGGCGTGCTCGGGCTGCTGATTCTGTTCGGCATGCCGCTGCTCAACAGTCTCTACGCTGCTATCTCGCCCGGCTCTGGGGTCTCGGGAATCGTACTCCGCGGCCTTGCGGCGGCCGTCTGCCTCCTGCCTCCGACGCTGCTGATGGGCGCGACGCTGCCCGCGATTTCGCGCTGGGTCGAATCGACGCCCGAAGGCGTGTCCTGGCTCGGTTTCTTCTACGGCGGCAACATCGCCGGCGGCGTGGTGGGCAGCCTGCTCGCCGGCTTCTACCTGCTGCGCGTCTACGATCTGGGCGTCGCGACCTACGCCGCCATCGCGCTGAACGTCACCGTCGCAATCCTCGCGCTGCTGATCGCCAGGGTGACGCCGGTCGCCGAAGTGCTCCCGTCCGATCACTCCGCGCAGTCGCCCATGCCGACTTCGGGGCAGTGGGCGATCTATGTCGCCATCGCGCTCTCGGGCATGACGGCGCTGTCGTGCGAAGTGATCTGGACGCGTCTTCTCTCGCTGCTCTTCGGCGGTACGGTCTACACGTTCTCGTTGATTCTGGCGGTGTTCCTGTTCGGGCTCGGGATCGGCAGCAGCCTGGGCTCCGCCATCGGACGCGCGGCATCGCAGCCGCGCGTGGTGTTCGGCTGGTGCCAGATGCTGCTCTGCGCCGCGATGGCGTGGGCGGCCTACATGCTCACGCAGTCGATGCCGTACTGGCCGGTCAATCCGTCGATCACGACCGATCCGTGGTTCAACTTCCAGCTCGATTTCGTGCGTTGCCTCTGGGCCGTGCTTCCCGGCGCGATCCTGTGGGGCGCGAGCTTTCCGCTCGCCCTCGCGTCGCTTGCGAGGCGCGATCAGGATCCCGGCCGGCTCGTCGGCGGCGTTTACGCCGCGAACACCGTCGGCGCGATTGTCGGCTCCCTCGTCGCGAGCCTGCTCCTGGTCGTCTGGCTGGGCAGCCAGCACGCGCAGCAGGTGGTGATTCTGCTCTCGGCGCTGTCTGGGCTCCTGGTGCTCTCGACGGGCGCCGCGGACGACTCCGCTGCGGGCCGGTCCGCCGTCGGCGCGACGTTGACGATCGTTCTTGCCGCCGCGGCCGCCGGACTGCTCTCGCGCACCGTGCATCCGCTGCCTGGCATCTTCGCGGCTTACGGGCGCTACACGGCCACCCGGCTCGGCCAGGCGGAGGTCATCTATATGGGCGAGGGGTGGAACGCCACCGTCGCCGTCACGCGCCTGCCGGGCGGCGTCCTCAATTATCACAACGCCGGGAAGGTCCAGGCGTCCAGCGAGCCACAGGACATGCGGCTGCAGCGCATGCTCGGCCACATGACGACGCTCGTGCCTGCGCACGCGGCGAAAGTCCTCGTGATCGGCTGCGGCGCGGGCGTGACGGCCGGCGCGGTGTCGATCGATCCCGTCGTCGTGGACCAGACCATCGCCGAGATCGAGCCGCTCGTGCCCGTCGTGGTGGCCAGGGAATTCGGCGAGCACAACTTCCACGTCGTCGACAACAAGAAGGTGCACATCCGGATCGACGACGCGAGGCATTTCCTGCTGACGACAAACGAGCGGTTCGACGCGATCACGTCGGATCCGCTCGACCCATGGGTCAAGGGCGCGGCGATGCTCTATACGCGCGAGTTCTTCGAGCTGGTGAAGAAGCGGCTCAACCCCGGCGGCGCGGTCACCCTCTTCGTCCAGTTGTACGAGAGCAATACCGAGGCGGTGAAGAGCGAGATCGCGACGTTCATGGAAGCCTTCCCGCACGGCGTCGTCTGGGGCAACACGAACAACGGCGCCGGCTACGATCTCGTCCTGCTCGGGCAGGTGGAAGACACGAAGATCGACGTCGACGCCATCCAGGCGAAGCTGCAGCGGCCCGAGTACGCGCCGGTGGCGCAATCGCTTCGCGAGATCGGCATGAACTCGGCGGTCGATCTGTTCTCGACCTTCGCGGGCCGCGCGAGCGATCTTCAGCCGTGGCTCGCCGACGCATCGATCAACCGCGATCGAAACCTGCGCCTGCAATTCCTGGCCGGACTCGGGCTGAACCTGTATCAGAGCGACACGATTTACGCCGGCATGCTCGCGTATGCACGCCGCTTTCCGGATGAGCTGTTCGTCGCTTCGCCGCAGACGATGAACGCGCTGCGCGCCGGCATTCTTCGCGAACAAGGACGGTAGGTCATGAGAAAGAGCGTGCTGATCGTCGCGGGACTTCTTGCCGGCGGCGCGCCGTTCGCGGCGCAGTCCGTCGACAGGCACGGGACCGCCCCGAGCGGGTTCTCGGTATTCGAGGCGAGCATTGCGGACATGCAGGCCGCGATGAAGTCGGGCCGGACGACGTCGCATGCGATCGTTCAGCAGTACCTGACGCGGATCGCCACCTATGAGGACAAGCTGCACGCGGCGATCACCGTCAATCCCAGGGCGCTCGACGAGGCGGACCAGCGCGATCGGGAGCGGGCGCAGGGACGCCTGCGCGGTCCGCTCCACGGCATCCCCATCGCGCTCAAGGACAACATCCACACGACCGACATGCCGACGACCGGGGGCGCGTTGGCGTTCGATGGGTTGATGCCGCCGTACGAGGCCACGCTGACGAAGAACCTGCGGGAAGCGGGCGCGATCATCATTGCGAAGACCGGCATGACCGAGCTGGCGAATTACGTCGCCGCCAACATGCCCACCAACTACAACGCGATTCAGGGGTACGGGTTCAACCCGTACGATCCGCGGCGCGATCCGCGCGCGGACGGCCGTCCGGTGCTGCAGACCGGCGGCTCGAGCTCGGGCATCGGCACGGCAGCGAACTTCTGGGCCGGCAATGTCGGCACCGAGACGTCCGGATCGATCCTGAGCCCGTCGAACCAGAACATGCTGGCGGCGGTCAAGCCGACGGTGGGTCTGATCAGCCGTTACGGCGTCATCCCGATTACCGCCGACCAGGACACCCCGGGTCCGATGGCGAAGTACGTCAGCGACATCGCGGTCATGCTCGGCGTGCTGCAGGGGAAAGCCGATGCCAACGATTCGGCGACGACCAGGTGCACGCCGCCTCCCGGCAACGACTACACGAGATTCCTGAAGGCGGACGGACTGAAGGGGGCGCGGATCGGCATCCCGCGCAAGAACTACTACGAACCGTTCGATGCGCCTGTCGTCAGGCCCGAGGGTGCGGCCGGCGGTGCCGGCGGTGGCGGCGGTGGCGGCGGCCGCGGGGGCGGACGCGGCGGCTTGAATCCCGCGCAGACCAAAGTGATGGAGGAGGCGATCGCCGCGCTCAAGGCGGCGGGCGCCGCGGTGATCGACGTCGACATTCCCAGCATGCTCGAGAAGGACCCGAAAGAGAACCTGCTGACGGCGGGACAGTCAGTTGTCCTGAACTACGGGATGAAGCGCGATTTCAACACCTGGCTGCAGTCGTTGGGGCCCGCCGCGCCGGTGAAGTCGCTGACCGAGCTGCGCGACTGGAATACCGCGCACGAGGCCCTCGGCGCAATCAAGTACGGCCAGTCGCAGCTCGACGCCTCCGATCGCATCGATCTCGAGAAGGACAAGGCGAAGTACGAAGAGGACCGCGCGCGCGACATCCGCGTCTACGGCACCAACGGCATCGACGCCGCGATCAAAGCGAACAACCTGGACGCCCTCGTGTTCCCTGGCCCGGCGAGCGCCGGCATCGCCTCGAAGCCCGGGTATCCGACGGTGCTCGTTCCTTTCGGCATGATTCCGAACCCGGCGCCGTTTTTCGGCGGGCGCGGGCGCGGCGGCCGCGGTGGCGACGCCGCCGCCGGGCGCGGGGATGCGGCGGCGGGACGCGGCAATGCGCCGGTTGCCGGCCGAGGCGCAACTCCGCCGACCGAAACCGCGCCGACGGGGACTCCGGCGGCGGCGGCGCCTCCGGCACCCACGCTGCCTCCGGGCTTCGATCCGAAGCCACAGCCGTTCGGCGTCGGCTTCACGGCCGGCGCGTGCAGCGAGCCGAAGCTGCTGCAGCTCGCCTACGGATTCGAGCAGGCGACGAAGAAACGCACGCCGCCGCCAGGCCTTCGGTGAAGGGCGGCTGCTGAATGCTGAATGCTGAACCAGGAGGCCTCGTGACCGGTCGTTATCTATTCCGTTTATTGCCCGCCACGATTCTCTGTGGCGCTTTCGCCGGGCTGGGGTTGCGCGCGCAGACGCAGGGGCAGCCGCCACCCACCACGCAGGCTCCCGCGGCGCCGCAAGGACCACTGGCCCCGGAGAAGTACAAGAACATTCAAACCCTGAAAACGATCCGGGCCGATCAGCTCCGCGACACAATGGAGTACTTCACGGCCGCGCTCGGCGTCCAGTGCGGGACGTGCCACGTTCAGACCCCGGATGGATGGAACTACGAAAGCGACGATCGGCCAAACAAGAAAACGGCGCGCAAGATGATCGAGATGGTCAACTGGTTCAACTCGAGCCAGAAAGACATCACCCTCACGTGCGCGACGTGCCATCACGGACGCAACCAACCCGAGCGCACGCCGCCGCTGGCGGTTGAGATGACCCCGGCCGAAGCCGCGGCCGCCGCCGCACGCGCGGCGCAGTTTGCTGCCCGTAGCGCGCAGGGCGCGTCAGGTGCGCCAGCTACCCCAGGTGCGCCCGCCGCGGAGGGCGCACGCGGCCAGGGCGGACGGGGCGGTCCGCCGCGTCCGACCGAAACCGTCGATCAGGTGATCGACAAGTTCGTGGAGGCCATGGGCGGCCAGGCGGCGCTGTCGCAGGCCAAGACTCGCGTCCTCCACGGCACGGCGACGACGCGCGACCTCGTGACGACGCCGATCACGGTGCAGGAGAAGGCGACCGGGGAATATCGTATCGACGTCGACAGCAAGCCGCAGCCGACGGTGCGCGTCTTCGACGGCAAGACCGGATGGATCCGCGCGTCCGGCAACGTCCGGGATCTGGAGGGCATCCAGATCGCGCTGGTCAGCCGTCCAAGTGAATTCGGGCTGCCGCTCGCGATCAAGCAGCGCTATCAGACCGTAACGGTCGGCCGCTACGGCAATCTGGACGGCGTCGACACCATCGGCCTCACCGCTCGCGTGAACGCGGACGTCGTCGAACAATTGCAGTTCGAACGCCAGACGGGCCTCTTGAAGCGCCGCACGGTACAGACGCGGACACCATTCGGCAACCTCGTGGAGCAGGTCGATTACAGCGACTACCGCGACGGGGCTGGGATCAAGACGCCCTTCCAGGTGAAGTACACGAACTGGCGCGAGGCGACGACGGAGAAGTTCACCGACGCGAAGATCAACGCGCCGATCGACGACGGAGCCTTCACGAAGAAGTAGGACGACAACTCCCAACTCCCAAGGACGATTGGTGAATTTCTGAGTTCGTGAATCGCGAATTCAATTCACCAATTCACCGATTCACCAATTGTCCTTTGGGAGTTGAGAGTTTGGAGCATTAGAGC
This sequence comes from Vicinamibacterales bacterium, assembly GCA_035495955.1. GTDB lineage: Bacteria > Acidobacteriota > Vicinamibacteria > Vicinamibacterales > 2-12-FULL-66-21 > JAICSD01. The sequence continues at coordinate 56,187 of DATJFE010000027.1, read as the reverse complement.
CCCGCGCCGCCGTCCACCACCAGCATCTGTCCGATGATCCCCGCGGCCAGCGGGCTGCACAGGAACAGCACGGCGTCGGCAATCTCACCTGCGGATGTCAGACGGCCGGTCGGGGCCTGCGCCGCCGCCCTCCGCGACAGCGCCTCGTAATCCGGGTGCAGCCTCGACGCGTCGGTGTCGACCAGTCCCCCGACGACAGCGTTGACGCGGACGCCGCGCGGCGCCAGTTCCGCCGCCAGATACTTCGTCGTCGACTCGAGCGCCGCCTTGGAGACGCCGATCGCCCCGTACGACGGCAGCACGCGCCCGCTTCCGAGACTCGAGATCGACACGATGCGGCCGCGCCGCGCCTCGAGCGCCGGCAGCGCGCCCTGCGCGAGCAGCAGGAGCGCCCGCGCATTCGTGTTCATCGTCAGGTCCCACTGGTTCGCGCGGACGCGGTGCAGCGGCTTGAACGAGCCGAGCGCGGCGTTGTGGATGAGGATGTCGAGGCCGTCGGCGGCCGCTTGCGCCGTGAGCGTCGCGATCGCCGCGGGATCGGCGACGTTGGCCTGCACGATCGCCGCGGAGCCGCCGGCGCGCTCGATCTCCAGCGCCGTCGCGCGCGCCGCCTCCTCGTTGTGCAGGTAGTTGATGGTGACGTGCGCGCGGCACTCCGCGAGCCGCGTGGCGATCGCCGCGCCGATGCCCCGCGATCCGCCGGTGACCAGCGCGCGCTGGCCCGAGAAGTCGAACGGGCCCGTCATCGCGGTGCGCGCCCGGCCAGCGGAACGACGACCACGCCGTCCTTCATCACCCACCGCACCCCGTCGACGACGTCGTGGATGTTTTCGAGCGGCCGGCCGTCGATCGCCACGATGTCGGCGGCGAAGCCGGGCGCAATCCGGCCGAGGCGATCCTTCTGGCCCAGCAGCTCCGCGGCGACCGTCGTGGCGGCGGCGAGCGCCTGGGCCGGCGTCATTCCCGCCTTCACCAGCCATTCCAGCTCGCGCGTGTTCTGACCGAACATGGAATAGACCGCGTCGGAGCCCATGCCGATCTTCACGCCCGCCTTCACCGCCCGCCGGGTCGCGTCCAGATTCCTCTCGATGTAATCCTGCAGCGGCGGTATCGCTTCAGGCTTGAATCCGTACTCGGCCTTCGCGTCCACGTAATAGCGATTGTGGTCGATCGTCGGCACCCAGACGGTGCCGCGGCGGACCATTTCCTGAAGCGTCTCGTCGTCCAGATCGATGCCGTGCTCGACGGAATCGGCGCCGGCGCGGACGGCGTCTTTCACGCCGGAGGGACCGTACGAGTGGATCGCGACCTTGTGCCCCAGCGCGTGCGCGGCCTCGACGATGGCCTTCATTTCGTCGAACGTGATCGTCTGGGTCGTGTCGACGCTGTCGAAGCTGCCGCGCGAGCCGTAGACCTTGACCCAGTCCGAGCCCGCCTTTACCCGGTCCTCGGCTGCCTTGCGCATCGCGTCGGGATCCGGCGGCGCGCCGCCGCGAGCCGAGATGCCCTGGCCGGCCACGAACATGCGCGGGCCGATCATCGCGCCCATGGCGACGAGATCGCGCATCGCGTAATCGGCTTCGCCGGACGCGCCGAGATCGCGAATCGTCGTGACGCCCGTCTGCAGCGTCCGCCGCGCGTTGTCCTGGGCGAGGAACACGGTGACGGCCGGACGGCGGCGCTGGCCCAGCGGCCGAGTGCCAGGCTTCCGATCCCAGTAGTACGTGATGTGCGTGTGCAGGTCGATCAGACCCGGAATCGCCGTGTAACGCCGCAGGTCGACCGCATCGCCCGGCGCCTTCCGGCCCGTCTCCACGCTCGAGACGGTGTTGCCCTCGATCGTGACGATCGCATCGTCGATCAGCCTGACGCCGTCCCAGAGATGGCCGAAGCGAAGCACCGTGGCCGGCGGCTGGACGAACGCGGGAGCCAAGAGAACGGCCAGCGCAAGCGACAGTCTCATCCGGCGGATCTTACTCGTGGGTTCGGGGGGGTTCAAAGAGTTCAAAGGGGTTCAACTGGTTCAAAGGGTTCAACGGGTTCCCGTTCTGGGTTCCAGTTCCGGGTTCCGGGTTCCGGTTCCGGGTTCCGGTTCGGGTTCGTTGCGGTTCAGATTCGAGCTCCGAGTTCAACCGGTTCGGTTTCCCGTTCGTTCGGTTCCGGCTCAGAACCGAATCAAGAACTGGAACGTCGGCCGCTAAACGCCAGAACCCAGAACCAGAACCCAGAACCGGAACCCAGAACCGGAACCCAGAACCGGAACCCAGAACCGGAACCTATTGAACCTTTTGAACCTTTTGAACCTGTTGAACCCCAACCTCAGCGCGGCCAGCTGGACCGCGCTGCGTTAGCCGCGGAGTTGGTACGCTTTCCGCACGTGAGTGGGGAAGCGGCCGCCGACGGCCCAGCTGGAGGAGTCTGAGCAATGTCCCGAGTTCGCATCAAATCCGCCGCAATCGCCGCCACGCTTGGCGCGTTCGTCGTCAGCGCGACGGCGCAGACGCAGGTCGTGGCGCCCAAAAATAAGTACAGCCCATCCGACGACGTGAAGATCGGGCAGGAGGCCGCGCAGCAGGTGCAGCAGCAACTGCCGGTCATGCGCGATCCGTCCGTCAACAACTACCTGAACGCGATCGGCCGCCGGCTGGTCGAAAACATCCCGCGCGAGTTTCAGCATCCGGAATTCCGCTACACGTTCACCGGCGTGAACCTGCGCGAGATCAACGCGTTCGCGCTGCCCGGCGGACCGATGTTCATCAATCGGGGGATGATCGAGAAGGCGCACAACGAAGGAGAAGTCGCCGGCGTCATGGCCCACGAGCTGAGCCACGTAGCCCTTCGGCACGGCACGGCCCAACAGACGAAAGCGACGCCGTACGCCATCGGCGAGGTCGCCGGGCAGATTCTCGGCGCGATTGTCGGCGGCCGAACAGGCTCCGTGATCGCGCAGGGATCGCAATTCGGCATCGGCACCTACTTCATGAAGTTCAGCCGCGAGTACGAGCAGCAGGCCGACATCCTCGGCAGCCACATCATGGCGTCCGCCGGCTACGATCCCCGCGACATGGCCAACGTCTTCAAGACGATTCAGCACGAAAGCGGCGCCGGCGCCCCGCAGTGGATGAGCGATCACCCCGATCCGGGCAATCGCTACGAATACATCAACAGGGAAGCGCGGATGCTGAACGCGACGACGAACGCGCGCCGCGACACGCCGGAGTTCCAGAGCGTGCGCTCGTACCTGCGCGGGCTCGCCCCGGCGCCGACGACAGAGGAAGTCGCGCGCAACCGCAATGCCGGCCGCACGACCGGCGGCAACGCCAGCGTGCCGGACAGCCGGCCGAATCCCGGCAGCGTCTCCGGTCCGGACTCGCGGTTCACGACCTACAACGAGGGGGACCTGTTCCGCGTCAGCGTGCCCTCCAACTGGCGGGAAATGGGGAGCAACGACACGGTCACGTTCGCGCCGGAGGGCGCGTACGGCTCGCTGAACGGCCAAGGAGTCTTCACGCACGGCGTCCAAATCGGCGTGTCGCGCAATGAGGCGCACGACCTGCAGACCGCCACCGACGAATTGATTCAGTCGCTGCGCCAGGCCAATCCCCGGCTGAGCGGCACCAACGGGTACCAGCGCGGATCGCTCGGCGGCCGGCCGGCCGTCCACACGCTCCTCTCGAACGTGTCCGACGTCACCGGCGGCCAGGAAGTCGTCGACGTCTACACGGCGGATCTGAACGGCTCGCTGTTCTACGTCCTCGGCGTGGCGCCGCGCGATCAGTACAACGCGTACGCCAACATATTCGGCAAGATCGCCAAGTCGATTCAGTTCGTCCGCTAGAGGGCTTGTTGTAATCTGATCAGGTGGCCGAGCAGGTTGTCCTCGCGGTGGGCGATATGTGCGGCCCGCCGCGCAAGAACCCGGGCGCCGAAGCCACCGCGGCCCTCGCGCGCCGGCTGCTGAAGGATCACCCCGACGCGATCATTCTGGCGCTGGGTGACAACGCGTACAACAGCGGCGAGTACGTCGAGTACCAGGACCACTACGCGCCGTCCTGGGGACAGCCGGATCTGCTCGGACGGACCTGGTCCTGCCCGGGCAACCACGACTACCGGACGGCCGCCGCCGCCCCCTACTTCCAGTATTTCGGCGAGCAGCGGGCCGGCACGCCGTCGCGCAGCTACTACAGCGTTCCGCTGGCCTCGGCGGGTTGGCACCTCGTGTCGCTCAACAGTGAAATCGAACAGGACGCGCATTCGCCGCAGCTCCGATGGCTGCGCGACGACCTCGCGGCGCGCCGGTTCGGGCCGATCCTCGCCATCTGGCATCGCCCGCGCTGGGGCTCCGGCGCGCATCGCGACTCGAAGAAGCCGCGCTGGTTTCTCAACGAGATGTATGCCGCGCGCGCGGAAGTGATCCTGAACGGGCACGCGCACCACTACGAGCGCTTCGCGCCGCAGCGGCCCGATCAGATTCCCGATCCCCAGGGCCCGCGCCAGTTCATCGTCGGCACCGGCGGACGGAAGCTGCAGGGCCGAACGAAGGACACGCCGAACAGCGAATACGCGCGCTTCGATCAGTACGGACTGCTGAAGCTCACGCTCAGGCCCGACGCCTATCGATGGGAGTTCATCAGCGTCGACTCGCGCGTGCTCGACACCGGAGAACAGCCGATCCATGAACATCAATCTCTCACTCACCGATGACGAGCGGCACGCGTGCCGCCGCGCCGCGCTGCTGCTGAAGGCGCTTGCCGGCGGCCTGCGCGAAGCGGGCACGCGTCACGAGGCCGATACATGTGCGGGCTATGCTGCGACGCTCGACGGGATCGTCGCGAGCGGCGAGTGCTGCGACGTGACCAGTGACGGCAAGGTCGACGTCGAGCAGGCGGCATTCGTGCTCGAGGGGATCCGCGACGGCCTCGACAACGCGGATCTCGACGAAGGAGCGGATTTCGTCCAGCGCGATATCGAGCGCCTGAACGACATCGTTTTCAGATATAACTCAGCCGCGGGGGCGATGAGCTGAATGCGAAGAGCCGGATGGTTCGTGACATTTGCGGCGATCGTCTCCCTGGCGGCGCTGGCGACGCTCGCGCAGCCGGGCGCGCCGCCGGCGGTCTGGCCCGGATACGCCGGCAAAGGAGTGACGCTCCTGCCCAACGGATGGCGCATCGCGCCGGAAGGACGGCACGTCACGGTCGGGGATCTGCCGATGAACCTCGTACCATCCCCGGACGGACGGTTCATCGCGATCTCCACCAGCGGCTGGGCCAAACCCGCGCTGAGCCTCTTCGACACGCACACCCTGCAGATCGTGAATCGCATCGAGGTGGATCACACGTGGCTCGGGCTCGTCTGGCATCCGGACGGCAAGCGCCTGTTCGCGTCCGGCGCGAGCGAGAACGTCATCTACGAGTACGCCCTCAACGCCGGCCGGCTGGCCGCGGCCGGATCGATCTCGCTCGGAGCCCCTGAGCGGCATCCGGGAGGCGAGGTCATCGAGAACGCCGGATACGTCGCCGGGATCGCGATCAGCGCGGACGGCCGCCGCCTCTATGCGGCGCAGATGTACGGACAAAAGATCCGCGCGATCGACCTGGGGCAGAAGCACGTAGTTGCGACGGCGGATCTCGATGCCGAGCCGTACACGGTCGTGCTCTCACCGGATGGCCGGACGCTGTTCGTGTCGGTCTGGGGTGGCGCGAAGGTCCTGCTGCTCGATCCGACCACGCTGGCGGCCAAGGGAGAGATCGCCGTCGGCGAGCATCCCAACGCGATGGCCGTCAGCGGCGACGGGACGCGCCTGTTCGTCGCGTGCGCGAACACCAACGCCGTCTGGGTGGTCGACGTCGCGCGCATGACGGCCGGAGAGCAGATTTCGGTCGCCCTGGGCGTCCAGGCCCCGGCCGGATCCACACCGAACGGCGTCGCGCTCTCACCGGATGGCCGCACGCTCCTCGTCGCGAATGCCGACAACAACTCGGTGACCGTCGCGGACGTCTCGAAGCCGGGCGCGTCCGCCGTTCTCGGCTGGATTCCGGTGGGCTGGTATCCGACGAACGTGCTCTTCGACCGCGACGGCAGCCGGCTGTTCGTGCTCGACGGGAAGGGACTGACCAGCTTGGCGAATCCTCGGGGACCGCAGCCGGGCGGCCTTCGGCTTGAGGCGCAGTACTCGGGCGGGATGTTCCAGGGATCCATTTCCGCCATACAGACCCCCACGGCCGCCGCGCTGGCGCGAATGACGGCACGCGTCCGCGAATTGTCGCCGTACTCCGACGCGACGCGGCTCGCGCCGGCCGGCGCGCCCGCGGCGTCGCCCATTCCGCGGCGCGTCGGTGGATCGTCGCCGATCAAGTACGTGTTCTACGTCATTCGCGAGAACAGGACCTACGATCAGGTGCTCGGGGATCTGCCGCGGGCCAACGGCGATCCGGCGCTCACGCTCTTCGGCGAGGACGTGACGCCGAACGCGCACGCGCTCGCCACGACGTTCACGACGTTCGACAACTTCTACGTGGACGCGGAGGTCAGCTACGACGGCCACGCCTTTTCCACCGGCGCCTACGCCACGGACTTCGTGGAGAAGATGTGGCCGGCCAATTACGGCCGGCGCGAGGGCCTGTATCTCAGCGAGGGCGGGTACAAGATGCGCAACCCGTTCGGCAATATCGCCGCGCCCGCGCAGGGCTACCTGTGGGATGCCGCGAAACGGGCGAACGTGACGTTCCGCAGCTACGGCGAATTCGTCGGTTGGCAGCGCCGCGGCGGCGACATCGTCGCCAGCGTGCCCGGGCTCGACGGACACGTCCATCCGAGCTATCCACCGTTCGATCTGTCGATTCCGGACGCCAAGCGAATCGACATCTGGGCCGAGGAATTCACGCAACTGGAGAGCACCGGAAGTCTTCCGCACCTGTCGATCGTGCGGCTCGGCGGCGACCACACCAACGGCGCCTCGCCCGGTGCGCTCACGCCGCGGGCGTTCGTGGCCGAGAACGACGTCGCGCTCGGCCGGTTCGTCGAGATCGTCTCGCACAGCTCGATCTGGAAGGAGTCGGCGATCTTCGTTCTCGAAGACGACGCCCAGAACGGGCCCGATCACGTGGACGCGCACCGATCGATTCTGCTGGCGGTCAGCCCGTTCTCGCGCCGCGCCGCGGTCGACAGCACCCTCTACACGACCTGCGGCGTGTTACGGACGATGGAGCTGATTCTCGGCTTGCCGCCGATGAGCCAATACGACGCCGCGGCTACGCCGATGTACCACGCGTTCACCGCGACGCCGTCGTTGGCCCCGTATACGCATGTGGCAGCGCGCGTGCCGCTGGACGAGCGCAACGACTGGTCGACGCCGGGCGCCGCCGCGTCGCTCCGGATGGATTTCAGCGCGCCGGATCGGGCGCCCGACCTCGAGCTGAACCAGATCATCTGGCAGACCGTCCGCGGCCGCGGCGCCGTCATGCCGCCGCCGCGGCGATCCGGCTGGATCCGCCCGATCGCCACGGACGAGGACGATCGCGATTAGCGCCACGGACGGCGCGGATCTAAGCCACGGACGACACGGACGACACGGATCCGATCTGGGGCCACGGACGACACGGACGACACGGGTCGGATCTGGGGCCGCGGACGACGCGGACGACACGGATCCGATCTGGGGCCACGGAGGACACGGACGGCACGGATCGGATCTGGGGCCGCGGACGACGCGGACGACGCGGATCCGATCGGGGGCGACGGACGACACGGACGACACGGATCGGATCTGGGGCCGCGGACGACACGGATGACACGGATCGGATCTGGGGCCACGGACGACACGGACGACACGGATCGGATCTGGGGTCACGGACAACGCGGACGACGCGGACGTTCCAGCGACTCTCAGCGCGCGGCCCGGCGAAAAAGCCTCAGGTGGGGTCAAAATAGCTCGGAGGACCGATGCTGAAAGGCGCCATCCGCAGTCTCGTCCGCCACCCGGCGTTCGTCGTTGCTGCCGTCGCCACGCTGGCGCTCGGGATCGCGGCCCCGACGGCGATCTTCAGCACGGTCAACGCCGTACTGCTCAAGCCGCTTCCGTATCCACATCCCGAGGACATCTACACCGTCCGCACGTACATGACGAATGGACGCTTCACCATCGGCCTGATGGCGAGTGAGGAGATGACGACGCTGCAGCGTCAGTCGCCGCTGATTCAGGCGATGGCGATGGGAGTGCCGGCGCCGGGCGCCATCCTGACGGACGGCCGCGCACGGCAAGTGATGGCGTACGGCGTGTCGGGCGGCTTCTTCGATCTCTTCGGTCTTCCGATGGCGCTCGGCCGCAGCATCACGGGATCGGACTCGGTCCGCGGCGCCCCGAGTGTCGTCGTGCTGTCGCACGCGCTCTGGGAGAGCGCCTACGGGGGACGGCCTGACGTCGTCGGCTCATTGATCACCTTCATGGATAAACCCGCACGCGTCGTCGGCGTCGCGCCGGCGGAATTCGCCGTACCCGCAGGGACGGATCTCTGGGCCAACGTGTACATTCCGGAGACGATCGGCCATGGCTACGACGGCTACCTGCGGCTGAAACCGGGAGCGGCGCTCGAGGCGCTGCAGCCGGCGATGACGCAGGCGATGTCGTCGCTCGGGCCGAAGTATCCCGACATGGAAGTGAGCCGCGCGTATCGGGTCACGCCCCTGCTGACGTCGACGGTCGGCGACCTCGGTCCGATCCTGGTCATTCTGTTCGCGGCGACGGGGCTTCTACTCGTACTGGCAGCGGTGAACGTCACGAACCTGATGCTCGCGCGGGGGACGGCGCGCGCGCGCGAGATCGCGGTACGCGCGGCACTGGGCGCGGGACGCGCGCGCATCGTTGCGCAGCTCGTGGCCGAGTCGCTGCTCCTCGCTTTCGTCGGCGGCGCCATCGGGATCGTGGCGGCATTCGCCGGCGTTCGTGCGCTGATGCGGCTCGGCGGCGCACACCTGCCGCGGCTCGACGCGCTTTCGTTCGACGGACGGGTACTCGCGTTCGTCGCGGCGGTCGTCATTGTCATTGGCGTCGTGGTTGGTCTCGTGCCCGCGCTCCGCATGGCCGACGGCGACATTTCGCTGCTGATGAACGAATCGGGCCGCGGCGTTCGCGGCTCCCGCCGCACGCGCCGTCTCCTCGCGACCTTCATCGCGGCGGAGCTCGCCGTTTCCGTCGTCGTCGTGGCCGGCGCGTCGCGCCTCGTCGCGAGCTACGACCGTCTGCGCCAGGTCGATCCCGGGTTCGTTGCACCCGGTCGTCTCGTGTTCGACGCGACGCTGCCGGGACCGTTCGGGCCGCCTGCGCCGTACACCGAGCACCAGCAGCGCGTGGCGGTCTGGTGGCGCGAAACGGAATCGCGCCTGCGTGCGGCAGGCGCGGCGCAGGTTGCGGCGGCCTCGTCGATCCCCCTCGAGCACGAATGGGATTCGACCACGTTCGTCGATATCGTCAGCAAGCCGGGCATCCCGCCCGAGGATCGCCCGAACGGCCGGCTGCGCCTGATCACGCCGGGCTTCTTCCGGGCGATCGGCATCCGGCTGCTGGCGGGACGCCCGTTCACGGACGCGGATCGCGCGGATGCGCAGCTCGTCGCGATCGTGAACGAGACGTTCGTGCGCAGGTTCCTGAGCGATCGCGACCCGCTCCGCGAGCCGCTGCGAGGATTCAATTTCCGTTTCGTGAACGGACGCCCGCAGGCCGACAACATCCAGATCGTCGGGGTCGCGGCCGACGTGAAGTACTCGACGCTGACGGCTGCTCCGGAGCCGGTTGTCTACATCCCCATGGCACAGTCCCTGAGGACGCGCGTGTCGATCGTCGTCACGACGTCCGACGGCGCGCCCGAGAAGCATCTGGAGGACTTCCGGCGCGCGCTCCTCGGGGCCGAGCCGCGCCTCGCGATCCAGAGCGCGACGCTGTCCTCGCTCGTCTCGCATTCGATCGAACGCCAACGTCTCGGGATGTGGTTGATGTCAGCGTTCGCCGTGGCGGCCCTGCTGCTCGCTGCCGTCGGTGTGTTCGGCGTCGTCGCCTTCAGCGTGTCGCAGCGGACCGGCGAGATGGCCGTCCGTCAGGCGCTCGGAGCGACGCGCGCGGACGTGTTGTGGGCCGTCGTGCGCGACGCCGGACTGACGGCCTTGCCGGGGCTGGTTGCCGGCGTCGTGATCGCCTGGTGGAGCGGCCGTCTCGTCGCAGGCTACGTGTACGCCGTCGGTCCGGCCGATCCCGTCGTGCTCGCGACGGGCGTCATGAGCGTCGCCGCCGTCGCGCTCGCCGCGATGGTGCTGCCGGCTCGGCGCGTGGCGGCGGTCGACCCGGCGCGCGCGCTGCGACAGTAACCCTTGCTCGACCCGATTTGCGGTATAACGGCCGGTGAATGTCGGCCTGGCTGCGCGATCTCCGACTGGCCGCGCGCGCGCTTCGCGCGACGCCATCCTTCACGTGCCTCGCGACGCTATTGCTTGCCCTCGGCATCGCCGCGGCGACGACGCTCTTCTCGATCGCAAACGCCGTCCTCTTTCGTCCGTTCCCCTTCGCCGACCAGAAGCGCCTGGTCATTGCCGGCGAGGACCAGCTCGTACCGGTGTCCGAGGTGTCCTACCGCGACGTCGAGGACTGGCGCGCCGGCACGCACGCCTTCGAGGATCTCTGCGGCATCGGCTCCACCGAGTGGATCTGGGATCTTCGCACGAAGGCGGAAACGGTCGCTGTGCGATACCGCTCGGTCGGCGGCAACTTCTTCGATCTGCTCGGCGCGACGCCGCTGGTCGGCCGGACCTTCCATCCCGATGACGATCGTCGCGGCTCTCCGCGAACGGTCGTCCTGAGCTACGGCTTCTGGCAGCGTCAATTCGGCGGCGACCCTGGTGTGGTCGGCCGCACGATGGTGCTCAGCGGGAAGACATTCACGGTCGTGGGGATCATGCCTGTGGCGTTCATGTTTCCCACCGGCACCGACATCTGGACGCCGCTGGTCCCCGATCTGGCGTCTATCGCGGGCGGCATCCCCAACGGTCCGATCGACGTCTTCGACGTCGGCGTCCTGTTGGTCGTGGGACGACTGAAGCCCGGGATGTCGATCGACGGGGCACGAAGGGACTTGAACCAGGTCATTGCCGATCAGTCTCGGCGGACGCATCGTCAGGCCCGCGTCGAATCCCGGGTCCGGCCGATCGTGGAGGACATTCTGGGACCAGCCCTGGCCGGTGTTCAGGCCTGGCTGGCCGCCGTCGCCGTGCTGCTGCTGGTGGCGTGCGGCAACGTGGCCGGACTCATGCTCGTGCGCGCGGCCGGCCGATCGCGCGAGTACGCGATCCGTCTGGCGCTCGGCGCCTCGCGCGCGGCGCTCGCGCGTCTCCTTTTCTGCGAGACACTGATCATCTCGGCGCTCGCGTCAGCCGCCGGACTCGCCATCACGATGATGGGGTTGCCGGCGATCATCTCGCGCCTGCCAGCGGACATTCCGCGGCTGTCGGACGCCGCCGTGAGCATGGCGGCGCTGGGCGTGACGGCCGCGATAGGGCTCCTCGCCGCGCTTCTCAGCTCGGTTGCGCCGGCCCTCGCGTTGACCAGCCGCGATCTCGAACAGGTCCTCCGGCGGGACGCCGCTACCGTCGTCCGCGCCGGCCATCGCGCGCCTGTGCGGCGTCTCCTGATCGCCGGCGAACTGGCGGCCGCCGTTCTGCTCCTGACGGCCGCCGGCTTGCTCGCCCGCAGCGTGGGTCAGCTTGGCAGGCTCGACCTGGGGTTTCAGCCTTCGCATCTGCTGTCCGTCCGATTCGCCATGCCGCCCGGACCACTGGGCGACCGCGAAGCCCGCTGGCTGCTGACGCACGCGCTCGACGAGCTTTCCACCGTGCCGGGCGTCCGTTCTGCCGCCGGCGTGTCGCTCAGGCCGCTCCAGGGCCCGATCGGACTGGACTCGCGCTTCCGCACCGAACGGCAGACGCCGGCCGAAGGCGGACGTAATCCGTATGTCAATGTGGAGACGATCACGCCGGGCTACTTCACGACGATGGGAGGGCGAATCGTCGAGGGGCGATCGTTCACCGATGCCGACCGCGCGAACACGATGCCCGTGCTGATCGTAAGCGCCGCATTCGCCCGTCTCGCATGGCCCGGCGAGCAGGCCGTCGGCAAGCGGCTGCAGGTCGCCGCCCAGGACCGCGGACCGGACGCGCAGCCAATCTTCCGCACGATCGTGGGAGTGGCGGCCGACATGCGGTATCGCGCGCTCCAGGCGCCGACGCCGACCATCTACGCGCCGTTCGCGCAGTCGCCCGATCGCATCGGTGATTTCGTGATCCGCGCCGGCGTCGAGCCCTCAGCGCTGGCGCCGGCGATCCGCCAGCGCATGGCGGTGCTCAACGGCAATGGCTCCATCACGATCGACGAGATGGACGACGTGGTGTCGAGGCTCGAGACGCCGTGGCGGTCGAACTTCTCGCTGTTCGTCCTGTTCGCAGGGCTGACCGTCGTGCTCGCCGTCGCGGGGCTCTACGCGCTGCTGGCCTGGTCGGTGACCGGGCAGGCGCGCGAGATTGGCGTCCGGCTGGTCCTGGGCGCCACGCCGGCACGAATCGCCACCGCGGTCGTCGCGGATGGCGCGCGGATGATCGTTGCCGGAGCAGCGACGGGCCTCGCGGCCGCCGCTGTGGCGACCCGGCTGATGCGATCGCTGCTTTTCGACGTCAGCCCGCTGGATCCCGTGGCGCTGTGCGCCGCGCCGGTGCTGCTCGTCATCGTCGCTCTCGCCGCAACGGCGCTGCCGGCCGTCCGGGCATCGCGGACGGAGCCCTCGGTGTGCCTCCGCCGCGAATGAGCTCGGCACTCATGAACATTCGGCGAGGTTCCTGGGCACCTGTCCGATTCGCGCTCGCGAGTGCGTTGATGCTCGGCGGTGCGTCCATCCAGTTGTACCCGGGCGGCACGGTGCGCGACGAATCGACCCGCGGCTATTCCCTCACACACAACTTCCTGAGCGACCTCGGGAGCACCGTCGCCCTCAACGGCGAGCGCAACACAGCGGGCGCGGTACTGATGGGCGTGAGCGTCGTCATCATGGTGCTGGTGCTGGCCGGCTCCATCGCCGCAGCCGTACGATTGCTTTCGGCGGCGCCGGGCGCGCGCCTGTTCGCGCGCCTCGCCGCGGTTGTCGGCGTGCTGGTGTGCGCCGGATTCCTCGGCGTGGCGTTCACGCCCGAAGATCGGTTGTGGCGCCTTCACATGCTCTCGACGATGGTCGCGTTCCGCTCCTTCCCGGTCGCCGCCGCACTCCTGGCGATCGCCACGGCGCGCGACGGCCGGTTTCGGGCACGAGCCACGGTTGGCTGGGTGACGTTAACGATCGTGCTCGCGGGGCTCATTGCCATGACGCACCTGGGACCGAGCGTCGACACGGAGCACGGACTCGTGACGCAGGTGATCACACAGAAGATCATGGCGGCGACGGTCCTCGTCGTCCTGTGGGTCGAGAGCCGTGAAGCCGAGATGGCGAGCGCCTCGGGCAGCACGCCACAGTGAACGACGGTCCACGGACCCGGGAAGAACTTCCGCGCGAACGCGTCGTTGATCTCCAGCCAGCGCTCGTACAGCTCCCGCATGCTGGTGATACCAGCGCCGCCCGGTTTCAAGTACACCATTTGCTGGCGGAAGACAGCGCGCTCGTTTGCCGTCATGTCGGCCAGTGCGAACGTGACCACTGCTTCAATACGATCCGCATCTCGGCCTCCGCCGTCGTGGGATCGACCCCGGGACGGATGCGCCCGATCACATCGAGCCAGTGATTGTGCGGCGTTTTGAGGCACACATGTCATGTGGGAAAGCAACAGGACTCCACTCCAAGCCGTCCGTTGCGCTTACGGCACCACGCGGTATCTGTCGCGCGGATACAGGCTGGCTTCGCGAACGTTTGACAACCCGAGGATCTGCGTCGTGAGTCGCTCCAAGCCGATCGCCAAGCCGCCGTGCGGCGGCATCCCAGTGTCGAACATCCGGAGGTGATCCTCAAACGATTCAGGTTGAAGACCGCGGGCCCGCAAGGCGTTTTCGAGGTCTTCGCGCCGGTGCAGCCGCTGTCCGCCCGTCGTGACCTCGAGTCCGTTGAACAGCAGATCGAAACCCGCAGCGCACCCGGCTGTGAGCGGGTGCGTGTAAAAGGGACGGGCCGTGAGCGGGAATCCGAGAACAAACACGGCCGCGACGCCGTGTTCACGCTCGGCGATCAGACAGAGCTTGCGCTCCGCGTCGGGATCGAGGTCATCGAGCAGATCCGACCGCTCGAGGCGTTCCAGGCATTCACGAAACGTCCAGATGGGTACCGTCATCATTGAGGGTAACGGCCCGGTGCGATACCGGCCGAGTTCCGATGCCGATTCGGCGTTCAATCTCTCGAAGATGTACGTCAGCAGCTCTCGCTCGAGTTGAATTATGTCTTCGGGACCGTCGATGAATCCCATTTCGAGGTCGAGCGAGTAGTACTCGGTCAAGTGACGGCTCGTCGCGTGTGGCTCTGCGCGATATACGTGACCAGTCTCAAAAACGCGCTCGAAGCCCGCGACGCCGTGCTCCTTGTAGAACTGCGGGCTTTGCGCAAGATACGCCACCCGATCGAAGTATTTGATCTCGAACAGATTGGTACCGCCCTCAGTACCGCCGCCCACGATCTTCGAGGAGACGATCTCCGTAAAGCGATGAGAAGTGAGGTAGTCGCGGAAGTGCTTCAGGATCGCCGACTGCACTCGAAAAATGTCGCCGACGCGATCGTTTCGCAATGACAACGCCCGGTACGCCATCAGCGTCTCGAGCGCGACTGCGGACACGTCGGCGGACGATGTGAACGGCAGCAGATGAGCAGCCGGATTCAGGACGGTCACCTGGGCGATGTCGATTTCAATCCCGCCCGTCGCTCGCTCGTCCAAGCGGATCGTGCCCTGAATCTCTACCGCGTCGTCGATCTTCGGGCGGTGAGCGTGCAGGGAGGCAGTCGCGGCCACGCACTGGACCTGCCCGGTGCAGTCGCGAACGATGACGAAGGTGGTCTTGGCGAGCGTTCTGAGACGGACGACCCATCCTCGGATGACGACCGGTGAGCCGGCGACTTTGGACAGCTGAGCGACGAGAGTTCTCCGGATGGCGGCCACAGCAATCAGTCCTTTCCTGATTGCTGGAACGGCGAGCTGAGATCAGCGGCCGTGGTGCCATCCAGCTTCCGCCACAGAAACGACGGCGGCGCTCAATTCGTGCAGTATCGTCGCACCGACGTTCTTCCCTACTAAGGCCTGTCGTGGTCACGACTTCCTGTTCGGCAAGACCTCTCGGAGGGGTCTGTCCTCGTCAGCGAGTTGTGCCACATTCTACAGAGTCGGCGTGGCGTATGACAAATGAAACATCTCTATCGTGTTCGTGAACGAGAACGTGGGGTGGCCGCGGCCTCAGCGCCTGGTGGTGCGCTGAACGGATCCACAGGGACGCGCTCGTACCGTACGTCGAGGACCTGGAGCCGCTCGGTGCCGCCCGGCGCCTCGAGGACAACGCAATCCCCAGGCCCAGATTTCATCAGCGCGCGCGCCAGCGGCGACTTCCAACTGATATGGTTGCGATCCAGATCGATCTCGTCGACGCCGACGATGCGCACGACCGACTCGGTGCCGCCGGCGTCGGCGTACCGAACGGTCGCGCCGAAGAACACGCGGCTCGCGGCGCGCTCATTTCGCGCGGCTTCCGGATCCACCACCTCCGCCGCGTCGATCTGTTTCGTGAGAAAGCGGATGCGGCGATCGATCTGCCGCAGCCGCCGCTTGTTGTACTGATAGTCGGCGTTCTCGCTGCGATCACCATTGCCTGCGGCCCAGGCAACCACCTGCGTCACCGCCGGCCGTTCCTTGGCGAGCAGGAACCGCAGCTCGTCTCTCAGCCGCTGGAGTCCGGCCGGCGTGATGTAATTCTTGACTTCTGGGTTCGATTCCTTCATGACCGCCATGCTGAAGACGATCGTAGTCCATCACCCGGCGTCGCTCGACGCGCATCGTCGTGGTGCAGCCGAGCCGCGAACACGACTCATCATATCGCTCGACGCGCCACGAGCACCGATCGCGGACGCGGCTCGATTCTAAAATCATGAGATCGTTAGAATCGTCAGACATTGCCGAACGACACTCCCGCAGCAGGCGGGCGCTGGAACTGATTCCGCGGGATGCGAACCCGTCCGCATCCAGACCTTGATGTCGGCCTGTTACAACGTGACGGGACTGAGATCGAGACGAGGCATGGGGCTGATGCAGCAGGGCACCGCTGATTCGGATGCGGCCGGATTCGATGCTATTGAATGGGCTCTCAGGCTTGGCGTGGCGCTCGTCTTCGTCGGGATCGGGTGTGAGAAGGTGTTCCCCTGGCGAGGTTCTTATTGGGTCAAGCTGTTCGCCGATATCGGCTTCGGCCAGTGGTTCATGTACCTGACGGGCGCGATCCAGATCGCTGGAGGTCTGTTGATGATCGTGCCGCGGACGGCGCTGCTGGGCGCAGCGCTGTTGGCCTGCACGATGATTGGCGCAATCCTGACTCACCTGTTCCTGCTCAATACCGGTGTCGGCGGCGCGGTCATTCCGGCCGGGTTTCTCGGATTGATCGTCGCCGCCGCTGGTCGCCGGTTCATCGACAGGTCAGGAACCCAGCCGCTGGACCTTCGATAAGTCCGTACCGCAGGTCGCTGGATCGATCTGCCAAGCGCGCCACGCGGGCAGCCAGCCTGCGAATGTCCCGACCGCCATCCGTGTGGTCTGTGGCCAGGACGGCTCCTGTCCGTGCCGTCCGTGGCTTTATCGCTGCGCCTCGTAGGCCTGGATCTCCTCCACGAACGCCTCGCCGAGCTGCGCCGCCTTGCGCGCGCCGATGCCGTACACATCGTGGAGCGCCTCGACGGTCCGTGGCTTCAATCGGGCGAGCTCGCGCAGCGTCGTGTCGTGGAAGATGACGTAGGGGGGCACGCCGCGCGCCCGCGCGATTCGCAGGCGGACCGCGCGCAGACGGTCGAAGAGATCGTGGTCGACGCCCGTCCACGCTTCGGTTGCCGGACGCGCACGTTCGGGGCGGCGGCCTTTCGCCACACGGCGCTGGCGCGCGAGCCTCAGGTCGGGCCGCGCGCCGGCGTCCTTGAGCAGCGCGATCCCTGATTCCGTCAACGCGAGGACCGGATACGGTTCATCAGTCTGCCGCAGGAGGCCGCCGGCGGTGAGCTGCTCGATGTAGCCGCGGACTTCCGCGGCCGGCGCCTCGCGCAGCAGGCCGAACGTGCTGAGCTCGTGGTGCCGGCGACGGGTCACCTGCTCGTTCTCGCTCCCGCAGAGGACGCTGGCGACGTGCGCGGCGCCGAACCGCTGGCCGACGCGCGCCACACACGACAGGATCTTCCGCGCCACGACGAGCGCGTCCGGCGCGGATTCCAGCTCGCCCAGGCAATAGTCGCAGGCGCCACAGTCGGTCTTGTCGTACGGCTGATTGAAATACTCGACCAGGTGCCGATGCCGGCAGCCGACGCCCGCCGCATACCGCTCCATGTCGCGCAGCAGCGCGCGCCTGGCGTCGGTCAGCTCGCCGTTGCGCTCGAGCAGCACACGCCACTTCAGGAAGTCGGCGCCCGAGTAGACGAGCACGCACTCGGCTTCGAGGCCGTCGCGCCCCGCGCGTCCGGATTCCTGCTGGTAGTGCTCGAGCGACTGCGGCGCGCCGGCGTGGACGACGAAGCGGACGTCCGAGCGGTCGATGCCCATGCCGAACGCGACCGTGGCCACCACGACCTCGGCGTCCTCGTTGATGAACGCGTCCTGATTGCGGTGCCGCTCTTCGTCCGCCAGTCCGGCGTGGTAGGGGCGGGCTCGCACGCCTTCAGACGACAGCCACGCAGCAAGCGCATCGACTTCGCGTCTGGACGTGCAGTACACGATTCCGGCGTCGCCGCGGTGGCGAGCCAGAATGTCCTGGAGCTGCCCCTTCAGGCCGCCGCGCGGCACCACGCGATAGATCAGGTTCGGGCGATCGAACGAGCCGACGAGCTCGATCGGATCGCGCAGCTCGAGTTGGGCGGCGATGTCGCGGCGGACTCTCGCGGTTGCGGTCGCGGTGAACGCGTGCAGGCTGACGCCGGGGAAGCGCAGGCGCAGCGCGCCGAGCTGCCGGTATTCCGGCCGGAAATCGTGGCCCCACTGGCTGATGCAGTGGGCTTCGTCGATCGCTATATAGGAGATGCGGCCGACCATTCGCAGGAAGCCGTCGCTGCCGTCGCCGGCGAGCCGCTCGGGCGACACGTAGAGCAGGGCGTACCGGCCGTCCCGGATTCCGGCCGCGACCGAGGCCTTGTCGTCGGCGCTCATCGAGCTGTTGTAGCAGGCCGCCTGGATTCCGTTTTCCACGAGCGTGTCGACTTGGTCCTTCATCAGCGAGATGAGCGGCGACACGACGAGTCCGAGGCCCCCGCGGACGAGCGCGGGCGCCTGAAAGCAGAGCGACTTCCCGCCCCCGGTCGGCAGCACGACGACCGAATCGCGGCCGCCGAGAATCGCGTCCATCGCTTCGCGCTGCAGCGGACGGAACGAGGTATAGCCCCAGTATTCGGAGAGGACGGCCGGCAGCGAGGTCACGGGTTGAGTCTTAGGAGACGGAGACACAACGATTGTGGCGCCAACACGACGACATTACAACGGAGAAACGAGGACCAACGAAGAACGTACAACACAGAGTCACAAAGGGCACAAAGACGCACAGAGGCGTCGGAGCGTGACGTCGCGGTCGCGCCGCGCTCCGCGCGGCCTGCGCAACGCCGGCCAAAGGCCGGCGGGCGACCGCTCACCGCTCCCCAGTCGCGTCCGCGTCGTCCGTGGCCCAGAATTCTCCGTGCGTCTCCGTGAACTCTGTGGCTCTGTGTTGATATCTTCCTCTGCGCCGCCCTCCAGCGATACTCTTCCGCCATGCGACAACTGATCGGCGTCATCCTGATCCTCGCCGCCAGCCCCCAGGCGCAGCCGCCGGCCGCGGCGCCGCCGTTCCGCGTCGAGGAAACCACCATCGCGCACATCCACGACGCCATGAAGGCCGGCCGTCTGACCTGCCACGCGCTCGTCAGCGCGTACCTGCGGCGCATCGAGGCGTACGACAAGAACGGCCCGGCGCTCAACGCGATCGTCGTGACGAATCCCGAGGCGTTGAAGCAGGCCGACGATCTGGACCACCGGTTCGCGCGATCGGGATTGACCGGACCGCTTCACTGCGTGCCGGCCATCGTCAAGGACAACTTCGAGACGATCGGGCTGCAGAGCGCGGCGGGATCGCTCTCGCTCAAAGGCTTCGTCTCGAACAGGGACGCCTTCCTCGTCAAGCGGATCAAGGACGCTGGCGCGATCGTCCTCGCCAAGTCGAACATGGCCGAATTCGCGTTCAGCCCGTACGAGACGGTGAATTCGCTGCTGCCCGGCTACACGCGCAACCCCTACGCGCTCGATCGCGTGACGGCGGGATCGAGCGGAGGCACCGCCGCGGCCGTCGCGGCGAATTTCGGCGCGATCGGGTTGGGGAGCGACACGGGCAATTCAATCCGCGGCCCGTCCTCGCATCAGGCGCTGGTCGGCATCCGATCGACGATGGGCCTGACGAGCCGGACGGGAGTGATTCCCCTCAACCTGCTGGCCGACATCGCGGGTCCCATGACACGAACCGTGGAGGACGCTGTCGCCGTGTTCCAGGTGATTGCCGGCGAGGATCCGGACGATCCCGCTACGGCGGCAAGCCGCGGAAAGACGATCCCGACCTACGCCCAATCGATGCAGCGCGACGGACTGCGAGGCGCGCGCATCGGGATCCTGCGCCAGGCCTACGAGCGCGAGACCACCGATCCCGAGATGGTCGAGGTCTTCATGGCGGCGATCGAGGATCTCAGGCGTGCAGGCGCCACGATCGTGGATCCGGTCCGCGTCGATCTGGAGCAGGTCCGCCGCCCGCAAGGCAGCGGACCGTGCGGCGGATTCAAGTACGACATGAACCACTACCTCGCGGCGCGCGGCGATCGCGTGCCGGCACACTCGGTCGACGAGATTCTGCGATCGCGGCGGTTCCATCCGTCCGTGCAGGTACGTCTGCAGCAGGCGCAGGACGGTCCGGAAAACGGCCCCGACACGCCGGCGTGCCGCGCCGAGGCCGAGTACCGCGATCAATTCCGGGCCGCGGTCGCGACGACGATGGACGCGCAGAAGCTGGACGCGTTCGTCTACCCCACGTGGAGCAACCCGCCCCGGCTCATCGGCGATCTCAATACCCCGCACGGCGACAACAGCCAGGTATTCTCACCGACAACGGGGTGGCCCGCGATCAACGTCCCGATGGGATACACGCGTGGCGTGCTGCCGGCCGGGCTGACATTCTTCGGCCGCGCGTGGAGTGAATCGACGCTGATCAGATTCGCCTACGCCTACGAACAGGCGACGCGGCACAGGCACGCGCCCGCATCCGCGCCGCCCCTGCAGTAGCGTCGGCGGCGGTATCTCTCAGCGGCTGGCGGCCTGTGCGGCCTGTGCCTGCATCTGCTGCCGGCGCCGCGTGAGCGGCGGCACCTGCCCGAGCAGGCGCTGCAGCAGCATCAACTGCCCGCGATGGTGCATCTCGTGTTCCTTCACGCCGAGCAGCATCTCGAACCGCGTCTTGGCAGCGGGCTGCACCGGCGGAGGGAACGTGACGACGCCGGCGAGCGCGGCCTCGTCGAAGGCTTCGACGAACTGCGCGAACCGCTCGCGGCCTTCGGTCAGCGCGCGCACGATGTCTGCCTTCGTACGAAGCGCCTTCTCCTCCTTCTCCGCCTGTTGTCTGTGCGCGGCGAACATACCGAAGTCGACGTGCGTCACCTTCCGGCCGTGGACGTCCATCTGCCACGACGGTGTGACCGCGACGTGAGCGAGCATCTCCCCGACACTCATCACCTCCGGCGTCGCCTTGAAGCCGTACTTGTCTTCCGGAATTTCCTCGGCGATCGCGATGGTGTTGTTCCGCACCGTGCGGAAGCTGTCTGCGAGCTGTTTCGATCCGTAGTGGGTCATGAATCTCCTTTTCCGAAGAGATCGCGAGTGTACCATCGAGCCCCGCAGTCGGGGGTTTCAGGTAGACTACGACGAATGAGAACCAACAGTCTGTGGGCGGCGGCTGCGATCGCCGCGGCCGTTGTCGTGCTGCGCGTGCCGCTCGGCGCCCAGGACCGGCTCAAGTCGATGCCGGGCTACGAACAGTTTCAGAAGATGAGCGGAGAGATCCCGGGTTCCGTGAAGCTCGGCGCCCTGGCGGTGCAGTGGAAAGACGACGGCTCGTCGTTCGAGTACGCGTGGAGCGGGAAGAAATACCGCTACGACGTCGCGGTCCGGCAGGCCACGGTGATCGGCGATGCGCCCGAGGCGCTGCAGGTCGGCCGCGGGCGCGGCGGGCGCGGCACCGGGCAGCCGGCGCGCGGACGGCAGTTCGAGTCGACGGAGTCGCCCGACAAGCAGTTCAAGGCATTCTACAAGGACCGCAACGTCTGGCTCAGCGGCGCGGACGGCGGCAACCCAACCGCGATCACGACGGACGGCAGCGAGCGCGAGCGCGTGAAATACGGCACGGCGAGCTGGGTGTACGGCGAAGAGCTCGCCCAGCGCAGCGCGATGTGGTGGTCGCCCGACAGTCGGAAACTCGCGTACTACCGCTTCGATGAGAAGCTGGTTCCGGACTTCTACCTGCAGATGAACCAGACCCAGGTCCAGGACACGCTCGACGTCGAAGCCTACCCGAAACCCGGCAAGCCGAACCCCGTCGTCGACGTCTACGTGTACGACCTCGCCTCGAAGAATCGGGTCAGGCTCGACGTGCGCGACGGAGAGCCGTTCGACAATCGCGCGATCGGCCATTACGTCTACGACGTCGCGTGGTCGCCCGATGGCCGCGAGGTCCTCGTGCATCGGACGAACCGCCGGCAGAACGTCCTCGAGCTGGCCGCGTGCAGCGCCGAGAGCGGCAAGTGCCGCGCGATCGTGCATGAGGAATGGCCCACGGGATGGATCGAGAACCGCCCGGAAATGCGCATGCTGAGGGACCACCGCCGGTTCATCTGGGAATCGCAGCGGAGCGGCTGGAAGAATTTCTATCTGTACGATTTCGGCGGACAGCTGATCGCGCCGCTGACGAATCACACGGCGGAGGAAGCCGACAACATCGTGTTCGTCGACGAGCCGCGCGGCCTGCTGTTCTACACGGCGCGCGACGGCGACAACTTCATGAAGCTGCAGCTCCATCGTGTGGGGCTCGACGGCCGGAACGACAAGCGGCTCACCGACCCGGCGTTCATGCACACGATTACGCCGTCGCCGGACGGACGCTACTTCGTCGACGTGGCGCAGATGCACGATACGCCGCCGGTGACGCGGCTGCTCGACAGCGACGGCACGATCGTCGCCGAGCTGGCCAGAAGCGACACGACGAAGTTCGATCGGCTCGGACTCCGGAAGGTCGAGATGTTCTCGTACGTCGCCGCGGACGGCAAGACGCCGCTCCACGGCCTGATTCACTTCCCGTCGAACTTCGATCCGGCGAAGAAGTATCCCGCGCTGGCGAGCGTGTACGGCGGCCCGGCGTCGGCCGCGGCCAGCGAGCGTTTCACGCTGCCGAATCCGACGACGGAGTACGGCTTCCTGGTGCTGACGCTGGACTCGCGCGCCGTCCCGGGGATGGGGAAGCGGACGCTCGACGAGGTGTACCTGAAGCTCGGGCAGACCGAGATCGACGACATGGCGGAAGGCGTGAAGGCGCTCTGGGGCCGCCCCTATTTCGACAAGACGCGCGTCGGCATCCATGGCTCGTCGTACGGCGGATACAGCTCCGCAATGGAGATCCTGCGGCATCCCGACGTGTTTGCGGCCGCGTCGGCCGCCTCGCCGCCGACCGACTGGCGCAACTACGACTCGATTTACACCGAGCGCTACATGTGGATTCCCGAGGAGAACAAGGCGGGCTACGACACGGGCGCGGCGATGACCTACGCGGGCAACCTGCAGGGACGCCTGCTGATCTACTACGGAACGTCGGACAACAACGTGCATCCGTCCAATTCGCTGCAGTTGATCAAGGCGCTGCAGCAGGCCGGGAAGAGCTTCGACGTGCAGGTGGGCCCGGACATGGGCCACTCGAACGTGAACCCGCAGCGGATGATGGAGTTCTTCATAGACGCGCTGGTCCTGCATCCGGGGGCCCGCGTGCAGACGACCACCGCCTCGGAATCCCGCTGACCATGGCGGCCTACATCGTCGTGCAGGTGGACGTGGCGGATCCGATCCGCTACGAGTCGTACAAGCAGATGGTCCCGGCCAGCCTCGCGAAATACGGCGGCCGGTTCATCGTGCGCGGCGGCAAAACGCACACGCTCGAAGGCACCTGGGCGCCGCGGCGGTTCGTCATCGTGGAGTTTCCGTCGCTCGAGCGGGCGAACGCCTGGTGGGCGTCGCCCGAATACGCGGAAGCGAAAGCCCTCCGCCAGGCGACCTCGTCGACGCAGATGATCGTCGTGGAAGGGGTCTAGATCGGGGATCGGGGGTCGGGGGTCGGAGTCGGGGGTCGGGGGTCGGGGTCGGAGGTTCGATGGCAGTTTCACGACGAAGCGCGATCAAGACGCTTGGCGCCGCGGCCGGCTCGCCGGTCTTCCGCCTGCAGGCGGCAGACTTCGAAGCGATCCTCCCGTCGATCGCCGAAGTGGTCCTTCCGTCGGAAGCGGATCGGACAGCGGCGGTGGCCGCCTTCACGCGGTGGATTCGGAACTACAAGGAAGGCGCCGACACCGACCACGGCTACGGCAACACGCGCGTGCGGACGACCGGCCCGTCGCCGGCGAGAAACTATCCTGCGCACGTCGCGGCGCTCGACCGCGCCGCCCGGGATCGGGGGGCCGGGAGCTTCGCTGCCGCCGCGCTCGCCGATCGGCGGGCCATCCTCGAGGCGGCCATCGCGGGATCCAACGTCGAGCGGCTCTCGGCCCGCCCGACCGGCGCGCACATCGCGACCGATCTCATGGGCCACTATTTCAACTCGTCGCCGGCCGCGGATCTGTGCTACCGCGCCGGGATCGGCCGCGACGTCTGCCGAGGACTGCCGGGGTCCGAAAAAGCGCCGGCGCCTCTTCCGCCTAAAGCCGGCAGCTACAGGCGATGACCGTGGTTGCGCGATGATCCACGAATCCGACATCTGCATCATCGGCGGCGGCATCACCGCGGCGATGCTGGCGGACAAGCTCTCCGAGCTCGCGCCGCGCAGCTCGATCACCGTCGTCGAAGCCGGCGTCCGGATCTTCGACTTCGAGAACCGCACCTCGTACCGTCAGCGAAGCCTCGATTACGGGGAGAACGCGTGGCCCGGCGACTTCATCGACGATCAGGCCGGCGCCGGGATCATCTCCCGGACGATGGCGGTAGGCGGGAGCGCGTTGCACTGGGGCGGCGTGACGAATCGATTCTCCGAGGAGGATCTGACCCTGAAATCGCGGTACGGGCTCGCGGTAGACTGGCCGATCGCGTGGGCCGATCTCGAGCGCCATTACTGTGAAGCCGAGCGCCGGCTCGGCGTCTCCGGCGAGCCCGGCCCGCTGCCCGAAGACCGCCGCTCGGAGCCGTACCCGATGGCGCCGATGCCGCTCTCGTACAACCTCATCGTCCTGAAGGCGTGGGCGGAGAAGAGCGGCATTCCATTCCAGGGCACGCCCCAGGCGAAGAACACGCGGCCGTACGGCGGCCGCATGCAGTGCATGCGCTGCAACACGTGCGAGATCTGCCCGACGGGCGCGCGGTATTCGCCCGACTTCACGTTCAAGCAGCTTCTGGCCGCCGGCAAGATCGCGCTGCACGATCAGACGCTCGTACGACGGCTCGTGGCCTCGGGCGATCGGCGGCGCATCGAATCCGCGCAGGCCGTGTCGCTCGCGCGCGGCGGTCCCGGGCGCTCCAGTCCTGGCGAAGGCGGCGAACCGATCGAGTATCGGGCGAAGACGTTCGTGCTCGCGTCGGGCTACGCCTGGTCGCCGCACCTGCTGCTCCTGTCCGGCGTCGCGAACAGCTCGGGGCTGGTCGGCAAGTACATGACCGGCCACGCGTTCATCGGCGGCCAGATCGAGCTCGATGCGAAGCTCTATCCGGGCATGAACGAACAGCACAGCCTGATCTCGCGCAAGTTCTTCCGCTGCGCCTCGGACGGGCCGTTCGTGCGCCACGACCTTCGCGTCTGGGAGAGCTCGGCTGGGCGCGATCCGCGCTTGAAGGATTCATCCGGCCGGCTGCTGCTGGGGGACGGTCTGCTGCAGGACTGGCGCGCTCGCACGGAGCGGGGCGCCGCCCGCGTGCGCGCTTACTATGACGTGCACCCGTCCGCCGACAGCACGCTGACGCTCGATCCGTCGAGAAAGAACCGCTGGGGCGATCCGCTGCCCGTTATCCGCCACGCGCTCGACGAACCGACAATCGCGCGCAAGGCCGCCACGCGGGAGCACATCGTCGGCGTCTTCAATCAGCTCGCCAAGGCCAACAACGGACGTCTCTTCAACGTGAGCGAGGGCGGTTATCTCGATCACCCGTCGGGGGGATGCCGCATGGGCACGGATCCGGCGGCCAGCGTGTGCGACAGCTACGGCCGCACGCACGATCACGAGAATCTGTTCGTCGCCGGCTCGCCGACGCTTCCAACCGGCGGCTGCACGAACGCGACGCTCACTTTCGCGGCGCTGGCGCTGCGCTCCGCCACCAGAATAGCGAACGCGTAGCAACCTCGCATCTCGGACGTCGGACCTCGGACGTGGGACGTCGGACCTCGAACACGACCCGGTCGCTTGCCGTGAAGTTGATCGCCGCGCACACGAGCACGGCAACGGCGTTGGACGGGAGCAACGGGAACCCCAGGACCCCGACGAGCAGCCGCATCAGCAGCAGGTTGCCGACGAGCGACACGACGCCGTTCAGCACGTGAAACCGCCACAGCCGCTCCAATCGCGCGCGCCCCGCTGCGGGGCGATCGATCCACGTCCAGCGCTCGTGCCACAGAAAGTTGTGCAACAGGGCCGCCTCGACGGCCAGCGCCGTCGCCGCGAGGTACTGAACGTGGGCCTTCAGCAGCAGCGCGAGCACCGCGATCTGGAGGACGAATCCCAGAAGACCGACGCCGTTGAATCTGACGAAGCGTGAGGTCATGGCGATATCCGATACCCGACAGCCGATAGCCGATAGCCGATGCTTTATAAGGCGAGGAACAGGCTAGACTCGGCTCATGCTGCGCAGCATCGGGGCGGTGGCGGCGGGATACATCATCTTCGGCGGGTCGGCCGCGCTGCTGTTTCAACTGTCCGGCCACGCGCCGCACGAGCAGGCACCGACTGCGTTCAAGATCGCGAGCATCGTCTGGGGCGCGGTCTTCGCCCTGGTCGCCGGGTGGCTGACCGCGCGGGTCGCCGGGCGCAAGCCGGCGACGCACGCGGCGGTCGTCGCCGGGCTGATCGCGCTCAGTGCGATCGTGTCGCTCGCCGCGCGTCCGGCGGACGCGATCTGGTCGCAGATAGCCGCCCTCGTCGTGATGGCGCCGTGCGCCCTCGCCGGGGGGGCCGTGGCGCGCACCGCGCCCCCGCCGGGAAGCGACACGTAGTATTGACTCATATTATATCGATCAATACAATTCGTTGGCATGGCCGACGCGTCGCTCAAACCGCACTGGTTTCACATTCTCCTGGCGCTGGCCGACGGTGATCGCCATGGGCTGGCGATCGCCCGCGACGTGCAGACGCTCAGCGACGGCGCGCTACGGCTCTGGCCCGCGACGCTGTACGGCTCGCTCGACGAGCTGCGCGCGCGCGGCTGGATCGAGGAGCTCGCGGATCCTCCGGCGGACGAGAGCGAACGGCGCCGCTATTACCGGCTGACGCGGCGCGGCCGGGCCGTCCTCACCGAGGAGGCCGAGCGTCTCGGACGGCTGGTGCGTCGCGCTCGCGCGCGCATGCGGACGGGAGACGCGCGATGAGCCGTGCCTACCGCGCCCTGCTCGCGCTCGCGCCGCCGCGGCTTCGCGCGCGGCACGGTGCCGCGATGGAGGAGCTCTTCGCCGACCGCCTCGCGGCCGCCCGCGCGCGGGGCCGGGCGGCCGTCCTCGCGGCGTGGGTGCGCGCGGCCACCGATCTCGTTCACGCCCGCGCGGCGTCCTGGCGCGCGCCCCGCGTACCCCTTACCGTCCCCGTCGACGAAAGGACCACCATCATGGCCGGCTCAGATGTCCGCTACGCATGGCGCGCGCTGCTCCGTCAACGCGGCGCGACCGCCCTCGTCGTCCTGATGCTCGCGCTCGGCATCGCCGCCAACGTGGCCGTGTTCGCCATCGTGAACGGCCTCTTCCTGCGCCCGTTCCCATTCCCGCAGCCCGACCGCCTGGTCTACATCAACACCGCCGCGCCCAAGTGGAATCTCGACGTCGTCGGCATCAACTATCCGGACTTCGATCGCTGGCGGCGGGATCAGAAGTTGTTCGACGCGATCACCACCTATCAAGGCGCGAATTTCAACCTGGCCGACGCCGCGGGCGCCGTGCGCGTCGGCGGGCTGCTGATCACTTGCGACTTCACGAAGGTCTTCCGGATCGAGCCGATCCTGGGCCGCACCTTCACCGCGGACGAAGACAAACCGAAGGGACCGCCCGTCGTCGTCATCAGCGCGGCGCTCTGGCGCGAGCGCTTCGGCGCCGATCCGAACGTTGTCGGGCGGACGCTGCGGGTCGACGGCACGACGCGGACGATCATCGGCGTGATGCCTCCAGAGGCGTCATTTCCGGACGATGTGAAGCTGTGGGTGCCGATGGCGGGCGATCCGGCGCAGCCGTACCAGAGCTACTCGGGCGATGGAATCGGCCGATTGAAGCCGGGCGTGACGGCGGAGCAGGCGGATGCGGATCTCAAGCGTGCGCACCAGCCGATCTGGGATGCGAGCGACAAGGACCACGTGGTCACGCCGTTCGTGAAGCCGCTGCACGAGACTTTCGTTCGGGACTACCGCGGCGCGGCGCGTACGGTGACCGCGGCCGTCGCGGTGCTGCTGCTGATCGCGTGCGCCAACGTCGCCGCCGTGATGCTCGCGCGCGCGCTCGCGCGGCGCCGCGAGATGGGCATCCGGCTGGCTCTGGGGTCCAGCCGTCTGCGCCTGCTGCGCCAGCTCCTGATCGAAAACATCATGCTTGCGGTTGCTGGCGGAGCGATCGGTCTCGCCGCAGGCCGCTGGGCGCTCGGCGCGGTGATCCGTCTGCTGCCGGATCAGCTCCCGCGCTGGGCGGCCTTTCACGTCGATCTGCGCGTGATCGCGTTCTCGTTCCTGGTCGTCGTCGCCACCGTGATCCTGTTCGGCTGGGCGCCGGCGCTCCATGCGGTCGGCGGCGACCTGCGGTCCGCGGTGAATGCGTCCACCAACGGGACCACGGGCGCGCCGCGCGGGCGGCGAACGCTGTGGTTTCTGGTCGCGGGCGAGTTCGCGCTCGCCGCGGCGCTTCTCGTGTGCGGAACGCTCCTCATCAAGGCGTTCGACCGCGTCCGCCACGTGGACCCGGGATTTCGCGCCGATCACGTGCTGACCTTCGTCGTGCCGCTCTCGGAAGGGACGCGGCCGAAGCCGGAGCAATGGATGACGTTCTGGGACGACCTGCTGGCTCGCGCGAAGGCGCTGCCCGGTGTCGACGCCGCCGGCGTCGTCACGTGTCCGCCGTTCGGATGTCACTGGGGAAATTTCTACGTGATCGACAACGCGTTGCCCCGGCCCGACGGCAAGGATCCCGTCGTGCTCACGCGTCTCGCCTCGCCGGGCTATTTCGAGGCGATGGGCATCCGCTTGAAAAGCGGGCGGTTCTTTCAAGAGCCCGACGGACGCTCGAAGGATTCCCGCGTCGTCATCGTCAACGAAACGTTCGTGCGGACCTTCTGGGGCGAGGGCGCGGATGGCGTCGGCCGACGGATCAGATATCGCGACGCCAAAGCGCCGTGGATCACGGTGGTCGGCGTGGTCCGCGACGTGAAGCACTACGGACTCGAACAGCCGATGCGGCCGGGACTCTACTTTCCGGTCGCGGTCGATCCGCGGCCGACGCTGACCGTTGCGATCCACAGCGCCCAGGATCCGACGTCGCTCATGCCGGCGATTCGCGAGATGGTGCGCGGCATGGATCCCGAGGTGCCGCTCTTCCAGGTCAGGACGATGGAGGAGGCGATCCGGCGGTCGATGGCGCTTCGCGCCGCGTTCTCGTGGATGCTCGCCGTCTTCGCCGGACTGGCGTTCGTGCTGGCGGTTGGCGGCGCCTACGGGGTCGCGACCTACCTGGTCACGCAGCGCACGCGCGAGATCGGCATTCGCGTCGCGCTCGGCGCGCGCACGGCGGACATCTTCCGGAGCGTCGTCGCCGGCGGCGCGGGCGTCGTGCTGGCCGGCGTCGCGGGCGGTCTCGCGGCGTCGATCTTCGTCGCGCGCTTTCTCGGCGACGCGTTGTTCGGCGTCAGCACCCACGATCCAGGCGTGCTGTCGTTTGTGACGCTGATCCTGCTGGGAACCGCGCTTCTCGCCAACGGATTTCCGGCACGACGCGCCGCGCGCCTCGACCCGATGCGATCGCTTCGGACCGAATAGCCCGTTGCGCGCCGGGCCGTTCGCGTAAGCGGACAGCTGGCATCAATCGTATAGAGTCTCATCGGAGGATGAAATCGATGAGATCCCGTCCATTTTCTGCCCTGTGCGGGGCATTCGCGGCGGCCGTGCTGCTGCTGCAGGCTTCCGGCGCGGCCCAATCGAAGTCCGCCGGAGGCGCCGCGTCCATTACTCCCGTCGAATTGAAGGAGTGGCTCTCATATATCGCGTCGGACGAGCTCCAGGGACGGCAGGTGTTCACGGAAGGCCTCGGCCTGGCCGGCGCGTACATCGCGGACCACTTGAAGGAGTGGGGCATCCAACCCGGCGGGGATCAGGGTTCGTACTTCCAGGACGTGAAACTGAAAGGCGTCAACGTCAAGCGGAACTCGAGCGTCACGGTCACCGTGAACGGGCAGACGAAAACATTCAAGGATGGCGAAGGCGTCACGTTCCCCGCAAATGCCGGCGCGAAGCAATCGGTCAGCGGCAGCGCGGAGTTTGTCGGGTACGGACTGAGCCTCCCGGAAGCGGGCATCGACGACTATAAAGGGCACGACGCGAGTGGGAAGATCGTGATCTACGTCGGCCGCGGACCGCAGAACATGCCCGCCGGCGGAAACCGGCTGCTGGGCGCCCGCGCCCGAAACGCGATCGAGCTTCGCCACGCCATTGCGGCGATCGGTCCTGCCGGCATCGGCGGATTCGGGCGGGGCGGCGCGGCTCCCGCCGCCCCGACGGCGGCGCCCGGCGCGCCGCCCGCAGCCGGCGCGCCCGCGGGCGCGGCCGCGCAACCGCCGCCGCAGCCGCAGCGCGGTGGCGGCGGCGGACGCGGCGGCCAGAACATCGGCGATTTCCAGACCGTGGAGCGGCTCGACAAGAAGACGCCTCCGCAGATCACGGCGACCGACGACTTCTTCAATTTCGTCTTCAGCGCGGCCGGGCAGAACTACGCCGAGGTCAAGGCCAGGGCGGACAAACAGGAAGCCCTGCCGGCGGTCACGCTGAACAACGTCTCGATCGCGATCAACGTCGACGCCGACTACGAGGTCGTCCAGACGCGCCTGACGCGGAACGTCGTCGGGGTCATCGAGGGAAGCGATCCGAAGCTGAAGGACAGCTACGTTCTGTTCGGCGCGCATTACGATCACATCGGCTATCAGCAGACGCCGCCCGGACAGGGCCGCGGCGGCTTCGGCGGCGGCGGTGGTGGACAGCAGGCGGCGGGCGGCTGCGCCGGGCAGACGCGCGACACACCGAAACCGGGCGACATCGTGAACAATGGCGCGGACGACGATGGATCGGGAACGGTGGGGGTGATGGCGCTGGCAAAGGCGTACGCAAGCGGGCCGAAGCTGAAGCGATCCGTGATGTTCGTCTGGCACACGGGCGAGGAATCCGGTCTGTACGGCTCGCGCTACATGGCGGACTATCCCGAAGTCCCGCTCGACAAGGTGTCGGCGCAGCTCAACATCGACATGATCGGCCGCAACCGCTGCGACGATCCGAAGGAGGAGAATACCGTCTACGTCGTCGGGTCGGATCGCATCAGCACCGAGCTGCACAATCTCAACGAGGACGCGAACGCGTCGCTGCGGGAGCCGATGAAGCTGGATTACGAGATGAACGATCCGGCGGACCCGGAGTCGATCTATACCCGCAGCGATCATTACAGCTACGCGTCGAAGGGGATCCCGATCATCTTCTACACGACCGGCCTCCACCGCGACTATCACTACCTGACCGACGAAGTGCAGAAGATCGAGTTTCCGAAGCTGGCCCACATTACGCAGCTCGTCTACACGACCGGATGGCGGGTCGCCAATCTCGATCACGTCCCGGTCCGCGACAACAAGGGACCGCGGAAGGGAAAGGGCGGGACGGGGAAGATAGGGAACTGAGGCTGAATACAGAAGACGGAAGACGGAAGACGGAAGGCGGCCAGTACTTCCCGTCTTCCGTCCTCCGTCTTCCGCCTTTCGCTCTACTTCAACTGCCCTCGCATCACCCCTCCGCCGTTGGCGACGCTGTGCACGTTGAAGTAGAAGTTCTGGGGACTCGCCAGGATCTGCGCCACCTGGTCAGCCGTCGCTCCCGGTGATGCGGTGAACGTCGCCGCTCCGTTGACGAGCGCCGGGAAATTCGCGGCCGAGATGCCGCTGCCAACAAATACGCTCGCCGGGCCCACGCCGGTGGGTGCGTTCGGCCCGTGGATATGGGCGTTGTTCAGCACGCTGCCTGCCGGGAACCCGGTCACCGACACGTTCATGTCGATCACGTTCGTATCCTTGTGGATCGTGATGACCGCCGTCCCGCGCGCCACGTTCTCGCCGTTGGTCACCGGCGGGGTTTCATTCGACGGCAAGAGCGTCACCGTATACACGACCAGGTTGCTTGGGGTCGTCGGCGTGCTGCTGCTACCGCACCCGGCCGCTCCGATTGCCAGGCTCACTACTGCTATTGCCGTGCGTTTCATCGCTGTCCTCCTCTTGTCGTAACAGAAACAGGGCCAGCGCGAGGGCCAGGATCACTGCAAGGCCGACGGCGCTGGCGTTGAGATCGCTCATTCGTCAGAACTTGCGGCTCAGATTGAAGCCCATATACACGTCGTGATCGCTCCCGCCGCGCGCGATCATGCCGGGCGTCGAGTTGAAGTTGTTGCCGAAGTTCAACTGCAGCACGTGGCCGCGCGTCAGCTTCTCGATGCCGGCGTCCCAGTCGGCGCGCGCCGGCTTGTAGCCGCTCACCCGCGGCGCAAATTCCACGACGGTCGACACGGATTCGCGAAGGCGGACGCGCGTGCCGAGGCCGACGAAAAAGGTGTCGATCGCGGTGCTCGCATCCGCGTCGTCCGCGCCCGGCACGTCGTGCGTGTGGCCTTCGTGCAGCAGCCTGAGCGTCTCGGTGTGGGCGTTGTGCACGTAGGTCGGGTTCGCATAGAGCGCGAGCCACGTGCCGTGCACGTGCGAGAGCGTCGCCGACACGCCGGGCTGCCGGTCCTGCCGGAGATTGTTCTGCCCCTCGATCGATGCGCCAACCGACAGGCCGAACGGCCGCCCGTCGCCCTGGCGAAGCGCGTCGAAGCGGCCGAACGTCACGATGGTCTTGCCGAGAATCGATCGATGGACGCCGGCCTGCAGACGCGAGGTGACGGCGTAGCGGTACTCCAGGCCGATGATCGCGCCGTTGTCGAGACTGAAGAGATCGGACGCCAGATTGCCGAAGTCTCCCTGGCGGAGATCGCGCGCGAACCGGTGCGTCAGCCGGAAATATCCATGGTGCCGCTTCAGCGGCTGCGTGGTCGAGAGTGTGACGAGCGTCTGATCGAGCTCGATGGACGGCTGCGGCGGCGCGGCCTCGCGCGCAGGCTGCTGAACTGTCGGCGGCTGCACCGGTGGCTGCGGGTCCGGAGGCTGCGCGTCGGCCAGCCCGGCCGTGCAGGCTGAGAAAGCCGCGAACAGAAGACCGGCCACACACACGCGCATCCACCTGCGAATGGCAAGAGCCGTACCCCGTGTGCGAGCCTGAAACCGCCGATTGTCCTGAGATGGTCGGGCGAGGGCTTACGCTCTGAGTAATTTGTTACGGCGCGTGAAAACTAACGGACGCGCAGCAGCAGCACGGGCACGCTGACCTGGTGCTGCACGCGCGAGGCTGTCGTGCCCAGGAAGATATCCGCGAGGAATCGATGGCCGTGGGTGCTCATCGCGACGAGATCGCAGCCCTTCTCGCGAATCCACTTGACGATCTCGTCCGCCGGCTCGCCGTAGGCGAGAACGCTCTCGGCCTGCGTGCCGGCCGCTTCGAATTCCGCGCGCACCTCGTTCAGATAGCGCTGGTCGTCGCTGATCTCAGGGCTGACCGCGTCGGGGCCAAAGGTCCGCGCGGCCCAGCCGTCGGCCACGTGCAGCAGTACGACGCGGCTCTGCATGAGACGCGCGAGATTCTTGATGTGATCGATGATCCCGCGATCCGTCGGCTTGCCGTCGAGCGTCACGAGAATGGTCCGGTACATCTCAGCCACCGGCGATCACCTGCCACGCCGCGCCGAGCGACTCGGGCAGTCCGAACAGGTCCATCGCCGTAATCAGTACCGCGCTTGCCCACCCGGCCGCAAGCAGAAACCAGCCGTTCTTCCATTCGCCCATCCGGTGTCCGGAGCTCGTGAAATGGAGGAGCGGGAACATCGCAAAGGGGAGCTGTAGCGCGAGCACCACCTGGCTGAGCGTCAGCAGATCGGTCACGCTGCTGTCGCCGCGGACGCCGATGATCACGACCGCGGGGAGGATCGCCAGGCCGCGCGTAATCAGGCGCCGGATCCACGGCTGGATCCGCCAGTGCATGAAGCCCTCCATCACCACCTGACCGGCGAGCGTGCCCGTGATCGTGCTGCTCTGTCCGCTGGCGAGCAGCGCCACGGCAAAGAGCGTACTGCCGGCGGCCGTGCCGAGCAGCGGCGCGAGTGTCAGGTATGCGACGCGGATCCAGTCGCTCTCCGGGCTGAACGTGACGATCTGGCCGCCCGGGACCTCGATGCTCTGCCGGCCGTAGAAGACGATCGCCGCGAGAACGAGAATGGCGGCGTTCACGAAGAACGCGATCGTCAGCGCGGCCGTCGAATCGATCGTGTTGAACTGGATGGCCCGCCGGATCGACGCCCTGTCCTGCTGCAGCTTGCGGCTCTGGACCAGCGCCGAGTGCAGGTAGAGGTTGTGGGGCATCACGGTGGCGCCGATGATGCCGGTCGCCACGTAGAGCATGCCAGCCTGGCGAAATCCGGGCACCAGCAGCGCCCGCCCCATCTCCCCGAACGCCGGCCGCGTCTGCGGCAGCACGAAGATCTCGATGAAGTAGCAGAGCGCGATCGTGGCGACGAGCAGGAGGACGACGGCTTCGATCGCGCGCATGCCGAAGCGCTGCAGGGCGAGGAGCGCGAAGACGTCGAGCGCGGTGATCATGACGGCCCACAACAGCGGGATGTGGAACATCAGGTTGAGCGCGACCGCGCTGCCGAGCACTTCCGCAAGGTCGCACGCGCCGATGGCGATCTCGGAGAGCAGCCAGTTGGGCCACCGCGACCACTTCGGGTACCAGTCGCGGCAGCACTGCGCCAGGTCCTTGCCGGTGACGACGCCGAGGCGCGCGGCCATCACCTGCATGAAGATCGCCATCAGGCTGGCGAGGCCGACGACCCACAGGAGGTCGTATTTGAACCGCGCGCCCCCCTGGAGATCGGTGCCCCAGTTGCCGGGGTCCATGTAGCCCACGCTGACCAGGAGCGCCGGGCCCGCGAACGCGCGCCAGTGCTGCCAGAATCCCGCCTCGCTGGGGGGGACCGCGACCGTGCCGTGGATGCCTTCGAGGCTCCGCATGGAAGTACAGACGTCATAATGTAGCCTAAGCTACAAATTGTCAAATCGGATATCATTGGCCGCACGCATGGGCCGCCACACGCCCCTCGCGAGGAACCCGACCCGCACGAGGCAGGAGCACTCGCAGGAGACCGCGCAGGACTACGTCGAGATGATCGCCGAGCTCATCGACACGACCGGCGAAGCGCGCGTGATCGACCTCGCGCGCCGGCTCGGCGTCACCCACGTCACGGTCAGCCGCACCCTGCAGCGGCTGCGCCGCGAGGGGCTCGTCACCTCGCTGCCGTATCGATCGATCTTCCTGACCGCCGCCGGCACGCGCCTCTCGGAAGAATCGCGCCATCGCCACGAGATCGTCGTCGAGTTCCTGCAGTCGGTCGGGGTGCCCGCCGCCGTCGCCCATTCCGACGCCGAGGGCATCGAGCACCACGTGAGCCGCGAGACGCTCGACGCGTTCGTCAAGCACCTCCGGCGGGGAAGGGCGGGACGGCGCCGGCCGTCGGGCCGCCGGCCCCGATGAGGCCCCGACGCCGTGCCGCCGGCCTGTCGATGGCGGTCGCGTTCGGGCTGGCCGCTTCCATTGCCTTGCCGGTCGCGGCGCAGGACGCGCCGCGCGATCCGCACGACGCCCAGCCGGAACGGCCGACCGTCGCGACGCACGCCGGCACCGTGTCGCCAGGATGGGCGGAGATCGAAGCCGGCATCGAGCGCGATCGCTACACCGATGCGACGCGCGGGAGCGTGGCGCCGCTGCTGCTGAAGATCGGCCTCGCACCGCGCGTGCAACTGAGCCTGCAGGGATTCGGCGTCTGGGCGCCGGGCGGCGCCGGCAGCGGTCCCGGCGACTTTTCGGCAGGCATCAAATGGCGGGTGCTCGAGGACGCGCCGGTCCTCGCCGATTTCGCGGTGCTGCCCTCGGTCAAGTTCCCTTCGGGCTCCGTCGAACGCGGCACCGGCACGGGCACGACCGATCTGAGTGTGCTCGCGATTTCCAGCCGCACGATCCGCGGCGTGTCCATCGATCTGAACGCCGGCTACACGCGGCGAAGCGGCGACGGCAGTACGGCGCCGCGCCAGGGCGCGGTATGGACCGCCTCGTTCGGCGGTCCCGCGGCGGGACGCCTGGGATGGTGCGCCGAAATCTACGGCTACCCATCAATCGGCGCGGATGCGGGCGACTCGATCGTCGCGCTCCTGGGCGGACCCACGTTCGAGCTGCGCCCGTTCTTCGTCCTCGACGCCGGCGTCATTGCGCCGATCGCCGGGCCGCAGCCGCGGGCGCTCTACGCGGGCGTCACCTGGAACGTCGGGCGACTGTGGCGGAGCGCTCTCGGCCAGCGGCCTTGACCTGGGACAAAGACCTCGCGCACACTCCCAAGTCCGAACTTCCAATTCCCGACTCCCAGGTCCACGAGGCGCTCGAGTTGGGAATTGGAAATTGAGCGTTGGGAAATGCGAGTGATAAAGGAGGAACGGCCGTGAAGAATGTCCGCGATTACTACCTGGAATGCCTGAAAGCCGAGAAGCCCAAGTTCGTCAAGGTCCTGAAGGCGGTTCCCGGCGATCAGGCCGGTTATCGTCCGCACGAACGATGCACGTCCGCCGGCGATCTCGTGTGGCTCCTGGCGAGCGAGCTCAACGACGCCTGTGAAATCGTCGATCGCGGCGAAGTCAGCTTCGTGGCGAAGCCCGCGCCGCCGGTGGCCGACGCCGTCAAAACATACGAGCGCAACATGGATGAACTGCAGAAGCGCGTGGCCACGATGGACGACGCCAAATGGGACCGCAAGGCGAAGTTCCTCGTCGACGGCAACGTGGCGTGGGAGGCCCCGACCGGGGACATGCTCTTCGGATTCCTGTTCGACGCGATCCATCACCGCGGGCAGCTTTCGAGCTATCTGCGGCCCATGGGCGCCAAGGTACCGGCGATCTATGGACCGTCGGCGGACGATCCCGGCATGTGACGCCGGCGGTCGATGCCATTCGATCTCCAGCCTGTGCTGACAGGCGATCTGCTCGAGCTGAGGCCCCTGCGGCCGGAGGACTTTCGGGAGCTCTATGCCGTTGCGTCCGATCCGCTGATCTGGGAACAGCATCCGGCCAGCGATCGCTACAAGCCGGAAGTGTTCGACGGCTTCTTCCGTGAGGCCCTGGCCTGCGGCGGCGCGCTCGTCGCCGTCGATCGGCGGGACGGGCGGCTCGTCGGCTCGTCCCGCTATCACGGCTACGACGCGGCGAAGAACGAAATCGAGATCGGCTGGACGTTCCTCGCCCGGTCCCACTGGGGCGGCGTGTACAACGGGGAGATGAAGCGGCTCATGCTCGCGCACGCGTTCAGGTTCGTGGCGCGCGTGAACTTCCTCGTCGGTCCGCGGAACTTCCGCTCTCAGCGGGCGATGGAGAAGATCGGCGGCGTCCGGGACGGATCGAGAGTGGACGCCAGCGGCCGCGAGTCGCTCGTCTACCGGATTGTGGCGGATCGCTGAGGGATCGGAGGAGGTAGGTAGAGGTAACGGAAGGAGCTTCACAACGGAGGAACGGAGAAACGGAGATCAACGGGTTTCTCAGGGATCGTTGAAACTGCAATCATTTGCCGGCCGGCTTTCATTTTGCCGTGCAAATCGCATGGCGCCGATTCTTGCAGTGCTGGGTGGACGTGCTTGCGGCGCTCGGTCCAATAAACCAGACTACATCACGCATTATCAAGGCCGCTATCGACGTCCATCGGACGTTGGGTCCGGGTCTTCTGGAAGCGGTGTATTTCAGTTGCCTGTTGTACGAGCTACGAACCGCGGGTCTGAAGGTCGAATGCGAGAAGAGGCTGCCAATCACCTACAAAGGGGTGATGATGGATTGCTTCTACAAGCTGGATCTGCTGGTTGAGGACCTGGTGGTCGTGGAGATCAAGGTCGTCGAATACCTGCTTGCGGTCCATAAGGCGCAATTGCTGACGGAGATGAAGCTGTCTGGCAAGCCCGTTGGCCTTCTTCTGAATTTCAACGTACCGGTCATGAAAGACGGCGTCACGCGATTGCTGAATCGATCCGCGCTTGAGACCGTGTGACGCGCGATCGACCTGAAGAGCAGAGGCCTCCGTTCGCCTCCGGTCCCCCCGTTTCTCCGTTGTGATGTTGACCCGTTACCTCCGCCCCCCTCCGTTACCTCCGCCTCAGCCTTCCCCAAAACGGCAAAGAAATGGCAAGACTGAGAACCATGACTGGCGTCGGCGTGCTGGTCGGATGGTGGAAAGGCGCGACGGGCTGGCTGACCAAGCTCGAGCGTCGCGAGCTGGGCTGGCTGCTGGTCGGTCTCGGTGCGTGCATCCTGCTGTGGGGGTTTCTCGCTCTGGCCGGCGAGGTCATGGAAGGCGAGACGCTCGCCTTCGACCGGAAGATCGTCCTGGCGTTCCGCAAGGCGAACGACCCCTCGCAGCCGATCGGTCCGGCGTGGATCACCGACGTGCTGCTGGACCTGACCGCTCTCGGCGGCCCGACGGTGCTCGGCCTCGTCGTCGTGTCGATCATCGGGTTCCTGCTCCTCCAGGCGCGCTATCGCACCGCGTTCTTCATTTTTCTGACGGCGGCCACCGGCGAAGCCATCGGCGCCGCGATGAAATCGCTGTTCGAGCGCGCGCGTCCGACGGTCGTTCCGCACCTGCGGGAAGCCTTTTCCAGCAGCTTTCCGAGCGGGCACGCCATGCAATCCGCGATCATCTATCTCACGCTGGGCGCGATGTTGATGCGGATCTCGGAGCGGCGCCTCACGAAGCTGTATTGCTGCGCGATGGCGATGATGCTCACGGTCCTGGTCGGCGTGAGCCGCGTGTACCTCGGCGTCCACTATCCAACCGACGTCCTCGCGGGCTGGACCGTCGGGCTCTTCTGGGCGTCGCTCTGCTGGCTCGCCGAGCAGCACTTCGAGGTCAGCGCCGGCATCCGCGAGGAGCGCAAACAGGGATAGGGCGCGAACCGCCCACCGCGCGCCCAATCGTTCCGGAAGCGCGCAGCCGTGTGCGGCTGCAGCACACCGCCGCAGCGGAATTCCGCCCCGCGCGCGGGCCGTCTTCTTGCTACACTCGTAGCTGCTCCCGAGGTTGCGCCAATGTTTGATTCGCAGGCGGGCCGTCCGCTGCTACGCTATGGATCGGATCAGCCGACGCCGATGCCCGAGCCTACTCGTGAGACGATTCTGCTCGTAGAAGATGAGCCCGCCGTCCGTCAGCTTTTCGCGGCGGCGCTCACGCGCGCGGGATATTCCGTTTACGAGGCGCGGAACGGACAGGAAGCGATGAAGCTGTTCGACGAGCACGGCGACTCGATCGACATGCTGCTGACTGACGTGCGGATGCCGTACATGGGGGGCGCGGAGCTGGCGCACCATCTGCGCGGGCGCCGGCGTACGCTGAAGCTTCTGTGTATCTCCGGCTATCCGGGCAACCTCGACGCCGATCTCGCCGCCGACTTTCTCGCGAAGCCCTTCTCGCGCGACGATCTCCTGAAGAAGGTCCGCGAGGTCCTCGACAAATAGCCCGCGGAGGCGGAACCCCGCTAGAATCTGGGGCATGCCCTGGCGCGCCCTGGTGCTGTCCGCCGTCACGCTCGGCATGGCCGCCGCGGCCGCACCGCCCGATCCGCCGTTCACGCTCGGCGTCCTGCGGCGGGACGGGCTGCTTCTGCCGTTTGCCGCGTTCAACGGCAAGAGATGGGAGACGCCGTGGCCCGGCAGCGACCTCAGCGTCCCGCTGCCGATCTCGATCGACGACGTGCCAAGGAAATGGTGGGGGGCGGTGGGACCGGGCGCGCCGTGGACGGCCTGGATCCTCGGCGAGGCGACGCTGACGCCTCGTCCGCTCGTCGTGCGCAAGCCCGAGCAGACGCATGTGTTCTGCGGCGGACGCCTTGCGCTCGCCACCGATTACCGCGGCGGCGCCGTCGACCCTCGGGAGCCCACGGCTCCCAAGCACGGGCTCGCCATTGCCGCGGCGCCCGGGACCGTGACGCTGGAGCCGATCGTCGAGGTCTCGGTGCTCTCCGCCGACGCGCGGCAAATCGTCGAAACGATCAGAACCGAGTTCGACGAGCAGGAGACGCGCGCCGCGAATCACTTCACGCAATGGCAGCATCCCTACAGCGACGCGGAGCGGAAGCAGTATCCGATCCAGCTCGAAGCGTTCTACCGCGCGCAGGAAGCGAACGCACACGGCACGTGGCACACGTCGTACGTGGAGGCGGTCCGCCGTTTTCCCGCCGTGGATCCGGCGGACGAGAACTGCGGGCTGATCACGTTCGTGCGCGGGTGGGTCACACAGCAGGCCGGCAAGAAGCCCGTGATCAACATCGGCGCGCGCGTGACCTACTGCGATCGCGACAACGTCTCGTTCATGCTGCCGTTCGGCCGGCTCGCCGTGGGCGGCGAGATCTACTGGGTGTACCAGACGTCGAGCTGGCGCGACGAGTTCTACTCGGTCGCGCGCGTGCGCCCCGACGAGGTCCGCCCGGTCGTCGCGGTTGTCGGCGGCAGCTGCCCGAAGGGGCCGTTCCGCCGGCCGTGAGAGACGTCTCCTTTCTGCTGTCCCTCGCGGGCCTCCTGCTGCTGCCCTTCGGCTTCCGCCTCGCGAACCGCGTCCACCCGGCGCCGGGCATGCAGCCCAGCTACCTGCCGGCCATCGAAGGGCCGCGCGAGCGCGCGCCCTTCGACGCCGGGCCCATCTCCGATCTCGCCCGCATGAACCCCGGGTTCGTCGTCATCGGCGACTCGATGGCGGGCTCGCGGATCGATCCCGCGGTGTTGGCACGCCTCACCGCGCGGCCGGTCGCGCCGCTGCTGTACGCGGGGAGCGGTCCGGCATGGTGGTACCTCGTGCTGGAGAATTGGGTGATCCCGAGCGGCATCCACCCGCGGTGCGTCTTCATCTTCTTCCGCGACACCAATCTCACGAACGTCCTGTTCCGGATCGACGCGAGGTGGGCGATGGACCCGGTCGCGCACGCGCGCGAAGACGATTTGAATGCGGTCGTTGCCCGCCGGCGGGGGAGCGTCTTCTATCGAGTACGCACCGCCCTCGAGAACGTCTATCGTGCGCCGCAGGCGCGGCGGTGGATCGAGCCGGCGGTGAACGCATGGCCGGCGGAACTGATGATTCCGTACCATAAACCGCGCGCCGCGTTCATGCAGCAGCTCAACGATCGGTTCGACCTCGCGCATCTGCGGCCGATGGAGGCCGCCGACATGCAGGCCACCGAGGACCGCGAGGCCGACTTCGACGCATTCGTCGACAGATCCGCGCTGCCGCTGATGCTGCGGGATGCCCGGCAGGCAGGCCTGACGCTGTGCTTCGTGCGCGTCCAGCGGCGGCCTGTCGGCGGCCGTACGCCATTCCAGTCGCCCGCGCTCCAGCGCTATGTCGCGAAGCTCAAGGCGTACATCGAACACAACGGCGCGATTTTCATCGACGATACGGGAGATCCGGCGCAGACGCTCGATTGGTACGCCGACGGCGACCACCTCTCGCACGATGGCCGCGAGCGCTACACCGAGCTGTTCGCGTCGCGCCTGCGGCAGCGGCTTCCGTGATCTTCCACAGCCTCGACTTTCTCGTCTTCTTCGCGCTCGTCGTCTCCGTGTACTGGCGCCTGCCGCATCGCGCCCAGAACGCGCTGCTGCTGGCCGCCAGCTATTTCTTTTATGGCTACGTCCATCCGTGGTTCCTGATCCTGATCGGATCGTCGACGCTCATCGACTACGCGTCGGCGCGCGGCATGGAGCAGTGGCCCGCGCGCAGGCGCCTCTTCATGGCCGCGAGCATCGCGTCCAATTTCGGGATGCTCGGGTTCTTCAAGTACT
Organism: Vicinamibacterales bacterium; assembly: GCA_035495955.1. Classification (GTDB taxonomy): domain Bacteria; phylum Acidobacteriota; class Vicinamibacteria; order Vicinamibacterales; family 2-12-FULL-66-21; genus JAICSD01. The sequence goes on along the minus strand of DATJFE010000027.1, from coordinate 14,278 downwards.
TCAACTTCTTCGTCGACAACCTCGCCGCGGCGCTCGCGGCCGGCGGGATCCATGCGAGCCTGCCGGTCCTGCGCGTGCTGCTCCCGGTCGGCATTTCGTTCTACACGTTTCAGGCGATGAGCTACACCATCGACGTCTTCCGCGGCGAGTTGCGCGCGCGCCGCAGCCTGCTCGACGTCGCCGTGTTCATCTCGTTCTTTCCGCACCTGGTGGCCGGCCCCATCCAGCGCGCGTCCTACCTGCTGCCTCAGGTCGAGGCGAAGCGGCGATTCTCGCTGAAGGCCGCCGCGAGCGGCTTCTACCTGATGGTCTGGGGATTCTTCAAGAAGCTGGTCATCGCCGACAACGTCGGCGTCATCGCCAACAAGGTCTTCGCCTTGAGCGATCCGTCCTTCGAGATCCTCTGGGCGGGCGTCTTTGCCTTCGCAATCCAGATTTACGCCGACTTCTCCGCGTACACCGACATCGCGCGCGGATCCTCGCGATGGCTCGGGTTCGAGCTGACCGAGAATTTCGATCATCCGTACATGGCGCGGACGCCCGCCGACTTCTGGCGCCGATGGAACATCTCGCTGTCCACCTGGTTTCGCGATTACGTCTACATTCCGCTCGGCGGATCCCGAGGGTCCGACGCGCGTTGGGCGGGCAATGTGCTCGTCACGTTTCTCCTATCGGGCCTCTGGCATGGCGCGAGCTGGAACTACGTGCTCTGGGGGTTGTATCACGGCGTGCTGCTCGTCCTCACACGCGGGCGGCTTAGCCGCCGATCCGCGGCGACGGGGAAGCCGCAGCCGACGCACGCGCTCCTGCAGCCTCCGGCTCCGCACGGCCGAGCGCGGGTAATCCTGCAAGCCGCCGGCATGTTCGCGCTGTCGCTGTTCGGATGGCTGCTCTTTCGCGAAACGCAGTTGTCCGCGATCGCGCGCGACCTGCGCCTCTCGCCCTGGCACAGCAGCGCGCTCGATCGGCGCGTCGGCCTGTACCTGCTGCTCCTCGCGTTCGGCTATTCGGTTCCGCTGTGGGTGCAGAGCATCTGGATCGAGTGGAGGAGACGCGGCGCCCCGCTGCGGACGTGGCCTTCCTGGAGCGCCGCCGGCGTTCGCGCGATCGCCTGCGGCGCCGCCTTCGCCGGCATTCTGGTTCTGCGCAGCCGCACGTCGCTCGATTTCATCTACTTTCAATTCTGAAGAATTGGCAATTCCGTACAAGAGAAAGGCCCCACGGCGCAGGCAGTCGTCCTGCGCGCCGGGAGGCCGTTTCGGGTTGTGGGTTGGATCCGGCTTACTTCTTCTTGGCGGGCTTCGCGCCGCTCATGTCGATCTTCGAGACGGTGATGCTGTCGCCCTTCATCTCGCCCGTCAGCGCGACCTTGTGGCCGCCGTGATCCTTCAGGCCCGCGAAGTCCTGATTGGCGATCTGGTACGTCTTGCCGCCGGAGACGAACACGTACTTCTCTCCGCCGCCCACGCACTTGGCGACGCAGTCGTGATCGCTGTCGGATTGTGAGCCGTGTTCCGCCTTGGAGTGCTTGGCCCCGCACTTCGAATCGCCGATCGTGCCGTTCCAGGTCTTCTCGGCCGCTAGGGCCGGGGCCGCCGCGAACATCAGTGCCGCTGCGAGCATTGCGAACTTTTTCATCGGACAGGTCCTCCTCACAAGGATGGATAACAACGAGCCCGGCTAGTCTATTCCAAAGGGTCCCGACAATAAAGTCCGCCGCGTCAGGATGGACCGACTCGTCCGTTCGGGCCGGCAGACCAAGACCCTTCCAGTAGACTGATCTCCTTGCGCTTGTGGTGTTTGCGTGGTGGATTCCGGCGCGGCGCGCGACGGCGGTCGACCGCAGGATCGCGCGCCGCGCCGAGCCGGACTCCGCTGCGGACAGCTACTTCTGAGCGAGCAGCGCGCGCAGCGCTTCGACGTGGCGCCGGAGCTGGGCCGTCTGGGCCTTCGTCAGCGCGCCTGTCTTCGACTCCTTCAGAATCGCGTCGATCGCAGCGAGCTCGGTCTGAGCGGCCGCGTTCGTATTCTGATCCGCATTCGACGACGAGGGCGCTGACGAGGCAGGCGTCGTGCCGGTCGTGCCCGTGGCACCCGTCATGGCGCTCGGCGGGTTCGGCTTCGTCGGCTCGCTGCCGGTCGGATTGGCCGACGAGGCGGCACCGCTCGTCGCCGGATTTGCGGGATTCGCGGTCGTCCCGGTCGCCGCCGACGGCGGCATCGCGGAAGGCGGATTGTCACTGCTGGCGCTGCCGCCCGCGGCCTTCTCGAAGGCTTTCAGGTGCGTGCGGAATTCGACGAGCTTGGCGCGGATCGCCGGATCGAGTCCCGATCCCGCGGTTCCGGACGTTCCAACCGTTCCAGAGGTTCCAGCCGTGCCCGCCGCGGCCGGCGGCTGATCGCCGCTGTCGGGGCCGAGGAGCGCTGTCAGGTTCTCGTCGACTTTCGTGTACGCCGAACGCCAGTCGGACTGCGCGCTGATCAGGCCGTTGAAGCTCGAGATCAGTTGCGAGACTTGAGTCCGTGCGTCGCCCTGAAGCCGCGAGGCTTCCGGCATTGACGTGATCTGGCTGAGCGTATCGCGTGCTTCGGTCAGATGCTGCTTCGCCGCCGCGGCGTCGGGCTGCGCGCTGGTCGTAGCAGGCTGCGCGCTCTGCGGCGCCGGCGGCTGCGTCGTCTGCGGGGTCTGCTGCGTCGGCGGCTGCTGCGCCGGCGGCTGGGTCGGGTTCGTCTGCGCGAAGCCGGCGGCCGGCAGCGCGATCAGCGCGGCGGCAACGAGCGGCATCGCCCAACGAGTGCTGGAAAACTGCATCAGTGACATCCTCCTGAACAAGCGACTGTGATCCTTCATCGTGGGGATGTCGAGCAAGGGAAGTACCACGCGCACCTCGAGCGGAAAAAGCGGACGGTTTTGCGGCAGAGGTTATCGCGATACGGAAGTTTCTACCTGGTTCGCCGCGAATCGGTCGACGCTAATCGCCGAGTGTGACGTTGCTCGCGCGCGGACGCCAGCCTTCGGCGATCAGCCGCGATTGTTCGCCGAGGTAGGCGGCGATGAGCTCGGTCGGCGAGTCGAAGCGATGCGTGGTCGGACCCGACGGCGCGGCGACCTCGAACTCGTAGACGGAGTCGTCGTCCGCCGCATGGCGGATCTCGCAGACCAGCAGGTCCTTCTCCTTCTCCAGGAACCAGATCATACGGCCGTCGGCAGCAAGAGCGGCGCCAGCACGGACCCGCGTAAATGCTTCGGCCACCGCGAAATACGGTGTGCGATGTGTGCGGAGATTGTGCGTTTCGCACACGGGCGCACAGGCGCTCAGGAGGGGATGACGTAGAACGCGGCGCCCAGAATCGCATAGAGGCCGAGGAGCTGCAGCCCCTCGAGCCAGTTGCTCTCCCCGTCGTTCACGACGAGCGCGACCGTCAGGACTGAAAGGCCGATCGCGCCGATCTCGAACGGATTGAGCACCAGCGACAGCGGTTCCGAGATCGCCGGCGCGACGATCACGAGCAGCGGCGCGACCATCAGCGCGATCTGGGCGCTGCTGCCGACGGAGATCTCCACCGCCAGCGTCATGTCGTTCTTCATCGCCGCCGACACCGCGCTGTAGTGCTCCGCCGCGTTGCCGACGAGCGCGACGACGATGACGCCCGCGAACAGCTCGCTCATGCCGAACCGCTGCAGCGCCGGCTCCAGCCCGCGGACCAGGATCTCGGCCTCGATCGTGGTCAGCAGCGTGCCCGCGCCGAGGAGCAGCATCGCGCCGGGCCGGCTCATGTGCGGCGGGTGATGACCGCCCGGGCGGAGCGGATCGCGCTGCGTGCGGAAGGCGAACACGAGGCCGCCGGCGTAGACGGTCAGCAGCACCCACGCCGTCCACGTGCTGAGCCTGAAGAGCACTTCCGGACGCGCGTCGAGCGAGCCGTAGGCGAACAGGTCGACGGTCGCGGGCATGATCAGCGCGGCGACCGCCAGCGTCAGCATGACCGTCGGGCCTCCCGCGGCCGTACGGCTGAACCGCTGGGTGCCGTGTCTGAGGCCGCCGACGAAGCACGACGCCCCGAATACGAGCAGCAGGTTGCCGATGATGCTTCCGGTGATGGACGCCATGACGACTTCCATGTGGTGTGCGCGGAGCGCGACGATCGCGATAATCAGCTCGGCGGCATTCCCGAACGTCGCGTTCAGAAAACCGCCGAGTGTCGGTCCCGAACGATTTGCCAGCTCCTCGGTGGCTTCGCCGATCAGGCCCGCCGCCGGAATCAGTGCGACGGCCGCGGTGACGAAGACCCACATCGATGAGTCGGTCGCCGCGGCAATCCAGCTGACTGGCGCCACCACGAGCAGAACGTTCAGCCAGCTCGATCTGACACTTCTCCAGAGCTGCGACGCAATCGACACGTCGTGGATTATGTCTCAAGGACCGCAAGGGCGCGGTCAGCAGAGATTCGTGAAGATGTGCGTCTGGACGACGGGAGTTGATTTCTGGGAGAGGAACATCGCGAAGGCCAGCCAATGGAGCAGCGAGACGATCAGGAGTCCCAGGCGGCAGCCGAGTACGAGGCGCGGATCTTCGTCGGACATGCCGGGCGGGAGGGCAAATCGAGTGCCACGCGGACACGGCCGGATCGCGGCGCCCGTGCGGTTCGGCAGATCCCGCTTTTGTAGGCGCCCTTACAACTTCGTGGGGATTCTAGGCCTCCTGTGAACGGGCAATCGTCACTGCGACGTGCGCGGGTCTCCCGCGCGCAGGAGGGCGACCGCGCGGACGGGATCCTCGACCTCGATAATCAGCTTCCTGTAGGTTTCGTGTTCGAGCGAGATGATGATCGTCCTGGCAGGATCGTGGACGTCCCAGAAGACCATCTCGCCGTGGAAGTAGAACGTCCCGGCGGCAAAAATCCCCGGCAGGTTGGTCCCCATCAGCCGGAGGCCGTGCCACCAGCCGCGGGCCTGCTCGGGGTCGATCTCCGCCCTGGCGATGTGCGCGAGCGGGATCTCGAGCCGGCTGCGAAGCGCCCACAGCTTGTCCAGGCCCTCGACCTGAAAGACCGCGCGATCCCCTTCGATGCTGACGGCGACCATGAACCCTCGCGTCCGATGATCGCACATGTCGCGTTCTGCCACTGAAATGTCACAAGGTCGGTGTAGACTGCGGCGCTTTTCGTCGAGCTGGCATCATGGCGCTGCGTTCATGCGTCGATGCAGGCTCACGATCGATTGAAAGGAGAGAGGCGATGAGGCGACTTCTATTAAGGGCGTCGGTTGGAATGCTGGCTGGCCTCGGGCTATTGGTCGCGCCGCCGACGACGTTTGCGGATTACGGAACCGGAGCGGTGTATCAAATCGAAATCTCCGCCAACGACGTCGGCCAGGTGCCGGGCGACGGTGCCTGGATCTGGATTGCGTTGAACCGGGACGGCACGGGCGATTTCGAGGGCACGGATTGCATCCACACGGGTTCGCTCGGTCTGAACGGCGCTGCTCACAGCGCCGGTGATGTGCGCTGGACATCGGACGGGACGAACCTGACGATCACGGGCATGAACCTTATTGGAGGCGCGCTCCCGGTCATCGTCGTCGTCCCGGCTCGGTACGGGCACTATGTGAAGGATTCGGACGCGGTGATCGACGTGCTGCAGCCGAACGCGTTCGACCTTCCGGGTTTCGGCGGCACCGCGCAGGTGCAGGTGGCGCATTAGTCGCAGTCATGGAGCGGTTGCGAGATATCGCGCGATATTTCGCGCCAGGCGCCTGGACGCGCGGTTCGCCTCGAACAGATGTCCGCGCAGGCTGTGCACGAACCCGACGAAATACAGACCGGGGTACGCCGTGGGCTCGCCCGACGCGCCGCGCGGCTCGCCGCGATCGTCGAGCAGATCGGGCACACCGATCAGCGACTCGAGGCCGGTCGTGAATCCCGTCGCCGCGATGATCGCGTCGAAGGGTTCGCTGGTGCCGTCCGCGAACACCGCATCCGTGCGGGTGAGACGCTCCAGCGCGGCCTTCACCCTCACACGCCCGCGCTTGAGCGCATCGACGAATCCGACGTCGATGAGTGGAATGCGCCGCGTGGTATAGGGTGCGAAGTCTGCTTTCGGCATGCCGTAGCGGGTGAGATCGCCGAGCGCGAGCCGCGCCGTGGCGCGTCCGACGCGATTCGCGACGGCCGGCGGAAGCGCGCTCAACAGGATACTCGTCCGCTGAACCGGCAGGCCGAACGGATCGCGCGGCACGATCGGCGGCGGCGTGCGAACGCTCACCGCCACGTACGCCGCGCCGTTGTCGACGAGATCGGTCGCGATCTCGGCACCGCTGTTGCCCGCGCCGACAACGAGAACGCGCTGGCCGGCGTAAGGCGTGGCGCTCACGTACGCGGCCGAGTGGGTGAGCCGGCCCGAGTACGACTCGCGGCCCGGCCATGCCGGCAGAATCGGCTGCCGGTACTGTCCCGTCGCGATGACGGCTACGCGACCGTGCCACAAATCCCGCTGTATCGTCTCGATCGTCCATCCGCCGGGCGGCCCGGCGCGCGGCCGGATCTTTTGCACGGACGCGCCGGTGACCACGCGCAATCCGAAGTGGCGGGCGTACTCGTTGAGATACGCGACGACCTCGTCGCGGGACAGATACGTCGGATAGCGCTGCGGGATTGGAAAGTGCGCGAGCCCCGAGAATCGGCGAATGGTGTGGAGACGAAGCCTGTTGTATCGCCGCGCCCAGGTCCCGCCCAGTTCCGAGTCCTGCTCGAGGACGACGGCATCGACGCCGGCGCGCATGAGGGCGGCCGCCGCCGAAAGCCCGGACGCGCCGCCGCCGACGAGGATCACCGCCGACTCGGATATCAATTGACAGCCTCAGCAGTTCTGACTATATTCCGCGCGGCGACTGCTGGCATTTCTCGACTCGATCCGCCGGCTGCGGGTTTCCGGCTTCTTCAGCTCCTTCAAATGCCTCCGCGTACTCGCGCTGGTGCGAGTGACTGAGCTCACGCCATCGACGCCATGTCTCACCACCTTCGAGGCCGGCCGCCATCGGCGACGCGACAAGTCTTCCTGAGTGCGTCCTTAAGTCATCGAATGCGCGATGCCCTACCGGAGTGTGCCTCGCAACTGGTTGAAAACAGAGTCAGACGAGCTGGTCTGCTTCTTGCTCGAGCGTCGGCTTCGTCACTACGGAGGGTCTATGCGACGTTTGAGTGTCCTGGCAGTCCCGATCTTCCTTGTGTTCGCCGCGACACAGGCGCGGGCAGCGACCATCCAGATTGGGTCCGCTGGGGCTCTTGGTGCGAATGATTTCTTCGACTGGGGTCAGGTTCGTGTGCTCGATGGCAGTGGGAACGCCCTCGCGCAGGCCTCCCCAACGACCGTCACGAGCAATCTGTCGCGGACTGGAAGCATCAGCGACGGCGGCCAATTCACCGGTCTGGTCGAAGGCACCGACTGGTTTGGCAACTTCACGGTCGGCAACAACGTGCTGTACACCGGCGATCCGAACAATCCTTTCGCGGCGGCATCGTCCTTCACGATGAACTTCAACACGGCGGTCGCCGGCCTGGGGCTGCAGATCACGTCCAACTTCTACGGCGCCTTCACGGCGAAACTCGAAGTCTTCAACGGCGCTTCGTCGCTCGGCGTGTTCAACGTCGCGGGCGTCATGGACGGAAACGAGGACGGCACCGCGCCATTCCTTGGCGCCCTGAGCGATGCGGTGAATATCAACAGGGCGGTGTTCACGCTGACGTCGAACACGGGCGCAGGCTTTGGCGTGAATCGCCTCCTCACGAGGGATACGCCGAGCGGCGGCACCCCGGTTCCCGAGCCCGCGACTCTCGGGCTCGTAAGCCTAGGTGCTCTGGGGGCAGCGCTTCGCCGCCGTCGTCAGCGCTCGTAGCCCTGAACGGATCGACAGTCAACGCTCGCCATCGCGCTCGTTGCGGCCGGCGCCTTCCTTTACACTCGAGCATGATTCTTCATGATCAGTTAGAGAACGGTTAAAGCCAAGGCCCGATCCAGCGTTGCAGTCGAGTCTTTTCTCGTCAGGCTCGCAAGATTTCTATCGTCCATCCGTGAGGCGTACCGACAAGCGGGGGGATCCTCTGTACGGACGTGCCGGTGACCACGCGCAATCCGAAGTGCCGAGCGTACTCATTGAGATACGCGACCAGGTCGTCGCGGGACGACGAAGCCTGTCGTTTCGCCGCGCCCAGGTTCTGCCGAGTTCCGAGTCCTGCTCCGGGACGTCGGCGTTTATTCCGGAGCGCGTGAGAGCGGCCGCCGCCGAAAGCCCGGCCGCGCCGCCGCCGCCGACGACCACGGGCGAGTCGGGCATATCATCATCTCGCAGCCGATATAGCCGGCCATGCTGCCACACCGACACGTGTGCCTGGGACCTTTCGACTCGAGTTCTGCCATAGAAATGTCACAATCCCGGTATAAACTTCCCGCGCTTTTGCGATCCATTGAAAAGGAGAGACTCGATGAAGCGACTTCTGTTCAGGGCATTGGTTGGAACATTTGCCGGCCTCGGGCTCTTGGCCGTACCGACGACGACGTTTGCGGATTACGGCCGCGGAGCGGTGTATCAAATCGAAATCTCTGCCAACAACGTGGGGCAGGTGCCTGGCGACGGCGCCTGGATCTGGATTGCCTTGAACCGGGACGGCACGGGCGACTACGAGGCCACCGATTGCGTCCACACGGGTTCGGGCGGCCTGAACACCGCTGGTCACAGTGCCGGTGACGTGCGCTGGACGTCCGACGGGACGAACCTCACGATCACGGGCATGAACCTGATAGGAGGCGCGCTCCCGGTGATCGTCGTCGTCCCGGCCCGGTATGGGCACTACGTGGAGGACTCGGACGCGGTCATCAACGTGCTGCAGCCGAACCCCTTCGAGCTTCCCGGTTTTGGTGGCACAGCGCAGGTGCAGGTGGCGCGTTAGCAGTCGACGTGGGACGCGTGCCGATCGCACGCGTCCTCTTCCATGTTATCGAGCGGTCGCGAGACATCGCGCGACATTCCGCGCGAGACACCAGACGCTGGAATCACAGGCGGTGAACTCGGCTGCGCCGAGCCGGCGACGACGATCACGGGCGATTCCGGCACATCCTATATCTCCAGCTGGCCGATGCATCGGCGCCATGCTGCCACAGTGACGCGGGAGCCCTCTTGCAAGCCCGAGCGATTCTCGTCGCACGCGCCGCGACGCACCCGTCCAGGCGTCGCTTCCGCTTCCGGTGGCGAAACTGGTTCCGCGGCGCGCCGAAGCGCGCGAGTCAGCCGGGCTGTCCGCTGGAAGTACTGGATCCGCGTTTCTATTCGTACGCGTCGCTCGGCACGCGCATCACGACATTTCTGCAATTCAACTTCCGCAACGCCAGCGGCAAGACGATTCATTCCTATTCCTGGCGACACGCCTCGCCGGTCCCCAAGGCGAATGGCGGCGCGGGCTGCGAGCCCGAGCGGGGGCTGCTGCCTGGGGAATGGCAACGAGAGAGCGCGCACATGACCTGGCGAGGCCCAATCACGATCACGGTGGACTTCCTGCAGTTCGCGGACGGCACGACGTGGCTTTCGTCCGATCCAGCCAGCGGCGTCACGCGCGCCGGGCTTGACGCCGGCGCCCGAGCGGCCGCACAGTACCTCGTAGACGTATGGCGGTTGGGTGGCCAGACAGCGCTTCAGGCCGCGCTGCCTCGCCTCCACGCCGACGTCAACGACAACTGGGAGTCACGTGAGCGCCATGGGACGTGTGGCTTCTACGTCGGGGTGACGCATACGGGGGTGCGCGTCCAGGCCGCGGGGCCAGACACGATTGAACAGACGCTGCGCGAGATTGTTGCGAAAGGGAGCTGCTGACGAGGGGGGCCGGAGATCGGGGGTCGGAGGTCGGATATCGGATATCGGATATTTTTGGGGAGTTGCGGAAATTGGGAATTGATTCAGCGGCCCGGCAGCCACTCCTGACCTCCACCTTCGCCGCGGCAGTGGTCGCGCTCATGGCCTCCACTCCGCGTGCGATGGTGCTGGGGAAGCCGGATCACTTTGTTGGCACCACTCCCTGCGATGCAGAGGTCCGACGATTCGTCGGGATTGCCGTCGGTGTTCCCTGCGATCGAATTACTTGGCGCCTTGCGCTATCGGGTCCGCCTTCGACGTACACGCTGACTGCAGCTTTTGGCGTACAAGAGTCGAGCGGTCCAGGGCTCGTGAACGGCGGAAGTGTCGCGCATCTGCATGGTGCTTGGTCGACGCTCAAAGGCACGAATGCCGATGCGAGTGTCGTGTACCGGCTGAGCGACGCATCGTCTGGGCGGTCGGCAGCCTTCGCGAGGATTGGCGACAACCTCCTTCACTTGTTGAACGACGACAAGCGTCTGGCGATCGGCAACGCGAGCTGGAGCTACACTTTGAGCAGGACCTCGGCTTTGCGCCGCGACGTCCCGAGTGAGGCCGCGGTCGCCAGGAAAGCCGCGGGCGTCTTCGAGGGTCGGACGCCGTGTCAGGAGCTGGCGCGCGAGCTCGGTGTCTCCACACGTGACGATTGTGTCAAGCTGAAGTGGCGCCTCACGCTGCTTGAAGATCCCGCGACCGGGACGCCGACGACATACAAGCTCGAGGGAACGCTGTACCGCGACCGTCCGCTGATCGGCAGATGGTCGATGGCCAGGGACGGACATACAAACCGAATCGTCTACCGGCTGGATCTGGAGCGGTCTGCGACCTTGTCCTTCGTCAATGCAGACGACAACATCCTGTTCTTCCTCGATTCGAATGGCGCGTATCGAGTTGGAAACGACGCGTTCAGCTATACGTTGAATCGGAGCGGCGGCGCCTAGAAACGGTCGGCGTGATTCCCGGAGCGAACGCCTCGTGCCGGGGTCGGAATGGTGTTCAATCTGGGTGACCCCGCGATCGTCCAGGTTTGGGTCTGGGGCCTCAGACAGCGCAATATTCGGGCGGTCGCTGAACGACCGAAGATTCAGCAGGAAGGCGTCGAGGGCCTGAGCTTCAGCGTTTTGCTGCCAGCGCTTTCCAAGTCCCCAAGTCCCTCCCAAGCCCGAAGGAAGGGGCTCTTCTTAATGCGCATCCGCAAGGACGCGTTGCGTTCACAACCGTCAAGGATACGATTCCCCGTACCGCATTAATTGCAAGAGCCGTATTGCGCTGGCTCGTCCACACGGAAATTGGCGCCGGGTGGATCGAAGCTCGGAAGAAAGAAATACCCATCCAGCACGGCAGGCGCACCGGTACGATTGGATGCGTTGAGAATGTTGCCCGGCACCGCAAAAAGCACTGAGCCTTGGGGGTAATCGACGAAACAGCCGACCCTAGTCTCGATCGTGATTGTCCCTTGTTCCACGATTACAAATCCCGGCCCTGGATGCGAGTGCCAGCCGCTGTACCCCCCTGGCGCAAATGTCTGGTGGAGGTTCACGATGTTGACCGGTGCGCGGTCGCTGCCAACTTCCAGCAGCAGCAGCTTGTTCGCCATTGTTTGCGCGTGGATGTTGACCGCTGCACTCACGACCTTATTGCTCGACGTCACGCCGCTGCCAGGCGTGGCGAGTACGCTGCTGGTGGACGCCAGTACGCAGGCGAGCGCGATCGCAAGGCCGGCTCTCTTCATAGACATGATGTGCACCTTTCTCGGCGAGATCGATTGGCCGCGCGCGAAACGCAATGTGAGCTGACCGACAAACCGAGTTGACACCCGCTGGGGCCGGGCTTCCAGTTGAGACGAATTGGCCTGAATCTCCATTTGGCTGCCTGGGATGAGCAGATCCTACGCCAGTGGGCGCCGGTTGCGGCGAGTTTGTTCGCCGCTGACCGTCCAGCACCCGGACCCACAAGCGATACACGCCCCGGCGTGGGAACCGACGGGAAACGCCCCGGTTCGACTGCATTTCTCGGACACCTCTCCATACGTGTGCTCTTTCGTCGCCACCGTTCTTCGCTGAATCCGCTGACGGTGAGCTCGCTGGGACCGGCAGCGCCCGGATCCGTCTGAGCATCGCCCCGAACAGCCGTCGCTTCGCTGTCCCGGAACCGATGACAGGACAGCTGCGTTCAGTGCGCGGCCTGCTTACCTTCAGTTGGAATTTGTGGTGCCGGAGGTGGGAATCGAACCCACACGACCCGTAAAGCCCACGGGATTTTGAGTTACATGCGCCGCTCCGCAATCTTAGCGGATTCGCAAATTTCCTAAGGAAAACGAGCGCGGGTGGTGGACTGAGTATTACCAAGTAAGGCTGACTTTAACCATGAGCGTTAAAGTTCGGCTAAAGCCGCCGGCAGCGAGGGCGCGGTCGGCTGGCAAGGCCGGAGGCGCTGACAGGACCCGTGGGCATAGCGAGATACCTCCGGCGCGGGCGGACCGACGCGCCTCGGCCCGACTGCGGTCTCGCCGCTAGGCCGTTGACGGGGAGCGGACGCCGACGGAAGATCGAGGCGATGGTCAGCGGACTGCTGTCCGGCTGGTCTTTATACATCGGCCGCAGAACTGCACTGAAGCGGCGCAATTTGAGGAGCTACCCGTGTTACGAGCCTTCATTCGCTCCCTCTTCGGCGGCGCTGATTCAACAGCCGCTCAGAAAAGTACGGCGGCAGCAGCCGATGCTCAGAAGGCGGTAGTGGCGGCGATTCTCGAACTCCGAGCCGTTGTCAAGAGTGGTAGCGCAGAGCAGATTGCGACGGCGATTGATGGGTTTAAAGCTAAAGCGACCGCTTACGACCTTGAGGCACGCGAACTCGCGGACGAAGTGGCGAAGGCCGAGCACATGCTCACGGTGCTCGCCTACACAGATCGCCTGAACCGTGGTGAAGGTGTGCAAGCCGTAGCGACGCTGTCGGATGGGGAACCGGCCTATTTTCACGCGGCGAACGTGTCCCGCCTGACACCACGGGACGACGATTACGGGCAGATCGACATCGCTGAGAAGGGGATCTTTTACGACGGACTGAAACGGCTAACGATGGTGTGGGGCAAAGTGCTCACCATTGGTATTGATCGGGAGGCGCTAATCATTCACGCAACGGGAGGCGGCACGCCGCGTACGTTTTATCTCCCCAGTGAACGGGAGGCACACCTGGCGCACGCCGTAGCGTCGACAATTTTCAAGCAGCACACGACGACCGCTGCAACGACCACACGGCGTACACGTTCTGTAGCTCCGCTGGCCACGCCGCCTGCCGAACGCAGTCTAGACGCGTCGGACATCGGATCGGCGGCAGGCACGTGTAATTTCAACATCGTGGGCGAGTCGCATTATCAGGGCCGCTTACGCAACATCTCCACGTCAGGCCGCTCGTTCACGGTGACGCTGAAGCCAGAACCGACGAACGCGTTCGACCCGAACGCGATCTGTGTCGTTGCAGAGGGTGCTGACACGATCGGCTACTTGTCGAGAGAGGATGCCGTGCATTACGCACCTGTATTCGAACTGCTCGCTCGACACAATCGTGTCGGTACGTGCCGAGCACGGCTCACCGGCGGCACCGGCGAAAAACGATCTTTTGGCGTATTGCTGAATCTGCGCGAACTGGATGAACTGCTGACATTCCTGCGAGACACGCTGGAGCCGGGCTCGGCCGTGGACGCGAACGTTAAAGCCTTTTAGCGACATCGCTCGGTGAGTAGCCGCGTGGCCCGGGGTCCGTCCCAGGACGGATAGAACGCAGAGTCGGCCGGCGTGCCGCCAGACCGTCGCGATGAAGCTGACCGGGCATCGCACGACAAGCGTGTTCCGGCGCTACGACATTGTGTCTGAAGCTGACCTGAAGAACGCAGCCAAAACGTTGGACTGCGCGTTCTCAGCCGAATCGGTCGCAGGCAACACGCGTTAGCGGAGGAGCGTCTCGATTCGTCCTGCGATTAGCATGCACCACTCGACTACCGTAGCCTGCGCAACTCGGAGCTGTCACGCCCAGCAATCTTTCTGCAGGTCAGTTCTCATCGACGAACTTTGAAAGGTCACTCAGGAAGTTGTGATTGTCGCTCTTCATGTGCGTCTTCGGACCCTCAATCTTCTGGAAAGATTCTCGCGACAACCCGTTTCCGCGACGAACGGGATCCGTGTACCCATTGTTCGTGTCGCGCACTCCGACGACCTCACAAGCCTGAGCGCAAATCACGACGAAACAGGAATGCTCGTTGCCAGCTGCGTCGTGCACCAAAACCTGGCGAATCGTCGCCACGGGCCGGGCGTACTCAAGATGGGCTGCGAGTGCGTCGTTTGCGGACTTCAACCGATTTTCAACATCGCGATTGTTGAC
>DATJFE010000026.1:0-16062 GCA_035495955.1 Vicinamibacterales bacterium | reverse complement strand
GCGCAACCGGGCGATTCAGACGCTGTACGAGCCGGGATCGACCTTCAAGATCGTGACCGCCTCGGCCGCGCTCGAGCAGCACGTCATCAAGCCGGAGACCCTCGTCGACACGAGCCCGGGATACATCACGTTCCCGGGACGGAAGCCGATCTACGACACGCATCAGTACGGCGTGATTCCGTTCACCGATGTCATCGTGAAGTCGAGCAACGTCGGCGCGATCAAGGTCGGACTGAAGGTCGGCGCGAACGTGCTCAGCGATTACGTCGGCAGGTTCGGATTCGGCCAGACGCTCGGCCCGGATTTCCGAGGCGAGACGGCGGGCATCGTGTGGAGCGCCGACCGCCTCGACACGAGCGCCCTCGCGTCGGTCTCGATGGGCTATCAGGTCGGCGTGACGCCGCTGCAGATGGCAACGGCGGTCAGCTCCGTCGCCAACGGCGGCCACCTGATCCAGCCGCGCGTCGTTCGCGCGTTCATGAAGGACGGCCGCCGGCTCGAGGTGCCGCACAAGGAGATGCGGCGAACGATCGAGCCGGAGACCGCCGCGACGCTGACCGCGATCATGGAGCAGGTCGTCGAGCGCGGCACGGCGCGCGCCGCGCAGATGAGCGGCTACACGATCGCCGGCAAGACCGGCACCGCCGCGAAGCTGGTGAACGGCCGCTACCAGAAGTCGGATTACAACGCGTCGTTCGTCGGCTTCATTCCATCGAGGAACCCGGCGCTGACGATTCTGGTCGTCATCGATTCGCCGCATGGCAACGGCTATACGGGCGGCGCGGTTTCGGCGCCCGTCTTCAAGCGGATCGCGGAAGCGGCGGTGACGTATCTGGGAATCCCCCCGAATCTCAATCCGCCGCCGCCGGTGCTCGTCGCGCGCCGCGACGATCCGTCCGACGCCGACGGAGGTCCGCAGCCGACGCGCACCGCCAGCGTCCTGTCGGCGACGCTGGAGCCGGCGCGCAACGGACTGATGCCGGATCTGCGCGGCCTGAGCGCCCGCGAGGCGCTGCGCCTGCTGTCGCGCATCGGGATGGTCGCCCGGATGTCGGGCGACGGCTCCGTCGTCGATCAGACGCCGGAACCGGGCTCCGCGCTCGTGCGCGGCAACGCGTGCGCGCTGACGCTCGGGAGGCGTCCGACGCCGTCATCGGCAGGAGGCCCGCAATGACGCTGGCCGAACTGTTCGACCGCGCGTCCTTCCACCTGGGCCTGGAATCCGCGGCGACAGCGACGGCGGTCACCGATATCGCCTACGACTCGCGGCAGGTGAAGCCGGGCGCGGTCTTCGTCGCGCTTCGCGGCGTGAACGCCGACGGCGCGCGGTTCGTCCCCCAGGCCATCGCCGCCGGCGCCATCGCCATCGTCGCCGAGAGCGCCGCCCCCGCAGGCATCTCCGTGCCGTGGATCCGCGTTCCGAACGCGCGGGCCGCCCTGGCGGATCTCGCCGCCGAGTTCTACGGGAATCCCAGCGAGGACCTCGCGCTCGTCGGCATCACCGGCACGAACGGCAAGACGACGACGACCTACGTGCTCGCGTCGATCTTCGAGGCCGCCGGGATCAAGTGCGGACGCATCGGGACGATCGGATACCAGTTCGGCGGCCGCGAGCTGGAAGCCTCGCGCACGACGCCGGAGGCGCCGGATCTGCAGCGGATGCTGCGCGAGATGCTCTCGCAGGGCTGCGGCGCGTGCGTCATGGAAGTGTCGTCGCACGCGCTGGCATGGCGTCGCGTGGATCGCCTGCGGTTCGCCGCCGGCATTTTCACGAATCTCACACGCGATCACCTCGACTTCCATGGCGACATGGAGTCGTACTTCCTCGCGAAGCGGCGGCTGTTCGAGATCCTTCCGGATGGCGCCGTCGGCGTCATCAATGTGGACGATCGGCGCGGCGCGGATCTCGCAGCGGCGGCGCGGCGGCCGGTCACGTACGCGATCGACGCGGCCGCGGACGTGCGTCCGGGTCCGCTGTCGTTCTCGCTCGACGGCCTGTCGTTCGAGGCGCGGACGCCCCGCGGCACGCTCCACGTCAAGTCGCGCCTGGTCGGCCGCCCGAATGCCTACAACATCCTGGCCGCGTCGGCCGCCGCGATGGCGCTCGATCTGCCGTTCTCGGCGATCGAGGCGGGCATCGGCAGCCTCGAGAGCGTGCCGGGCCGCTTCCAAGTCGTATCCGAGCCCGCCGACGACCTCCGCGTCATCGTCGATTACGCCCACACGGATGATGCATTGAAGAACCTGCTCGAGACCGCGCGTCCGATGGCGACCGGCCGCGTCGTGACGCTCTTCGGCGCCGGCGGCGATCGCGATCGCACGAAACGTCCGTTGATGGGCGCTGTTGCGGCGCGGCTCAGCGATCTCGTGATCGTCACCTCGGACAATCCGCGCAGCGAGGATCCGGAAAAAATCATCGAGGAGGTCCGCCGCGGAATCGTGGTGCCGTCGGATCGCCTCGCGCCGAAAGGGCAGAAAGGCACGCCGTCGCTGGCGATCGTGGATCGCCGCGAGGCCATCGAGCGGGCGATCAAGGACGCGAAGTCCGGCGACCTGATCCTGCTCGCCGGCAAGGGGCACGAGAAGTACCAGGTGATCGGCGACCGGCAGATCCCGTTCGACGACGTGGCGATCGCACGCGCGGCGCTCGCGCGTCGACGCAGCCGATCGCGGGTGTCATAGCCGGTGGGGCCGGCCGCCGTGCTGACGTTGACCGCCGCCGAGATCGCCGCCGTCGCGGGCGGCCGGGTGATTTCCGGCGATCCGGCATGGCGCATCGAACGCTGGTCGATCGACTCGCGCTCGGTGGCCAGAGATGACTTGTTCGTCGCGATCCGCGGGGATCGGTTTGACGGACATGCGTTTGTCGCCGCAGCGCTCGCGGCCGGGGCCGCGGGCGCTGTGGTGAGTGCGACGCCGGCCCTGCCGGAGGCAGGAACGGCCGGGCCGGCGCCGCTGTTGATTCACGTGGCCGACACGACGCGCGCGCTGCAGGACGCCTCGCGCGAGATCCGGAGGCGATCGGGCGCGCGGGTGGTGGCGATCACGGGAAGCGCGGGCAAGACGACGACGAAGGAGCTCGCGGCCGAGTTCCTGTCGGCGAAGCACACGGTCTATCGGAACAGGGGCAACTTGAACAATCACATCGGCCTGCCGCTCTCGCTGCTCGAGCTGCGCGCACGGCCCGATGTCGCGGTGGTCGAACTGGGTATGAACCACGCCGGAGAGATCCGTACGCTCGTGGCCGTCGCCGAGCCGGAGGTCCGCGTGTGGACGAACGTCGGCGACGCGCATCTCGGGTTCTTTCCCTCGGCCGACGCCATCGCCGACGCAAAGGCGGAGCTGCTCGAGCACGCGCGCGCGAGCGATCTGCTCGTCTTCAACGCGGACGACGAACGGATTCGCGCCCGCGTCGGCGGATTTGCGGGCAGGACCGCGACTTTCGGTATATCGGACGCTGCCGACGTTCGCGCCAGTCGCATGGAGCACCGGGGGCTCGACGGCATGGCCGCGACGGTCGTGACCCCGCACGGAACGGTGGAGATCGCCACCCCCCTGCTCGGAACGGGCAACCTGCAGAACGTGCTGGCCGCAACGGCGGTCGCGCTCGAGTTCGACGTCCCGCTCGATGCCATCGCCGACCGCGCTCGACGGATGCGTCCGGCGCCGCATCG
Organism: Vicinamibacterales bacterium; assembly: GCA_035495955.1. Classification (GTDB taxonomy): domain Bacteria; phylum Acidobacteriota; class Vicinamibacteria; order Vicinamibacterales; family 2-12-FULL-66-21; genus JAICSD01. The sequence goes on along the minus strand of DATJFE010000026.1, from coordinate 12,388 downwards.
CGGCGAGCTGCTGCGCCTTCCCGGCGGCGTCACGATCGTGGACGATTCGTATAACTCGAGCCCCTCCGCGCTCAAGAAGGCGCTCGAAACGATCGGAAGGGCGACCGGAAGCGCGCGCAAGATTGCCGTCCTCGGCGAGATGCTCGAGCTCGGCCAGCATGCGGATCGCCTGCACGCCGATGCCGGACGCGCCGCCGCGGCCGCCGGCCTCGGTCTCCTCATCGCCATCGGCGGCGAGCCCGCGAAGCGTCTTGCGGAATCGGCGCAGGCGGCCGGCATGGACGCGCGGACGGTCGTGCACGTCGCGACCAGCGCCGACGCCGCCGACGTGGCGCTGCAGCGGATCCGCCCGGGCGATCTCGTCCTCGTGAAAGGCTCGCACGGCGTCCGCACCGACATCGTCGTCGAACGGCTGAAGGTGGAGTTCGCCTGATGCTCTACCACCTTCTGTACAGCCAGCTCCACACGTCGGTGCCCGTGTTGAACGTGTTCCGGTACATCACGTTCCGGACCGCGGGCGCCAGCGTCACTGCGCTCGCGCTCAGCATCGTGCTCGGGCCGGTGATGATCCGGCGGCTGCGGGACTTCCAGATCGGCCAGGTGATTAGGCAGGACGGTCCGCAGACGCACCGCGCGAAAGCCGGGACTCCGACGATGGGCGGCCTCCTGATTCTGGCGTCCGCGCTGATTCCGACGCTGTTGTGGGCCGACCTGACGAACGTGGACGTCTGGATCGCGGTCGTGGCGACGGCGGCGTTCGGCGGGGTGGGCTTCGCCGACGACTATTTGAAGATCGTGCGCCGCTCGCACCACGGCTTGCTGCCCCGCTACAAGATGCTCTGGCAGTTCGTGATCGCGATCGGCGTCGGCCTCGCGCTGATGGCGCTCGTCCGGCTGGAGCTTTACAACACCAGGCTGGTGTTTCCCTTCTTCAAGCGCCTGATTCCGGATCTGGGGTGGGCGTACGTGCTGTTTGCGGCGTTCGTCTGCGTGAGCTGGACGAACGCGGTCAACCTCACGGACGGCCTCGACGGCCTCGCAATCAGCGTGTTTGGGGTCGCGGCGGCGGCGCTCACGGCGCTGACCTACGTCGGCGGTCACCGCGTGTTCGCCGAATACCTGCAACTGCCGCGCGTGTCGCCGCTCACCGGCGAGCTGACGATCTTCTGCGGCGCCCTGGTCGGCGCGAGTCTCGGGTTCCTCTGGTACAACTCGTACCCGGCCGACATCTTCATGGGCGACGTCGGCTCGCTCGCGCTGGGCGGCGCACTCGGCGTGATCGCGCTCCTCATCAAGCAGGAGTTCGTCCTCGTGATCGTCGGCGGCGTGTTCGTCATCGAGGCCGCGTCGGTCGTCATTCAGGTGGCGTCGTTCAAGCTCACGGGGAAGCGCGTCTTCAGGATGGCGCCGCTCCACCACCACTTCGAACTGATCGGCTGGAGCGAGCCGAAGGTGATCGCGCGATTCGTCATCCTCGCGATCATCTTCGCGCTTTTCAGCCTGACCACACTCAAGCTGCGATGACCGCGACCCACGCCTTTACCGTCGCCGGCAAGCGCGTCGTCGTCGTCGGCGCCGCGCGGAGCGGCGTCGCGGCTGCCGAGCTGCTGGTGCGGCGCGGCGCGCGCGTCACTCTCACCGATCTGCGCGAGCATATCGACGACGAGAAGCGGCTCGGAGACGCGGGTGTGCAGCTGGAGCTGGGCGGCCACGTGCCGGCGACGCTCCTGAGCGCCGATCTGATCGTGCTCAGTCCCGGCGTGCCCGCAGCGCAGCCGATTGTCGCGCAGGCGCGCGCGGCCGCGGTTCCGGTGATGGGAGAGCTGGAGCTCGCGTCGCGCTGGCTGCGCGGACGGGTCGTCGCGATTACCGGGACGAAGGGCAAGTCGACCACCACGACGCTGACCGGCCGCATGCTCGAAGCCGGCGGTCATCGCGTCCTGGTCGGCGGCAACATCGGGCACGCGCTGAGCGCGCAGGTCGACGATTCGACCGAGGACACGATCCACGTCGTCGAAACGAGCAGCTTCCAGCTCGAAAGCATCGAGACCTTCCATCCGTGGATAGCGGTGCTGCTGAACTTCTCCCCCGATCACCTCGATCGGCACGCGGACATCGCCGAGTACGCGGCCGCCAAGGCGCGGATCTTCGCGAACCAGACGATCGACGACTGGGCCGTCCTGAACGCCGACGATCGGGCGTCCCGCGCGCTCGCGCAGGAGGCGCGATCGCGGCAGCTCCTGTTTGCGATGGAACAGGACCTTGCGGACGGCATCGTGATTTCGGGCGATTCAATCGTGCGCCGGCGTCCGGGTGACGCCGACCAGGTGCTCGTGCCGATCTCGGCGGTCAAGCTGCTCGGCCGCCACCTGCTGGCCGACGTCCTGGCGGCCGCGGCGGTCGCGTCGCTCGCGGGCGTCGAGCCCGAGGCAATGACCCGCGCCGTTCAGACGTTCACGGGTCTCGAACATGCCCTGGAGCCTGTGACCGAGATCGGCGGTGTGCGCTTCGTCAACGACTCGAAGGCCACCAACATCGAGTCGGCGCTGCGCGCGATCGAGAGCTTCGGGTCGGGCGTCGTGGCGATTCTCGGCGGCCGGTTCAAGGGGGGCGATTTCGCCGACCTGCGGCCCGCGCTGGAAGAGCGAAACGCCACGGTCGTCGCCATTGGCGAGTCCGCGCCGCTCATCCGCCGGGCGCTCGAGCCGACGGTGCCGGTCCACGCCGCCGCCGACATGGCGGGCGCCGTGCGGACCGCGTTTGCCGTCGCCGGACCGGGACAGAGCGTCGTCCTCGCGCCCGCGTGCAGCAGCTTCGACATGTTCCGCGATTACGCGGAGCGCGGCCGCGCATTCAAACAGGAAGTCCGGAGGCTCGCGGAAGAGTGGAGGCAGACGCGTGAACAGTGACCCCGCGTGGGGGCCGAGCACGGTCCAGCAGTGAGTAGTCATCAGTCGGTCGAGGCGGAGAGGAGCTGACCGCTGGGAACGCAGGCTGCCCCGGTCTGCGAGGTCGGTGTCTTCCCCCGGCGGCCGGCTGATGACTACTGACTGCTCGAACGTATTTGTCGGCCTCGAAAGGGCGGAACTGTAGATCGTATGGCACGGAAACTCAAATCGGACAAGCTGCTGTTCACGGCCACGCTGGTGCTCGTGTGCGCGAGCCTGGTGATGGTGTACAGCGCCTCCGCCGTCATCGGCATGGAGCAGTACGGCCAGCGGCCGATGTTCTTCCTGTTCAAGCAGGCGACGTTCGCGCTGCTCGGGCTCCTTCTGATGCCCGTGCTGATGCGCGTGGACTACCGCCACTACCGTCAGCCGGTCGTCATCTGGAGCGCCCTGGTGCTGCTCGGCCTCGCGCTCGTCGCGGTGTTGTTCGGTCCGCGGCTGAACGGCGCGCGCCGCTGGTTCAACATTGCCGGCGTCGGCGTACAGCCGTCGGAGTTCGCCAAGCTCGTCATCATCTTCTTCGTCGCCGCGATTCTCGAGCGGCGCATGGATCGGATCGACGATCTCAAGTACTCGCTCCTCCCCATCGCGATCGCGCTCGTCGTCGTCGTCGCCCTGATCATGCTGCAGCCGGATCTCGGGACGGCGCTGTCGATCGTCCTCATCGTCTCGACGATGATCTTCGCGGCGGGCATCAACTATCGCTACATCATCGGCCTCGTGCTGGTCTCGCTGCCGGCCGCGTACATCGTGCTGATGAGCGCCGACTACCGGCGCCGCCGCATGTTGGTGTTCCTCAATCCCTGGGAGGATCCGCTGGGCGACGGGTTTCAGGTGATCCAGTCGCTCATCGCCGTCGGGACGGGCGGCGTCTTCGGCCGCGGTCTGATGGCGGGCGTGCAGAAGCTGTTCTATCTGCCGTACCCGCACACCGACTTCATCTACTCCGTCATCGGCGAAGAGCTCGGCCTCGTCGGATCGACGCTCGTGCTCGCATGCTTCTGCGTGATCGCCTGGCGGGGTTTGCGGACGGCGATGCGCGCCCCCGATCGATTCGGCGCGTTCGTTGCGCTTGGCGTCACCGCGATGGTGACCATCCAGGCCTTCTTCAACATCAGCGTCACGCTCGGGCTGCTGCCGACCAAGGGCATCCCGCTGCCGTTCGTCAGCTTCGGCGGGTCGTCGCTCCTCGTCAGCATGATTGGCATGGGCATCCTCCTGAACGTGTCGCAGCAGGCGTCGGCAAGCCACGTGGTCACGATGGACATGACGGCGAATGCATGACCGTCCCGCTGCGTGTGGTGATCGCGGGTGGGGGCACCGGCGGCCATCTGTATCCGGGAATCGCGATCGCCCGCGAGCTGATCGCGAGGCGGCCCGATGCGACGGTGACGTTTGCCGGAACGGCGCGGGGCCTGGAGGCGAGGGTGATCCCGCGGGAAGGATTTCAACTGGATTTGCTGCGCGCCGCGGGCGTGAAGGGACGGTCGATCGCTGCCGCGGCCCGCGCGCTCGCGCTGCTGCCCCTGAGCGGCGCCGACGCGTGGCGCATCCTCTCCCGCCGGAAGCCGAATCTGGTGATCGGCGTCGGCGGGTACAGCTCGGGGCCCGTCGTCCTGCTCGCGGCGCTGCGGCGCGTTCCGACGCTGCTCGCCGAGCAGAACGCGGTCCCGGGATTGACCAATCGTCTGCTTTCGTGGGTGGTCAGCGCGGCGGCGGTGACCTTCGAATCAACGGCGGCGTTCTTCGGCAGGAGGGGATTTGTCGCAGGCAATCCGGTTCGTCCCGAGTTCTTCACCGCGGATCTTCCGCCTGACAGCGGAAGCCGAAGGGTTTTGATCTTTGGCGGCTCCCAGGGCGCGCACGCGATCAACGTGGCCATGGTGGAGGCGGCGCCGAGGCTGGCTGCCGCTGGCGGCGTGGAGATCACGCATCAAACAGGAGAGCGCGATGTGGGCCTGGTCCGGCGCGCCTATGGGGACGCGGGGCTCGCCGCCAGGGTGGAACCGTTCCTCTTCGACATGGACCGGGAAATGAAGAATGCGCACGTGATCGTCAGCCGCGCCGGCGCGACCTCGATCGCGGAGCTGACGGCGGCCGGACGCGCGGCGATCCTGATTCCGCTGCCGACGGCCACCGACGATCACCAGAAGAAGAACGCCGACGTGCTGGCGCGCGCGGGAGCGGCCGAGCTGATCGAGCAGAAGGATCTGACCGGGCCGGTCCTGGCGGACCGGGTGCTCGCGCTCGCGCGCGATCCGGAGCGTCGCCGCGCGCTGGCACGGGCGGCGCGCACGTTCGCACGCCCTGACGCCGCAAAGGTCATCGTCGATCGCGCGCTGGAGCTGGTGAACGGGTGAATCGGTGTTAGGCCGCACGCGGCGGATCCACTTCGTCGGGATCGGCGGAATCGGCATGAGCGGCATCGCGGAGCTGCTCGCCAACCTCGGTTACGAGGTGAGCGGCTCGGACGCGAAGGCGACCGAGATAACCGAACGGCTGTCGGGCCTCGGCGTGCGAATCGCACGCGGCCATGCCGCCGGCCACGTGGGAAGCGCGGACGTCGTCGTCGTGTCGTCGGCCATTCATCCGGGCAATCCCGAGGTGGAGGAGGCCAGGCGGCGGGCGATCCCCGTGATCCCGCGGGCCGAAATGCTGGCCGAGCTGATGCGCCTCCGCTACGGCATCGCGATCGCCGGCGCGCACGGCAAGACCACGACGACGTCGATGGTCGCGGTGGTGCTGGAGCGCGCGGGCCTCGATCCGACGGCCGTGATCGGCGGCCGGCTCAGCGCGTTCGGCAGCAACGCGCGGCTCGGGCGCGGCGATTACATGGTCGTAGAGGCCGACGAGAGCGATCGGTCGTTTCTGAAGCTGTCGCCGGCGATTGCGGTGATTACGAATATCGACCACGAGCACATGGAGAGCTACGGAAGCTGGGACGCCCTGCAGCAGGCGTTCGTCGACTTCGCGGACAAGGTGCCGTTCTACGGCGCCGTGGTCGCGTGCCTGGACGACGAGCCGGTACGGGCGCTCGTGCCCCGGATGACCCGCCGCGTCATCACGTATGGATTCGAGGGGGCCGGGGCGGCGATCTCGGGGCACGACGCCGAGCTCGAAGCGTTCGGATCGCGGTGCCGCGTCTCGCTCAACATGCGCGAGGCCGGCGAAGTGGAGCTCGGAGGGCTGCACCTCCGCGTGCCGGGACGGCACAACCTCTTGAACGCGCTCGGCGCCGTCGCGGTCGGTCTCGAGGTCGGTGTTCCCTTTCCACGGATCGCGGAAGCCTTCGAGGGATTCCGCGGCGCCGAGCGGCGCTTCCAGTTGCGGGGCGAGGAGCGCGGCGTGATGGTCGTCGACGATTACGGCCACCATCCGACGGAGATCGCCGCGGTGATTGCCGCGGCCCGCGCGGGGCTGAGCCGGCGCGTCGTCGTGGTGTTCCAGCCGCACCGGTACACGCGCACGCGCGACCTGCTCCCCGCATTCGGCACCGCGCTGGGGACTGCCGACGAGATCGTCCTCACGGACATCTATCCGGCCGGCGAGTCGCCCATCGAGGGGGCGACCGCGGAGGCGGTTGCGGCCGCGGTGCGCAGCGCGCGCCGGCCGGTCCATCTGGTGAAGGCGCTGGAGGAGATTCCGAGCGCCGTGGCGGCGATCGCGCGTCCGAACGACCTCGTGATCACGCTGGGCGCCGGATCGATCGGCACCCTTCCGGATCGGATTCTCGACGCGCTTCGAGGCGGCGCGGCCCTGTCGGCCGAAGCCGGAGGCGATTCCGATCTGTCGCCCGAAGCCAAAGGCGAAGGCCGATGAAAGTCAAGGCGCCGGCGGAGAAGAACTTTCGTCGCGCGAAAGTGCGTCCGGGCTCGAAAAAGTCCGCCGGCGGCCGGCTCCGGCTGTCGTGGCGCGCGGGACGATGGGTCGGGGCGGCGCTGCTCGTGGCGTACGCGGGGTACCGCGCGACCGAGCTCGTGCTGCACGCCTCGGGCCTGCAGGTGCGGCACATCAGCGTGCACGGGAACGTCCGCCTTTCGGCCGGAGAGGTGCAGGCAATCGTCGAGGGGCTGCGGGGCTCCAGCATTCTCACCGTCGATCTCGCGGGATACCGCCGGCGGCTGCTCGAATCGCCCTGGGTGGCCGACGTGGCGCTGCGACGCGTGCTGCCCGCGACGGTCGAAGTGTTCGTCTCGGAGCGGCGGCCGATGGGGCTCTGCCGGCTTGGCAGCGTGCTCTATCTGGTCGATCCGCACGGCACGCTGATCGACGAGTACGGCCCGCAGTACGCCGAGTTCGATCTGCCGATCATCGACGGGCTCGTCCGGGCGCCGGGCTCGGGGCAGCCGTCGATCGACGAGGCGCGCGCGGCCCTCGCGGCGCGCGTCATCGACGCTCTGTCGGAGCGAAAGGACGTGGCGCAGCGGGTGTCCCAGATCGACGTGCGCGACGCGCACGACGCCGTCGTCCTGCTCCAGAACGACGCCGCGCTGCTGCACCTCGGCGAGGAGAAGTTTCTCGAGCGCGTGCAGTCGTACGTGGAGCTGGCGCCCGCGCTGCGCGAGCGGGTGCCCGACATCGATTACGTGGATCTGCGCTTCGACCAGCGGGTATACGTGCGGCCGGCGACGGTGAAGAAATGAGCGTCCGCGTGAAAGCACCGAAGGGAGAACCGAGTGGCTCGTAAGGAACGATACCTGGTCGGGCTCGACGTCGGCACGTCGAAGATCGCCGCGATTGTCGGCGAGATGACCGCCGACGACGGGCTCGACATCATCGGGCTTGGCCTCGCCGATTCGAAGGGCATCCGGCGCGGCGTCGTCGTCAATCTCGAGGCCGCCGTCGAATCGATCAAGAAGGCGATCGACGAGGCGGAGCTGACGGCCGGCGTCGAGATCGACTCGGTGCACCTCGGCCTCTCGGGCGCCCACGTGAAGGCGTTCAACAGCCGCGGAGTCGTGGCGGTCGCCGGCAAGAACCGGGAGATCACCCGCGAAGACGTGCGCCGCGCGATCGACGCCGCGAAGGCCGTCGCGCTCCCCAGCGGCCGCGAGATCCTGCACGTGCTGCCGCAGGATTTCGTGGTCGACGAGCAGGACGGCATCGGCGCGCCGGTCGGCATGACCGGGACGCGCCTCGAGGTGAACGTCCACGTCGTGACCGGCAGCGCCTCATCCACCCAGAACATCGTGGCGTGCGTGAACCGCGCCGGCGTCGCGGTCCTCGACACCGTGCTCGAGCAGCTCGCCGCCAGCGAAGCCGTCCTCACCGAGGACGAGAAACAGCTCGGCGTCGCCCTGGTCGACATCGGCGGCGGCACGACGGACTTCGCGATCTTCGAGCGCGGCAGCATCTGGCACACCGGTGTGGTCGCGATCGGCGGCGATCACTTCACGAACGACATCGCCGTCGGCCTGCGGACGGCGATTCCCGACGCCGAAAAGATCAAACGCCGGTGCGGATGCGCGCTGTCCGCGATGGTCGACGAAGACGAGACGATGGACGTGCCGAGCGTGGGCGGACGGAAGGCGCGCGTGATGTCGCGCCGCATCCTCTCTGAAATCCTGCAGCCGCGCGCCGAGGAGATCTTCCACCTGCTGTGGGACGAGATCCGGAAGGCGGGGTTCGAGAAGGCGCTGAACTCCGGGATCGTGCTCACCGGCGGCGGGGCGATCCTCGAGGGGATGGCCGAGATCGCCGAGCAGATCTTCGATCTGCCGATCCGACGCGGCGTGCCGGCGGGCGTCGGCGGGCTGGCGGATCACGTCAACAACCCTGCATTTGCGACCGCCGTGGGCCTGGTGATGTACGCGCACCGGAACCACATCGGGGAAGTCGCGCGGCCGGTCGGCGCCGGCGCGTTCGGGCGCGTGGCCGGGCGGCTGCGCACGTTGTTCAAGGAATTCTTCTGATGGGAGGCCGGAGCATGGCTGATCACGATACGTCCACATTGCGGCTGAAGCTCGACGAAGAGGGACGGACGGGGGCGCGCATCAAAGTGGTGGGCGTCGGCGGCGGCGGCAGCAACGCCGTCAACAGAATGGTGCAGGCCGGCCTCGAGGGCGTCGAGTTCGTCGTCGCCAACACGGATCTGCAGGCGTTGAAGCTGAACGCCGCGCCGCGCAAGCTGCAAATCGGCGCGAAGCTGACCAAAGGCCTCGGCGCCGGAGCCGACCCGAACGTCGGACGGCAGGCCGCGCTCGAGGACACCGAGAAGCTGATCGAAGCGCTCGACGGCGCCGACATGGTGTTCGTCACCACGGGCCTTGGCGGCGGCACCGGCACCGGCGCCGCGCCGGTGATCGCGAGCCTGGCGAGCGAGCTTGGCGCTCTCACGATCGCCGTCGTCACCAAGCCGTTCAGATTCGAAGGCAAGAAGCGCCAGCTCCAGGCGGAGCGCGGCCTCGACGAGCTCCGCGAGTGCGTCGATACGGTGATCACGATTCCGAACGAGCGCCTGCTGACCACGATCGCGCGGACCACGTCCCTCACCGATGCGTTCACCACCGCAGACGACGTGCTGCGCCAGGCGATCCAGGGCATCTCGGATCTGATTCTCGTGCCGGGCCTGATCAATCTGGACTTCGCGGACGTCAAGACGATCATGGCCGGGATGGGGATCGCGATCATGGGCACCGGCATGGGCGAGGGGGACGCGCGCGCGCTGGATGCCGCGAACCACGCGATCTCGAGCCCGCTGCTCGAAGACGCCTCCGTCAAGGGGGCGCGCGGCGTGATCATCAACGTGACCGGCGGAGCGGACCTCTCGCTGATCGAAGTGAGCGAAGCCTCGGCGATCATCCAGGAGGCGGCCCACGAGGACGCGAACATCATCTTCGGCGCCGTGGTCGATCCGAAGATGCAGGGAAAGGTGAAGATCACCGTCATCGCCACCGGGTTCGATCGCGCGACGACGGAAAAGCAGGTCGTCGCGTCGGCGGCGGTGACGCCGGTCGATCTGCACTCCTACACCGCCTGGCAGTCGACGGAGCGGGTCGCGGCGTCGGGCGGCGGCTCGGGGGGCGTATCGGCCGGCCTGTCCGGCGGCGCGTCGGGCGGCGGAGCGCGCCTGGCGGTGGCGCGACGGCCGGTGCTGGAAATGCCGGCCGCGGCCGCTGCGGCCGATCCGTCGTTCGAGACCTTCAGCCCCGGCGCCGAATTCGAACCCGTGTCGCCGCTCGACGTTCCGGCGTTCCTGAGGCGGCAGAACGAATAGCGTCCTGACCGGAGGCCAGGAGCTCAGGGCGGTCGCGCGGCTCGCGGACGTGGTACACTAGATAAATCCACGGCACGCGCGAGCGCCGTCTCTTCAGCTCAGACTCGCGAACGATTTTTCGCACGTAAACCCTGTTCATATGGCTGCACGCCCGGACCAGCGGGGCGCGCGCGACGCACTCGACGTTCTCCGGCGGGAAGTCGGGTTCATCCGCAAACCGCACGGCGGCCGGCTGCGCGTCGCGCTGGCGTTTCCCAACACCTATTTCGTCGGGATGTCCAACCTGGGCTTCCAGACGGTCTACCGGCTCTTCAATGAGCTGGACGACGTGGTGTGCGAACGCGTGTTCCTGCCCGGACGCCAGGAACTGCAGGCGCAACTCGCGTCGGGGAAGCCGCTCCGCACCGTCGAATCCGACACGGCGGTGCGCGACATGGACGTCCTCGCCTTCTCCGTCTCGTTCGAGTGGGACTACACCAACGTCGTCTCCATGCTGCGCCTGGCGGGCGTTCCGGTCCGCGCCAACGCGCGCACGCACCGCGATCCGCTTGTCGTCATCGGCGGCGCGGTGACGTTCGTCAATCCGGAGCCGCTCGCGCCCTTCGCCGACGTCGTCTCGGCCGGAGAAGGCGAGGAGCTGATCCCGTCGCTGATGGCGTCCATTCGCGATGCTTCCGATCGCGGCGACCTGCTCCGCCGCCTTGCGGGCCAGCGCGGCTTCTACATCCCGTCGTTCTACGACGTGCACCACAAGAGCGACGGCACGATCGCGGCGTTCGAGCCGAAGCCGGGGACCGGCGCTCCCGCGGTCGTGAAAAAGGCCGCCGTCAGGAGCACCGACGCGATGGATCCTCCGTCGACGCGGATTTTCACGCCGGATACCGAGTTCGGATCGCGATTCCTGATCGAGGTCGTCCGCGGGTGCGCGAATCTCTGCCGATTCTGCTGGGCCGGCTACAACTACCTGCCCGTGCGCGCGTTCCCCGCCGATCGCATCCTGGATCTGGCGCGCGAAGCGCGGCCGCACGCGACCCGCGCCGGCCTGGTCTCGATCGCGCTCTGCGACCACCCCGAGATCGACCGCATCCTCGCCGGTCTGATCGAGATGGGCTATTCGATCTCGCCCGCCTCGCTCCGCCTCGACGATCTCACCGACTCCATCGTCCGCACGCTGCGTCAGAGCGGCGAGCGGTCGATTACGATCGCGCCCGAAACCGGATCCGATCGCCTCCGCCGCGTGATCAACAAGACGGTCACCAACGCCGAGATCCTCGAGAAGACCGATCTGATCTTCGCGAGCGGCATGGACAACCTGAAGCTCTATTACATGATCGGCCTCCCGACCGAAGACGACGCGGATCTGGAGAGCATCCGGACGCTGACGGCCGAGATGCGCGACGTGATGCTCAGACACGCGCGCCCGAAGGGCCGCATCGGCCGCATCGTGGCGAGCGTGAACCCGCTGATTCCGAAGCCGGGCACCGCCTACCAATGGCTGCCGATGGAAGACCCGGCCGTGACCGACCGCAAGGGGAAGCGGCTGCGGACGCTGGTCGCCGATCTCGACAACGTGTTCTTCAACATCAAGTCAGAGCGACACTCGTACTATCAAGCCCTCCTTTCGCTCGGCGACCGGCGGGTCGCGCCTGCGATCGAGGCCGCCGAGCGCAACGGCGGCAACTGGCGCGCCGCGGTCGCGGAAACCGGCGTTGACGCCGACTTCTACATCTTCCGGGACCGCTCGCAAGACGCCGTGCTGCCGTGGGACATCATCGACGGCGGCATGAAGCGCGCCTTCTTCCGCGCGGAATTCGACAAGGGCCTGCGCGAGGAATGGACGCTGCCCCCCAAGCGCGCGGCCGAGAACCGGAAATTCCTCCCCGTCCTGTCCTAGACAGACTAGGCGGTCGCCTCGACCGCCGCGGCGGCGTGCGCTTCGTACGCTTCCAGAATCAGATCGCGCAGGCGGTTCTGAGCCGTCGTATCGATCACCGGCCGCAGGAGCGAAAACGATCGCCGCTCGCCGTTGACCGAGTACTGCCGCGCGGGAAACGTCACGTTGCGGCCGTTGCCGGTGCGCCGCTCCCAGACCGAGAACCCAATCAGCTTGAGTCCATCGAGCGGTCCCTCTGTGAAGTGCAGTTCGGCATCCGCCAGCTTCCCCGGCGGATTGCCCTTGTCGTACGCGACGATCTTGACGGTCATATTTATTCCGAAGGGCGTC
>DATJFE010000025.1:0-72963 GCA_035495955.1 Vicinamibacterales bacterium | reverse complement strand
ACGCCGGGGACCACCGACTTCTGCGGGTCCGTGACCGTCCCCGAAATGCTGCCGGTCGTACCCTGCGCGGCAGCCATCGCCGGCAGCAGCATGAGAACGCCGAGCGTGCACAGACGCGTAAACGATGTCTTCATAGTGTGGTCATCCTCGTGATCCGGCTGGCCCGGCCGCCGGCGGGCCGGGCTTTGGTTCTACCATTGCCAGGAGCCCATAGGGTGCAACAGGGGATCCGGAGAGTCAAGCGTAACCGTCAGGCCTTATCGGGATTTCCGGACCGACGGTTCCTTCGAATAATCCGGAAAAATGAAGTCGAATCGGTATTCCTTGTCGGCCGGCTCGAACCGCACCTTGGCGGCGATGGTGGCGGGCGTGGCGGCGTTCGGCACGCGCGCCTCGTAATACCCGCGGGACGTGCGCGCGAAGGGGATCGAGATCTCGGCCCGTTTGCCCGAAGGATCCGCGGTCTCCGTGACGCGCGCCGTCAGGCCCGGAGGAGAGAACGGCTTGGAGTACTGGTCGTAAACGTAGAGCCGGAAGACGGACGCCGCGGGATGGGTGACTTCCAGGTGCCAGTTGTTGGACACCATGAAAAACGATCCGCCGTGCCGGGGGTTGTGATCGCCGTGCGGCCGGATGGTGTATCTGGCGATCAGCGTGCGTTTGCAGATCGGACAGCGTCCGGGATCGAGCACGTCGATCTTGCGGTGGACGGGGCAGGTGAACGTGAGGGCCTTGGTCACCCGCAGCAGGTCGCGGCCGCACCGCGGGCACACGCCCGGCTGCTGGCGCGTCACGTCCGGATGCAGCGTGCAGCTCCAGACGAGCGCAAGCCGGACGGGCGCGAGCGTCATGCCGCAGATGGGGCACTTGCCCGCCTTGTCCTCGACCACCTCCGCGTGCATCGGACAACTGAAGGACACCGGCGGCAGAGGCGCCGGCGTCTGGGATGCCGATGAACGCCGCGGGAACACGGACAGGGCGAGCGGGCCGGCGAGGGCCACGATGAACGAGCGGCGGTGCATGCGTCGCGCGAGACCGGGTTGATCCGCTATTTGCGGCCGTACACGATGAACCACTTCCCTTCGTTCAACCCGTCGAATTCCTGGACCGGCCTGAAGCCCGCGTCGGACATCCAGCCGGCGGCCTGATCCTTCGTCACGATCAGCGACGGGTCGTCTTTGTGCGACCCGGTCGGCGGCAGCTCGACGATCGCGATGCGGCCCTGGGGCTTCATGTAGCCCGCCATCGCCTTCAGATAGCCCGCGCGATCCTGGATGTGGTGGAGGACGTCGTGGAACAGCGCGACGTCCACGTCGCGCGCCGGCAGTTGCGGATCGGTGAAGGCGCCGAGCACCGTGACTACGTTGGTGACTTTCTCGGCCGCGGCTTTCTCTGCGATGTGCGGGAAGTACCCCTTGTCGATCTCGACGGCGTACACCTTTCCGCGGGGCGCCACGGCCTTCGCGATCGGCACGCTGAGCACGCCAGGACCGGCGCCGATGTCGGCGACGGTCTGGCCGGGCCTCAATCCGAGCGACGCGACGATGTAGTCGATCTTCAGTCCCGCGATCCGTTCGGGCCGTTCGAGTCTCGCGCTCCAGTCGTCGGCAGGTCTTCCGGCGAGCTGCCGGGCGGAGACGCCCGCGCCCGCAAACCAGATGAGCAACAGGACGCCGGCGCCGAGCAGAAGCCGTTTGATCGTGGACATGAGCCGTATTTTACCGCATATCCGGCGCCAGCCGAGCGAAGGTCAGACCTTTCACCGGTTCGTTCGTTGACGCGCGCCAATCCTTCTGGTGTAATCGCACCCCTTCATGCCGTCCGCGTCGAGATTGGTATCGGCGATCGCCGCGATCGCGCTGTTCGCTGCCGGAGCGGCCGCGCTCGCGTGCGCGCGCTGGACGCGCCCTCTTGCCGACGCGGACGAGGCCGCCGCGCGCGGCGACTGGGATCGCGCCCGCGCGTCGTACGCCGCCGCCGAGGCGCGGTTCGATCGACTGCCCGCGGCCCGCCGGCTGCTCGCCCGCGATTACGCCCGTGCCGTCGCGACGCAGTTGTGGCTCGACTACCGTCAGCAGCGCTTCGACGAGCTGATCGAGAAGGCCCAGCGCGCGCCGGCCGGGGCGGCGCCGCATTTCTGGACGGGTCTGGCGTTCTTCGCCAAGAGCCGGGGCGAAGGGAAGCCCGACGATCAGTCCGGCTGGCTGATGCGCGCCGAAGAGGAGCTGCGCCTCGCGGTCGAAGCGGCGCCGGCCGACTGGGACACGAAATACGATTTCGAGCTCGTCACCCGGCTCGCCGCCGCGCTGCGCAAGCAGCCGCGCACGCCGCCCGATCAACTGATGCAGCTCCTGCGCCCGCAGCCCCGCGCCGGAACCAGGCCGGTCCGCCGCGTCGGATGACCGTCGCCCGCCGATGACGCTGCTTCGTCCGGATCTCGCCGCCTGGGCGCTCGCCGTGCCGCTGATCGTCGCGCTCTGGACCGTGCATCGCCGTCTGCGCGCCGCGTTCCGCCGGCGCCTCGCCGTCGCCGGCAGGTTTGCCGCGCTGTCGCGGCGGTCGTCCGGCGTCCGCGACGGCGCCGTGCTCGCCGGCGGCGTGCTCGCGGCGGCCGCGATCGCCGTCGCGATCCTCCGCCCGCAAGCGACGGTCGCGCACCGGATCCCGGAATACGAGCGCGCGGACCTGATCGTCATGCTGGATCGATCGGCGTCGATGCGGGCGCGCGACATCAGGCCCTCCCGCTCCTCACGCGCCACGCTCGAGATCCGCAACTTCGTCCGGCAGAAGCCCGCCGGCATCGATCGTGTCGCGCTGATCGGCTTCGCCGACGCCGCCGTCGTCCTCTCGTACCCGACAGACGACGTCGACAGCCTGCTGTTCTATTTCGACTGGATCGACGCCGATCCGGCGCCGTTTTTCGGCACCAACATCGGCGCGGCGCTCACGAGCGCGATGGACGTGGCGCGCAAGGACGATCGACCGACGCGGAAGCTGTTTCTGCTGGTCTCCGACGGCGAGGACTACGGCGCCGAGCTCGGGCGGGCGCTGATGGCGGCGCGCGCGAAGGGCTACCGCGTCAACTGCATCGGCATCGGGAGCGACGAGGTCGTCGCGATTCCCGTGCGCGGCGGCGACGGGCGCGAGACGCCGCTGGTCGACGACAGCGGCCGGGCGGTGACGACGCGGTTTGCCGAGAAAACGCTTCGGACCATCGCCGCCGCCACCGGCGGCCAGTACGTGCGGTCCGCGACGGGGGAAGAGCTCCGGCGTGCGATCGCCGCGATCGCAGACGGCGAGCGGCGTCTCGTCGGCTGGCGGACATCGACGGAGCGCCGCGATTTGTATCCGGCGTTTCTCGGCATCGCCGCGCTGGCGGGCGCGGTCGTGTGGGTGCTCCGCTGATGTCCGGCGACGCGCGCCCGGCGGCTCCGGCATGGTCGCACGAAGAGGCGCTGGCGCTCCTGGCGGGCCTCGAAGCGGAAATCGGCAAGGTGATCGTCGGCCAGCGCGTGCTCATCCGGCGGCTGTTGACGGGCCTCTTCGCCGCGATTCCGTTCGCGACGGCCGACAAGGGGGCGCGCGCCGGCTGCGGCCACATCCTTCTCGAAGGCGTCCCGGGTGTCGCGAAAACGCTGACGGCGACCACGCTCGCGCGAGCCATCGACGCCCGGTTCCAGCGCCTCCAGCTCACGCCCGACATGATGCCCGCCGACATCGTCGGCACCCGAATCTACGAGGCGAAGACGGCGACGTTCAGAATCGAGCACGGCCCCGTGTTCACGAACATCCTGCTCGCCGACGAGATCAACCGCGCCCCTCCGAAAACGCAGAGCGCGCTGCTCGAGGCGATGCAGGAGCGCCAGGTCACGCTCGCCGAGCGCACCTTTCCGCTCGACGACCCGTTCTGGGTCCTGGCGACGCAGAATCCGATCGAGCAGGAGGGGGTCTACGCGCTTCCTGAAGCGCAGCTCGATCGCTTCTCGATGATGCTGCGCGTCGAATATCCCTCCGCCGAGCACGAACGGGCGATGCTCCGCGCGAGCGCCGAACACGACGCCGTCCAGCCGCGCGTCTCGCCTGCGGACGTGGCGCGGCTGCGCGGGTTCATCCGCGACACGGTGTTCGTCGACGACAACCTGATCGACTACATCGTCCGGCTCGGCCGGGCGACACGGCATCCGGCCGACGCCGGACGCCCCGATCTCGCGGAGCTGCTGGTGGCGGGGATTTCGCCCCGGTCCTACCAGCACGTACTGGCGCTCGCGCGCGTCACGGCGTTCATGCACGGCCGGGCCTACGTCCGTCCGTCGGACGTGAAGGAGATCTTTGTCGACGCGACGCGGCACCGGATCATGCGCAGTCTTCGCGCCGAGGCCGAGCGCGTCGACGCCGATGTCGTGCTGGACGAATTGCTGCGCGGAGTCGCCGTCTCATGATCCCCGACGAGATCGTCCGCGAGCTGCGCTACCTCGAGATCGCGACTGCGCGGAGGATGCGATCCCTCCGCGCCGGGCCGTTCACGAGCCGCCGGCGTGGCCAGGGCTTCGATTTCGACGAGCTGCAGCCGTACCGCCCCGGCGACGACGTCCGGCGGATCGACTGGAACGTGACCGCGCGGCTCGACGCCCCCTTCGTCCGCCACACCCACGCCGAACGCGAGCTGAACATGGCCATCGCCATCGACGTGTCGCGATCGATGGAACTCGGCACGCGCCATCGATCGAAGCGCGAAACGATGATGTTCATCACCGCGTCGCTGGTCTTCTCGGCGCTGGCGAATCAGGTAAATGCCGGCTTCGTCGCCTTTTCCGACCGCGTCATCGTGTCGCGCCCGCCGCGGCGGCGGCGCGCGGCGGCATGGGCGATCCTCGAGCAGTGCTGGTCCGCCGGTCAGACGTCCGCCGGCACCGCGCTGCTGCCGATGGTCCGGCACCTCCTGCGCACCCTGAGGCGCATGAGCATCGTGTTCCTCGTGTCGGACTTCCTCACGGAGGAAGACCTGTTCGGCTCGCCCGATCTGGCGATGCTCGCCGCCCGGCACGATGTCATTGCGGTCGTTCCGGAGGATTCCTGCGAGCGCGAGCTTCCAGCCGGTCCCGGCTACGTGACGATGCGCGATCTGGAGTCCGGCCGTCGCGCCGCAATCGATCTGGGCGCGCGGTCGCGGCAGTACTACGCCGCCGAGGCGCGGCGTCGCCGTGAGGCGCTCGCGCGGGCGTTTTACCGCGTTCCGATGGAGCACGTGGTCGTTCCGACCGACGGCCGTCCGCTCGAGCCCCTGCTGGGTCTCTTCGCGTCGAGGATGCGGCAATGATTCACGTACGGGGCCCGTGCGTTGCCGCGCTGCTTCTCGGACTTGCCGGGGCCCCGGCCGCAGAGGTCGCGGCGCCGGCTGCGACGGCCGGCGTCGATCGTCCGGCGATCTGGATCGCCGATCGGGTGACCTACACCGTGGAGATCGTCTGCCCGCGCGGCATCGACATCCTGACCGGGGATCTCGATCGGGACAAACTGAAGCTCACGGGGCTCGAGGTGGTGAGCGCGGACAGTCACAGGCGCTCCGAGGGCGACGCCGCCCGCTACACTTTCGATTATGTCCTCACGACGTATCGCGTCGATGTCGCGACGCCGGCCATTGGCGCGTTCCAGGTTCGGTACTACCTCACAGGTGCGGGACAGCGTCCCGAAGAGGCGGCGCCCGCGGGCGCCGTCACGATTCCCGCCCTGCCGATCGCCTTCCGCAGTCTGCTGGCCGACGAACAGACTGTGTACGAACTCCGCGCGGACCATCCGCCGCCGGCGCCATCGCTGCCGTATGCCGTCCTTGCGCCGGCCGGCATCGGATTGATGCTCGTCTCGGTGACGCCGCTGGCATTCCTCGTCGCCAGGCTCGCGACGGCGGCGCGGGCGCGACGTCGCGATCGCGCCGCGCCTTCGCTGCGTCAGGCGAAGCACTCGGCGCGGGCGGTTCTCGACGAACTGCGCGCGCTGGACGCATCGGAGGCCCGGGCGCGCCGTGACGCTTTCGCCCGCCTCGACGCGCTCGTTCGCGGGCATCTCGCGGCCCTCGCCGGCGTGCCCGCCCACAACATGACAGTCGATGAAATCGTGTCGGCCCTCGACCGCCGATCGCCGCAGGTACCGGTCCAGCTCTTGACCTCGGTGCTCGGCTCCTGCGAGCTGGCCCGTTTCGCGAGTCCCGAGCTGCATCCGTCACTTGACGCGTGGCGCGACGCGGTCGCCGAGGCGGAACAGATCGTGTCCGGGCGCTGAGGCCATGCGATTCCTCCACCCCGAAACAGCCTGGTGGTTCGCCGCGCTGCTCGCGGTTGGGATTGCGCTTCGGGCGCTCGCCCGGCGGCGGCTGGGGCTGGCGACGGCGTCGCCATGGGTCTTCGATCCGCGGTACCGGGCGTCGCTCATTCGCCGGGCGCCGGCGCTGATCTTCCTGATCGCGTGGTCGCTGCTCGGCTGCGCGCTGATGGATCCGGTCGTGCCCTTCGCGGAGACCGACGTTCAGTCACACGGCCTCGATATCGTCATCGCCCTCGATCTTTCCGCCAGCATGGACGAACAGATGAACCGGCCGCTCCCCGCGACGCGGCTCGACGCCACCAAGGAGGCGATCAAGACGTTCGTCGGCCGCCGGGTCGACGACCGGATCGGCCTCGTCGTCTTTTCCGACAACGCGTACGTCGTCAGCCCGCTCACATTCGATCACCGATATCTCGCACGCTACGTCGATATGGTCGACAACGAGATTCTTCGCGGGGAGGGCATGACCGCGATCGGCGAAGGACTGGCGCTGTCGAACTATCTGCTTGCGAGACAGGCCGCCGTTCCAGGGCGCCGGAACAAGGTGATCGTGGTGTTCACGGACGGCGAGAACACCACCGGCCGCGATCCCCTGGCGGCCCTTGCGCAGTCCAATGCAGCCGGCACCCGCGTGCACCTGGTGGGGATCGATCTGCAGGACGAGGTCAGGACGAAGCCGCAGGTGCGGGCGCTCCTGCGGGCGGTCGCCGGGTACGGCGGTCGCTATTTCAATGCCGCCAGCCCGCGGGAGCTCGACTCGGCGTCACGGGCGATCGATTCGATCGAGAAAGGCGTCCTCGTCAGGCGGACTTTCGAACACGACGCGCCGGTATTTCACTGGTTCGCGATTCCGGCCCTCGCTGCGTTTGCGGCCGCGTTCGCGCTTCGCGCGGTTCCCGCTCTTATCGATCAGACGTGAGCCACTCAGGATTTCAGATTTACAAATTCCCAAATTATCTATCCGCCCTCGGCTTTTTTCTTGTGAATGACGACGGCGGTGTTCTGCTTCGGCTGCAGGTCCGTCGTCTTCGCCTGGTCTGCGTAGGCGGCGGCGGTCTTCGGGGAGAAGAACCCTTCGTCGCGCAGCCGATTCGCCGCGGTCGTGACGCACGACGCGTACGCCTCGCGCGTGAGGGACTCACCGCCTTTGAGCAGGCCCAGGCGTCTCCACGCCTGTGTCGGCGTCTCCCGATAGTCCCACACGCCGTTCCGGTTCATGTCGACGAAAACGTCGTTGCCGTCGAGCGGCTCGATGCCGGAACCCGTGAAGGCGGCGAACGCCGTCGCGCCGGCCGTGCTCCCGGGATAGCCGTAATAGACGCCGAGCGGGCAGGCGAGCTCTGGGAACGCGAGCGCGGGATGCGCGGCCGCACCGTCCGCGCCGGCGCCGCCGAGCGACGGGTCGTCGGAATGGGTCGGCGGCGGCGCCGTGCCCTTGTCGACCCAGGCGTCGAGCAGGTCGATGAAGCGATCCATCGCCTTCGAGACGTCGATGTTCTGCAGCTCGCCGCGCTGCATGCTGTCGGGGAGCGATTCGCCGCCCGAATGGCTCGTGCCGCGCACTTCGTACATCCGATAGTTGGCGATCCCCTTGTCGCGCAGGATGCGTGCGTTGTTGCGCTTGTTCTCGAGGTAGCTCGACGACATCCAGGCCGGGTGCTGCGGCGGCCAGATGTTGTTGTACATCTGGTGTGCGACGTCGATCTGCGGCACGAACGCGGCCTTTTCGGCGGCCGAGGTGAGCAGCACGTCCTTGCCGTCCTTCATCACGACCGGATACCACGTGCCGGCGGCGGGATCGTCCAGCAGCAGGCCGTCGAAGAAGCGCCGGCCGTCGCGGCCGACGTTCAGGCCGGGCGTGTAGTTGATGCTGTGGCCGATCCGCGCCCCCGCGGAATGGCCGTACATGTAGACGTGCGCCGGCGCGCGGCCCAGGCGCTGGGCCAGCAGCGCCCGCGCCACTTCGGCGAAATCCATGATGTAGCGCGCCGTGTCGTTGAAGGCGACCGAGTCGACGGTCGATCCATCTTCGAGCGTCGCCGTGATCTCGCCGAGCCCCTCGGAGCTGGTGCGGTTGGTCTTCACGACCGCGTAGCCCTTCGCGACCATCAGACGCTCGTAGCGATCCAGATCGCCCAGCGGCGCCGCCGGATTGAAGTTCCGGTCCCACGCTTTCAGGTTGCCCTGTTTGAAGGAGCGGCCGCGTCCGTGCACGGTGACGAAGATCCGGCCGTTCCACGCTGCCGCGTCGGCGGGATGGACGATCGTCATCGACGCGCCCTTCGCGCGCTCGTATTTCGCGACGGCGAACAGGATCTGGCGCGGTCCCCACGTCTGCGGGAAGACCAGGTCCGGTCCGTTGGTCAGGTAATCCTTGTAGTCGCCGACTTTTGCCGCAAACCCGTCGACCGTGCCGTCGAGCCCGACGTCGACACGCTTGTAGGCCCGCCCGTCGTAGGTGATGTCGGCGTCCTGCATCAGGCACGATGCCGGACCCACCTTCTGGCTCCTCACCTCGCGTTTGGGCGGCAGGAGATTGTCACAGGACGTACTCTCGGCGCGCATCTTCGCCGCTCCGGTGAGTGCGATCGCCGCGGCTACTCCGAGCGCTATCGCTGAATTCCGCATCCAAACCCTCCGGCCGTTAGCGCGTTTCCATCCTTCTGAACAGCTCCGGCACTCTGAACATGAATAGCGCGTTGCTCACGCTGTCGATCGCATAGACCTCGTGGCTGGCCGGATTGATCGCGACGCCGGCCGGCCACACCAATCCGGTGGCGGGACCTTTGATCACGCCGCGCGGTGGCACATCGCCGTTGTCCGCGATGCTCCAGATGCCGATGAAACCGGTCTTGTCCGGATTCCAGGGGGACGGCCGCTCCTGCTCGAACTCGTAGTTCTCGAAGTTGTTCTTGATCGTCGCGAAGATCTGGCCGCGATCCTCGTCGACGACGATCTGGCGGATCTTGATGATGCCGGTGCGCGGACCGGAAATCATCGCGCGCGGCGCCACGTCTCCCGTGTCGGTCCTGTTGAAGACGAGGATGGCGTCCTGCGAGTTGCGTCCTCCCGTGTCGATGCGGTTGCCGATGACGATCAGGTTGTGAACGGCGTCGACCGCGATGCCGTAGATGTTGCTGATGTGCGTCTTCGGACCGCCGAGCCGCCGAACCGGCTCGATGTCGCCCGCGCCCGTTCGCGGGAAGATCAGCACGCTGTCGTTGCCCGAGTCGGCGACGATCTCGTCGTGGAGCACGTCGACATAGAGCGTGTCGGGCTGCACGAGGCCCGTCCTCGGCCCCTGGATGACGCGCAGCGGCGGGTCGCCGCCGTTCGCGCCTCCCGCGAGCGTCAGGATCGCGCCGCCGAGCGCGACGGGCACCACGATCTCGTCGTGCTTCGCGTCGTAATACAGCCCGTGCATCGTCCGGCTGACCCGGGCGGTCTGCCCGGCGATCACGCGGGTCGGTCTGGCGTTCCCGTTTGCCAGCCTGGCAAACGCCGAGATTCTCGGCTCGCTGACTCAATTGGGGACGAGGATTTCGTCGCGCTTCGAATCGTAGGCGACGGCGCCGGGGTTGCCGAATCCGACGGTCGGCGACCCTTCGGGCGCGTTGCGGAGGATCCGCTTCGGCGCGACGTCGCCGGCGGCGGCGCGGGCGAAGACGAGCGCCGTGTGCTCGCCGTAGTTGGCGACCCAGAGCTCGTCGTTGTTCGCATCGATCGTGACGCCCATCGGCCCGTGAATGCCGGTACGCGGACCCTTGATGACGCGGAGCGGCGCGGCGTCGCCGTCCGCGGTGCGCCGGAAAACCCGAACCGAGCTGTCGCCGCTGTTCGCGACGGCCACTTCGTTGTGGGCGGCATCGATGCTGATGGCCATCGGCCAGTTGAGGCCGGTCCTGGCGCCCTGTATCCGGCGCGCCGGCGCGACGTCCCCCGTCGCCTCGCCCGGATAGACCGTGATCGACGGTTCCTCGAACCGGCCACCGACGATCGGCGTCTCGGCGCCGTCGCCGCCGCCGCGCCGGCCGCCGGTCACGGTGCCGGGCGCCGTCTGGCGGCCGTTCTGGTTCCCGTGATTCGCGACGACGATTTCGTTGTTCACGCCGTCGAAGACCACGCCGTGCGGATCGCCGAGGCCGGTCCTGGGTCCTCGGATCATCCGGAGGGGCCGATCCGTCCCGCTTGCGTTCTGCGCGTACACGGCGATTTCGCGCGGGCCCTCGACGCTGATCGCGATCTCCTTGCGCGCGGGATTGATCGAGACTCCCCACGCCTGGTGCGGCACGCTCAGGACGCGCGTCGGCTTGACGTTGCCGTCGGCGTCGTACGGAAACACCATCATGCGGTCGCCGATGTCGTTGTCGACGGTGTAGATCTCGCGCGCCTGCGGATCCAGCGCCACGGCGGCGATGAACATCATGCCGGTCGACGGCCCGCGGACGCCGGCGAGCGCCGTAACGGCGTCCTTGCCCTTGGACGCCGCCGTCCGCTCGTATGTCCAGATCGCGTGCCGATTCGGATCGGTCATCACGACGCGGTCGTGCTCGGCGTCGACGGCGACGCTGTGCAGGGTGGGATAGGGATCGGAGACGACGCGCGACGGCGCGACGTCGCCGCCCGTGATGTGGGCGGCCGCCCAGTCCGGCCACGCCTGCGGCGCCGCGCCGACGGGTTCGTCGAGGCAGCCGTTGTCGCGCTCGAGCGCATACAGGCGCTGGTCGGCGACGAGCGATCGCAGCGGGCTCCGGCGGGCGTCGGGTCCGGCCGTGGGCGCCGGCCGCCAGCCGAGCGCGCCGAACAGCACGGAGCCCGCGAGCGCGAGAAGGACCCGTCGAGGCATAGCGGAGAGTATGCAGACGCGTCCGTCGAAGTCAAGCATGTTTGGTCCGACCATTACAGGGTAGCCGGGCCCTTTTGTGCCGGCCGCCGCCGCTTTTTCTCTTGACTTGTCGGGCGCGCAGGCGGCACCCTGCGGAGCGCCTCAATGGCCTGACCTTCGGTGTGATGGAAGCGTGGGCGTGATGGAGGCCTGGGTGTCATTGAGGGAGGAGGAGCAATGCAGGTAATCCGAGCAGCGGCACTGACGCGGTGCCTCGGCCTCGCGGCGGCGATCGTGTGCGGCACTGTCGCGGCCGCGGCCGCGCAGGGCACGACCGGATCCATTTCCGGCGTGGTCACCGACGAATCGAAGGCCGCGCTTCCCGGCGCGACCGTGACCGTCAAGGATTCGGAGACCGGCCAGAGCCGGGTGCTCACGAGCGACGGACAGGGACGCTATCGCGCCGACGGGCTCGCGCCGGGCAAGTACGTCGTGACCGTCGAGCTGTCCGGCTTCCGCACCGCCGAGTACCCGGCGATGAACATCTCGATCGGACAGACCGCGACGCTCAACATCCAGATGCAGATCGGCGGCGTCTCCGAAAAAGTCGTGGTCATGGCGGATGCGGCGCTCGCGGCGACCCGGCAGTCGTCGGTGACGGCGCTCGTCGATCAGACGCAAATCCGCGAGCTCCCGCTGAACGGCCGCGACTTCAGCCAGTTGACGCTGCTGCAGCTCGGCGTCACCTCCTCGCCGTCGACCTCGCAGACGGTCGATCGCGGCATGGGCACGCAGGTGTCGGTGGCCGGCGCGCGCCCCAACCAGATCAGCTTCCAGGTGGACGGCGCCGACGTCAACACGCAGGGCAACGGCGCGCCCGGAAGCGCCGCCGGCGGCATGCTCGGCGTCGACACGGTCCGCGAGTTCCAGGTGCTCGTCAACAACTACAGCGCCGAATACGGCCGCAGCACCGGCGGCATCGTCGTCGCCGTCACGCGGTCCGGCACCAACAATCTCTCGGGATCCGCGTTCGAGTTCGGGCGCAACAGCAAATTCGACTCGCGCACGTACTTCGACGATCCGACCCAGCCGATTCCGCCGCTCAAGCGCAACCAGTTCGGCGGAACGCTCGGCGGCCCGATCCTCCACGACAAGACGTTTTTCTTCGGCAGCTACGAAGGGCTCCGCCAGACCTTGGGCTTGACGACGATTGCCAACGTGCCGAGCGACGCGACCCGCGCGCGCGCGGATCTCAGCGCCGCCACCGCGCCGTATCTGCTGCTGTACCCCAAAGCGAACGGGACGGTCAACGGCGCCAGCGCCCAATACATCCAGCAGGTCGTCAATCCCACGCACGAGAACCTCGCGGTCGGCAAGGTCGACCACAACTTCTCGTCGGCGCACTCGATCTCGATCAAGTACTCGTTCGACAAGGCGCAGGTCGATCAGCCGGGCTTCATTCCGTTCTGGACGGCCAACACGCGGACCAAGTCGCAGTCCACCGTCGGCGAGTACAAGTGGGTGATATCGCCGACGCTGCTCAACAGCGCGAAGGTCGCCTACAACCAGGCCTACGAGGCGACCGCGAGTCTCGAGACGCAGTCGTTCTCGCCCAACCTCTTTTTCATCCCGTCGACCCGGTTCGGCACGATCAACGTCAACGGCCTGAACTCGCTGGGGCCAGACACGCAGTCGCCGACGTTCGTCAACCTGAAGAGCCTGCAGGCGATCGACAACCTGGCCTGGACCCGCGGCAGCCACAGTCTCAAGACGGGCCTGAGCTACACGCACTACATGAACGATCAGGATTCGTCGTTCGATTTCGGCGGACTCTATACGTTTACGTCGATCGACAACTTCGTCCTGAACAAGCCCGGGACCTTCGAGGGGCAGGCGCCCGGATCGACGACGGCACGGCGGTGGCGGCAGGATCTCATCGGCCTCTACGGCCAGGACGACTGGTCCGCGACCCGCAACCTGACGATCAATCTGGGCGTCCGCTACGAGTTCATCACAGAGCCGCACGAGCTCGACGGGCGTTCGTCGGCGCTGCCGGATCTGCAGTCGACGAACTTCGTCACCGGCGGCGACATCTTCAAGAATCCCTCGCTCAAGAACGTCGCGCCGCGCGCCGGCTTCGCCTGGAACATCACCGGCGACGGCCGCAACGTCGTCCACGGCGGCGGCGGGATGTTCTACGAGCCGATCCTGAGCAACATCTATCGCGCGTACGGCGACCGCACGCCGCCGTTCTACAACTCGATCAACCCGAGCAATCCGCCGTTCCCGGCGGCGCCCGTCAACGGCACCGCGCCGCCGCTGCGCCTGGACCTGGTGAACTACAACCTGAAGAACCCGTACCGGGTGCAGTACAACGTCAGTTTCCAGCGCGAACTCTGGGGCCATACGACCGCCACGGTCGGCTACATCGGGGCGCGCGGCTACAACCAGATCCGCAACATCGAATACAACCAGGCGATCCCGACCATCAACCCCGACGGCACGCTCTTCTTCCCGGCGGGCGGCACGCGGCGCAACCCGAACTTCGCGAGCATGCGCCTGCGCACGACCGACGGCCGGTCCTGGTACAACGGCTTCGTCGCGGGCGCGAACCGGCGCTTCACGAACGGCCTCTCGGTGCAGGGGTCGTACACGCTCGGGAAGTCCGTCGACGAAGGATCGCAGGCCGTCGGGAGCGGCGACTTCAACAACAGCTTCCAGCCGCCGTATGGCGCGATCCCCCTGCTGAACAAGGGCCTGTCGGATTTCGACATCCGCCACAACTTCTCGGCCAACGCGACGTGGGCGCTGCCGTTCGGACAGTCCGCGAGCGGAGTGGCTCGCGCGTTCGCGGCGGGATGGCAGGTGTCGGGGATCTTCACCGCGCACACGGGCATTCCGATCACGCCCGTGCTCGGCTTCGATCGCGCGCGCGCGCTCCCGCGTTCCGGCGGCGCCGGCCAGTGGCCGGATCTCGTCTCGGGCTGCTCGTCGAATCCCGTGAACGGCGCTCCGAACGCGTGGTTCGACGTCACCTGCTTCGCGCTGCCGGCGGTCGGCACGATCGGCAATCTCGGACGGAACACGGTCCGCGCGCCCGGCTACGCGGCGCTCGACGCGGCGGTCTTCAAGAACGTCCCGCTCGGCGGCACGCGCCGCCTGCAGCTGCGGCTGGAAGGCTTCAACATCACCAATCGCGCCAACTTCGGCCTGCCGTCGACGACGGTCTTCAGCTCGTCGGGTCTCGTCTCGACCGCCGGGCAGATCACGTCCATCGTCGGCACGGCGCGCCAGTTCCAGTTCGGCGCCAAGATCACCTTCTGACAGGAACCGGCGCGGCGCGGGGCTTCGGCTACAATCGAAGCCCTGCGCGGCGCCTCCCGCCTGGCCCCCATTTGACAGCAGCGGCACCGCCGACGGAGACTCTCGGGAACATTGGTATGACCATTGACCGCTCCTGCTCTCGTCGGCTTGCCTGCGCGGCGCTCGGCGTCCTGCTCGCGGGCGTTGCGGCGGGCTGCGGGCGCGGCGCGGAGCGCGCGCCTGACGGCTCGACCGCGGGCGCCCCCGTTCAGTATCCGGAGCCGCGGTTCCCGTCGTACCTGAAGCCGGTGTCGTCGGTCGAAGAGGTGCTGCCGCACGTCCGTCCCCTCGTCCGCAACAAGACGGGATTCCAGGGCGCCGGCCTCGGCATCGCGAATGCCGGCGAGACGGTGACGTTTGTGACGACCGCGGCCGCCGATCCGCTGATCGTCGACGCCGTGAAGCGCGCGATGGAGGAGCGCGGCGTCAAGGTCAACGTCGTACCCGAATACGAAATGGTCGGCGTCTCGAAGCCCGACGCGGACGAATACGACAGGATTCGCAGGTCCTACACCGCCGAGCAGGGCTACATGGAGGCCGCGACCTGGGTCGAGTCGAACTTTCCGGAGCCGGACAAGATCAAGGCCTGGCTGAAGGGCCGTCGGCCGGATCTCTATGACAAGCTGTTCCCGGCGAGCCGCGAGTTGTCGCCGAAGCTCAAGGACGTCCAGCAGAAGATGCTGCTGCCGAACATGGGCAAAGGCATCCAGGCCTACCTGAAGAAGCATCCCGAGGTGCGGGGCATTTTCTGGGGGAAGGGCGGCGGCACGTTCCTCCGCCGCAATCTCCACCCGATGGAAGACAAGTTTCTCGGCCTCTTCCTCGTGGACAACCGGTGGGACGTCATGAGTCAGCTCGGCACCTATCCGGGCGACGTCTGGCAGCTCGCCGAGGATCAGTTGATGGAGCCGCTGGTCCACGTCGACAAGATCACGATGAAGGATCCCGAGGGCACCGACGCCTGGGCCGACATCAACGAGGAGCAGGCCGCGCACTGGGCCCGCGGCGTCTACCAGCGCGGCCACCTCTATATGTTCCCGAATCAGGCGACGGGGCGTTTCGGCTATTCCGTCGTCGACTACCCGTCGTTCCAGAAAGAATGGCTGCCGCGCGAGCCGCTCGCGATCATCCACGGCGTCCTGGCCGGGACGACGAACCACACCGGTTTCTTCCCGCGGTGGGAGATTCATTTCAACGACAAGGGGTACATCGCGGAGGTGAAAGGCGGCGGCACGACGGGCGACGCGCTTCGTGAGTTCATGCAGTTGCCGGGGATCAACGATCTCGTCTATCCGTTTCACAACCCGGAACACAAGGGGTACTGGTACCTGTACGAAGTGGCGTTCGGCACGCACCCGAAGGCATTTCGCAATCCGCAGGGGCTCGAGGACGGCACCGTCATTCCGGAGCGTTTGCGTTCCGGCGTGATTCACTGGGGCCTTGGCATCACGCTGCACCACGATCCCGGGGTACAAGCGCACTCGCAGAAGCTGCTCAACTTCACGACGCAATACAACATGCCGCGGGATCACGGTTTCCACACGCACACGTACTTCACGACCTACAAGGTGCACTTGCGCGACGCCGATCGTTGGGTCACGCTGCTCGACAAGGGGCGTATGACCAGCCTCGACAACGCCGAGGTCCGTGCGCTGGCGTCCCGGTACGGCAATGCCGACGACCTGCTGCAGGAGGACTGGCGTCCGGACGTGCCCGGCATCAACGCGCCTGGGGATTACATGAAGGATTACGCGCCCGATCCGTGGAAGACGGTCAAACGGGTGATCGATGCCGTGGTGAAGGGCACCTACGATCACTTCTATCCGAAGGGCAAGTAGGCCGATGCGTCGTTCTCTGATCGTCACCGGCGCGTGCATCGCCGGCATTGTGTTTCTGACAGCGCCGCGCGGCGCTCCGTCGATGGAGCAGCTCTTCGTGGCGCAGACCCATGCCGCCGCCGAAAGCGAGAATCTCTGCCTGATGGGCGGCGACGACCGCGAGGCGCGCGGCCAGGCTCAGCAAGGCCAGAACGCCGCGGCCGCGCAGGCCGCGCGGCTGGCCGGGACCGTCGATACGTCATCGGATCTGCCGCCCGTGCGCATGGTCGTGGATCCGTATCCGAGCTTCAACGGCGTATTCGTCGATACGGCCGGCGACCGCGTGATGATGAGCGATACCAACCGCAAGAGCCTGTTGGTCTATCCGAGGACCGCCGGAAGCGCCGCGGCGAAAACCCCCGAGTCCCCCAGGCAGCAGATCATGGGTCCCGCGACCGGCATCGGCTTCATTGCCGGGGTCGCCATCGATTCCGCGCATCACGAGCTCTTCGCCGTCAACAACGACGTCGAGGATCGCCTGGTGGTGTTCGACGATGACGCGCGCGGCAACGCGAAGCCCAAGCGGCTGCTCTATGTGCCGCATCAGTCCTGGGGCATCGCCCTGGATCGCCGTCGCGACGAAATCGCGCTGTCGGTGCAGACGCCCAACATGTATGTGGTCTTCAAGCGCGACGCACAGAAGTTCGACGCGCCGGTCCGTTCGGTCAGGGGCCCCCACACGGGCATGGCGGACCCGCACGGGATCTACATCGATGACACGCACAACGAGGTGTTCGTCGCGAACCACGGCAACTACCGGCCCGCCGAGCTGATCACGTCCTACACGGCGTACGACGCGCGCGAATCCCGCCAGGAGCGCACCGGGAATGCCTTCAGCGAAACGGCGCGCGGCAGCTTCGTCGCTTCGTCGGTGACGGTGTACGACGCGGACGCGAAAGGAGACGCGGCGCCGCGTCGCACGATCTCGGGCGCGCTCAGCCGGATCGACTGGCCGATGGGCGTCGCCGTCGACGAGGCGCACGACGAGCTGTTCGTGGCGAACAACGGCGACAACTCGATCCTCGTGTTCCCGCGGACGGCGGCCGGCAACGTGCAGCCGACGCGCGTGATTCGCGGCGGGGCGACCGGCATCAAGGGGCCGATGGGCGTTGCGGTCGCGAAAGACGAGATCTTCGTCGCGAATTTCGGCGACCACACGGCCCTGGTCTTTTCCCGGCTGGCGGCCGGCAACGTCGCGCCGAAACGGATCATCCGCAACGCGCCGGCGGGGAAGGAGACGAGCGGCTTCGGGAATCCGTACGCGGTCGCGTACGACAGCAAGCGGCAGGAAATCCTCGTCCCGAATTGAGTGAGCCAACCCCGCATTGCGGCATTTGCCAGGCTGGCAAATGGAAACGTCGCCCCCGCTCGAGTGATTCAGGGCCAGTCGACGCATCTGAGCCGGACGACCCACGGCATCGCCTATGACGCGACGCACGACGAAATCATTGCCCCCAATCCCCTCGCGGCGGCCGTCGTGATCTTTCGCGGCGGCGCGGCCGGCGAAGAAGCTCCCGTGCGCACGATTCAGGGCGCGCGCAGCGGACTCTCGCGTCCGGAGACGGTCGCGGTGGACGAGACGAACGACGAAATCTTCGTCGGCGATCCGGGCGACCGCCGCGTGCTGGTGTACCGCCGCGACGCCGACGGGGACGCGCGGCCGCTGCGGACGATCCAGGGCGACAAGACGAAGCTGCTGCAGATTGTCGGCATCGCCGTCGATCCGGTGCGGAATCTGCTGGTCGTCTCGACGTACTCGCGGCTCGCCGGCGGCGTCACGGGGCTGCTGATCTTCAGACGAACCGACAGCGGCAACGTCGAGCCGCAGCGCGTCATCGCCGGGCCGAAAACGGGGATCACGCGGCTGCGGCAGATCGGCCTCGATCCCGCGACGGGCCGGATCTTCGTCGCCGCCATCAACAACGAGTACCTGCCGCCCTACGACGTCGACAAGCCGCGCGCGGGCCTCTCGCCCGATCTCGAGCTGCCGTCGCCCTGGAATACCGGCAGCGAAGGCTTCGTCGGCGTGTGGAACGACGAGGGGGACGACGGAGACGTGCCGCCGCATTCGATCATCAAGGGACGCTCGACCGGGATCGTGCACCCGGCGGGCGTGACCTTCAATGCGAAGGACGGCGAAGTGATCGCCCCGGACGCCGTCTGGAACGGTCTGTTTACGTTCCTCAAACCGGAGTTATTTCGTTGATTAGGCGCCTTCTCGCCATCCTCGGCCGGCGGACGATGCTCACCTTCGGGCTCGTCACGTTCATGGTCGGCGCGCTCCTCGCGACGGTCAACATCACGTCGCGCTACGCGCTCAAGGTCTACGTCGACGACCAGTTGAGGCGCATCCCGTGGGACCTCGCCGTCTATCAGAACGGCGCAGTCAACGGCGACCGCACGCTGATCGAGCACATCCGCAAGGCGCCTGGCGTCACGAAAGTGGAGACGATGGCCTTCCTGCGCGCGCGCTTCCCCCAGGGCGGCGAGGTCGAGGCGCAGATCGATCGCAAGCCGTTTGCGACGCCGTGGCTCTGTCTGCTCGCCGCCTCCGACCCGAACATCCTGCCGCCGGCGCTGGGCTTCGCGCTGACGAAGGCCGGCCAGGATCAGGGACGCGGCGCAGTACTGGCGCTCATCGGCCCCGAATACGCGATGGGGAAGGCGTTTCTGGCCCTGCAGGGCGCCACGGACTTCACGCTCCAGGTCCACGTCGCCGAGCAGCCCCGATTCCTGTTCAACACGCCGATCCGATCGGTCGTCCGCCTCGATCGGGACGATCTAAACCGATGGTTGATGGACCAGACGGGCTCCGTGAGCTACGTCCCGTACATCGGCGCGATCCTGCTGATGCCGTACGACTGGAACATCCTGACCCGCTTCGACCAGGTGGCAACGGGGTTCGTGCCCGACGACGTCCTCGGAGTGGGGAGCCCCGACGCGGGCCATATCCAGATGGCCGAGTACGCGCCCGAGGTGGTCTACGTGGCGAAGATCGATCGGCCGAGCCTGATTTCCGGCTGGGACATCCCGGGCTCGCTCGCGCGCGTGTCCGCCGTCAACGAGTCGCTGCACCGTACGTCGTACGCCAATGCCGCGGCGCCGAAGAAGATCTACACCGGCGACGCGCACACGCACGGAGCGGGCGACGAACACGATCCGGGCGAGATCGGCGACGACGACGACAAGTTCGGCGGGCCGACGAACTTCATCGTCGACAGCACGACCGAAGTGCTGCTCGACCGCATGCAGAACATCGCGCGCCTGATCGGCATCGTCTCCCTGCTCGTCGCGCTTCCGCTGCTGTGGATGGCGTGGGTGCTCGCGGCAAACCTCGCGGGCCTGCTGATGCTCAACGAGCGCCGCACCTTCGGACTCATGCGCCTGCGCGGGATCTCGGGGCAACTGATGGGGCGCGCGCTGCTCATCAGCGTGTCGGTCGGTGGACTGGCCGGCGGAATCCTCGGGCTGCTGATGGGTTCGGTTCTGCCGCTGCTGATTTATGAGCGCGGCCGCCTGCCGCTGCGCGTGCTGCTGGACGGCCGGCAGCTCGCGATCTTCGGGACGTTCCTGCTCGTGTCCGTCGTCCTCGCGCTCGTCGTCAGCCGCCGTCTCGTCAAGTACGCGACGACGATCTCGCCGCTCGAGGCGTCCGTCCGCGTCTCGGGTTCCGAGGCCACGAGCGTCTCGATCCGCTTCGGCGTCGTCCAGGCCCTCGCAGTCGTGCTCGGCGCGTACGTTCTCTTCGGATGGATTGCGGATTTCGCGATCTCGGACCTGCCGCGCTTCGGCTGGTTCCGGGTCGGCGATCATCTCCTCGACTTTCTCGGCCTGCCGCTGTTCCTTTACGGAGTGGCCACGCTCCTGGCGTCCAAGCGCGAGCGCATCCAGCACGTCATGGCGCCCGCGCTCCGGCCGATCGGCGGCGTGCTGGGACGGTTCGCCCTGCGCCACATGTCCGCCAAGCCGCACCGCACCGTCGCGTTCCTGCTCATCGTGGCGCTGATGTCGAGCGTGAGCCTGTATCCGATCGTCACGAGCGGGTCGTTCGAGAACAAGGCCGTGCGGGGCGCGAAGGTGCAGATCGGCGCCGACTGGCAGGTGATGTACAACGCGCCGGACCTCATCAACGTCGATCGCCTGACCGGGCCGGCGTCGCAGCAGATCGGCGCGCTGAAGCCCGAGGTGGAAAAGCTCGTCGCCTCGCTGCGGCAGGTGCCGGGCGCGCGCGACGCGACCTACATGGTCGAATCGGTCCTGCCCACGTTCTATCTGCCGGGGTACGGCCTCCGCGGAGTTCCACTCTTCCTGCTGGGCGACGTCAACAAGTACCGCGAGACCATCTACTCGGAACCGAACGTCGGGCTCAGCTCGTCGTTCGACGACATCATGGCGCACGCCGCGCAGGGCGACGTCGCCGTCTCGCCGCCGGTCGCGGATTTCTGGCGATTGAATCCGGGCACGCCGATCCTCCTCGGGCTCGACGCCGAGCGCCGCGCCACCGGATCGAACACCGCCGGGATCCTGGCGTTCCTGCCCGGCATTCCGCCGAAGACGGTCAACGATCGTTCGGGCTACGTGCAGGCGCGCATCGACTATCTGAATTACCTGTTCACCACGAATGCCTACCTGGCGACCGGCATCGACAATCCGAAGCTCCAGCCCCTGCAGATCCTGCTTCCGCGCGTCATCGTCCTCTTGAAGGCGGATCCTTCCGTCGATCAGGCGGCGTTCCAGCAGGCGATCGCGAAGGCGACGCCGTTCCCGCCGCTGGAGATCCACAGCCTGCCGCAGGAAGTGGCGAAAGTGGGGAGCGACATGTATATCTCGCTCGCGCTGGCCAACATGAGGATTTATCTGCTGGGCGGACTCGTTCTCGCGCTCGTCGCCATCCTCGCGATTGCGATGGCGAACTACCGCGAGGATCGCCGGACGCTCGGGCTCCTGCGGATCCGCGGGGCATCCCCCGCCGACATGCGCCGTTTCGTCCTCGCGATGCTGCTGTCGCCGGCCCTGGTGGGCCTGGCGCTCGGCGCCGCATCCGCAATCCTCGCGGGCTACGGGCTGGCCAATTACGTGTGGAAGCTGCGCGAGATCCGAACCGTAGTCCAGCTCCTGCCGACGCATCTGGTCGTCTCGATGCTGACCGCCTGGATCGCGCTGCTGCTGATCGCGCTGCTCGTCGGCGTCGCGAACGGTTTCAGCTGGTGGGTCTACCGTCACACGGCGCATCGATCCATCCAGGGGGCGTAGAGTCGACTGAGACGTGCCCGCGGCCACCCACGAAGACCACGAAGAACACAAAGGCACCAAGACTCTTTGTGATCTTGCTGGTCTTTGCGGCCTTCGTGAAGAGCCGTGGGCAGTCTCGCTGTGCGAAGCGGGTCTGCAGTGCCGGGAGGACGTAAACGAATGGCGAACGACAAGATCTTCAGCAATCCGGGGGTGGCGGTCAGCGTGCGCGGCCTCAGCAAGCGCTACCAGGTCGCCGCGGGCGATGTGCATGCGCTGCGCGAGAGCTCGTGGGACGTCGGGAAGGGGGACGCCGTCGCCATCATGGGTCCGAGCGGCTGCGGTAAGACGACGCTGCTCAACCTGCTCGGCGGGGTCGACCGGCCCACGAGCGGCACGATCCTCATCGATGGCCAGGACCTGACCGCCATGAACGAGCGTGCCCTGGAGACGCATCGCCTTCGCCGCGTCGGTTTCGTCTTCCAGTTCTTCAACCTGATTCCCAGCGTCACGGCGATCGAGAACATCGAGCTCCCGATGGTGATGGCCGGGACGCCCGAGGCGGAGTGCCGCGACCGCGCGCGCCATCTGCTGGGCCTGGTCGGTCTCGAAGCAAAGGGACAGAAGCGGCCCGAGGAGCTGAGCGGCGGCGAGCAGCAGCGTGTGGGCGTGGCCCTCGCGCTGGCCAACGATCCCGCGCTCATCCTGGCAGACGAACCGACGGGCAACCTCGACTCGGTGAACGCCAACGCGATCGCCACGCTGCTGAAGTCGCTCGCGGCCGAGCACGGCAAGACGGTGATCATGGTCAGCCACGATCCGAAGACCGTGGAGGTGTTCCCGACTGTGTACGCGATGCGCGACGGCCAGTTCCTGACCAACGAGACCCACGCGGGGGTGGGGGCGTGATGCGCCTGGCCGCCGCGGCGTGCGTCGCGTGGATCGCCGGCGCCGGCGTGGGCTTGGCGCAGAGCAATCCGCTCTACATCCAGTTCAGTCCCGGAGCGGTCAAGGGCGCGCTCTACAAGCCCGATAGCGGCCCCGCGCCGCACGTCGCCGTGCTGCTCATCCACCGCACGGGCAACTTCCTTTCGCATCTCGCCACGACCGAGCTCGCCAGACGCGGCTTCATGGTCCTGGCAATGAACCCGCGATCCGACAACAACGAAGCGGCGGTCGACTTCGAGGCCAACGCGCTCGACATCAAGTCCGGGATCGAGTTCCTGCGGAAACAGCCGGGCATCAGGCGCGTGGTGCTGTTCGGGCACAGCG
The DNA here is from genome assembly GCA_035495955.1 of Vicinamibacterales bacterium. GTDB lineage: Bacteria > Acidobacteriota > Vicinamibacteria > Vicinamibacterales > 2-12-FULL-66-21 > JAICSD01. The sequence goes on along the minus strand of DATJFE010000025.1, from coordinate 50,076 downwards.
GCGGCGGACCGGCCACGAGCTTCTATGAAGCGGTCGCCGAGGCCGGGCCGAAGTACTGCCAGGGTCCGAACAAGCTCGTCGAGTGCGGGAACGATCTCGCGGGGCTCCCGCGCGCGGACGGCCTCGTGCTGGTCGACGCGCATCCCGGCGTGTCGGTCAACGGTCTGCGGAGCATCAACGGCGCGCTGCTCGACGAGCACGATCCGCGCAAGATCGATCCGGCCCTCGATCCGTTCAATCCGGCCAACGGCTACGACTCGAAGGCGCCGCACTACTCCGACGATTTCAAGAGGCGCTACTTCAGGGCACAGGCCGATCGGATGAATCGGCTGATCGACACGGCGAAGGCGCGCCAGGCGGCCATGAAGGCCGGCACCGATCCGTATCCGGACGACGACGTGTTTCCGATCGTGCGGGGCGAGCTCGCGCGGCTCATGGAGATCGACCCGAGCGTCCACCATGCGACGTTGCGGCCGCAGAAGCTGCTCCGGAACGACGGCACCGTCGTCACGCAGATCGTCGAGAGTGTGCGGCCGGTGGGGCGGGGCAGCGAGAAGCTGAACGCGGCGTTCACGACCGGCACGCGGCTGCTGACGATCAAGTCGTTCCTGAGCGCGAACGCGATCCGCGCGAAGGACTCGATGGACGACATCGACTGGTGCTCGAGCAACAACTCGACGCCGTGCGCGCTGAAGAGCGTCACGATCCCGCTACTGGTGACCGCGATGGGCGCGCACTATTTCGTGCGCGACAACGAGATTCACTACGAAGTCGCCGCCAGCCAGGACAAGGACTTCGTGGTGATCGAGGGCGCCACCCACGGGATCCGGCCCTGCACCGCGTGCGAGAAGACACCGGGGCAGTATTCGAACTCGATCAAGAACTTCTTCGACTACGTGCAGCGCTGGGTCGCCGCTCGATATTGAGCGCCGATCCACGATTAGCGATCCAGGATCAGGGATCGGGGATCAGGGATCAGGGATCAGGGATCAGGGATCAGGGATCAGGGATCAGGGATCAGGGATCAGGGATCAGGGATTCATCCACTACCAGACGAACTTGGCGCCCAGCTGTATCTGGCGCGCGCTGGTCGAGGTGGTCGTAATGCGCCCCGCGTCCTCGCGCACCGATCCGTCGGCACTGAACACGTTCTGCTGCGGCGTGCCGAAGTTCGCGCGGTTGAGGAGATTGAAGCACTCGAACCGCAGCTGCACCTGGCGCGATCCTCCCAGCCGCAGCGTCTTGCCGCCGATCAGGTCCACCGTTTCAAGATCCGGGCCCGTGATCGAATTGCGCGGCAGCGTGCCGATGTAGCCGGTCGGCGGCAGGACGAACGCCGCCGGATCGAACCAATGGGCCACGGTCCCGAGGATCGGATTCGGCGACGCGCCCGGCCTGAGATCCGGGAATTCAGGCGCCCAGCCCTGGACCTGCAGGCCGGTGTCCACGCCGGAGAACGCCGAGAACGGGTAGCCGCTGCGGTAGCGAATCAGCGTGCCGATGGTCCAGCCCTGTTCGAGAACCGCCCGCGCGCCCGACGCGCCGCCGCCGAAGGGGAGCGCGTAGTTCACGCTCGCGACCACCGCGTTCCTGACGTCGAACGGCGACGGCCCGCGATCCTTCTGATACAGGTACCGGCCGCCCGCGCCCTCGTTCGTGAAATCGTTGCCGCCGAGCGCCGCCGCGCCGTCGTCGACCGAGCTCGAGAGCGTGTACGAGAGCTGCGCCTGGAGTCCATCCGACAGGCGCCGCGTGACGCCGATCGTCAGCCCCTTGTAGTCCGAGGTGCCGTCGCTCACACGGAAGCGCATGCGCCCGAAATTGGGCTGCGCGAGCGGGGTGCCGGGCGCCACGAACAGCCGTCCGTCCGAAGTCACCTGGGCGATCCGCCCGTTCGTGTAGATCTGTCGGACGAGATTCTCGCCGTGCCCGCCGCTGTACCCCACCTCGAGCGTCGTCTTGGCGAACAGCTCATGCTGGAGGTTGACGTTCCACTTCGTCATGAACGGCTGCTGGAGGTCGTACTGGATGCCTTCGAGCTGCGCCTGCGCGGCGAGCTGCGCGGCCTGCGTCGTGTAGGCGTCGGGGAAATTGACGACGAAGCTGCTCGACCCGACCAGCCCGCCGCGGTTGAAGTAGGGCGGCACGCGCACCGCCGTGTTCTGTACGAACGGCGTGCTGATCAGAATGCTGTCGTAGAAGATGCCCGCGCCGCCGCGGAGCGACGTCCTGCCGTCGCCCCTGACGTCCCACGCGACTCCGATCCGCGGGGCGACCGTCTTGAGCGACGGATTCCTGAACAGCGTCTTCAATTTCGTCGTGTCGTTCAGCGTGGCTGTGGCGCTCCCGAAATCGATCAGCTGCGCGAGCCGGTCCCGCGTATCGCGCACCGACGTCGTCGGTTCGTAGCGCACCCCGACGTTGAGGGTGAGGTTCTTGCGCGCCTGGATGTCGTCTTGCACGTAGGCGCCGAACGCCATCTGGCGCAAGTTGCGCGTCGCGTCGGAGCCCGGCGTGACGGCGTTGAACTGGTTGACGCGTCCGATCAGGAAGTTGGCGAGCGAGCTGAACGTGTACTGGCCCATCGACGTGAAGTCCGACGTCAGGTTGAACTGGAGGATCTGCGCGTCCCCACCGAGCTTGATGTTCTGCCGCCCGCGGTTCCACGTGACGTTGTCGCGAATCTGGAAGTTGTTGAACCGGTGAAATTTCGGATTCGTGGTGTCGCCGCCGTACGGGCTCAGCCCGTTCACGGTAATGGCGGCAATGCCGCGGTTGATGTCCGTGAACGTCGTCCGCGGGATCGTGAGCCCGGGGAGGACGTAGTCCACGCCGTCGAGCCGGCTACGCGTGAAGCCGAACTGCACGCGGTTCAGGAACGACGATCCCACGACCAGCGTGTGCTCGGCCGTCGCGAACTGCACGCGCGTCTTGAGGCGCGATCCCGTGTTCAGCCGGCTCGGATCGTCCACCTGCGCGTCGTCGAGCGTGTAGCGGACGAACACCTGCGAGCCGGCGGCCAGCTGGTGATCGACGCGGCCCATCACGTAGCTCTCGTCGGTCTTCCGCTGGTCGATGCGGCTGTACTCGCCGCGTGTCGTGCCGAACGCCTGGCCGTTGGGGAGCGGATACGAATCGAGAAACGGCTTGATCGCGGGGGCTACTGTGCCCTCTCGCACGCTCGCCGACGGCACCGTGAACAGGTTCGTCTCGCCGAGCTGCTCGTGCAGCGCCTCGTAGGTCGTGAAGAAGAACGTCCTGCTGCGCACGATCGGCCCGCCCAGCGAGTAGCCGAACTGGTTGCGCGCGAAGGGGGGCTTCTCGGCGTCGAAGAAGTTCTTCGCGTCGAAGGCGTCGTCGCGATGGAACTCGAAGGCGGAGCCGTGTAGCGCGTTCGTGCCGGACTTGGTCGCGGCGTTGATGATGCCGCCGGTGTGATGGCCGTACTCGGCGCTGAAGCTGTTCGTCAGCACCTGGAACTCGCGCACCGCTTCCACGCCGAGCACGTTCCCCGAGGCGCTGCCGGCCTGGCTGAACTGATCGTTGAGGTTGGTGCCGTCCAGCGTGAACAGGTTGGCTGTGTACCGGGATCCGTTCACGCTGAGCTTGGCGCCCAGGCCGGTGCTCGTGCTCTGTCCGCCGGTCTGCGTGAGCTGGACGCCCGGCGTCAGGTTCGCGAGCTCCACGAAGCTGCGGCCGTTCAGCGGCAGGCCTTCGATCTGCCCGGTGGAGATCAGGCCGCCGGTCGAGGCGGTGCGCGTATCGACGGTCTTCGCCTCCGCGACGACCGTGAGCTCGTCGGCGATCGTCCCGACGGCGAGCGCGAGATCGACGACGGCGTCGCGGCCGACGGTGAGCGTGATGCCGCTCCGGACCAGCGAGGTGAAGCCCTCGAGCGTCGCCTTGACGCTGTACGGCCCCGGCGGCAGATCGGGCGCGTCGTAGTGCCCGCCGGCGTCGGTGACGACGGTGCGCGTGAGCGACGTGTCGGCGTTGCGCACGACGATCGTGACGCCCGGCAGGACGCCGCCCGTTCCGTCCTTGACGGTGCCCGACAGGCTGCCCCCGGTGGCCTGCGCGAACAGCGGCGGGGCCGCGCCGGCGATCGCGAGCCACGACGCGAGAACGACGCCGAGACGTTTCTGCATCACTCCCTCCAGTCTGCCGCGTCCGCCGGTGGTGCCCTCGCCCGGACGCCCGCGCCGCGCAGGTTACAGGAAGCGCGGCGAATCCGCAATGGTCCGACCAAAGCCGGCGCGGCGGCCGCCGCGGGTTCGGCTGGGGTAGGATGGGCCCGCGCATGTTGACGCCCCGCAAGCGGATGTGTTACATGTCGCCGCCAAAGGTTAGACCAATGTTCGGCGGGCGGGCCGGCCGTCTGAAGGAGCGAGACATGATGAACGGATTCAGCACGGCGCGCTGGTGGGGACTCTGCCTGTGCGCCGCGGCCGCGGCGGCCGCCGGGTGCAGCAAGGGCGCCGCGCCGCCGGCGGAATCGAGCGCGGCCCCGGCCGTCCAGGCCGGCGCCAACGGCGAGAAGTATCCCGCGCCGCGGTGGCCCTCCTATTTCAAGACGCCGAAATCCGTCGACGACCTGATGCCGGCCGCGCGCCTGCTCGTCAGGAACCAGTCGGGCCTCCAGGGCAAGGGCATGGGCATCCTGAAGGCCGGCGACAAGGTCCTGATCGTGGCGGCGGACGAAGCCGATCCGATGGTGATGGACGCGGTCAAGAAGGCGCTCGAGGAGCGGCAGATCACCCCCTACATCAAGTACACCTACGAGATGCGGGGCGTCACGAAGGAAGCCGCGAAGGCCGACCGCGAACGCCGCCTCGGCGGACAGGACATCAAGGAGGCCGGGATCTACCAGGCGACGGCCTGGATCACCGGACAGTTCCCGAATCCGTCCGAGCCGGCGAAGTGGCTGAAGGACAAAGACCCGCAGACCTTCGCCGCGCTGTTCCCCGGCCGCAGCGCCGAGGCCGTGCTGACGTCGGGACCGCAGAAGCCGCGCGGCGAGGCAGGCGCGGGCGCCGGCGCCGATGCCGATACCGGCATGGTCGACAGCGGCGGCGCGGGCGGCAGCGGCGCCAGCCGCGGCGGCGCCGGCAGAAGCGCCGGCGGCAGGCGCGCCGGCGGCAAGACCGTGGCAAAGGCTGACGCCAAGAGCGGCGCCGCTGCCGACGGCAAGGGCAAGGGCGGCGACTACACGAGGCGCTTCGCCGTCGGCGACGCGATCAAGGACTTCCTGACACAGCATCCCGACGTCCGCGGCGTCTTCTGGGGCAAGGGTGGCAGCACGGGGCTCCGCCGCCAGCTCTATCCGCTGCAGGACAAGTTCCTCGGCACGTTCATCCAGGACAACGTGTACGACCTCGAGTCGCAGATGTCGACGTATCCGGGCGACGTCTGGCAGCTCGCGGAAGAACAGCTCCTCGAGCCGCTCGTCTACGTCGACCGCGTGGAGATCACCGACCCCGAGGGGACGAACCTGTACGCCGACATCACCGAGGAAATGGCGCAGCGCTGGGCGGCGGGCGCCTATCAGCGCGGCCATCTCTACATGTTCCCGAACCAGGCGACGGGCCGGTTCGGCTACTCCTTCGTGAACTATCCCGCGTTCCAGGCGAAATGGCTGCCGCGCGAACCCATTGCGAGAATCGAAGGCGTGCTGGCCGGCACACAGGGCCACGGCGGCTTTTTCCCGCGCTGGGAGATCTTCTTCAAGAACGGGTTCATCTCGGACGTCAAGGGGGGCGGGGCGCAGGGCGCCGCGCTCAAGGAGTTCCTCCAGTATCCGGGGCTGAACGAATTGACCTTCCCGTACCACAACCAGCCGGGCTTCTGGTACCTCTACGAGATCGCCTTCGGCTCGCATCCGAAGAGCTTCCGGCACCCGGGCGTCATGGCTGAAACCGGCAATACGAGTCCCGAACGCGTCCGCTCGGGCGTGATCCACTGGGGCCTCGGCATCCGTCTCTGGCACGATCCCGACGCGCCCACCGAATCCAAGAAGTGGCGCGAGTTCACCGAAGCGCACAACTTTCCGTTCGATCACGGCTGGCACACGCAGACCTACTTCACGACCTACAAGGTCCGGCTGCGCAACGCCAACAAGTGGGTGAACATCCTCGACAAGGGGCACATGACGAGCCTCGACAACCCGGAGGTGCGCGCGCTCGCGTCGCGCTACGGCGATCCGAACTATCTCCTGACCGAAGACTGGGTTCCTGAGGTCCCCGGCATCAACGCGCCCGGCGACTACATGAAGGACTACGCGCCGAATCCCGGCGACTACGCCTTCAAGGTGATGGAGAAGGCGAACGCGGGCACCTACGATCACTATTTCCCCGGCGCCGGCGCGCAGATCACCTATGGCGGACAGCCGGGCACGGCTCCCGCGAAGCCGGCGAAAACCAGCGGCGGCGGCGGCAAGTAGCGGATCGATAAATCCGCGGCAAGATGGTTGAGCGATTGCGACAGGCGCCCGTGTCCGCGCCCGCGGGCACGGCGCCCCCCTCGCCGGCGGAGCGCTGGCGATCCTTCCTGCTGTTTGCGGCGATAGCCGCCGGCGCCGCCATCTTCCGCATGCTGCCGCTCGGCCTCGAGCCGCACGCGCACGGCGCGCTGGCGATCGGGCTCTTCATGATCGTCTCCTGGATGACCCAGGTGCTCGATCACGGGATCGCCGGAATCCTCGGATGTTTCCTCTTCTGGATGTTCGGGATCGTCAAGTTCGAGACGGCCTTCTCGGGCTTTGCCGACACCTCCCCGTGGTTCCTGTTCGGCGCGGTCTGTTTCGGCCTGATGGGCAGCAAGTCCGGCCTCGCGCGGCGCCTCGCGTACTTGATCATGCGGGCGATCGGCTACAGCTACCCGCGGCTGCTGCTCGGCCTGATCGTGTCGAACTTCCTCCTCACGGCCGTCGTCCCGTCCGGCATCGCGCGCGTGGTCATCATGGCCGCAATCGCGATGGGACTGGTCGAGGCGTTCGGGGTGGACCGCGGCAGCAACATCGCCCGCGGCATGTTCATCATCCTCGTGTATCAGGCGACGATCTTCGACAAGATGCTGATCGCCGGCGCCTCCTCGATCACCGCGCGCGGCGCGATCGAGAAATTCGGGCACGTCGAGGTGCTCTGGAGCCAGTGGTTCCTCGCGTATCTACCGTGCGATCTCATCGTGATGGTCGTCGCGTGGCGCCTGGCGCTCTGGCTGTATCCGCCCGAAATCGCGTCGCTCCCCGGCGGCGCCCAGTTCCTCCGGCGCGAGCTCAAGGCGATGGGCTCATGGTCGGCGCTCGAAGTGAAAGCGGCCGTGCTGATGCTGATCGCGGTCGGGCTGTGGATGACCGATTTCCTGCACCACATTCCGGCGCCGATGATCGGCATGGGCATCGGGCTGCTCGCGATTGTTCCGGTCGTCGGCGTGCTGGACACCAGGGACGTCCGGACGATCAACTTCCTGCCCATCTTCTTCGTCGCCGCGGCCGTCAGCCTGAGCAACGTGCTCGTGCAGACCAAGGCGCTCGACATCATCACGGGCGCGCTGTTCGAGTGGATGAAGCCGCACATCACCGGCACCTGGGTGTCGACGATGGTGCTGTACTGGTCGGCGTTCCTGTATCACATCGTCATCGGCAACGAGATCGCGATGCTCTCGACGTCGCTGCCGATTCTGATGGCGTATGCGCGCGAGCACGGCATCAACCCGCTCGCGCTCGGGATGATCTGGACGTTCGGCGCGGGGCCGAAGGTGTTCATGTACGAATCCGCCGTCCTGGTCGTCGGCTACTCGTACGGCTACTTCAGCAACAAGGACATGCTGAAGATCGGCGCGATTCTCTCGGTGGTCACGGCGATCATTCTGCTGCTGCTCGTGCCGCTGTACTGGCCGCTGATCGGCATCGGGAGGTAGAATTCCTCCATGCGCCAGATCGCCGCGCGATGCCGCGCAATCGCCCCCCTCATCGCGGCGCTGTGGCTGCTCGCGGCCGCGCCGGCGCCGCAGTTGCGGCCGCTCGACGGGATCGCGGATCTGAAATCCTGGTTCAACGCCAATCGCACGCACCCCCGCGTCATTTTTCTGCTCTCGCCGACGTGAGCCGAATGCCTCAAGGGCGCCCGGTGGGCGCAGAACGAATGGCTCGCGGGACACCCGGCGAGCGACGTGCGCGTGTTCGTGATCTGGTTTCGCATGTATCCCGGCGACGAAGAGGGCAAGTGGCCCCGGATGGTCTTCACCGATCGGCGCGTCGAGCAGCGATGGGATGAGCCCAAGCTCGCGGGGGCGTGGTTCCTCGAGCACCTGAAGGATCTGCATCCCGCGCACCAGGTCGCGGGCAGGTTCCCGCAGCGCGTGGACGCGATGTGGGACACGTGGATGCTGTTCGATCGCGACGCCGTGTGGGAGGGGGATCCGTCCGGGCTCCTGAGCTGGGGGTACACGATCATGAGCACGCGCGCCCAGTTGAAAACGGACCTCGAGGCCATTCCCGCTCGCGGGCGCTGATGCCTCGCATAAAATTGGCCGCAGCATGACGCAGCGGATGTCGATCCCGCGACTTCAGGAGATGAAGCGCGAGGGGCGGAAGATCGTGGCGGTCGTGGCGTACGACTATCAGATGGCCGCGATCGCGCATCGCGCCGGCGTCGACATGCTCTCGGTCGGCGACTCGGTCGGCATCAACCTGTGGGGGCACGAGTCGGAGATCGACGTGACGCTCGATCAGATGATCCTCGCGTGCCGCGGCGTCCGGCGCGGCGCCCCGGACGCGCTCGTCAGCTGCGACTTTCCGATCGCCCGGCTGCAGGACGGCCCTGACGGCGCCGTACGCGCCGCCGCCGCTCTGGTTCAGCAAGGAGGCGCGGACCTCGTCAAGATCGACGGGGCGGCGACCTCGCCGCACGTCGTGCAGGCGATCACGCGCGCCGGCATTCCCGTGTGGGCGCAGTTCGGCATCACGCCCCACAACGCGGCGCGGTACGGCGGCATGTCCAAGGTCGGGCCCGAGCTCGCGACCGTGATGTCCGACGAGCTCGTGGACGAAGCCAGGATGCTCGAGAACGTCGGCGCCGCGCTGCTCGATTTCACCAACTCCGGCCCGGTCGCCGGTCCCGCGGCGGTCGCGGCCGTGTCCATCCCGGTCATCGGCGGCCTCGGCGGCGGTCCGTGGCTGGACGGCCGTGTCCGCATGGGTTACGCCGCCATCGGCTACCTCGCCTCCGCAGTGGACGACGGGGTGGAGCGTTACGCGAACGTGGCGCGTACTGCGCTCGACGCGTTCACGACGCTGGCGGAAGACGTGCGCGCCGGCCGGCAAATCAAGGGCGCGCCGCGGCCGACAAACTAAAGACATGGCCAGTGCGCTCATCGCCGGCATCGACACGCATTACGAAGTGCTCGGCAGCGGACCGCCGCTGCTCATGTTCTCCCCGGGCGGGTTCGATGCCACGCTGGAAAAATGGCGCACGCAGGGTGTGTATGCGCGGATCAAGCTGCTCGACCACTTGCCGGCCCACTATACCTGCATCGTCTTCGATCGGCGTGAGACGGGGGCGTCAGGCGGGCGCGTCGAGCGCCTCACGTGGCACGCCTACGCGACCCAGGGCAAGGGCCTGCTCGATCATCTGAGGATTCGGCGCGCGCACGTGATCGGCGCCTGCATGGGGGCATCGGTCGCGGCGGCCTTTGCGGCCGCCTGGCCGCGCGTCGTGGATCGGCTGGTGCTCTACTGGCCCGTCGGCGGCGCGAAGTACCGGCTCCAGGGGCATGCGCGGTTCAACGAGCATGCCGCCTACGTCCGCCAGCACGGGCTTGGAGGCGTCGTGAAGCTCGCGGCCGAGAGCGACAAGTCGTTCGGCGGCGATCCGCGGGGCGGCCCGTGGGTTTCCGTGCTGCGCCGCGACCGCGCCTTCGCCGAGCAGTACGCGGCGCTCGATCCGGACGCGTACATGCTCCTGCTGACCGTCACCGCGAGGACGCTGTTCGACCGCGATACCGCACCCGGCGCCGAGCCCGAAGATCTGCTCCGTCTCGACATCCCCACGCTCGTCGTTCCCGGCCAGGATCACGCGCACGCGATCTCGGCGGCGCGCTACTTTGCGGAGTGCTTCAGGGGCGCCGAATATTGGGACATGCCGGTCGAGGATCAGACCGAGCAGTCGGCGCCCGCGCGCATTCTCGATTTTCTCGCCGGCAACTAGCTGCCTGGATCGGCGGCGTTGCTGCACGAAGCGCCAGTTTTCAACACGGAGCCACGGAGGACACTGAGACGCACGGAGGGTGCGTCGGCCACGAGCGATAGGAAGGGACGGCCGCTAAGGGTGTGTTCGCTGACGCGAACACCAACAACGCGGCGCGGTCTCTGTGCGTCTTTGAGTGATCTGTGGCTCTGTGTGGAAAAACAGGGCCGCAAGCGATCCCCTGCGCCAAATCGCACGCACCGATCAGCCGACCAGATCGAGGGTCCCTTTCGCGAACACCTCTTCTATCCCGAACGGCTTCCGCAGGATGCCCTGTTCGACGCTGTACTGGATCACCGCTTCGATCTCGCGGCGATTCGGCGCGACGCCGTAGGGCAGCGGATCGCCGGTGATCTCCATCACGCTTGCGAACGTCTTGTCCATCGCGGTCGGATCGGCGATCGCTCCAGACTTCAGACGGTCGACGTAGATCTGCTTGGCCCGCACGAACGCGTCGAACAGATCCGCCGCGAGCTCCGGGTGCGCCGCGAGCCGATCGTCCTTGACGACGACGGTGTGGTTGATGGGATACAGACCGCCGGCGCGAAGCCGGTTCAGGCCCGCCTCCTTCGCGTTCGGGATCAGCGGCTTGATGTCGGGGGAATCGGTCTGGACGCCGTTCGCCGCGGCGATGTCTCCCGACAGCAGCATCTGCTCGAGCGTCCGGCCTTCCTCGATCGACACCACGTTGGCCGGCGGGCGGTACTCGGCGACGTGTTCGTCGCCCGAGAGCACCCACGTCACCTTGCTGAGATCGACGCCGTACTCGTGCTGCAGGATGCTGCGGGCCCAGAGACCGGTCGTGACCGTGTAGCCGCGGTTGACGCCGACTCTCTTCCCCTCCAGATCCCGGGGCGTCCTGATGCCGGACTTCGGGTTGTAGAGAATCGCGCCGTGGTGAAACGCGCGCATCGGAAAGACCGGAATCGCGGTGAATCGCTTGCCGTGCGCCTTGGCGGTCAGATACGTGGTGATCGCCATCTCCGAAATATCGAACTCCAGCCCGCGGACCATCCGGCGGAACGCCTTGATAATCACCGGCACGTCCTCGAACTCGAAGCGGAACGTGCGCGGCACGACGGTGCCGTCCTTCAGCGGCTGCGTGTGCGGATACGTGACGAGCGCGGTCTTGTATGTGGGAAGAGCCATTTCAGCATTCAGCATTCAACATTCAGTATGCGTTCAGGCGGCCGGCTCCGACGCCGGCCGGCCGAGCAGGCGATCGAGGACACGCCCCAGGCGCGCGCGGACCTTCGACGTTTTCAGCCGCTCGCGCGCCTCCTCCGTCAGCGAGTACGCGACGGGCACAAGCAGCAGCGTCAGGAAGAGGCAGAGCGTCTGGCCGCCGATGATGGTCACGGCGATGTCGCCCCGCTGCCGCGCGCCCGCGCCCCGGCCGAGCGCCGTCGGGACGAGGCCCACGATGATCGCGGCGGTCGTCATGAGGATGGGTCGCAGCCGCGTGCGCGACGCCTCGATCAGCGCCTCTCGCAGCGGAACGCCCCGGCGCCGCAGCACGTTGGTGTAGTCGACCTGCAGAATCGAGTTCTTCTTGACGATGCCGAGCAGCAGCAGCACGCCGAGCGTGCTCCACAGGTTCAACTGCCTGTGCGTCAGCGCGAGCGTCAGCAGCGCGAAGGGCACCGACAGCGGCAGCGCCGTCATGATGATGATCGGCTGGACGAAGCTCTCGAACTGGGCCACGAGCACCATGTAGACGAAGATGCTCGCCAGCGAAATCGCGATGATCATGTTCGCGGCCGTTTCGTCGAGGACTTTCGACTGCCCGGCGAACTTCGCGCGGTAGCCGGACGGCAGCTTCAATCTCCTGATTTCGTCCCGGACGACCGGCACGGTCGCGTCGAGCGCCTGCCCGGGCCGGATGTCGGCAGAGACGCCGACGGAGAACTGGCGATCCAGTCGCATGATCGACGTCGGCCCCGTGCCCCGCTCGAGCGTCGCGACGTTGTCGATGCGCACGAGGGCGCCCGTGGTCGACGGCACCATCAACCCGCTGACGGCCTCGACGTCGTTGCGCTGATCCTCCCGCACGCGGATCTTGACGGGATAGCGCTCGGTGTTCTCGCGGTAACTCGTGATCTCGTCTTCACCGCTCACCATGAGCCGCAGCGCGCCGGCCAGGCTGGCGACGCGCACGCCGAGATCGGCGGCGCGCTGGCGGTCGACGTTCACCCGCAGCTCCGGGTTGCCGAGGTTGACGCGCGCCTTGACGTCGACGAACTGGGGGAGCGCCTGCAGACGCGCATTCAGCTTGAGCGCGTAGTCGCTGAGCCGGTTGAGATCCGGGCCGTAGAGATTGACGAGGATGGGCCAGGCGCTGCTCTCGCCTCCGCCGATCGGCGTCCGGAACACGACGGTCGGACGATATGCGGAATAGCTCGCCATCGCCTTCCGCGCGGCGGTCGCGATCTCTTCCTGCGACTGCCTCCGCTCCGAGAGCGGCTTCAGTTGCACGATCAGGTGCGAGTGGTTCACGCGCTCGAAGATCGTGGGGGTCACGCTGGCGACCCCCGGCATCGTCTCGAGCAGCTTGCCCATGGGCTGCACGATCTTCTCCATCCCCTGCAGCGACGTCCCCTCGGGAGCGTCGACCGTCATCTCGAACTCTCCCTGGTCCTCGTTCGGAAGGAACGACCGGCCGACGAGGCTTGCGAGCGGCCACGTGGCGGCGAACGTGAGGATCGCGATCGCCATCACGACCCCGCGATGATCGAGGGACCACCGGACGCTTCGCGCGTACGCGGCGTCGATCCGGCGATAGAAACGCTCGTCGCGCGCACGATGCCCGTGCGCGCTTCGGCGCAGCATGCGCGCCCCGAGCATCGGCGTGAGCGTCACGCTCACGAGGAACGACACCATGATCGCGAACGCCATCGTGATCCCGAAGGGATAGATGAACCGCTGCGCGTAGCCGGTCATGAACGCGACCGGCAGGAAGATGACGACCAGAGACAGCGACGTCGCGGCGACGGCGAGGAGCACCTCGCCGGTGCCTTCCACGGCCGCGCGGAACGGCGTCAGCCCTTCCTCGTCGATCTTGCGGAAGATATTCTCCAGAACGACGATCGCGTCGTCGATGACGATGCCGACGGCGAGCGTGAGCCCGAGGAGCGTCATCGTGTTGAGCGTCAGGTTCAGCGCCCGCATCAGCGTGAAGGTCGCCACGAGCGACGCCGGAATCGCCAGCGAGCTGATGAGCATGGCCGGAATGTTCCGGATGAAGAGCAGCACGATCAGGCTGGCGAGAATGCTGCCGAGGATCAGGTGTTCCTCGAGTGACGCGATCGAGGCGTCGATGAAGCGCGAGTCGTCGTGCATCGGGACAATCGTCAAACCGGGCGGCAGTTGCGGTTGGATCGTCTTCAGCGCCTTCTTGACGCCATCGATGACGGCGAGGGTGTTCTGGCCGGACTGCCGGCGGACCTCGATGAGGACGGCGCGCTGACCCGAGATGAATGCGGACGTGCGCGCGTCGTCCTCGGAGTCGCTGACCTTCGCGACGTCGGCGACGCGGATCGGGGCGCCCTCCTGCGTGGCCACGACGATCTGATTGAACTGGTCCACCGAGTCGAAGCGGCCCGGCGTGCGCAGCGCGATTTCCGCGTCTCCCTGATCGATGCGGCCGCCGGGGATCTCGACGTTGTCCCCCTGAATCGCGTCGCGGACCTGGCTGACGCTCAGGCCGTGCGCCGTCAGCTTTTCGAGGTCGAGCTCGACGTGGACCTCGCGCGCGCGCCCGCCGTTGATCGAGACGTCGCCCACGCCGTCGACGGCCTCGAGCGCGCGGCTGATCTGCTTGTCGGCGATTTCCGTCAGCGTCCGCAGCGCGTAGGGGCCGCCGACCGCCAGCGTGTAAATCGGCTGCGCGTCCGGATCCACCTTGGCGACCACCGGCGGCAGGACCTCGCGAGGCAGCGCGCCCAGCGCGCCCGCCACTTTTTCGCGCACGTCCTGCGCGGCTTCGTTGATGTCGCGCTCCAGCACGAACTTGATCGTCAGCGTGGCGATGCCCACGCCCAGCTTCGATTGAATCTCGTCGACCCCGGCGACGCCGCTGAGCGCCTGTTCGAGCGGCTCGGCCACCGACGAGCTGAGCTCGTCCGGACTCGCGCCGGGCAGCTTGACGGTGACCGTCACCGTGGCCTGGTCCGCCTTCGGCAGGAGATCGACGGTGAGATCGCGGAAGGAGAAAATGCCCGTCACGACGAGCGCCATCACCAGCACCGTCGTGAACGCGGGACGCCGCACGCAGAATTCGGCCAGACTCATTTCGCTGCCCCTTTCGGCGCCACCGCCATGCCTGCGGTCAGCCCGTCCACGCCGTCGGCGACGATCGTCTGGCCGGGCTCGAGTCCGCCGGTGATCTCCACACGCGGTCCGAGCCGATCGCCGAGCTTCACCTCGGACGCCAGCAGCTTGCCGTCACGCACGACGAAGGCCACGCTCGTGCCGTAGCGCGTCTGGATGGCGGTCGCCGGGACGACGATCGCCTGATCGACTTTGTTCGTGGCGATCTTCAGCCGCGCGAAGGTGCCGGGCTTGAGCGCGCCCTGCTCGTTCGGGACGTCCGCCTCGATGTTGAACGCGCGCGACTTGAGATTGACGTCCGGGCTGATGCGCGTGATGGTGCCCTTCACCGGCGCGTCCGGGAACGCGTCGGTGCGAAGCTCAATGGCCTGGCCGACGCGGATGGCGGGCCCGAATTTCTCGGGAACCTCCGCCGTCAATCGGAGCGGATGCAGCCGCACGAGACGCATGACCGGCGACTGCGCGTTGACGTATTGCCCCTCCGACACCATCCGCTCCGCGACCACGCCGTCGAACGGGGCGCGAATCGTGGCGTCCTTCAGGTCGCGCGTCGCCGCGTTGAGCGTCGCCTCGCGCGCGACGACCTCCGCGCGCAACTGGCGCTCGGCCGCGATGGCGGCTTCGTGGGCGGCCGTGGCCGTCTGCAGATCCGTCTCCGCCCGTTCGAGGTCCTCGCGAGAGACGAGGTGCTTCTCCGCCAGGGCGCGCGCGCGCTCGTACGCCTGCCGCGCCTGCGCGTGCTTCGCGGCGGCGCTCAGCACGTCGGGCGTCTGTTCGGACGACGGCAACTGGTCGCCGCGGGCCCCGAGCTTCGCGCGCGTCTGGTCGAGGGCCGCTCGTTGTTCGACGGCGTGGTAGCGCAGCCGCTCCTCGTCGAGCAGCACGAGCGGTGCGCCGGCCTTCACCCGGTCGCCCATGTCGGCCGCGAGGCGGGCCACGCGCCCGGCGACCTCGGCGCTCACGGTCGCCTGGTCGTGCGCGGCGAGCGTGCCGACCGCCTCCACCGAGCGGCGCAGCTCGATGCGTTCGACCCGCGCGACCTTGACCGGAACGGCGTCGCCGGCCTCGGATTTTCTGGTGGCCTGCGCGGTCCCGCCGCAGCCCGTCAGGCCCGGCGCAGACATGCCGACGCCTGCCGCCAGGGCGATCGCCGTCAACCCGTTCATCTTCACGAAGGTCCTCCCGTCGCGTGCCCGCGGTGCTCAATGGTCCGACCAAAGCCGGCGTGAAGGCTATTCTAGAGCAAGATCCACGATAATGGCGGGTATGGACCCGCTCGCGCTCGACGAACTCGTCACCGCCAACCGGATCCTCGCCCGCGAGGGTATCGTCGACGCTTTCGGGCACGTCAGCGTGCGCCATCCGGGGCACCCCGACCGCTTTTGCCTGTCGCGGGCCCGCGCGCCGGAGTGCATCGAGGCGTCCGACGTCATGCAGTTCGCGCTCGACGGCACGCCCATCGAGCCGGCCGGCCGGAAGCCGTATGCGGAGCGCTTCATCCACGGGGCGGTGTACGACGCGCGGCCCGACGTCCGCGCCGTCGTGCATAATCACAGCCCCGGCGTCATTCCCTTCGGCGTGACGGGCGTGCCGCTGCGGCCGATCATGCACATGTGCGCGTCGATGGGGACCGAGATCCCCGTCTGGGACTCGCGGACGTCGTTCGGCGACACGAACCTGCTGGTGACCAATGCCGCGATGGCGCGCGACCTCGCGTCCGCGCTCGGGCCGCGGTCGGTAGCGCTGATGCGCGGCCACGGCTGCGTGGTTGCCGGCGCGTCGCTGCGCGAGGTCGTGTTCAACGCTATCTACCTGGAGCTGAATGCCGTGCTGCAGCAGCGCGCGGGCGCCCTGGGCGAGATCAGGTTCCTGAGCGACGGGGAGGTGCGCGCGGTGCTCGACACGCGCACCTCGTTCACCTTCGAACGGGCCTGGGAGTACTGGTGCCAGCGCGCGGGCCGCCCGTACGACGAACGACCGATGGAAGGGCCGCTCGCGCGTACATGACGGCCGCCCCTTCGCGGCCAGTCGTGCCGCGCTCCAAAGCGCACGCCGGTATGACGACGGACGTTCTGATCGTTGGTGCCGGGCCGGTCGGGCTGACGCTCGCCGTGGATCTCGGCCGTCGCGGCGTGCGGTGCGCGCTCGTCGAGCAGAAGGCCGCTCCGGAATTCCTCCCGAAGATGGAGCGGTGCAACGCCAGGACGATGGAGATCTTCCGCCGGATGGGCGTCGCGGATCGGATACGCGCCGCCGGGCTGCGCGCCGACGTCGCCATGGACGTCTTCATCGTCCTGGCGATGAACGAGCCGCCCCTGCTGCGTCTGCCGTACCCGTCGGTCGACGAGGCGCGCGCCCAGATTGCGGCGTGCAACGACGGGACGCTGCCGCGCGAGCCGTACCAGTTGATCTCGCAGTACACGCTCGAGCCCCTTCTGAAATCGGAGGCAGAGAAGCAGCCGAGCGTGTCGGTGCGATACGGATGCGCGTTCGAGTCGCTGGCGCAGCAGCCGGATGGCGTCCGCGTCACGCTGCGGAAGGACAGCGGCGATGCCGCGGAGATTCACGCCAGGTACGTCGTCGGGTGCGATGGCGGCAGCAGCGCCGTCCGCAGGCGCCTCGGTATCAAGCTGCGCGGCGAAGGCGACCTGATGCGCTTATACCAGGCGCTCCTGGTCTGCCCGGATCTGTTCGATCGAATTCCGATCGGGCCTGGCCCGGGGCACGGCCGGCATTACCACGTTGCGGACGCCCAGGCCACGTTCCTGATCATGCAGGACTCGACGCGTCACTGGACGCTGCATGCGGTGGTCGACAGGCCCGAGGATATGGCCGCGCAGTTCGAACGCACCATCGGAGTGCCGATCCGGTACGACATGCTCTACGTGGGGGAATGGAAGCAGAACCTGCTGCTCGCGGATCGCTATCGATGCGGGCGCGTCTTCCTCGCCGGCGATTCCGCGCACCTGGTGATTCCTACCGGCGGCCTGGGCATGAACACCGGCGTCGGCGACGCGATCGATCTGTCGTGGAAGCTGGCGGCCACGCTTCAGGGTTGGGGCGGCCCCGGGCTGCTCGATTCGTACGAGATCGAGAGGCGTCAGATAGGCGATCGCAACGTCGGCGCGTCGCGGTACGCGTCAATCGGCCGGCGGCGGTGGCGCGCGCAGTACCGGCCCAACATCCGCGATGCAAGCCCGGAAGGGCAGTCGACGCGCGACAACCTCGCGCGGGTGGCGAACGTCGAGCAGCGCAAGACGAACGAAATGATCGGCGCCGAGCTCGGCTACCGCTATGTCGGTTCGCCGATTATCGTCGACGAGCCGGGCGGCCCCGAGCATCTCTTCCGCGAATACGCGCCGACGACGTGGCCGGGCGCAAGGCTGCCGCACGTGTGGCTGGAACGGGACGTGTCCGTGCACGATCGCATCGGCGACGGCTATACGATGCTGGACTTGGGCGGCTCGCGTGCCGACCTCAGCGGCCTCGCGCGCGCGATGACCGCAATCGGGGCGCCGTTCGACACGCTGCGAATCGAGGCGCCCGCCGCCCGCGAGATCTACGGCTA
Organism: Vicinamibacterales bacterium; assembly: GCA_035495955.1. Classification (GTDB taxonomy): domain Bacteria; phylum Acidobacteriota; class Vicinamibacteria; order Vicinamibacterales; family 2-12-FULL-66-21; genus JAICSD01. The sequence continues at coordinate 31,935 of DATJFE010000025.1, read as the reverse complement.
CGATTTGATTCTCCTGCGCCCGGATCTCCACGTCGCCTGGCGCGGCAACCGGCCGCCGGAGGATCCCGCGGATCTCGCGGCGCTCGTTACGGGCCATCACCGACCGTCATGACTCTGAAAATCGACGTCTTCAATCACATCTTTCCCGAGGCGTTCTTCGAACGCCTCCAGCGGGTCACGATCAACAGGGGAGCGATCAAGCGGTGGCTGCACATTCCATTTCTCCATGACGTCGACGTGCGGTTCCGCATGCTCGAGGAATTCGGCGGCGACTACAGACAGATCCTGTCGCTGTCTGCGCCGCCGATCGAATCGATCAATCCCGACAGGCAGATCACGCTGGATCTCGCGACGCTCGCGAACGACTCGCAGGCGGAGCTGGTCCGAAAGCATCCGGACCGGTTCGCCGGCTTCGTCGCGTCGCTGCCGCTCAACCATCCCGACGAGAGCGTGCGCGAGCTCGAGCGCGCGGTCGCGCAGCTCGGCGCCATCGGCGTGCAGGTATTTTCCAACGTGAACGGACGGCCCCTGGACGATGCGCGCTTCTCTCCGCTCTTCGAGACGTCGCAGCGCCTGCGCTGCCCGATCCTCCTCCATCCGGCGCGCGGCGCGGGCTTCGCGGACTATCCTGTCGAGGCGAAATCGAAGTACGAGATCTGGTGGACCTTCGGGTGGCCGTACGAAACCAGCGCGGCGATGCAGCGCCTGGTGTTTTCGGGACTCTTCGATCGCCTGCCCGATCTGCGCATCGTCGCGCACCACCTCGGCGCGATGATTCCGTACTTCGAGGGGCGCGTCGGCTACGGACTGGATCAGTTCGGAGCCCGGACGGCCGACGAGGACTACGAAGCGCTGAGGCGCTCGATGCCCCACAGACCGATCGAGTACTTCAGGAAGTTCTGGGCCGATACGGCGGTCTTCGGCAGCCGCGCGGCGACCGTCTGCGGCCTCTCGTTCTTCGGCCTGGACCAGGTCGTGTTCGCGTCAGACGCGCCCTTCGACCCCGAGGGCGGTCCGATGTACATCCGCGAAACGATCAAGGTGATCGACGGATTGGACATCAGCGACGCGGACCGCCACAAGATCTACCAGGGGAACGCCGAGCGGCTCTTCAATCGCGCGTTTTAGCGTCGCGCTCGGCGGCGGCGTGGTGGAAGCCGGTGTTGGCCACCGGCACGCCCGCATAGATCGCCGCCTGAAGCAGGACTTCCTCGAGATCGCACCACTCCAGTTCCAACGGAAGACCGGTGCGGACGTGCAGGCGGAATTCTTCCCAGCGCCCGAGCGCCGCCGTCATGCCGAGCGCGAGCAGCCGCCGGGTGCGGAGATCGAGCCCCGGCCGCGCCCAGATGGCGCCCCACGCATAGCGCGTGATCAGATCCTGAAAGTCCGGCGACAGCGGGGAGCCGCTCGCGCGATCGACGTGAGCGTCGCCGAGTACACGGCGGCGGACCCGCATGCCCGCCGAGAACGTGTCGTCGTCAGCGGGCAGCAGAAACTGCAGGACGGCCGCGGTGAAGGAACGCGGGCGCTCGAGATTCGACAGGTGGGCGGCCGGCAGACGCACGACCGACGCATTGGGAATCCCCTTTGCCATCACGTCGCCATGCCCATCCCACGGCAGCGACGTATCGAGCTCGCCGTCGATGATGAGGGCCGGGCAGCGAATCTGCCCGAGCGCCGCCACGCCATCCAGGTCGCGCACCGCCGCGCAGCAGGCGGCGTATCCCACTGGATCGGTCCCGAGAAGCGTGCGGCGCGCGTCGGCGACTACGGCCGATTCGGAGTGGAGCGATCGCGGTGAAAAGAATCGCTGGAGAACGGTTTCGGCCACGGCCGGCATGCCTTCGGCCAGCACTGTCCTGCGCCGGGCTTCCATCCGCTCGGCGCCGGGGCGCGCCGACGTGTTCGCCAGGACGACGGCCGTTACGCGCCCGGGCGCATTGACGGCAAGCCATTGGGCGATCATCCCCCCGAGCGACAGTCCGCAGAACGCGAACCGATCGATGCCGAGCGCGTCGGCCAGCCGCAGGGCGTCGCGACCAAGATCCTCGATCGAGCACTCGCCGGCGACGACGCCGGAGGCGCCATGGCCGCGCGTGTCGTAGCGCACCACGCGGAAGTGCGGCGACAGCCACTCGGCCTGCAGATCCCACATGCCGTGATCCTGTCCGAGCGAATGGGACAGGAAGAGCGGCGGCCTGCCATCGCTCCCCTGGATCCGGTAGAAGCAGCGGACGGGTCCGTTCTGGATGAGCGGCATGGGCTATTCCAGGCCGCCGGTGAGCCGACGGCGGAACTGTTCGGCGAGGCCGAGATAGGTTTCCGGCGACTCGAGAGTCGCGCGGTCGTGATCAGTAAGCGCCGCCGCGGCCTCGGGATCAGCGAGGAGTGCCGACGCGAAGCTCTCGCCGCGCGCCGCCGCCGCAACCGCGCCGGCGACGAGCCGCGCGGCGACATCGCGGCCGAGGACCGGGGCGAGCCGCATCATCGCGCGCTCGGAGAAGACGGCCCCGTGCGACTCGGCGATCGCCTGGCGCATCCGCTCCGGATCCACGCGCAGCCCTTCGACGACGCCGGCCAACGCCGATGCCGCGGATCCGGTCGCGACGACCGCCGTGGCGACGGTCGCCCATTCGGCCTGGCCACCGCCGACACCGCGTTCGTGCTCCTGCGCCATGCCCGCGAGAAACGTCGCGACCAGGCCCGGCAGGCGCGACGCCGCCGCGAGCGCGACGGCGCAACCCGCGGGATTGCGCTTGTGCGGCATCGTCGACGACGTCCCGCCCGGCTCCGACGCTTCCGCGACTTCAGCCTGCATCAACAGCGCAATATCTCGCGCCGCTTTGCCGATGGCCCCGGCGTACACCCCGCATGCGGAGACCAGGAAAGCGAGGCGATCGCGGTGCGCGTGCCACGGCGCGTCCGGAAGCGTCAGGTCGAGCTCTCGCGAGAGATATTGCGCGACCTCGAGGCCGCGATCGTGCAGCGCGGCGAGCGTCCCGCTCGCGCCGCCGAACTGCAGCACGCTCGAACGCGCGAACGCCTCCGTGAGCCCCTGATGGCTGCGCGACAGCGATCCTAGCCAGCCGGCCGCCTTGAGGCCGAACGTCGTCGGGGGAGCCGGCTGCAGCAGCGTCCGTCCGAGCATCACGCTGGAGGCGTGCGCCTTCGACAGGCGCCGCAGCGCGCCGTCGATCCGCGCATGAAGAGCATCGATCGCGTTCTGCGCGCGACGGAGGCACAGAACGAGCGCGGTATCCGTGACGTCCTGGCTGGTGGCGCCGTAATGCACGTACGCCGCCGCCGAGGGATGCGCCGACGCGACCGCCGCGGTGAGCGTCTCGACGAAGGCGATGGCCGGCGTGGCGGACGCGCGCGCCTTGCGCGCGATCGCCTCGGAGTCGAACGCCGCCGGCGACACCGCCGCGATGGCGTCGGCCGCCGCCCCGGGAATGACGCGCGCCCGCGCCTCTGCGAGCGCCAGCGCGGCTTCGAATCGCAGCATCGCCGAAAGGATCGCCGCGTCGGAGAACGCCTCGTCCATGTCGGGGCTGGTCACGATCGCGTCAAACAGCGCCACGTTCAGTCGGCTCTCTCAGACATCGAAGAACACTGTCTCCTCAGGACCCTGCAGCCGGATCTCGAAAACCCACCGGGCCGCAGACGTCGGGTCGGGCTGCGCGAGCAAGGTCGCCCGGCGGTCGTGCGGCACGCGGGCGAGCATCCGATCTTCTGCGATCCGTGGATCGTCCGGGAAATACAGCCGCGTGAACAGGTGGCGCAGCAGCCCGCGCGCAAAAAGACAGATGTTGATGTGAGCCGCGCTTCCCGCGGGCGGATCGCAGGGCCGCACGGTGTCGAACTCGCATGTGCCGTCTTCGCCGGTGCCCAGACGCCCGAACGCGGAATCTCCGCCGGGCACGTCGCAGGCGTGCCAGATCTCGACAACGGCATCCGTCACCGCCTGGGCGGCGCCATCGGTGACGCGGATGGCAATCCGGACGCGCGATGGCGAACCGGGGAAGAGTGTCCCGTGCTTCGCGTCCGGGGTCAGGCAGAAGTCGAAGAACGGCCCCACCGTCTGCGACGGGCTGGGGAGCAGCGCGCGCGGCTCGGCCCGCTCCATCATCGCGGCGTCTCGAACGGCGTGGCATTGTGGCCGCGGACCACGATATCGAACGCGTAGCCGAGCGCCCACTCCGGCCTGGTCAACGACAGGTCGTAGCGCGAGACCAGGCGCTCCCGCGCCCGCGCGTCCGGAATCGATTGAAAGATCGGGTCGTACGGAAACATCGGGTCGCCGGGAAAATACATCTGCGTCACGAGGCGGTTCAGGAAGTTGCGCCCGAACACCGAGAAGTGGATGTGCGCCGGGCGCCAGGCGTTCTCGTGATTGCGCCAGGGGTAGGCGCCGGGGCGAATCGTCGTGAATTCGTATCGGCCGTCGGCGTCCGTGATGGTCCGGCCGGCGCCGGTGAAGTTCGGATCGAGCGGCGCCGGGTGATTGTCCTTCGAGTGGTGGTAGCGGCCGGCGGCATTCGCCTGCCACAATTCGATCAGCGCTCCCGCAATCGGGCGCGCGTCTTCGTCGAGGAGCCGGCCGGCGACGATGATGCGCTGACCCTGAGCTTCTTCCGCTCCCCGTCTGGTCAGGTCGTTGTCGGCGTCGTCCGGCGACCACCATCCGTAAACCGGGGCGGCTAGGTCGGAGAGGCGCTCGGGCAGAATCACCAGCGGCTGCAGCGGCGCGCGAAGGCGCGTCGACCCGTACGGCGGATAGAGCAGTGGCGGCTGGCTGCCGTCTGGAATCCGGCGGGCTTCACTCATCGTCGGTCTTCGTGCCATGCGCCCGCCGCGTGCGCCGCTGGAGATCCCGCAGCGCCTCGAGCTCGTCGGGGCGCGGCGCGGGCGTCTCTTCGAGCGTGGCTCGGACCTTCACGGTCCATCCCGTCTGTTCGCGAACCCGATCGATCGTGACCCCCGGATGGAGGGACACGACTTCGAACTCGTTCGTCTCCGGATCCGGCCGCATCGTGCAGAGATCGGTGACGATGAGAGCCGGTCCTTCCGTCGCGACGCCCAGCGCACGGCGCTCCCTGCCCGTCGGACCGTGCCCGAGCGAGGTCACGAAATCGAGCTTCGACACGAACGCACGAGGGCCGTGCGGCATCACGATGAAGATGCGGCCGCACTGCGTCGCGATCTCCGTTGCCCCGCCGCTTCCGGGAAGCCGCACCTTCGGGCGCAGGTACGGACCGACCACCGTGCTGTTCAGATTGCCGTAGCGATCGACCTGCGCGCCGCCAAGGAACCCGACCGTGATCCGCCCTCCCTGCAGCCAGTACTGGAACATTTCAACCACCGGGACCGTGGTCAGCGCCGTTTCGCACAACTCGCCGTCGCCGATGGAAAGCGGCAGGACCTGAGGCCTCGTGTCGAGCGTCCCGGATTCGTAGACGAGCCGCAGCCGCGGCGCGTGCGTGAGCCGGGCCAGGTTGCACGCCGCCGACGGCAGACCGATGCCGACGAAACAGATGTCGTCGTTCACCAGCGCGCGCGCCGCCGCGACCGTCATCATTTCCGCGGAGGTGTAGGTCACGGCGTGCAGGCCGTCAGACGCGACGGAGCGGACATCACGTGCGCGTCGATCCACCGGCGGAACGCGCCGCGGTCGCGCGCGATCGCGTCCCAGGCCACATAGAACGCGTTGTCGCGCTGATAGTAGCCGTGGGCGTACGACGGACGCGCGCCGCCCGGCGCGAGCGCGATGGCGTCGAGGCTCCACGACGGCAGCACGACGGCGTTGGTGCCGGTCGTCCCCAGATCGTCGACGATTTCCTCGACGGTGACGATGGCGTGTTCCGCGGCCAGTACCGCTTCCTTCTGCACGCCCACGATGCCCGTGACGAGGACGTTTCCGTCGCGGTCCGCCTTCTGCGCGTGGATGATGGTCGTGTCCATCCGCAGCGCCGGCACCGCGGCGAGCATCTCACCCGTGAACGGGCACGCGATCGTCCGGATGTTCCGGTTCACGCTCGGTAGATCCGACCCGACGTACCCGCGGAAAACCGCGCAGGGCATACCGGCGGCGCCGGCCGCGTAGGCATGCGCCATCGCGGCATGGCTGTGCTCCTCGAGCTCGAGCGGCCTGGGCCATTCGTGCTCCACGGCGTCGCGCAGGCGACGGAGCGAGCCGACGCCGGGATTGCCGCCCCACGAGAAGATCAGTTTTGCGGCGCATCCCGCGCCAATCATCTGATCGTAAATGAGGTCGGGCGTCATCCGGATCAACGTGAGGTCGGAGATGCCCTGGCGGATGATCTCGTGGCCGGCGGCAAACGGAATCAGATGGGTGAATCCTTCCAGCGCCACACGGCTTCCTGGCTTGGCGTATCGAGCGACCGCCTCCCGCAGTGTCAGAAAATCGGCCACGGGTGCGAATCGTAACATGCGTGCATCACCGGTCCGATTTGACACAACCTTCCGGGACTCACTACACTGCGGAACTCCCCAGATGATAGGCCGGGCTGTTGGCAAATACCGCATCCTCGAGCGGATCGGTCGCGGCGGCATGGGTACCGTGTACCGTGCCGTCGACGACATGCTCCAGCGTGACGTCGCGATCAAGGTCCTCAACGCCGAGAACACCGATCCTGACGCGCTGAGGCGCTTCCGCCGCGAGGCCATTACGCTCGCGAAGCTGCACCATCCGGCCATCGCGACCCTCTTCGAACTGTGCGAGGACGATGGCGATCTTCTGATGGTGATGGAGTTCGTCCGGGGCGAAACCCTGCAGAAGCTGGCGGAGCGTACGGGGCAGGTTCCCCCGGATTTTGCGGCGCAGCTCTGTGGCCAAGTTCTCGACGGGCTCGCGCACGCCCACCGCGCCGGCATCGTCCACCGCGACCTGAAACCGGGCAACATCATGGTCACCGAGGAAGGCCTCGTGAAGGTGATGGACTTCGGGATCGCCCGAATCAGCGGATCCGAGCACCTGACCTCCGACGGCTTCACGATGGGAACGCCGGCCTACATGGCTCCCGAGCAGCTCCTCGGGCACGAGGCGGACGCCCGCTCGGACCTCTATGCGGTCGGCGTGCTGCTCTATCGACTGTGGACGGGCCGCCTTCCCTTTGAGGGAGACACGCCGTTCGCCATCGCGCACAAGCAACTGCACGACATGCCGACGCCGCTGAACGTCGCCTGTCCGACGCTGCCAGCCTGGTGCGACGCCATTCTCGCGCGCGCGCTTGCCAAAGACCCGGCGGAGCGGTTTCAGAAGGCGCAGGATTTCAAGTCGGCGCTGGCATCTTCCTCGTCTCTCGGGACGCTCGACGACGCGGCGACGGCGACCATGCACACGCCGAACGCGATGTTCCTCACAGCCAGGTCGGCGCCGAGCAGCGGCGTCCCGGTGCGGACCTCTGGAATCGCAGCGGTCGGCGAACACCGCCTCACGGGATCCGGCATCCAGGCCTCGCCACGCACGCTGGTGATCTCGGTCAAGCACATGGTCGCCGGCGTGGGCGTGCTGATCTTCGTCTTCGCGGCCCTGGCCGCAGGCGGCGTCGCCATGATTCGCCGCATGCTGCCCGTCGCGCCGTGGAGCGCGCAGCCCGCCCCGGCCACGTCAACGGCCGCCGCTCCCGTGGCTCCGACGCCTCCGGCCGCCGGTGCCGGCACGCCAGTCCCGCCGCCGACCAGCGCGCCGACGCCGTCGGTGCGTGGTTCACTGCCCGCGCAGAAACGGCCTGACCCGGTCAAGCCGTCCGACGCCATTCCCGCGGGCCCGAGCCTGCCGCGCTCCGGCGCATCGAAGGACGTGGCCGTCGCGACCGCGCGGCCGACGGCCGTTCCGCCTCCGATTGACGCGTCGGCTCCAGGGCCATCGGCGGCCCCGGCCTCGGCGGCGGCGCTGCCCCCCGTCACGTTCGACAAGTTGAACATGCTGGTCACCGAGGGCGAGACGACGCACGAGGTGCCCGCCGAACTGCAGTTTTCCGGCGGCCGCGTCGCGATCTACGGTCCCGGCAAGCGCCTCGTCGCATCAGTCCCGTACGGATCCGTCCGCGAGCTGAGCTCGTCACGCTCCAAGCAACCCCGATGGCGCCGGGCGGACGGGAGCGTCAGCGAGGCCAAGGTCGGGACGGGCCCGCTCGGCTTCATGAAATCGGATCGCAACTGGTTCGGATTGGTGACGTCGAAGACCGTCTACGTCATGCGGATCGACGACAACCGCGTGCGCCCCTTCAGCGACGCCGTCACGCAGCGGACGGGCGCGCCATTGGTCCGACTGTCGAAATAATCCGGGGGGCTTCGCCCCGCCGGACCCCCCTGCACGCTCACTCGCTCGCCGCTTCGTCGGCTCGCTCCGTTCGCGTGGCGCGCGTCGCGGCGCTCGCGCGCGACATAATCCGGGGGCGTCGCGGCGCCGGACGCGGCACTCGCCGTTCAGGACGCGCGGGTCAGCGCGAGCCGGCACACGCTGCCGTCCGCCTCGAGATCCCAGTTCATGAAGTCGATCGCGACGCGCGCGGCGTCCTCGAGCGAATGCGCGATCGCCAGCAGGCGGGTATTGCGCCCGGACGGATCCGGTCGGTCCGCGTCGGACGAGTCCGACGTGAAGAGCGTGGCCGCGCAAACGCCCCGCCACTCGTCCGCCTCCAGGCAGTAGACGCGGTACTCGCCGCTGTGATCCCACACGGAGCCGAGACGGAGCCGGCAGGCCTCGACGAAGGCGTCGCAGGCGCGCAGGACGGCCGTCTGGTCCGCCGGCTCGAGCGGCGCCCAGCCGGGCGGCAGTATGGGGGCGCTGTGCGGCTCGGGATAGATGATCACGCCCCTCGCGTGCTCCACGAGGCGCGCGGTCGGCTTTCGGCGCAAGCGGATCGTCTGGTTGTCTTTCACGGGAGTCAACCCTTCAGTGGACCGAGTGTGGTTCGCCCCGTCGGCCGGTACGCGCGCGCAAGATGCGCCTCGTACAGGCGGATCCAGATCTCGGCGGACCGGATGAGGTCTTCATGGCGGGCGCGGACCCGGGCCAGTTCCTCGAGCAGGCGGCAGTTCTCACTGCTGAGCCGGAGGATCTCCCGGTAGCAGGATCGATGCTCGTCGCCGGGTCGACGCGCCGCGTTCATACCTCCAATAACGGCGGCACCGGCCCGACCGAACGGGCAAAGTCAGGAAGGTCGGAAGGCTGGGTTCGGACGGGATCGCAGGGTGCCTCGCACCCGGGGCGCCCAGTCGGCGCCGCGCGGCGGACGGCCGGCGCCGGCGACATATAAGACCGTCTCGCGCACCCCGTCGATCCCCAGCTCCCGCTCGATCAGCGCATCGTCGAGGCCCATGAGGCAGAAAGGCGCGAGGTTCCGCCATGTGGCCGCCAGACAGAACGTCTGGCACACGTGGCCGGCTTCGGCGATCGCGGCGCGATACGCGCGCGGGTACGGATAACGCCAGATCTCGCGCTCGAGCACCGCGGTCAGCACGATGAGGAACGACGCCTTTGCGAAATATTCGCTGTGCGGCATCCACGCGCGGGCACGCGCCGTCAGGTCCCCGAGGCGCATCTGCTCGAGGCCGTGAACGTCGGCGGCGTAGTGATAGAGGCCGGGCGCGATGCCCGTTACGCGCCGCACACAGACGTAGGCTTCGATAGGGTGGCGCGCGCCGCCGGACGGCGACGTCTTGAGCGGCAGCCGGCCAAACGCGGTCGGCACCCACTGCTGGACGCCGAGCGCGAGGCCGAGCGTGGTCGCGAGATCGGCGGCGAGAACGGGACCGGATCCGAAGCGCCGCCAGGTCCGGCGTCTCAACAGGACCTGCGGGAACTGGCCGGCGGTGTCCGGCGGCGGAAGCCGGATCGTGGACGCGCGCGACAGCCGCTTGACGGCCGGCGGCGTCACCCGGGTCGAGGCGCGGCGCCTCGATAGCCGCGCCGCCTGGCGGGCGGACAAGAACCGCACCCGGCGCGTTGCGGTGTGAAAGAAGCCGGCCGACGGGTTCCACTCGTCGAGGACGCTCATCGCCCGATCGCGTGGATCCGCAGGACGGTCGGCACGCTGAAGCAGGCCGCGGGCGGTCAGGCTCGCGACGAGCCGCGCCGCGAGGGTCCGGCCGATCCCGAGAGAACGGGCGATGGCCGATGCGGTCCGCCACGCGCCGCAGTAATCCAGGACTGAACAGACGTCGGGCGTCGCCTCGATGAGCTCGCCCGTGGCGTAATTGCAGACGATGAGCGACCCAGTGCGCCAATACAGAACGAGGTGCGGCGTCCGCCGCACGCGGATCTCAGCGCGAACGGCCACGCGTCACGCGTCAGGGAGTCGCCGTGTCGTCCGCGGGAATATCCATGGTCGGGCCGCAGAACTGATCGAACTCCGCGCGGCACTGGTTCAGCCGCTCGATCGCGAACTTCACGCGATCCGACTGGGGCAGCAGCTGCAGTTGATCGAGGGTGCGGCCGATCTGCTGGTAAAGCGGCTTCAGCCTCACCACTTTCCGGCCGCGGGTCGCAGCAGGCTTGCGGCGCGGCGTTGCGCGCGAGGTGGACGTTCTTCGGGTACGGCTCGCACGGCGGCGGGATTTGGTCACGATATGCGCTCCTCTGGTCCTGGAGTCTATTGAGCCTGAGCCGCGTCGGTCAAGACGGTCGTTACCGGATCCCGATTCGGCTACGCAGCGCGGCAAATTCGGGGCGATCCCGGATCGGATCCATCCGCGGGTCCACGTCGAGCCACAACACCGACGGGTCGCGGTTCGCCACCGCGCGGCTCAGAATGGCAAGCGCGGCGTCGGGCTCGCCGACCGCGAGCCGGAAATAGGCTTCGTGAGGGCTCTGCGCCAGAAACGCGCCGCGCGGCGCGGCCGACAATTCCGCAAAAGCGGCGCGGGCCTGCCGGACGTTCCCTAGCCGCGCCGTCAGGCTCAGGGCCTGGACACGCCAGCCCGCGGCGACGACGGCGCTGCTGTCGATGGCGCGCTGTGTCTCACGCAGCGCGCCCGCGAGATCGCCGCGCGCTTCGAGAATCCGCCCCTGGAGAAAGTACGTCGCCGGCAGCGCCGGATCGAGCGCGGCAGCCTGCTGCGACGCGGCGAGCGCCTGGTCGAATTGTCTCGCGTAGTACAGAATCAGCGCCCTCGTCAGCTCGGCGGGCGCCGAGAGCGGATCGAGCACCACGCTGTCGGCGACAGTCCGACGGGCGTCGTCCATGCGCCGGAACGCCGCGAGAAACTGCGCGTACTGCGCCCTCGAGAACGATGCGCTCGGCTCGAGATCGAGCGCCAGCCGGTATTCACGCTCGGCGGCGGGGAAGTCCCAATCGTAGTAGAACCGCAGATCGGCGAGCACGGCGTGCGCCTCGGCGAGATCGGGGTCGATCTCCAGTGCGCGCATCACGTGGGCCTGGGCCGAGGCGCGCGCCTCGGGCTGCGAGATCTCGCGATCGAAGCCGAGCGCGACGTAGCAGCGCGCCGCGCCCGCATGCGCGGCGGCGTGATTCGGATCGAACGCCAGGGCGCGCTTGAACGCGTCGAGCGCCAGAGAGGCGCGCGCCCCGAATTGCCCGAGCTGCGCGCGGCCTTCCAGGTAGGCTCGCTCCGCCGCCGCATTGGTGGTGCGGGTCGGCTGCAGCCGCGAGACCTCGGACGGCGTGAGTCTGGCGTGTATCTGGCGCGCGATGCCGCGGGCAAGGCCTTCCTCGAGCGCCAGGAGATCGCCGATCGGCCGCTCGAGCGAACCCGACCAGATTTCCAGATCGGTGCCGGCCTTGACCAGACGCGCATTCACGCGCACGCGGCCCGGCTGTCCAGCCGCCGAGGGTTCGACGGCCACCGTGCCTTCGAGGACGTCCTCCACGCCGAGCTGCTGCGCGATCGACGCAATCGGCTGGACGCCGTTCTTGAATCGCAGAACCGACGTGTGCGCGGTCACGCGAAGCGCATGGACCTGTCCGAGCGTCGTGATCAGTTGATCCGTCAGACCATCGGCGAGCAGCGCCGCCGTCGAATCTCCAGACACAACCCTCAGCGGAAGAACGGCTATCGACATCGGCTCGGTCGGACGCGCCAGATTGGCGCGCGCGCGCATGAGCGGGCCGACCATGGCGACGGCCGCTACGGCGGTGACGAGTGCAGCGCCCAATCCACGCCAGCCGAGGCCCGGTCCCGCTTGGGCGCGCGAGGTGAACCCGCGAAGCGCCCGCTCCATGTCGGCCGCGGTCTCAAAACGGGCAGACGGCTCGCGTGAGAGCGCGCGGTCCACGACGCGCGCGAACGCGGCCGGCACGGCGGGATTCACGCGCGCCAGTCGACGTCGTCGCCGGTCGAGATGCGCGCCCTTCAGCGCATCCACGGAGCGTCCCTGCACCGGGAACGTGCCGGTCACCAGATAGAAGAGAAGTACCCCGAGGCTGTACACGTCGCTGGCCGCCGACGCGGCGCCGCCGGCGAGGATCTCCGGCGCAAGGTACAGAGGCGTGCCGGCCAGACGCGGCTTCGGCGATTTGATTTCCTCTCCGGTTCCGAAGTCCATCAGGACGATGCGGCCGGTGTCCTCGCGGACGACGTTCTGCGCTTTGATGTCGCGGTGCAGGAGACCCGCCGCGTGCACGGCGGCGACCGCGCCGCACAGGTCGGCGCCGATACTCGCCGCGGTTTCAGGCGACAGCGCGCCGTCTGCGCGGACGATCTTGTCGAGCGTGCGTCCGCGGATGAGCTCCATCCACAGACCGATGCGGCCCTCATGGCGCTCCGCGCCGTAGACGTGCACGACGTTGGGATGGCGAATCCGCGCAACTCGACGGGCCTCCCGCAGCATCCCGGCGTTGGCGGCCGTATCGTCGGCGACGCCGTCGACGCGCAGCAGCTTGAGCGCGACTTCGCGCTGAAGCTCGACATCCCACGCGCGAAATACATCGCCCGACGTTCCCTGGCCGATGCGATCGAGAAGGATCAACCGCCCCCACTTCGGGCCCGCGGGATCCGATTCGGCACCAGGATCGATCGCGGCGGCATCTTCGGAGGTCGTCGGCAGCGTTCGGTAGACTTCCGCCACCGAGTCGATCAGGCGCAGATGTCGGAGCAGGCGTTGTTCCCGGTCGGAGAGCGGCGCTCCGCCGTGGTCCCAGTCGACCTTCACGCCATCGGCGATCGATGCCGCGACGGTCTCGAGCACGCGCGCGGCCTCAGCCATCGACATCCATCTCCTCCGCGAGCCGGACGAGGGCGCGTGAAACGGCCATTCGGGCCGCGTCCGCGCTCGCCTTTCCATGCCCAGCGGCAATCTGGCGATAACTCTGCCCGAGCTCGACTCGGGCGATGATCACTTCCCGCTCCTCCGGCTTCAGCCGCGCGAGCGCCGCTTCGTACCGGCCGAGCGCTTCCTCGCCGATGGCCTGCTCCAGCGGAGACGCTCCGGCATCGGGGTGCTCGTCGACGATCTCCCCCGTCACGCCGCGTCTTCCGACGCGCCGGACCTCGTCGCGCACCCGATTGATGAGCGCCTGGCGCAGATACGCCTGCAGCGCGCCTTCATGTCGCGGCTGAAACGCGTCGATGTGCTTCAAGGTCTGCATCAGCGTTTCCTGCACGACGTCCTCGGTGTCGCGGAGATCCCGCGTCCACGCTGGCAGGCGACCACGGGCCCAGCGCCGCAGCGACGGTAAGTACCGAGCGAACAGATCGTTGAGGGCTTCAGCATCTCCAAGGCGGGCGCGCTGCAGCAGGTCCGCGGTCGCACCGACCGTGTCGGAGCACGGCGCGCCAGCCTGTGTCGTCCGTGGATGCTCCATAGAGGAGGCAAACGATCATAGTCGACTCGTCATCTCTATAACGAACGGCCGGGAGGAACCGAACTCAGCCGATTTGGGCGTGCTACCCTAGGCGTCGCCGCTCCCCCCTCAACCAGGAGATCGATATGCGTATCCACCGGTGCCTTTCGGGCATCCTGTGCGTCGTCAGCGCGCTCGCCGCCTCGGGCTGCTTCCAGTCGTCGACGCTCATCAAACTCAAACCGGACGGCAGCGGCACAATCGAGCAGACCCTGACGATGACGGCGGAGGCGGCGCAGCAGTTGACGGCCCTCGCCGCGATGGGCGGCGACAAGAGCAAGCCTGCAGCGAGCGGGCCGAACGACTTCTTCTCCGAACAGGACGCCAAGAGCGCGGTGGCGAAGATGGGCGGCGGCGTGACGTACGTGTCGAGCCAGAGGATCGATACGCCGGAACGCAAGGGACGGAAGGCTCTCTACTCGTTCTCGGACATCCGCAAACTGACCGTCCAGGAGATGTCGGCGCCGCCAGCCGCGGGGGAAGCGGGGCCCGCAAGCGGCGCGGCGAGAGAGGCCGCGATGAAATTCAATTTCACGCAGATGCCCGGCGGCCATTCGCTGCTGACAATCGGCATGCCCGTCCCCGTGATGCCGACCGCCGACATGGCGCCGCCCTCGTCTCCGCTGCAGAACAATCCGCAGATGATGGAGATGATGAAGATGTTCCTGAAGGGACTGCAGGTCGACGCGGCCATCGAGGTCGATCGGCTGATCAAGACGAACAGCCCCTATGTGAACGGGAGCAAGGTGACGCTGCTGAGCATCGACTTCGATCGAGTACTCGCCGATCCCGCGCTGCTCGAGCAGATGCAGAAGGCGAAGACGCTCGCCGACGCGAAGGCATTCCTGAAGGACAGCAAAGGCTTCAAGATCAGCCTCGAGCCGGAGCTGACCATCGAATTCACCGGCGGCCCGCGGTAGAACCCTGTCCGTGGAGTCCGTGTAGTCCGTGGCCCGTGGCCCGGTTTCTGCAGCCGTCCGTCAGCGACGCGCGTGAGACGGCGTGACGCCAGAAAATCCGGAATAATCCGGCACTTCTGGGAACCGGACGGCACGCTACCGCTTACGGACCCCGTAAGCGCTTGCGCGCGTCGTAAGAGCTGCATCAGAATGGACCGGACGGTCATATGACGGCCTTCCGCCGACGGCTTGCCTCGGGCGCTCTGGCGCTGACCGCGCTCCAGCTTGCGCTGCTATTCGCGGGGCCGGTCGCCGCGTGCTGCGATCCGGCGATCGCGGCGCATCGCGCGCAGCGGCAGGCCGATGCGGACGCTGCGGATTGCTGTCCGCCCGGATCGCATCCGCCCGGCGAATGTCCGCTGCACCGAGGCTCGAAACCCGAGGCGCGGGGCGCCAGAACGTCGACACACTGCCGGATGACGTGCGATCGATCGTCCGGTCCGCAGTTGGTGGTCGGCGCGATCGGCGTCCTGCCGGCGCCTGCGGGGATCGCCGTCCCAATCGCGGAATCCGCGATGCCAGTCCCGGCGGCCGCGAACGTTCCTCTCTGCCCCTCCATCCCAGACGCGCCACCACCTGAGCTCCTCTAGAAGACCGTCCGACCGAAGTCGGATTCGCCGTTTTCCAAGAGGAGAGATCGATGTCATCGCGTTTGGGCGGGCTGTTGCTCGCCATATTCTTCATCGCAGGCGCCGGAACTGCCGGCGCGCAGGAGAACGTCAATACCGGCAGCATCAGCGGGCGTGTGACCGACCCGCAGGGCGCGGTGGTTCCGGGTGCGCTCGTCGTCGCGCGCGCGACGGAAACCAATATCTCGCGCGAGGCCGTGACCGATCAGGAAGGCCGGTTCCGGCTTGCGTATCTGAAGGTCGGGCGATACGAGATCAAGGTGAGCCTGCCGGGCTTCGCCGACGCGACGCGCGCCCTGACCGTCACCCTCGGCTCCGCCTTCGAGCTTCCCGTCCGGCTTTCAGTGGGCGGGCTCTCGACGGCCGTCACCGTGTCCGGCGAGGCGCCCGTCCTCGAGGCCGCGCGCAGCCAGATTGCCGGCACCATCTCGCAGACGGAGGTCAAGAGCCTCCCGATGAACGGGCGCAACTTCCTCGATCTCGCGCTGCTCGTGCCGGGCGTGTCGCCGACCAACGTGGCGAGCACGCAGCTGTTCGCGGAGACGTCGGCCGTTGCGGGCGGTGGCCTGTCGGTCGGCAGCCAGCGCAACCTGTCCAACAACTTCATCGTCGACGGGTTGTCGTCGAATGACGACGCGGCGGCGCTGACGGGCATGCCGTACGGCGTGGATGCGGTCGATCAGTTCCAGGTCGTCACGTCGGGCGGCCAGGCGGAGCTCGGGCGCGCCCTCGGCGGCTACTTCAGCGTCGTCACGCGCAGCGGCACGAATCTGCTGCACGGCGACGGCTACGGGTATTTCCGCGACGATGCGCTGAACGCCAGCAACGTGCTGTTGCACAAGCGGCTGCCGATGGACCAGCAGCAGTTCGGCGCGAGCCTTGGCGGACCCGTGCGGCGCGACCGCACGTTCTATTTCGCGAACGTGGAGCGCCGCATGCTCGATCAGTCGGGGCTCGTGACGATCGATTCTGGGAACGTCGACACGATCAATGCGCGGCTCGCGGCCGCCGGCTACCCCGGGTCGCCGATCGCGACCGGCGTCTACAACAATCCGGTGCGCAGCACGAACGCGATGGGGAAGATCGATCACCAGATCAGCTCCGCCGATCAGATGAGCGTGCGCTACGCGTTCTACGGCGTGACGTCGCTGAATTCGCGCGGCGCCGGTGCGCTGATCGCGCCGACGGCGTCCGCCGGTCTCGACAACACCGATCACATGGTTGCGGTCAGTAACAGTTTCACGCTGTCGCCGCGGACGGTCAACGAGACGCGCGCGCAGCTTGCGCACGGCGATCTGAAGGCGCCGCCGACCGATCCGGTCGGCCCCGCGGTCAGCATCGTGGGTATCGCGTCGTTCGGCACACTGTCGGGAAGTCCGACGCGCCGCGTGAACACGATGTTCGAGGTCGTCGACAATCTGTCGCATCAGGCGGGGGCGCACGCGCTCCGCGCGGGGATCGATTTTCTCTATAACGACGACACGATCACCTTCCCGCGCTCGAACCGCGGGTCGTACTCGTTCAGCTCGCTCGCGAACTTCCTCGCGGGCGTCTACGGCAACAGCGGTTTCACGCAGACGTTCGGGACGTCCGTCGTGTCGCAGACCAACCCCAACCTCGGGATCTACGGCCAGGACGAGTGGAACGTCGGTCGTCGTCTGACGCTCAACGCGGGGCTGCGGTACGACCTGCAGTTCCTGCAGACGATCAACACCGACACCAACAACGTCGCGCCGCGCGCCGGCTTCGCGTGGACGCCGTTCGATTCGCGGCGGACCATCGTCCGGGGCGGCGGCGGTCTCTTCTTCGATCGCGTGACGCTGCGCGCGCTCGCCAATGCCCTTCTCTCGGCGGGCAACACGAGCGACGTCGCCAATCTGCGCCAGGTCAACGTCAGCCTTTCGCCGGCGCAGGCCGGGGCGCCGGTGTTTCCGAACGTGCTCACCGCGCAGGTGGCGTCGTCGGTGCTCCCGAACCTGACCACGATGAATCCGAACATGCGAAACGCGTATTCGCGCCAGGGCAACGTCGAGATCGAGCAGCAGATCGGCCTGCGCGGCACCGTGAGCGTGGGGTATCAATACATGCGCGGCGTCGACCTGATCGTCTCCGTCAACCAGAACGTCCCGACCTGCGCCGCCGCGGGCACCAACAATGGGTGCCGGCCGAATCCGAACTACGCGAACAACAGCCAGTATTCGCCGCTCGCGATGTCGAGCTATCACGGCATGCACGTGTCCCTCATGCAGCACCCCTCGCGGTGGGGGCACTACCGCGTGTCGTACACCTTCTCGAAGGCGATGGACGACGTCGGCGAGTTCTTCTTCAGCAGCCCGATCGATCCTACGGATCTCTCGAAAGACTGGGGCCGGTCGGACGACGATCAGCGGCACCGCCTCGTCATCGACGGCGCGATCTCGACGCCGATGGCGCCGGCGCGGAACGGCTGGGAGATGCTCACGCACGGCTTCCAGTTGAGCGGGATCCTGCAGTCGTACTCGGCCCTCCCGTTCAACATCACGTCCGGCGTAACGACGATTCAGGGCACAACGGGACGACCGACCGTCAACGGCGCGTTCATACCGCGCAACGCCGGGATCGGTCCAGGTTTCTTCAGCGTGAACCTGCGGCTCAGCCGCTCGTTCGCGCTCGGCGATCGGCTGCGAGCCGAAGCGCTTCTCGAGGCCTTCAACGTGACGAATCGCGTGAACGTGGTCACGGTGCAGGGCAATTTCGGGCCGGGCGCGTATCCGGCCAACCCGTCCTCGAACTTCGGTCAAGCCACCGCGGTGGGCGATTCACGCGCGCTGCAACTCGGCTTCCGGGTGCAGTGGTGAGAACGGCTGCCTTCAGGCGGAAGATCGTCCTCGCCGCGCTCCTCACAGGCGCGTGCGCGAAGCCAGGCGCCGATCGCCCGGTGACGCTCGAAGTCCCCGGCCGCACCAGCGCCCATGTCTCGCTTGCCGCGGACGGCAATCGCGTGGCTGCCGCGTGGGCGGCGACCGGCGTCACAGGAACTGACGTGTTCTTCGCCCTGAGCGGCGACGCCGGCCGCACGTTCTCTTCTCCCACTCGGGTCAATGACGTGAACGGCGATGCCAACGCGAACGGCGAGCAGCCGCCTCGCGTTGTGATGCGCGGATCGCAGGTGGACGTGCTGTGGGTGTCGAAGACGGGCGGCGTCGCCACGATTCGAGCCGCGGCGTCCAGCGATGGCGGCTCTACGTTCGGCCCGGCCCGCACGATCACGCCGTCGGGTGTCGGCGGGGCGCGCGGCTGGGAGTCGGCCGCGTTGTCGGACGACGGTACGGTGCACGCTGTCTGGCTGGACGGCCGCAACGCGTCTGCACTTCACGCACCCCACGCACCCGGCGCACCTCACGCACCCCACGCACCCGGCGCACCCCCCATGCGCCAGGACATCTATCACGCCGTCTGGCGCGCGAACGAGCCGCCGGCGGAAACGGCGGTCGCGACCGACGTGTGCTTCTGCTGCAAGACCGCGATCGCGACGCGCGGCGTCGACGTCTACGTCGCCTGGCGCCACCTCTTTCCCGGCGGCGTTCGCGATATCGCCGTCGCGCGCTCGACTGACGGAGGGCTGACGTTTTCCTCGCCCGTTCGCGTCAGCGCCGACAACTGGAAACTCGACGCGTGCCCCGACGACGGTCCCGCGATGGCGCTCGATCCCGACGGCACGCTGCACGTCGTCTGGCCGACGCTCGTCGGCGTCGGCCGCGATGCGCACATCGCCATCTTCGGAGCCGAGAGTCGTGACGGCGGCGCGACGTTCACCCCCCGCGTGCGCGTCAGCGATCCGGCAGCGGCTGCGTCGCATCCGCGAATCGCGACGAGCGCGGCGGGAACTGAGGCGATCGTATGGGATGAAATCGTGAACGGCGCACGCCGCGTCCGTATGCGCGAAGCAGGAACGGAGCCGGTCTTGACGTTCGGGTCGGGCGCCGCGGGCTATCCCGCCGTCGCCGCGGCGTCGGGCGGCTTTGTCCTCGCCTGGACCGAACAGCGGGGCGAACGCTCTCTCATCCGAACCACGGTCGTCGGCGAGGCGCAGCGCTAAGCTCAACCATCAAGTTTGCCCAGTCTTGCGCATCCTAAGCGTCGTCGATCCGGATTAGAATCCTTGAGCGATGCCGAACCGGGATGACTTCGAAGCGCGCTTGGCTGCCATTGTCGCCTCATCCGACGACGCCATCATCAGCAAGGATCTCTCGGGCACGATCATCACCTGGAATCGCGCGGCCGAACAGATGTTCGGGTACACCGCCGCCGACGCGATCGGCCAGTCCATCTCGATCATCATTCCGGATGAGCGACGCACCGAAGAGGATTACGTGCTGGCTCAGGTGAAGACGGGGCTCGGCGTCGATCACTACGAGACCATCCGCCGCCGCAAGGACGGCACGCTGGTCAACGTATCGCTGACGGTCTCCCCAATCCTGGATCGGGCCGGGACGGTTGTCGGCGCGTCGAAGGTCGTTCGCGACATCACCGCGACCAAGCGCATGGAGCGCGAGGCCTTCCGTCTCGCGGCCATTGTGGAATCCTCCGACGACGCGGTCGTCAGCAAGGACCTCGACGGCGTCATTCAGACATGGAACCGCGGCGCGGAGAGGCTCTTCGGCTATACGGCCGACGAGGCGATTGGACGCTCGATCAGGATCGTGATTCCGGCAGATCGGATGTCGGAGGAGGACGAAGTCCTCAGCCGCATCCGCAGCGGACGTTCGGTCGAGCACTTCGAGACCATCCGTCGTCGTAAAGACGGCACCCTGGTTGACATTTCGCTGACCGTGTCGCCGATTCGCTCATATGGAGGAGAAGTCGTCGGCGCGTCCAAGATCGCGCGCGACATCACCGAGCAGAAGCGGCTGCGGGCGATCGCCGACGAGGCGAGCCGCCTGAAAGACGAGTTCCTCGCGGTGTTATCCCACGAACTGCGGACGCCGCTGAACACCGTGCTCGGATACACCCGCATGCTCAAGCGCGAGGACAAGCGGATGGTCGGCGAGCTGCGGGATCGCGCGCTCGACGCGCTCGAGCGCAACGCCGAATCTTTGAGCCGTCTGGTGAACGACGTGCTCGACACCTCCCGGATCGTGACCGGGAAGCTGCGCCTGGCGCTGGAGAGCTGCTCGGTCAATTCGATCGTGGCCGACGCCGTCGACACGGTGCGGCCCGCGGCCGACGCCAAGGGGATTGCCGTGCACGCGGACGTGGAGGGAACGCCGACCGTGATGGCCGATCGCGATCGGCTGCAGCAGGTCATCTGGAACCTGATGTCGAACGCCATCAAGTTCACGTCCGCCGGCGGGATTGTCACAATCGGCGCGCGCAAACAGAACGGGACCGTCTACATCACGGTGAAGGACACAGGGATCGGCATCGCGCAGGAGCACCTGCCGTTCGTGTTTCAGCGCTTCTGGCAGGCGCACACCGGCGCATCGCGGGAATTCGCGGGGCTGGGGATCGGCCTCGCCCTCGCGCGCCATCTGGTGGAACTGCACGGCGGCTCGATCAGGGTGGAGAGCCAGGGCGTCGGGCGCGGCTCGGAGTTCACGGTGGCGCTCCCGTCGGCCTCGACGCTACTCGCGCGCGAACGGCACCTGCGGCCGGTGGCGAAGTAATCCGAGGCCGAAGCCCGAGGCACTCACCGCGACTGCTCGCGATCCCGTGCCTTGCGGCCGCGGTTCGACGACTTCAGGGGCTGGACGATCTCCGGCGGCGTGGTCCTCGTCTCCCACGCCGAATGCACGCAGGCGGCGAACAGTAGCAGCGCCGCGATGTTCGCCATGATGGCCTCGCCGACGGTGTCCAGCCCCGAAAAAACCAGGCAGGTCGCCCCCGCAAGCGAGCGTGTTGGGGAGTTCGAGGGGCGAAGCCCTCGATTAAATGAAGCGCGCCCGGCGGGGCTCGAACCTGCAACCTTCGGCTCCGGAGGCCGTTTCTAACACCCCGAAATGCCGTAGTTCTTAAGTAACTGATAGTCAAACAGTTGTGGAACTCAATTCAACCGCGTGGGAGCGCTTGAAGCAGACGGACGGGCGTCGCGAGTTCCGCGGTGATCAGGGTCTCGAGCAAGCGCCACAGATCGGATCCCCATCGAATGAACAAAACTCGCGACGGCCCACGCGGGTCGGTGGCACTGGTTCGGCGTATCGCCGGCTCCCCGATTCCTCTGGAGAACCCTCTGAAGGCGGATATCCGCGCCGAGAACGTCAGCGTCGATCAGCCACAGCCCGTCACTCCGGGCGACGCGATGGGACGCGGGATCCCCGCGGAGTCGTTGAAGACGGCACAGACTGACCCGTGGTGCGACTTCACTCGTATCTCAATGCCGTCATGACTGAGACCTTCGCCGCTCGCCGCGCCGGGACGTAGCAGGCCAACAGGGCGAGAGCGCCAAGGCCAGCGGCGACGCCGGCGAACGTAATCCAGTGTTTCGCGTCGACGAGCGGAACGAAACTGGACACAACACGGCTCATCACCGCCGAGACCACCAATCCGACCAGAATCCCGATCGCGACCAGCATCAGCCCTTCACCCAGGATCAGGCGCAACACGTCGCGCGTTTGCGCACCGAGCGCGACGCGGATGCCGATTTCGCGCGTGCGCAAACTCGCGCCGAACGAGACGACGCCGTAGACGCCGACGATGGCGAGGATCAGTCCGAGCAATCCCATACCGCCCGCTTGAATCGCGCCGACGCGGAAGATCAAGTAGCCGAAAATACCGGTGAGCGACTGGTTCATCGTCCGCAAGTCGGAGATCGGAAGATCCGGCGCCAATCGCGCAATCTCGCGTTCGAGACGCGACACGAGCGCCGCGGGGTTGCCGGCGGCGCGCACGTGCAGCGTGCGCAGCGACTGTTCGCGGGTCACGGGAAGGTACAGATACGGTCGATGCGATTCAAAGACGACCACGTACTTGCTGTCACGGGCGACGCCGATCACCTCCAGGATCTGATCCGTGAGGTTATACAGGTGGAATCGCTTGCCGATTGGATCCTGTCCCGGCCAGTACTTCGTCGCCATCGACTCGTTGATGACTACGACGCGCCGCGTCGTCGCCGTGTAGCGTTCGTCGTCCTCCGCAATCGCGCGTCCTCGCACGATCGGGATTCCCATCGTCGGGAAGTAGTCGTGCCCGACGTGGTTCAGGAATGTCATCGGCGGCTGCGTGTCGGCCTCGTTCGACTGCCCTTCGATGTATACCGCTCCTCCGCCGATCAGATGACTCATCGGCGTAGTGAACGCGAATGCGACGGACTCGACGTCGGGCCAGCGGCGGACGCGACGCGCCAGTTCGTCGTAGAACTCTCGCGTCTGTTCTTCGGTGTAGCCGATCTGCTTCGGATCGAGACGCACCGTGAGCAACTTGGCCGCCTCGAACCCGAGGTCGATCTTCTGGGCGGACGACAGCGTATGCACGAACAGACCGGCGATCACGAGCAAGGCGAGTGCGCCGGCGATCTGTCCCACGACCAACAGACGGCGAACACGCTGCCGATCGATGCTGTCGGTGTGGCTCTTGCCGCCATCGTGCAGTGCCGTCCGGGCGTCGGCGCGCGACGCCCGCCAGGCCGGCCACAGTCCGGTGAAGATCCCGGTGAGCATCGCGGCCGTGAGCGAGGCGCTGAAGACCCGCCACCCGAATGAAGCATCGATGCGCAGCGGCAGATCGGCCCCCAAATCAAGCCGCGCGAGATATCCCGCCGTGACCCACCGGCCGAGCAGGTAACCGGCAATGCCGCCGAGCGCCGAGAGCAGCACTCCTTCCGTGACTATCTGGCGCACGAGCCGTCCGCGGCTGGCGCCGAGCGCCGCGCGAACCGCCATCTCGCGCTGCCGCGTCGACGATCGCACCAACAGGAGGTTTGCGACATTCATGCAGGCGAGCAGCAGCACCAGTCCGGCGATCGCCAGACCGAACAGCTGGACGAATGGGATCGCCTCGCTCACGGCGCGAATCGGCAGGGGGCGCGCGCGCGGCTCCGGCATGACGCGGGCGGCAATCGCTTTGTCCGTGTCCGGATGCTCGGTCTCCAGGGACGACATGAGCAGATCGGTGGCCGCCTGCGCCCGACTCAGGGTCATGCCAGGCTTCATCCTCGCGAAGAGCTGCAGCGCTCGCGCCTTGCGGTTGTGATACAGCCAGCGATTCACGTCGGGGGAGATGACGCCGTAGTCGTCGAGCGTCACGTAGCCATCCATCTCCACGCCCACCATGGGGCCGCGGAACGATTGGGTGACGACGCCGGTAATCGTGGCGGGTACGCCGTCAATGCGGACCGCCTTGCCGATGACACCTCGATTGCCGCCGAACGTCTTCATCCAGAACGTGTGGCCGAGCACGACGTGGACCGGCGAGCCCGAGGGGCGTGTGAACAGCGTGCCCGCCGCGGGCGAGACGCGCAGGCCGGAGAAGAAGTTGTTGCTGACGCTCATGAACCAGAAGGGTGCGGCGCGGCCGTCGGCGGACAAGCCGCCGATCCGCAGCATGCCGCCGACCACCGAGCTGAAGGCCTCGCCACGCTCCTGGAAATCCTTCATCTGCTCGATTGAGAAGAAGAATTGGAAGCCGCCGCTGTCGTCTCCCTTCGTGTCCGCGGCGATCGCCACGATCCGATCCGCGTCTGGCAATGCCAGCGGCCGCAGTACGGCGTCGAGCAGTCCAACGAACGCGGTGTTGACGCCGATGCCGATGCCGAGCGTCAGGACAGCCGCCGCGGTGAACCCCTTGTGCAACCACAGGAAGCGGACGGCGTAGCGAAGATCCCCCATGGCGGCGGATTCTATCCTGGTTGACACCAAGCCAGCTAGGGGAATATGCTGGTGCCCAAGCTGGCTGGGGGAGAGATGCCGAAGCGGGCTGTCAAACATCCGAACGATCGTCTGCAGGGAACGCTCGACCTCGTTGTGCTGAAGACGCTCGAGGCTCGCGGACCGATGCACGGCTACGCGCTAGTCGAGCACATCGGCCGTATGTCGAACCAGGTCCTGCGAGTCCAGGAAGGCTCCCTCTACCCGGCGCTGCATCGGATGACACAGGCCGGGTGCCTGCGCGCCGAATGGAAACAGTCCGAAAACGGACGCCGCGCGCGCTATTACAACATTACCGCGGCCGGAAAGCGCCAGCTCGCCGATGAAGAGAAGAACTGGGCCGCCCTGACGGCTGCGGTGGCGCAGCTGCTCCGGCACGGGTGACGACGGAGCGCCCGTGGCCTGGCTGACCCGACTCGCGAATCTCCTGCGTCGCCGCGATCTGAATTCCGAGATCGACGAAGAGTTCGCCTTCCACATCGATGCCCGAACCGAGGCGAACATCGCCAACGGCATGACGGAGGACGAGGCCCGCCGCGACGCACGGCAACGCTTTGGCAGCCGCGCCGGCCTGCGGGAAGAGACGCGCGATGCCAACGTGCTGGTTCAGCTTGAATCGCTCTGGCAGGATCTGCGGCACGGTACGCGCATGCTCGTGCGCAACCCTGCTCTCGCCACGATAGCGGTCATGTCGATCGCCTTTGGTACCGGCGCGAATGTCGCCATCTTCAGCATGGCTGACGCGCTCCTCCTGCAGCCTTTGCCTGTTGCGGAGCCAGGCCGGCTGCTTGCCGTCGGTTTCCGGGTGCTGCTCGGCACGACCTACCAGAGCGCCGCGTCGTACTCCGACTATCGCGACATTCGAGACCGCACGCAGAGCTTCGAGGGCGTCCTGGCCTACGACTACGAAACGGTGGCCGTGACCGCGCGCGCGGGAGGACCGCCGCGGATCCGGTTTGCCACCTTTGTCAGCGACAACTTCTTCGATGTCCTGGGTGTGGGGCTCTCCCGCGGACGCGGCTTTCGGAGCGACGAAGGGAACATCGCCGATCCGCGTCCCGTGGTCGTGTTGAGTGACAGCATGTGGCGTTCGGAATTCGGCGCCGCGCCCTCGATCATGGGACAGACGCTGCGCATCTCCGGAATCGACTGCCAGATCATCGGCGTGTCGGCGCCGACGTTTACCGGAGTGCACTCGATCATCAAGGATTCGCTGTACCTGCCGCTCGCGATGCTGCCCCGCGTGGGGGCCATCGCCAGCCGCGACGTGCTGGAGGCGCGCGATGCCCGGATTCTGAGATTGAAAGGTCGGTTGCGTCCCGGTGTCTCGTTATCGCAGGCGCAGGCCGAATTGACGTCGATTCAGCGTGATTTGGAGCGCGCATACCCGGAGACCAACACCAACGTCAGCCTTCTCGCGCAGACCGAGTTCGACTACAGGTTCGAACAACGTCCGCTCGACTCGTCGATGATCGTGGTTCTCACGATCTTGTCGACCGCCGTGTTGGCCGTCGCGTGCGCAAACGTGGCGGGCCTGCTCGGCAGCCGTGCGCCGATCCGTGCGCGGGAAATCGCGGTGCGGCTGGCGATCGGGGCCAGCCGAGCGCGACTCGTCAGGCAGCTGGTTACCGAAAGCGCGGCGATCGCTGTCGTCGGCGGCGTTGGCGGACTCGCGGTCGCCCAAGTCGGTATCCGGCTTTTGCGACAGATCCGGTTCCCCAGCGATGCAATCACGCCTCCGTCATTCCAGCTCGGTGAACGCGCGCTCCTCTTCAGTCTGAGCGTGGAGATGTTGAGCGCGATTCTCGTCGGCCTCGGTCCGGCCTGGCAGACGACCCGCGTCGACCTGTGCGGGACGATCAAGTCGAGCGACCGCGGGAACTCAGCACGGCGCAGACTGACCGGACGGTCTGCTCTCGTGGCGCTCCAGATCGCCTTATCCCTCGTGGTTCTCACGATCGCGGTATTCGCCGTGCAGACTTTTCGCAGCGAATTGACGAAGGGACCGGGCTTTCGAACAACGCACATGGCAAAAGTCACCGTCAGCCCGGGTCAGGCTGGCTACAGCGATGCGAGTACGGTGCGGTTCTATGCACGCGTGCTCGATGAGATGCGCTCGCTATCCGGCGTGCAGTCAGCGGCCGTCACCTCGAGCATGCCGTTGTTCGCATTCCGCTTCGTCTCCCTGCTCCCCGAGGGACGGCGGCTCGACCGCGGCGAGACCGTGGTGCCTGTGTGGGCGAACAGTGTCGATGAGGGATATTTCGACACGATGGACATCGGAATGATCGCGGGACGGCCATTCGCGCCGAGCGACGACGCCAGTGCGCCGGCCGTGGCCATCGTCAATGACACGCTCGCGCGTCATTACTGGCCCGGCAGCGATCCGATCGGCAAGCGGCTGCAGATCCTCGAGCCGGATGGCCCGCTGGTCGAAGTTGTCGGCGTCGTCAGGACGACCACGTATCTTTTCCCCGGCGAGCGGCCTCAGCAGGCGATTCATTTCCCGTATCGTCAGCGGCCGAGCGGCTCGATGGTGCTACTCGCCCGTGTCACCGGAGCGTCTGCAGATCACGTGCGAGCGCTCGGGGACACCGTTCACGGTGTGGACGCCGACGTCCCGGTTTACGACGCCCAGACGATCGAGGACTTTTACAGCGCGCGCGTTACTGCCATCGGCAGCGTGTTGGTCCGCCTCGTCGGCTGGATGGCCTTGATGGGACTGATCCTGACGATGGTCGGTCTGTACGGACTCGTGTCGTACTCGGTCAGCCGGCGCGTGCGCGAAATCGGTATTCGCATCGCCGTGGGCGCCACCCCCGCGCGCATCGTGATGATGGTGCTGCGCGAAGGGATGTTGCCGGCGTGGGTGGGACTGACGGTGGGACTCGCGGCGAGCGCTGCAACTGGCCGGGTGATTACTTACGTCTTGCCGATCACCCATCATGTCGGTGCGCGAACCTACGCCCTCGTCGTGCCGATGGTGTTTGTCGTTAACGCCATCGCCGCTCTCATCCCCGCGAGACGAGCCGCGACAGTCGATCCAACCAACGCGCTGCGGTGCGAATGAACCGCGTCACGGCACGGTACGACTCCATCGGTGGCGCGTACGACCTTGTTGCCGGTCTCGAGATATACCATCGCGTGTGCTGGGGTGTGTCGATGGGCCAGTATCGGGCCTTCGCCGACAAGGCAGTGTCATGCTGCGGGGATGGAGTCCTGCTCGACGCCGGCTGCGGTTCGATGCTCTTTACTGCCACCGCGCATCGCGCGAACGAGCGCGGCACGCTGATCGGGATGGACGCTTCGCTCAGGATGCTGCGGCTCGCTCGCTCTCGACTCCACCAAGCCGATCGCAAGGCGGAGCGTGCGGTCCTGTTGAACGGCAATCTGCTTCGAAGCCCCTTTCGCCGCGGCGCGTTCGACGTCGTCCTGTGCCTGCACGTCGCTCACGTGGTGGACGATCTCGGAGGGCTTCTCGTGGAGCTGCGCCGCGTTCTCAGACCCGGCGGGACGCTGTTCCTGACGAGCGTCGTGCTCGTGGATCACTGGCGCGACCGTTATCTGCGGGCCCTCTCACGCCGCGGGGTGATGGCGGCGCCGCGATGTCAGTCCGATCTGCTGAACGCTGTTCGCGCGCGGTTCGCGACCGAAGTCCTCTCGGAACTGCTGGGAAGCATGCTGTTCGTGCAGGCGACAAATCCAGGATGACCGCAATGCCTGTGGCCCAACGTCTGATGCCCCCGGGACCTCGGGGCAGTTTGATGTACGGGGTCACGGCGGAGCTGCGACGAGACCCGCTCCGCTCTCTCGAACAGATGGTTCAACGGTATGGTCCCGCCGTCCGCTTCCACTACGCGCTCGGGCAGTGGGCGTACCTGTTCACGAGTCCGGAGCACTATCGGCGAATCCTCGTCCAGAATCACCAGAATTACACGAAACAGCATCCTGCGTACGCCGTGCTTGCCGTCGCGCTCGGCAACGGTCTCGTGACGAGCGACGGCGATGAATGGTTGCGGAACCGCCGCAGGATACAACCGGCCTTCCACTCCACCGCCGTACGCGGCTTCGGCTCGGCGATCGTCCGACATGCCTGGCAGATGCTCGAGCGTTGGGAGCGAGCGGACAGCGATGTCCTCGATATCGAGCGCGAGATGATGCGTTTGACCCTCGGCATCGTCGGCGAAACGCTGTTCGGCGTCAGTCTCGAAGAACACACCAGGGAGGTCGGCGAATCATTTTCGTCGTTCAATACAGCGCTGGCCGCGATCACCGCCAGTCCGCTCAGCCTTCTCTCGGCACGCTACCCGCTGACCCGTCCGTCGCGGCAGCTGCATACCGCCGCCCGGCGGCTCCGCGCGGTCGTCGACGCGATCATCGCAGCGAAAGGGGAGCAGCTCGAACAGGCGTCGGTACCGGACGATCTCCTGTCCGTTTTGCTGTCGCAAATCCACACTGGAGACCGGATGTCGATCCCGCAGGTGCGGGACGAAGTCATGACGTTCCTCCTCGCCGGTCACGAGACGAGTGCCACCGCGCTGACGTGGACTCTGTGTCTGATTGGTCAGCACACAGAAGCGGCGAGACGGATCAATGAAGAGATCGAGATCGTGCTCGGCGGGCGCGCGCCCAGCGTTGATGACATTCCGAGGCTGGTGAACGTGCGCGCCGCCGCGCTCGAGGCCATGCGGCTGTTTCCACCGATTTACGCGTTTGAACGGCACGCGGTTGCCGACGACGTCGTCGGCGGGTATGACGTTCCGGCTGGGGCGTCAATTACGCTCTGTCCCTACATCACGCATCGGGCGCCGGAATTCTGGGAGGCGCCAGAACGTTTTCTTCCCGAGCGATTCTGCGGCGACGGGTCGCACGATAGGTTCGCGTACATTCCTTTCTCGGCTGGACCCCGGGGTTGCATCGGAGAGAGTTTTGCCATGACCGAAATCCTGCTGATACTGGCGACAGTCTTACAGCGCTATCAGCTTCGGTGCCGGTCGAATGTGATCGTACAACCGGTGCCCCTGATCACGCTTCGGCCGGCCGGTGGCATGCCCATGGTTGTGACGCGTTTACATTGACAAACTTGTTCATCGTCCTGTTGAGAGTCGTAGCCGATGCCCTTATTGTTGGAACCACGCTGTTCGCCGCGGCGGGAACACTGGGGTGGCCAAGAGCCTGGATCCTGGTTGGGGTTCTCCTGTCCGTACGGATCCTGAGCGCGATTGCGGTCTTTCGCGTGAATCCGATCCTGCTACGAGAACGCGCGACCGTGCTGACGCACCGCAATCAGCCGTGGACCGACAAAGTCGTGCTTCTCGCCTTTATGATGACGGCGTTCATCGGCGTGCCGGCGGTGGCAGCGCTGGACCGATTCCGGTGGCACGCGCTGCCGACTCCCTCAAAGTGGCTGGCCGTGGTCGGACTGGTCCTGTTTGCTCTTGGCTGGATCATCAAGGCACTCGCTCTCCGAGAGAACGCGTTTGCGGCCACCGTCGTTCGATTCCAGTGCGAGCGACAACATACGGTGGTGGATAGCGGCGTGTACAGCATCGTCCGGCACCCGATGTACTCAGGAAGCCCATTCGTAAATATCGGTCTGAGCCTTTGGCTCGGGTCGTACACGGCGGTAGTGTTCGCGCTCGTTCCGCTCGGCCTGCTGATGATCCGAATCGCCTTGGAAGAGCGCTTCTTGCGACGCGAATTGCGCGGTTATTCCAAATATATTCAGCGCGTGCCATATCGAATGCTTCCGGGCGTCTGGTGAACATGCCAGAGACGAGGCTGAGCGTCATCATCCCGGCTTACAACGAGGAACAGTATCTGCCCCGCACCCTTCGTGCGGTGGCACGTCGGTATTCTTCATGCGAAGTGATCGTCGTGGACAACGACAGCACAGATCGAACGGCAGCCATCGGAGCGGAGTTCGGCGCGCGAGTCGTTCGGGAGACCGTTCACAACATCGCTACGGTTCGAAACACCGGGGCGGCGGCGGCCGCCGGCGAGGTCTTTGTCTTTATCGACGCCGATACCGAGATCGACGAGGCGACCTTGCCCGAGATCACACGGGCGATGATTCACGAATCAGTCATCGGGGGCGCCGTGGCAGTGGATTACACCGGCTTCCGTCGCGGCTGGGTCAAATGGTACATGAAAGGATGGCGGTTTTGGACCGCTGCATTGAAGATGGCGCAAGGCGCCGCGCAGTTCTGCCGCCGCGATGTGTTTTGGAGTATCGGCGGGTACGACGATTCCATTTACGTCGGGGAGGATATTGACTTCTACTGGCGAATGCGCCGATACGCCCGCCGCACCGGTCAGGTCGTACGGTTTCTCGACACAGCCCGCGTGGTCACATCGTCGAGGAGATTCGACAAGATGCCGACATGGCGGCTGCTCGTGGTGACGCACCCCCTGTTTATCCTGTTGAACTGGAAACGGCGGCGTTTCTGGAGAGATTGGTACGAACGTGCGGTCCGTTGATCCATTTGAAAAGAATGGCGCGCCGGCCCGCCTTCGTTCCGGCGGAACTTCGGCGCGCTCGGTGGCCTGCCATCCATAGCTTGTCACGATCGCACGGCGAGCGACGGGTGGCGCGCCCGGCAGGGCTCGAACCTGCAACCTTCGGCTCCGGAGGCCGTTCCAGGCAGTGTTTGGCACTGTGATGCCGAGGGTTGACCGTAATTGATTTCGTGTGAATCTCTTATGGGGACCGAACTCTTCGATGTAGATCTATGTAGACCCTGCGGCCTTTGGCGGCTACAGAATCATCTACAGACGGCACAAGTCAAGAAGACGACGTGGGCTTTCGTTCCAACGGGAAGCCACGTGGCTCTGACCACGCTATCATGGGTTCGGAATCCCTGCCTCCCAGCCACATCGCGATTTCCGAGGGGTTCGAGCGCGCATTATACGAGTCGAAGCGAACGCCTGCTGGCATCAGTCTTAGTACGATGGCGAGTTTGGCCGAGTGGTGGGACCTCTTCTTCGGCGTACTGGGGAGTGCTGCCGTTGCCGCGGCGATTCTGGCGCACAGGCGACGTACGGCCGTTGTTGAGTTACACGGACCTGGAGAGTGCCTCAACAGGATCTCTGTTTCCACTCCCTCTTCATTGATCGAAACCGAGTCACGTGGTTCATGTGACTCGGTGAGGTATTGACTCCATTCAACGGGCGCTCGATCCTGCAAAGCACGGTGAAGACGCATGGTGCCGGCAACCAGACTGTACTGCCGACTGTCAGAGCGATGTCGAACGATCAAGCGCGGAGAGTCCCAAATAAGTGCATCCAGGACTCCAAGACCGGCGTCGGCGCTTCTGCGACTCGCTCGCAGTATTTGGTCAGCATTTCCACGTTGCTTCGCTGGAGGTCGACCGTATCGCAGCCGCCTTTGACGTTGACAAATGCCGCCATCAACGGACCTTCGGTGACGAGCTTTGCACTTGGGTCGAGCAGCTTCGCGATAAGCGCACCGAGGGTACCAATGGCCGCGCCTTGCATTAGCATGATTCGTCTGTCGCGACGCCAGACCGCCGCGCCATTCGGATCCGCGTCAAGGACCTTCTCGAAGGATGGGCGCACGCCTTCGATGAGGTGATCGAGGGCTTCTTGGACAATCTCCATCGGCGACGCGATGGCGATCGCTGCACGACATTCACAAAGCGCCTGTTCCGATACC
>DATJFE010000024.1:0-29137 GCA_035495955.1 Vicinamibacterales bacterium | reverse complement strand
GCGGACGGCGTCGAAAAAAAAGATCTGACCCCGGTGTCCAGACCAGAGGACGATCAGCGGAAGATCCCTTTCAGCTTCTTCCCCAAGCCCGCGAAGAAGCCCTGCACCGCGCGCCGAATCTCCTGCTTCATCGACCCCTGGTGGATCGGACACAGCCGCGTGGGAATCTGATCCCCTTCCTTGAAGTACTCGGTGTACACCGGACAGCCCTCGACCGGCTTCAGGTAGGAGACTTTGCACAGCTGCTCTTCGCGCAAGCCGTCCGGGGGCGCGAACTCGGTCGCGCCTCGCTGGCGCGCCGCCGCACGGATGAAATCGCTCCAGATCGGAAGCGCGTACTTCGCGCCGTACGCCTCGCGCCCGATCGGCGCGGGCTGATCCTCCCCCACCCAGACGCCCGCGACTACCGACGTCGTGAAGCCGACAAACCACGCATCCTTGAACTCGTCCGTCGTCCCCGTCTTCCCCGCCACCGGAAAGCGCACCCCGTAAGACGTCCGGGCCGGCGACCCCGTACCGCGATCGATCACATCCTCCAGCATCGACACCATCTGAAACGCGACCCGCTCGTCGATCACGCGGTCGGTCCGGATCGGATTCTCGTACGCGACGCTCCCGTCGGCGTCGACGACGCGGGTGATGCCGCGGGGATGGACCGCGAGGCCGCCGTTGGGAAACGCCGCATAGGCGGCCGTGAGATCCAGCGGCGTCACCAGCCCCGTGCCCAGCGCCAGCGACGGCACGTCGGGCATATCGCGCAGGCCGACGTCCGACGCGAGGCGCAGGACGGGGCGCGATCCGATCTGCTGCTGCAGCAGCGCCGCCGCGCGATTGTTCGATTCGATGAGCGCCGCGCGCAGCGTGAGCGCGTCTGACGCCTCGTTCTTCGCATTGCGCGGCGCCCATTCCTCGGGCCCCTGCGGCGCCATCGACGTGAGCCCCTCGAGCACGCTTACCGGCGAATATCCTTTCGCGAGCGCCGCCGCGAACAGAAACGGCTTGAACGCCGACCCCGGCTGGCGCCGGCTCCGCCACGCGCGGTTGAACTGCGACAGACGAAAATCGCGGCCGCCCACCATCGCCAGGATGTCTCCCGTCTCGGGATCGATCGCGACGAGCGAGGCCTGGAGATCCGGCTTCCCCAACCGCCGCAGTCCACTCTCGACGGCCCGCTCCGCCGCGTCCTGCAGTTCCGGCACGAAGGTCGTCCGGACTTCCCAGTCCGGCGGATGATCGCCGCCGAATCGGTCGCGGAACTGCTGCCGCAGGAACTCCTTCGCGTACCCGGCGTGCGCTTCGGTCGCGCCGGGGTACTGGCGGATCCGCGGGCGGCTCTGCGCGGCCGCATGTTCCTGCGCTGCGCTGATGAAGCCCTCCTCCCGCATGCGCTGCAGCACGACGCGGCTGCGATCGAGCGCGCCCTGATAATTGGTCCAGGGTGACAGCGCCGACGGCGCGCGGATCAACCCCGCCATGAGCGCCGCCTCGGGCAGCGTCAGCCGCGAGACCTGCTTGCCGTACAGATTCTCCGACATCGTCTCGACGCCGTACACGCCGCCGCTCAGGTAAATCCGATTCAGATACAGCTCGAGAATCTGCTTCTTCGTCAGTTCCTGCTCGAGGAGAAGCGCGAGGATCGCCTCCTGCGCTTTCCGGCCCGGCGTCCGCTTGTTCGAGAGAAAAAGTGTGCGGGCGAGCTGCTGCGTCAGGGTGCTTCCGCCTTCCAGCCGTCCCCCCCCGCGCGCGTCGCGCCACAGCGCGCGGCCCAGGCCGATGGGATCGATCCCGACGTGGTGGTAGAAGCGATGATCCTCGACGGCGATGACGGCGTCGCGCAGCGCCGGCGCGATCTCGTCGAGCGACACGTCGTGCCGCTGTTCGTCCATGCGGAACCACGGACGGCCGTCGGCCGCGTAGAACCACGTGTCGCCGACGCCCCGGCGCAGCTTGTAGACCGCCCATCCCTGCCGCATCGACCAGACCACGACAATCGCCGTGACGGCGACCAGGGCCGCATACAGGCCGGCGACGATGCGGTTCTTCATGCCGGACGGCGGCGCGCGTGGAGGATCAAAGAGAGCACAACGTAATAGACGGGAAAGGCCAGCGACCCGATCGCGAGGATCCGCGGCGCCGACGGCCACATGAGGATGATGACGGCGAGCGCCACGGCCCACGCCGACGCCAGGGCGAGCGTCAGCGGCCGGAGCACGGGCGTCTGCGAGGGATAGACGTACCGGATACGCACGAAAATCAACCCGCTCAGAATCACGAGGATCACCGCATTCGCGCCCGGCGGGACGTGAAACAGCATCAGGTAGAGCACGACGATGTTCCAGTACGACGGAAAACCCGTGAAGAAATGGTCGGGCGTCTTTGCGTCGGGCGCGACGAACCCATACATGCTGCTCAGAAGGACGAGGCCCACGACCGGCAGGACGGTCGCCAGGTATAGACCGCCCGAGGTCTCGAGCAGCAGCATCGGCAGGAACACGAACGTGAGGTAGTCGACAATATCGTCAATCCGGCCGCCATCGACCTCCGGAAGGATCGCTTTCACCTGGACGCGGCGCGCCAGCATCCCGTCGGTGGAATCCACGAGGGTGGCGGCGAACATCGCTTCGAGCGCAAGCCGATCGTGGCCATGGACGATCCCCCAGGCGGCCACGAATGCAAAGACCGCCCCGGTCGCCGTGTACATATGGACGAGCCATGCCCGCATACGGCCGCGCTTGGCGGCCGGGGTATCCATCGTGTTAGAATCTGAACACATTCCGATCTCCAGCGGAGTGTCCTTTTTCTTCAATTAAAGCCGCCGCCTGAGCGATCAAGGCGGGAGGTCTGTTTCGCGGCTCGAGCGTCCCCAGCGCCCGTTCCCGTGCGCAGCCTTCGGGAAACGGACTGTTTGCTGTGCTCGCATCTATTTTCCGGCGTAAACGCTTCTACATTCCGGCGATCCTGGCCGTCTGCGTCCTGGTTGCCGCGGGCCGCTACGTCACCCGGCGCCATACCGCCCCCCCGGAGCTGGCATTCTCGGAGTTCCTGCAGCAGCTCGATCGCGGACAGGTGAAGCAGATCCGCTCTGCGGACGGCGTGCTCGGCATCACGCTCGCCGACGGGACCACGACAACGACGGTCGCGCCGCCGGGCTTCCTGTCCGACCCGGCGTTTACGACGTCGCTGGCCCACAAGGGCGTCCGGATCGAGATGCAGAAAACGACGGACCCCTCCGCGCTGAGCCCGGCGGCGATCGCCGTCGCCGGCTTCTTTCTGGCGCTGCTCGGATTCACCGTCTATCGCACCACGGCCGGCCGCATCCACACGCCCGGGCGCGCGAAGCTGGCCGAGCGCGACGGACAGGTCGTCACGTTTCGCGACGTCGCGGGCGTGGACGAAGCGAAGGACGAAGTCAAGGAGATCGTCGATTTCCTCCGGCAGCCCGAGCGCTTCTCCGCCATCGGCGGACGCATCCCCAAGGGCGTGCTGCTCATCGGGCCGCCGGGCACGGGAAAGACGCTGCTGGCGCGATCGATCGCGGGCGAAGCCGGCGTGCCGTTCATCTTCGCGAGCGGCTCCGATTTCGTCGAGATGTACGCCGGCGTCGGCGCCGCGCGCGTGCGGCGTCTCTTCAAGGACGCCCGGCGCCACAAGTCCTGCATCGTCTTCATCGACGAGCTCGACGCCGTGGGCCGCAGCCGCGGCGGCAGTTCCCTCAGCCACGAAGAGCGCGAGCAGACGCTGAATCAGCTCCTCGTCGAGATGGACGGCTTCGAATCCACCCGCGGCATCGTCGTCATCGCGGCGACGAACCGTCAGGACATCCTCGATCCGGCGCTCCTTCGTCCGGGACGCTTCGATCGGCAGGTCGTGGTCGGCAATCCCGATCTGAAGGGACGCGAAGCGATTCTCGGCGTGCACGGCCGCAAGGTCGCCATGGGCGACGACGTCAATCTGCGATCGATCGCGCGCGGCACGCCGGGTTTCTCCGGCGCGGATCTCGCGAATCTCGTGAACGAGGCGGCGCTCGCCGCGGCGCGCGCCGGGCGCGGGCAGGTGACCGGCAAGGACATGGAAGGCGCGCGCGACAAGGTGCTGATGGGCGTGGAGCGGCGCTCGGTCGTGTTGAGCGAACTGGATCGCGTCAACTGCGCGTACCATGAGGCCGGCCACGCCGTCGTCGCGGCGCTGCTCCCGATGGCAGACCCCCTCCACAAGGTGACGATCATCCCGCGCGGGCGCGCGATGGGCGTGACGATGCAGCTCCCCGAAGCCGATCGGCACACCTACACGAAGGGCTATCTGGAGACGCAGATCGCGGTATTGATGGGCGGCCGGGTCGCGGAAGAGCTCTTCATGAACCACATGACGAGCGGCGCGTCGAACGACATCGAGCGCGCGACCGACATCGCGCAGCACATGGTCTGCGAATGGGGCATGTCGGCGCTCGGGATGCGCGCGTTCCGCAAGGCGGGCAACGCCTTCGACGGCGACACGCCGCACGCGATGAGCGAGGCGACCGCGCGCCGGGTGGACGAGGAGATCGAGCGAATCATCAACGGCGGCTACGATCGCGCGTACGACCTGCTGAACCGCAATCGCGCCGCGGTGAAGGCCATCGCCGAGGCGCTCCTCGACCAGGAAGCGCTCGAGGCGGACGAACTCAAGGAGCTGCTCGCTCGGTCCGGCGCTCAGCGCCTGAGCCTTGAGCCCTGAGCCTTAAGAAGCCCTGAGCCTCTTGTCGATTTCGGCGAGCGCCGCTTCGATCTGCTTCTTGCGGATGGGATGAGCCGTCGCGCCCGCCTGTCGCGTGAGCTCCGCCTTCGCCAGCTTCAGCGACTCGATTTCGCGCGCGCGCTCCGGATCCACCACAGGAGCCTGCCCGCCCGCCCGGCGCCGGTCCGCCTCACGCTCTTCCATTCGCTCCTGGATGCGCGCTTCGGCGTCAACCAGGCCTTCACCCGAATCACCCATCCCTTAAGGATACAGGACGGAAGACGGAAGACGGAAGACGGAAGGCGATAATAAGTCCATGCGCGGCGGCGTGCTCGACCTGTTTCATCCGGCGGTGGCCGACTGGTTTCGCGCCTCTTTCGAGGCTCCGACGCCGCCGCAGACGGAAGGCTGGCCCGCGATCGCGCGGGGCGAGACGACGCTGATCCTCGCGCCGACGGGGAGCGGCAAGACGCTCGCGGCGTTTCTGTGGGCGATCGACCGCGTCATGTTTCGCCGCGGAGTAGGCGGAACACGCGGAAGCGGCGCGCGGAAGTTGTCCACCGCCGCTCGCGGCGCGAGCGAAGGCGGATGTCGTGTTCTCTATATCTCGCCGCTGAAGGCCCTCGCAGTCGACGTCGAGCGCAACCTGCGGGCGCCGATCGCCGGGATCGGCCGTCACGCGGCTGCGCGGGGCGACGCGTTTCACACGCCGACCGTCGCCGTCCGGACCGGCGATACGCCGGCGGCCGAGCGCGCCAGGTTTCAGCGCGAGCCCGCCGACATCCTGATCACGACGCCGGAGTCGCTCTACCTGCTGCTCACGTCGAACGCGCGCGAGACGCTGCGCTCGGTGGAGACCGTCATCGTGGACGAGATCCACGCGCTCGTCCCGGTCAAGCGCGGCGCGCACCTGGCGCTCTCACTCGAGCGGCTGGACGCGCTGACCGCAGTGCCGCCGCAGCGTCTCGGCCTCTCGGCGACGCAGCGTCCGCTCGACGAAGTCGCGCGCTTTCTCGGCGGCGTCGGGCCTCGCCGGCAGGTGGCAGGAGAGGCGGCTCCGCCCAAACATCCCCGCCCTCGTCGAAGCGCCAGATCCACCGGCATCGATCCGGAAGAAGCCATCCACGACGAGTTCGGCGGCGCGAAGCCGCGCGGCGACAACGGCGGGCGCGGCGTCACCATCGTGGACACGTCGCAGAAGAAACGGCTCGAGCTGCGAATCGAAGTGCCGGTCGAGGACATGGCCCGCATCGGCGACGGCGAGGAGATTCCAAGCGGTCCGGCCGCCCAGGGCGCCAACCGCGCGTCGATCTGGAGCGCCATCCATCCGCGCCTGCTCGAGCTGGTGCAGGGGCACCGCTCCACGCTCATCTTCGTGAACAGCCGGCGGATCGCCGAGCGGCTGGCGTCCGCGATCAACGAGCTGGCCGGCGAGCCCCTCGTTCGCGCCCATCACGGCTCGCTGGCCCGGCCGCAGCGGATCGAGATCGAGGACAAGCTCAAGGCCGGCCAGATTCGCGGCCTCGTCGCGACGTCCTCGCTCGAGCTCGGCATCGACATGGGCGCCATCGATCTGGTCATTCAGATCGAGGCGCCCCCCTCGGTCGCAAGCGGCATGCAGCGCATCGGACGCTCCGGCCACACGATCGATCAACCGAGCCGCGGCATCATCGTCCCGAAATATCGGGGAGATCTGGTGGCGTGCGCCGCGGTGGCGCGCGCGATGCACGAGGCGCAGATCGAGTCGATCCGCTACCCGCGCAATCCGCTCGACGTGCTCGCGCAGCAGATCGTCGCCATGGTCGCCATGGAGAGCTGGAACGTCGACGCGCTCTTCCATGCGGTTCGCGGCGCCGCGCCGTTCGCGGAGCTGAGCCGCGCGATCTTCGACGGCGTGCTCGACATGCTCTCCGGCCGTTATCCGTCGGACGACTTCGCGGACCTCCGCCCGCGGCTCACGTGGGATCGGCTGAAGAACGAGATCGCCGCGCGCGAGGGCGCCAAGCGCGTGGCGATCGTCAACGGCGGGACGATCCCCGATCGTGGCCTCTATGGCGTGTTTCTCACGGGGGAACGCGGGCCCGCCGCGCGCGTGGGCGAACTGGACGAGGAAATGGTCTTCGAGAGCCGCGTCGGCGAGACGTTCCTGCTCGGCGCGTCGTCGTGGCGGATCGAGGAGATCACCCACGATCGCGTCGTCGTGTCGCCGGCGCCGGGCCAGCCCGGGAAGATGCCGTTCTGGAAGGCGGACGCCGCCGGACGGCCTCTCGAGCTCGGGCGTCATATCGGCGAGCTCGTTCGCAGCCTGCGGCAGATGCCGCCGGCTGCCGCGCTCCAACGTCTGACGCGCCATCACGATCTGGACGCGCGCGCGGCCGAGAACCTGCTGCGGTACCTGGCCGACCAGGCGGCCGCGACGGCCTCGGTGCCCGACGATCGCACGATCGTGATCGAGCGCACGCGCGACGAGCTCGGCGACTGGCGCGTCTGTCTCCTCTCGCCCTTCGGCGGCCGGATCCACGCGCCGTGGGCGATGGCCGTCGTCGAGCGCATCCGCGCCGAGACGGGCGCCGACGCCGAGATGATGTGGACGGACGATGGGTTCGTCGTGAGGTTTCCGGAGACGGAGGCGCCGCCCGATCCGGCGCTGCTGCTGCCCGCCTCCGACGAAGCGGAAGCGCTGGTTGTCCGCCAGCTTGGCGCCACGGCGCTGTTCGCCGCGAAGTTCCGCGAGGCGGCCGCGCGAGCGCTCCTGCTGCCGCGACGCCGGCCAGGCGGCCGGACGCCGCTGTGGCAGCAGCGCAAGCGCGCGGCGGATTTGCTGGCCGTCGCCGCGCGATATGGATCGTTCCCGATGATCCTCGAAGCGTACCGTGAATGCCTCCGGGACGTGTTCGACATCCCGGCGCTGGTGGACACGCTGCGGCGCATCGAGGCGCGCGAGATCCGCACGGTGACCGTCGATTCGGCGATGCCGTCGCCGTTCGCGTCGGCGCTGCTCTTCGGGTACGTCGCCAACTACATCTACGACGGGGACGCGCCGCTGGCCGAGCGCCGCGCGCAGGCGCTGTCGATCGACCAGACGCAGTTGCGCGAGCTGCTCGGCGAAGCGGAGCTGCGCGAGCTGCTCGATGCGGACGCGCTGGCCGACGTCGAAGCGCAGCTCCAGCAGATCGACGAGCGTTATCGCGCGCGATCGCCGGACGCCGTCCACGATCTGCTGCTCCACCTCGGCGATCTCACGGAGGACGAGATCGCCGCGCGTTCGACGATTGCCGCGCGCCAGACGCTGGATCGCCTGCTGGCGGCCCGCCGGGCCGTGGAGGTCAGCCTCGGGGCCCGCGCAACCAGGTTCGTGCCCGTCGAATATGCGGCACGGTATCGAGATGCCCTGGGCGTGCCGCTGCCGCCGGGCCTGCCCGAGTCGCTGCTCGCGGCCGCGCCCGATGCGGCGCTCGATCTCGCACGACGATACGCGCGCACGCACGGACCGTTCACGACCGACGAGTTCGGAACGCGGTACGGCCTCGGGCGCGCCCTCGCCGAAGCCCTCCTCAGAGCGCTCGCCGCGGCCGGACGCCTGATCGAGGGCGAGTTCAGACCGGGCGGAAGCGGACGCGAGTGGTGCGATCCCGACGTCCTGCAGAGCATCCGCCGGCGATCGCTCGCGAAGCTCCGGAAGGAGGTCGAGCCCGTCGATCCGACGGTGCTCGCGCGGCTGGCGACGTCGTGGCAGGGGCTCGTCCGACCCCGGACCGGACTGGACGCTCTGCTGGACGTCGTCGAGAACCTGCAGGGCGCGCCGCTGCCGGCGTCGATTCTGGACAGCGAGATTCTGGCGGCGCGGATAGACGGCTACACGCCGGCGGATCTGGATGCGCTGGCGGCGGCCGGCGAGGTCGTGTGGCGAGGCGTGGAGCCGGTCGGCGATCGCGACGGCCGGCTCGCGATTTACCTGACGGATCACATCGCGCGTCTCTGGAGGCCCGGGAGTGCGGCCGCCGCGCTCTCGGGCCGCGAGCAGGCGATCGTCGCGCACCTGAAACAACACGGCGCATCGTTCTTCGGCGCGATCCACGACGCCGCCGGCGGAGGCTATCCCGGGGAGACGGTCGAGGCGCTGTGGGATCTCGTATGGAAGAGCGTGATCACCAACGACACGTTCCACGCGCTGCGGGCTTTCACGAAGACGCCGGCGCGGCGGCCGCGCCGGCGCGATCGCTCGGCGCCGGCATCGTTCAGAAGCCGCCGCGTGGCGCCTCCGTCGGCGGAAGGGCGCTGGTCGCTGCTGGCCGATCGTGTTCCCTCGCTTTCGAGCGATACGCAGTGGTCTGCGGCGATGGCGCAGCAGCTTCTCACGCGCTACGGGCTCGTCACGCGCGAGATCGCCGCGGCGGAAGGCATCGCGGGCGGATTCGGGGCTGTGTATGACGTGTTGAAAGCCCTCGAGGACGCGGGACGGGTCAGGCGCGGCTACTTCGTCGGCGGCGTCGGCGCAACGCAGTTCGCCGTGCCGGCCGCGCTCGATCTGCTGCGGTCGTTCCGCGACGTGCCCGGTGAGCCTGAGGTCGTGACGCTCTCCGCAACGGATCCGGCGAACCCGTACGGGACCACGCTGCGATGGCCCGCCTTCGTCAAAACTGCGGCGGGGCGAGCCCTCGATGAAGCTCCGGCAAAACAGGTGGACGTCGCCGCGCCGGACGCGGGACGCGCCCCGACGCGGACGGTCGGAGCACTGGTGGTGATCGTCAACGGGGCTCTCGCCGCGTACATTCCTCGGGGCGGCCGGCAGATCGTCGCGTATCTGCCCGAGGACGAGCCGGCGCGGTCCACGACCGGACGGGCGCTCGCGCGCGCCCTCGCGGAGCTGGCGCGCGACGAGCGAAGAGGCGGCCTGTTCATCGCGGACATCAACGGCCACGATCCCGCGCTCCATCCGCTCTCGCCGTTCCTGATTGAAGCGGGCTTCAATCCGTCGGCGATGGGCTTTCAGATGCGGAAGGCCGCGTTCGCCGCCGCCTCGACGGGGTGAAGGATGCCTGAAGGCGACGCCATCTTCAGGACGGCGCGCACGCTCCAGCGCGC
This sequence comes from Vicinamibacterales bacterium, assembly GCA_035495955.1. GTDB lineage: Bacteria > Acidobacteriota > Vicinamibacteria > Vicinamibacterales > 2-12-FULL-66-21 > JAICSD01. The sequence goes on along the minus strand of DATJFE010000024.1, from coordinate 19,339 downwards.
GCTGGGGGGCCAGCAAGTCGTACGGTTCGAGTCGGTGCTGCCGGCGCTCACGAGGATCCACGAGGACACGCCCGTCACCGGGCGCAGCGTCGAGAGCGTCACGGCGGCGGGGAAGCACATCCTCATGCGGTTTTCCGCCCTTCGACAGCCTCAGGGCGCCCCGAGCGTGTCGAGGGGCGGCCTCGTCCTGCGCACGCACATGCGGATGAACGGGAGCTGGCACATCTACCGGCCGGGTGAACGCTGGCAGAGGCCGCGCCGCGACATGCGGCTGCTGATCGCCACGCGCGAGTTCGAGGCCGTCGGCTTCAATGTGCCGGTCGCCGAGTTCCTGGATGCTCGGCAAGTCGAGCGGCGCGACGATCTGCGCCTGATGGGACCCGATCTGCTGGGCGCCTCGTTCGACGAGGCCGAAGCGATCCGCCGTTTTCGGGAGCGCGAATCGCACGAGATCGCCGACGTGCTGCTGAATCAGCGCGTGGTCGCCGGCGTGGGCAACATCTACAAGTCGGAAGTGCTGTTTCTGTGCCGCATCGATCCGTTCGCGCCGGTGGCCCGGGTATCCGGCGACGAGCTTCAGCGCGTCCTCGCGACGGCGCGCAAGTACCTGCGGGCGAACGTCGCGCATCCGCGCGGAGGCATCGTCACCTACACGGGCTACCGCCGCGGCGGGCGCGGCGCGGGCCAGCGGCATTACGTCTACGGCCGGGCGGGAAAACCGTGCAGGACGTGTGGAACGACGATCGCCGTCCGCGCGCAGGGTCCGCACGCGCGCCTCACGTACTGGTGTCCTTCGTGTCAAGCATCGCGCGTCGGCTCTCGCACCTGATTGTGGCTTCAGCCTTCAGGCGGAAGATCAGTGCTTGATCACCCAGGTGATACGGCCGTCGGGGCCGATCACTTTCTCGATGTGCGTCGATCCCGACGCGGGAGCGGCCTCGCCCGACGTACCCACGGCGTCCATCACGCCGACCTCGTTGTGAACCGGACAGATCTCGGTCGGCGCGCTGCCGATTGGAAAGTACTCGTCGTACACGCCGGCTCTCGGCGCGATCGGCGGCGATCTGTGTCCGGATGTTCCCACGATCTCGCCGTCGACGGCTGGAATCCCCGGGAGCTCGCTGAGGCCAGGCTGCACGTATCCCGGCGAGATGTGTCCCTGGCGGCAGCCATCTGTGGCCCGAAGCCCGCTCACCCGGCAGATCGTCACCTTTTCGACGTCGGGCGGCGGTGTAAACCAATCGGCGGCGTCTCCCGCCGTTGCCGCCTTCATGAACTCCGCCCACGCGGGGACCGCCACGACTGCGGCGAAGCCGCGGTTCATGATCGGCGCGGGCGTGTCGAGACCGAACCAGACGCCGGCCACCAGATGTGGCGTGTACCCGAGGAACCACGCGTCGGTGTAGTTGTCGGCGGTCCCGGTCTTGCCGGCGGCCGGCAGCGTGAATCCCGCAGTCCGCGCAGCGGTGCCCGTGCCCGAGGTAATGACGTCCTGGAGCATGCTGCTCATCAGGAACGCCGTCGCCGGCGTGACGGCCTGGCGGGTGGCCGGGACATCGTCCCAGATTCCCTTTCCATCGTGATCTTCGACGCGCACGATCAAATGCGGGCTGACGGAGAGTCCCCGGTTCGCGAAGACGCCATACGCCGACGTCAATTCGAGAAGCGTGACGCCTCCGGTCCCGAGCGCGAGGGACGGCACTTCCGGCAGCCGCGAGGAGATGCCGAGACGCTGCGCGTAGTACGTGGCCTGCGCGAGGCCGACCTGCTGGAGCAGTTGCGCCGCGGCGCGGTTGCTCGAGATCTTCAGCGCGGTGCGGAGCGAGTACTCGGCCTGCTCGTGTTCGCCGCCGGGGAGCCACGGTCCCCGCTCGGTCATGATGGGGGTGTCGAGATTGTGAATGATCGAAGCCGGCGCCATCCCGCGCTCCAGAGCCGCCGCGTAGATGATCGGCTTGAACGCGGAGCCCGGCTGCCGGTGCGCTTGCGTCGCGCGAATGTAGCTCGTGGATCCGAAGTCGCGCCCCCCGACGAGCGCGCGCACTTCACCCGAGACCGGGTCGAGCGCCACGAGGCTTCCCTCGAGATCGCGCGCCGACCTGTGCGCCTTCACGATCTGCTGAATCCGCGACGAGATCGCCTTCTCCGCGGCGCACTGCATCGCCGGATCGTAGCCGGTGTAGACGCGCAGGCCGCCCTGCAGGACCTGCCTGCCTCCAAAACGCGCGACGAGCTCGCGCCTGACCTCTTCCTGGAAGTATCGCCCGCACCGTCCGTCCGCGCTGAGACTCCCGGGCGCGGCTGACGGCGGAAGGAGCGGCATCGCCATGGCCACCCGATATTCCTCGTCGGTCAGCCGGCGGGTGTCACGCATCAACCGGAGCACGAGATTCCGCCGCGCCAGCGCGCGCCGCGGCGCGGCCGACGGGGAGTACGACCGCGGCGATCGCACGAGCGCGGCCAGCAGCGCCGCCTCGTGCGGCTGCAGGGCCGACGCGGACTTGCCGAAATACCCGCGCGACGCCGCCTCGACGCCGTAGTACCCGTCGCCGAAGTAGACGACGTTCAGATACGCCTGAAGGATCTGCGGCTTGGAGTAGCGCTCTTCGAGGTGCACCGCGATCGTCGCTTCGCGAATCTTGCGCTTCAGCGTGCGCGCGGGCGTCAGCTGCTCGATCCGCGCGAGCTGCTGCGTAATCGTGCTCCCGCCTTCCGCGATCCGGCCGAGCCGCCAGTTGCGCCAGGCTGCCTTCATGATCCGCACGGGATCGAGGCCGTGGTGGGAAAAGAAACGCCGATCCTCGACCGCGAGGATCGCGTCGACCATGCGCGGCGACACCTGGTCGAGCGCCACGTCGACCCGCTGCTCCACGAAAAACGAGAACGCCGGATGGGCCAGCCGATCGTAGACGACGGTCGTCTGTGGCTGCGGCCCGATCGACGCGAGCGGCTCCGCCTCCACCAGCGCGGCCATGACGCCGAACGCCGTCCGCATCGCCAGCGCGGCGGCGCCCCAGACAGCCGCCGACATCAGCAGTACCGACGCGATCAGAATCCGCCGACGCAGAATCGCCACCCACGGGCGGTAAGCGCAACCGCGATGCCAGCACGATTTGTTGGGAATTCCGTGGATCCGGTCCCTGGGAGACTGCGGCGGCGAGGAGAGTGTGGCGCGCGCTACACACCGCGCACGCGTGAGGGGTGCGCGTAAATGTTGAGCCCGGTATCGCGCAGGAAGCCGATGAGCGTGATGCCCGCCTGTTCCGCCAGTTCGACCGCGAGGCTGGTGGGCGCCGAAATGGCCGCGACCAGGGGGATCCCCGCCAGCCACGCCTTCTGCACGATCTCGAACGACACCCGCCCGCTGACGATCAGCGCGGCCGGCGTCAGCGCGGGCGGCCGCGGCGCGTCTTCCAGCAGCAGCGCGCCGATCGCCTTGTCGACCGCGTTATGACGTCCGACGTCCTCGGCGGCGGCGACGATCTCTCCCGACGAGGCGCAGATCGCCGCCCCGTGCAGACCGCCGGTTTCGTCGAAGGTCGACTGCCGGGCGCGGAGACGCGAGGGCAGCGACCGGATCACCGCGACGTCGATGACGGCCGTCGACGACAGCGGCGCGACGTCGGCCAGCAATTCCTCGATCGTCGCGCGCCCGCAGACGCCGCACGAGCTGTTGGCGATCACCTGCCGGCGGTGCTCGAGCACCTGCGGCACGCGCGACGCCGCGTCGCCGCGGAGAAAGACGTCGACCACGTGGTGCGCCGTCGCGTGATCCGGATGGCGGCAGTGCTCGACGGCGCCGATGTCGTCGGCCGAGCGAATGATCCGCTCGGATTGGAGGAAGCCGGCGACGAGCGCCCGATCGTCGCCCGGCGTGCGCATGATGATCGCAAACGATCGTCCGTGCAGCCGCACGTCGAGCGGCTCCTCGGCCGCCGCGACGTCGCTGGTCCGCTCGGATCCGCGATCGGTGACCCGCGTGACGGAGACGACGCGGCTGGGCGTCAGGCTCTCGGGCGGCACGACGGGATCAGACATGCCGCGTCACATCAAGCATCGGCGATCGTCATGATCTCGACGGTCGCCCTGGCGCTCGCGAGCGCCACGTGGACGGGCGTGATGGCTGGCGCGTGGCCGACGGCATCGCGGCAGAGCGCGACCGCCGTCGCGGCGGCGTCGGGCGTCGTGGCGTAGACGAGCAGATCGCGGACGCGGCCGCGGTTCGAACCCGCCGTCCGCAACAGCGCGTCGAGCCGCTTCAGAATCTCGCGCGTCTCCGCCGCGGGATCGCCGAAGACAGGCTCCGGCGCGAGCAGGCCCGAGACGAACACGAGATCGTCAGCGATCACCGCGGCGCTGAGATTCGGATTGCGCGGTCCCTCCCCTTCCACGATCCGCCGGGAGCCGGCCGATGCCACGAACGTCATCTCCACCTTGTACGCGGCGCCCGTCAGCGCCGCGCCGACCGTTGCGCGGGCGGGCGGAGCGTCGGCGAAGTACTCGCGGTAGACGCGGTTCATCCGATCGAAGTCGCCGAGATCCGGCAGGAAGACCCTGGCGCTGACCACGTGGGCCAGACTGAGGCCCGCGGCTTCGAGCAGATCCTTCGCGTTGCCGAGGACCGCGTGGGTCTGCACGGTGACGTCCCCCTCGATCGTCGTGTTGTCCCGTCCGTTGCGCGGAATCAGGCCGGACAGAAACAGCGTCTCTCCCGAACGGATCGCGTAGGAATACGGGTTCGGCGACGCCATCCACGAGGCGGGATGCACGGCCCGCCGCTCGGTGCCGGCCGCGGCCGCGACCGCCGACATCGCGACGAGCGCGGCCTCCGTCAGTGGACCGGCGACGACGGTCGTGCGGGTCGGCGGTGTGACCTTCCACGCCTGACGGTATTCGTCGTTCATCGCGGCGAAATCCGGCGCGCGCCGTAAGTACACCGTCACCGCGAGGGCGTCGGCGAGCGACGAATGCTCCGCGCGAAGCCGCTCGTCGAGCCGGGCCAGCGTGACGGCCGTCTGCTTCGCGATGTCGGGGCCGGCCTCAGGCGCGGCGGTAGCGGGGACGTACAGCAGCCGGGACATGTCTCATTGAAGAGTATCCCGCATTTTCTCGGACCACGCGCACAGGGTTTTGACGTCGGCGTCCGACAATTTCGCGTCCCGGTGAAGGAAGAGATAGATCGGCAGCGGCATGCGCTGGCGCTTCGTCAGCGAGCACATCCCGTTCAGGAACTTGTCCTGATCGTCAGAGGAGTACGACGTCCACTCGGAGAGGTTCATGTGCTCGCGCGCGCCGTGGACGTCCGAGGCCACCAGCCACGAGACGGGCGCGACGTGGCTGTACCAGGGCCAGCGCGTCTCGTTCGAATGACAGTCGCGGCACGACCGGTCGAGAATCGACGCGACGGCCGGCGGCGCCTTCGCCAGCAGCGAGGCGCCGTGGGAGGCCGGCGGATTGGTGCGGTCCGCCCGGACGAACTGCACACAGATGAAACCAACCAGGATGACGGTCACGGCCCAGCGGGCCAGGGGCGTTCTGCGCATGTCGGAAACGATGAGAGCAAATACGACGCCGTCCTCGCCTCCGTTTCCCGGCGTTTTTCGATTGTTTCGGACCGTCGTTTTACGTGTTCCGTTTTTTCGGAACCGAGAAACGTAAGCAGTCCGCGCCCTGCCGTGTACAATATGCCGGCTTACGGAGGGTAACCGATGAAACGCCTGCTCAGGATCGCGACGCTCGCGCTGCCGCTGATCGCCCTTGCGGCCGCGCCTGCTTATGCCGACGCGAAAACGCGCGACAAGACCACGGTGAAGTTCGAAGGCATGCTCGGGCGCATGTTCAATCTCTTCGGCGGCAAGGCCGCGAAAGAGGGCGTCGAGGCGATGACGGCGGTCAAGGGAAACCGCAAGGCCACGCTCGGCGACAGCACCGGCAAAATCGTCGACCTGTCGGAAGAAAAGGTCTACGACCTCGACATGCGGAAGAAGACGTATACCGTCACGACGTTCGAGGAGCTGCGCCGCCGCATGCGGGAGGCGCAGGACAAGGCGAAGGAACAGGCGGCGAAGGAGGAGCCCGGCCGGCCGCAGGAGCAGCAGAAGCCGACCAAGGAATACGAGGTCGATTTCGACGTGAAGGATACGGGACAGAAGAAGGCGATCGCCGGTTACGACACGCACGAGACGATCGTCACGGTCACGGTGCGCGAGAAGGGCAAGGCGCTCGAAGACTCCGGCGGCCTCGTCATGACCAACGACATGTGGCTCGGGCCGCGCGTGCCTCAGATGAAGGAGTTCACGGATTTCGACCTCCGCTACTGGAAGCAGTTGCAGGGACCGCAGGCGGTGGAAATGTCCGCGGAGCAGATGGCCGCGGTGATCGCGATGTTCCCGCTCGTAACGAAGGCGATGGAGCGCATGCAGAAGGACGGCGACAAAGTGTCCGGCACGGCGTTCGACACCACGACGACCGTGGAAGCGGTGAAGAGCAAGGACGAGCTCACGCAGGCGCAGCAGCAGAGCAGCAGCGGCAGCAGCGGCGGCGGCATCGGCGGGCTGCTCGCGAAGAAGATGATGAAGAAAGAGGAGCCGAAGGCGCGCTCGACGATCTTCACGACGCACCACGAGGTGCTGGAAGTCTCGACGTCGGTCGCGCCGGGCGACCTCGCGATTCCCGCGGATTTCAAGGAGAAGAAGTAGCGTCGATCCTCGGCAGGTAGACCGTGAACGAGGCGCCGGCACTCGGCGCCTCGTCCAGATACACCCAGCCTCCGCTCTGCTTCACGATGCCGTACACCATCGCGAGGCCCAGCCCGGTTCCTTTTCCCTGTTCCTTCGTCGTGAAGAAAGGCTCGAAGATGTGCGCGCGGACGGCATCCGGGATGCCGTGGCCGGTGTCGGCGACCGTCAGCCGGACGAATCGTCCGGGCGCGAGTCCCGCCAGCGACACCGCGTCGTCGGGACCGAGCGCTTCGTTCGCCGTCGCGATCGACAGCCGCCCGCCGCCGGGCATCGCGTCGCGCGCGTTCGCGGCGAGATTCATCAGTACCTGCTCCAATTGGCCGGGATCGGCCTGGACGTCGCCGAGGTCGGCGGCGGGCTCTATGCGCAGCTCGATGTCATCTCCCACGAGCTTCATGAGCAGCGCGTGAATGTTCTGGATGATCTCGTTCAGGTTGACGCGCTTCGGCTGAAGGACCTGTTTTCGGCTGAAGGCGAGCAGTTGGCGCGTCAGGGCCGCGGCACGGCCGGCGGCGCGCTTGATCTCCTCGACGTCCGGCCGCTTCGGATCGCCCGGGCCGATGGCATCGAGCAGCAGATCGGCATACCCGAAGATGGCGGTGAGCACGTTGTTGAAATCGTGCGCCACGCCGCCCGCAAGCCGTCCCACGGCTTCCATCTTCAGCGCCTGTCGCAGCTGCGCCTCGGTGTTGCGCAGCGCCTCTTCCGCATGACGCCGCTCGCTGAGATCCCGCACCCACGCCGCAAAACGGATCTCGCCGTCATCTTCGATGCGCGACACCGAGAGCTCGATGGGAAATCGCGTGCGATCCGCGCGCACGGCTTCCAGCTCGAGCCTCTGCCCGCTCAACTCGGCGATCGAAGCGGCTGGAACGATCAGATCGGACAGCGTCCGGCCGATCGCGCGTTCGTGCGAAAAACCGAACATGCGCTCGGCCGCGGTGTTGATCTCGACGATGACGCCGGCGTCGGTGGTGATGACGATCGAGTCGAACGCGCTATCGAGAAGCCGCCGAAGAAACGCGCCGCCGTCCATTCAGAGGCATTCTAGACTCATCAGAGGGGCTTCGGCCCTCGGACTCCCCTACACGCGCTGTCGCGCGTTCGATCGTGCCGCAGGATAGCTTCCGGCCTCACTTGCGGCGCTCGCTCCTGACGAGAGCGGTCATGACCTGTCCCTGATCGTAGCCCGAGAGCCGGTCCGCGGCGTCGAGGTACGCATCCCGGAGGTCGCCGGTCAAGACGTGCGTATTGGCCACCGAGATCAGCACCTGCGAGAGGTCGTAGCCGCTCATGCCCTTGGCCGCCTGGAGCACGGCTTTGACCGTCTCGCGGCTCGCGTCGGGTCTGCGGGCGACAGCCTGAAGCAGGCGCCCGCGCTCGTATCCCGAGCTCAGTCCGGCGGCGACGCGGAAGAAAGGAGCGCGCAGCGAGCCTTCGATGTCGTTCTGTTTCAGGACTTCGTGCAGAAACGTGCCTTTCTCGTAGTCGCTCCCGAGCTTCTCCGCCTGTGCGAGCGCAGCCTGGAGGAGCGCGGGATCGCTCGCGCGATCCTTGTTGACGACGACGCTCAGGACGCGATGCCGCTCGTAATCGCTGTGGATGCCCGAGACCACGGCGAAGAAGGCGGCGTAGTTGCGCTCGTCGAGCGATTGCTGCGACAGAATCTGCCTGAGCAGCTCCGACACTTCGTAGTCGGACTTGAACGATCGCGAGTGATCGAGCAGCGTCGAGAGGAGCTGCGGGGAAATGGGGCCTCGCTTGAGCATGGCGGAGTACACGCGCCGCCGCTCGTAGTCGGACGACAGGCCGGACGCCGCGGTGAAGTACTCCGAGCGCGACGCCTCGTCGTTGGGCAGGCGGTCGGCGATCGCAATCAGCAGCTGGGCGAGCTCGTAGTCGGATCCGCGCATGTCGCGCGAGGCAACCGTGAGCGCCTGGCGGTACTGCTCCGGCGTCAGGGTGGCCTGCTTGAAGAGCTCCCTGAAGTAGATTCCCTTCACGTAGCTGCCGTCGATCCGATCGATTTCGGCGAAGATCGCGGGAATGCCGCCCGACTTGAGGATCCGCGCCACGCGCGCGGGCGCGCCGATGCCGGTGTTGCGCACGAACTTCGGCAGGTTCTGGTGCAGCCAGACGCGCCCTTCCGGCTCGAACGGCCGCTCGGACGCGTTCACGAAATAGCGCCGCTCGAGCTGCCCGTTGCGCTCGCGGATTTCGACCGAATGCCGGCCCAGCCACGCGCCGTCGGAAATCTTGAGCGATCCGCCCGGGGAGAGCTGCCGAACATCGCTGTCGTCGTCTGTGAACTCGAACTCGCCCGAGTACGTGACCTCGAGCTTCTCCCCGTCGTTCGACCAGCTCCAGCTGCCGTGCGATCCGCTGCTGTGCTCGCTGATGCTCTGGTCGAAGACGGCGCCAGCCGCGGCGGCGGCCGGAACGGCCGGCTCGGCCTGCGCTCGAGCAGGCGGTGGCGGAGTTGATGCGGCTGCCGCCGCGGCCGCGGCGCTTTCTTCAGCACGGACGAGCGGCGTCGACGGAGCCGCCGGCCGTGCGGCGACTGCCGGTTGGGCGGGCTCGCGGCTCGCCGCGGTCTGCGGGTCGCGCAGCCGGTCCGCGCTGAGCGCAATCCCTCCAATGAGCACGACGGCCACGCTGCCGGCGAGCCACGCGGGACCGCGGCCGGCGTGCGACGCGGGCGCGCCGAGGAGGCGCTGCACGCGCCCGAGGAGCGATCCGCCGGTGGCAGCCATGGCGACGCGATCGATCCTGCGGAACGGCGGAGTCGAGGATCGAAGGGATTCGAGATCGGCGAGCGCGTTCGCGTAGGCGACGGGATCGCCGCACAGGCTCACGGCGAGATCGTCGCAGCAGTTCTCCCGCTCGATGCGGATGCGGCGCGAGAGCCACCACACCGCCGGGTGATAGAACAGCAGTGTCTCGACGAGCGTCTGGAGCAGGTTCACGAGATAGTCGTGGCGACGGATGTGCGCGAGCTCGTGTGCGAGGATGGCTTCGAGCTGCAGCGGCGCGAGCCCGCCAAGCGCGCTGGCGGGCAGCAGCACGACCGGCTTCACCCATCCGATCACCGTCGGCACGTCCACGTGTGCGGACTCGAGCAGCGCGATCGTCCGCCGGATGTGCAGCCGCCGCGACAACCGCACGAGCATCCGTTCCCACGACGGCTCCGCACGCGAGACACCATGCGTCCGCAGGCGCTGGACCCATAACCAGCCGGTCATGAGGCGCAGCGTGAGTACCGTCACGCCTGCGAGCCACGCGAGGATCGCTTCAGGAAGCAGCCGAGTCAAAAAGTCCTTCAGGCTGGCGGCGGAAGCCGCAAATTGAGGAGACGCCGAAGATCCGGGTGGAGATGAGATCGCAGACGGCGAACCCGCGCGCGGACGGGCGGCTTCCGCCGTCAGGCGGAAGGAGTCCCTGGCGGCCGGCGCCGCGGACTGGGCGCGCAGCGACTGGAACTTCTGCGCACCGGTCACGAGCGGCAGCGTGAACATCAGCGCGAGTCCGATGGAGGCGACCACGTAGCGCACGTCGGCGGCGCTGCGGCGGAGCGCGGCGAGCGCGAGGGCCGTCAGCGCGGCCACGGCGGCGCCCTGCCACACGAATTGCAGCAGCGCCCACCCGACCGCCTGCGCGGCGGGCTGACGCACCAGCGCCTCAGTCGCGGTCGAGAGGATCATCGCGGTCATCGCGGTCACGGCGGACCTCCTTGTCGCTTCTCGCGCTGTCGATCGCGTATCGAATGTCGCGAAGCTCTTCCGCGGACGCGCGTCTGGTGGCGAGCGCCTGCATCACCAGCTTCCTCGACGATCCGCCGAACGCGCGGTCCAGCAGATCACGCAGCAACTGCCGCTGGGTCTGCTCTTCGCTGAGCCGCGGCCGATAGACGTGCGTCCGATCGCGCTCGTCACGCTGGACGAGCCCTTTCTCCGTCATGATCTGCAGCATCTTCAGCGCGGTCGTGTAGCCGGCCTGCCGCTCGCGGGCGAGCGCGTCGTGCACCTGGCGGACGGTGCTCGGTCCGCGATCCCAGAGGATGCGGAGGATCGCCAGCTCGGCGTCGGTCGGCATGGGCGCGGTTCTGGGCATCTTCCGCGGAGTATCTACGAACATCTTCGTAGATGTCAACGAGAATCTTCGTAGGCCGCAGGCCGGCCTCGCCTGACGTCACGTCCGCGTTGTCCGTGCCCGTCAGGTCAGCGTCGTTTGCGTTGTCCGCGTCGTCCGCGTTGTCCGTGGCCCGTCAGATCAGCGTCGTTTGCATTGTCCGTGTCGTCCGCGTTGTCCGTGGCCCGTCAGGTCAGCGTCGTTTGCATTGTCCGTGTCGTCCGTGTTGTCCGTGGCCCGTCAGCTCAGCGTCGTTTGCGTTGTCCGTGTCGTCCGTGTTGTCTGTGGGCCGTCAGGTCAGCGTCGTTTGCGTTGTCCGCGTCGTCCGCGTTGTCCGTGGCCCGTCAGGTCAGTGTCGTTTGCATTGTCCGTCTCGTCCGTGTTGTCCGTGGCCCGTCAGGTCAGCGTCGCATGCATTGTCCGTGTCGTCTGTGTTGTCCGTGGCTGTTCCTGACCGTGTTTTCTGTGGCAGTATTCCCACTGGAGGGTCCGTGGCCACGTACGCGAATTTCGAGACTTCTGAGGGCAATTTCCGGGTCCGGCTGTACGACAAGGAAGCGCCGAACACCGTCGCCAACTTCTGCGGCCTCGCCGAGGGCACCAAGGAGTGGCGCGACCCGGCGAGCGGGGAGCGCAAGAAGGCGCCCTTCTACGACGGCGTCGTCTTTCATCGCGTCATCAACGGCTTCATGATTCAGGGGGGCGACCGCCTCGGCCAAGGCACCGGCGGTCCGGGCTATACGTTTGCGGATGAGTTCCACCCGAAGGCAAGGCACGATCGCGCCGGCATGCTCTCGATGGCCAACGCGGGACCGAATACGAACGGCAGCCAGTTCTTCATCACGCTCGGGCCGACTCCGCATCTGGACAACCGGCACTCGGTGTTCGGCGAGGTGGTCGAAGGCATGGACGTCGTCAAGAAGATCGGCGCCGTGCCGACCGGCCGCCAGGATCGGCCTGTCACGCCGGTCGTGATCAGGAAGGTCACCATCCAGCGCGTCGACGCCTAGCCACGGACGCCGCGGAACTCACTGATGGCTGCCGCTCCGTCACTTTGGGCCACCGACGACGCCGAACACCCTGATGTCTGAGGCTCCCCCGTTTGACGTGCTCGTGGATCGTGCGACGCAGGGCGACCGGCCCTCGCTCGAGGCGCTGATGCCGCTCGTGTACGCGGAGCTGCGGCGCCTGGCGGCGCACTATCTGCGCGGCGAGCGCGCGGGACAGACGCTGCAGCCGACGGCGCTCGTGCACGAGGCCTATCTGAAGCTGCTGAAGGATCGTCCCGAGCGGTGGCAGAACCGCGCCCATTTCTGCGCCATCGCGGCGCATGCGATGCGGCAGATCCTCATCGAGCGCGCACGCGCCCGCGATGCGCTGAAACGCGGCGGCGGCCAGCCGCGCGTCACCTTCGACGAATCGCTGCCCGCGAAGGCCACCGAGCCGCCGGTCGACGTGATTGCGCTCGATGCGGCGCTCGAGCGGCTCGCCGCGCTCGATCCCGGGCAGGCGCGGATCGTCGAGCTGCGGTTTTTCGGCGGCCTCTCCATCGAGGAGGCTGCCGAGGCGATGGGCATCTCGCCGGCGACCGTGAAGCGCCACTGGGCGCTCGCCCGGGCGTGGCTCGCGAAGGAGCTCGAACCCGAATCGTGAACGACGACTGGCGCCGCATCAGCGCGCTCTTCGACGCGGCGCTGGAGCTCGACGCCGATGCGCGCGAGCGGCTGCTCCTGCGGGAGGAGGGGTCGCATCCGGCCGCTGTCGCCGAAGTCCGCGCGCTCCTCCGCGCGCACGATCGCTCGGATGGTTTCCTCGAGGATCCCGCGTGGCACGCCGATCCCGGGCTGCTCGCGGAGTCTCCGGCGGACGCGCCGCTGACGGGCCGCTGTATCGGCCCCTACCAGGTCAGCGAAGAAATCGGCCGCGGCGGCATGGGCGTCGTCTATGCCGCGCGCGACGCGCGGCTCGGACGCACGGTGGCGCTCAAGATGCTGCCGCCGGCGTTCAGCCGCGATCCGATCGCGCGCGAGCGCCTGTCGCGCGAAGCGCGCGCGGCCGCCGCGCTGTCGCATCCGTCCATCGCAACGGTCTACGCGCTCGAAGAGATCGACGGCGATCTGTTCATCGCCAGCGAGCTCGTGCGGGGCTCGACGCTGCGCGCCCTGCTCGCCTCGGGTCCGCTCGCTCCGGACCGGCTGACCGACACGCTTCTCCAGATCGCCGACGCGCTCGACGCCGCGCACCGCCACGGCATCGTCCATCGGGATCTGAAGCCCGAGAACGTGCTGATCGACGCCGGCGGGCGCGTGAAGGTCGTCGACTTCGGGATCGCGCGGAGCGTGACGCCGCTTCCCGACGCGGCGTCGCTGACGCTGACCGGCACGCACCTCGGCACCCCCGGCTACATGGCGCCGGAGCAGCTCCGCGGCAATCCGGTCGACGCGCGGGCGGACGTCTTCGCCTTCGGCGTGATGGCGTACGAGCTCGCCATCGGCTCGCATCCCTTCGGCGGCAGCGATCCGGCCTCGCTGCTCGAGCGTCTCGTCTCGGACAGCCCGCCGCTGTCGCGCCCCATCGATCCGCCGGCACTCGACGCCATCGTACGGCGCTGCCTGCGAGGGGATCCCGACGGCCGCTTCCCGTCGGGCGCCGAGCTCGCGGCGTCTCTGCGGTCGATGACGAGGGCCGCGGCGCTGCCGCTGAAAGACGGGCGGCTGCTCGAGAGCGCCTGGTGGTGGCAGTTCCATCAGGTCGCGGTCGCCCTCGTCACGATCGCCGCGATCGTGCACTTCGGCATCCATCACACGTGGCTCGGACGCGCAGGCTCCCCTGTCTTCCTGGCGCTGCTGGTCCTTGCAACGATTACCACGACGCTCCGCCTGCACATGTGGTTCGTGTCGCTCGTCCATCCGGCGACGCTCGAGCCGCTCCGCGCGCGAGTGCTGAAATGGATTATCGGATCGGAAACGGCCTACGCCGCCGGCCTGCTTGGCGTGAGCGTCGTCCTCGCCGGTCCGCACGACGGCATCGCCGCGCACCTGACCGTCACGGGCCTCCTCCTCCTGCTCTCGCTGCTCGTAATCGAGCCCGCCACCACCCGCGCGTCGCTCGCGCCACGAGCCTGACAGCTCCGGCAGGTAAATCCCGCGTGCCGGTAGCCCTGAAGATTCGGCGTACTCCGCGTTTCCGCCGCCCGGTCCAAAAGCTCCGTAGTGTCCGCGTTTTCCGTGTACTCCGTGGCCCGAAGATCAGCGTTTTCCGTGTACTCCGTGGCCCGAAGATCCGCGTAATCCGTGTACTCCGTGGCCCGAAGATCAGCGTAATCCGTGTACTCCGCGGCCTAAAGATCAGCGTAATCCGTGTACTCCGCGGCCTGAAGATCAGCGTAATCCGTGTACTCCGCGGCCTAAAGATTCGGCGTCTTCCGTGGCCAATCAATTCTGAAATTCCAGGTCCCCGATTGCCTCGTTGACTCTCAGCCGCAGCGCGTATTCGAGGATGGCGGTCACCGCGAACATGAACGCGAGGACGCCGATCGTCACCGACAACTGCCGGTACACCATCGGCAGGAGGAAGGGAAAGACGCCCGCGGCGATCGAGCCGGCGAGGATGATGCCGAACGTGTTGAACGATCGCTCCGCCTTCCGCGGCTCCGCGGCGAAGGGCAGCGCCGGCCGGGCGATGACGGTGAGCTGCAGCAGCAGGTGCGCCAGCAGGCCCGCGAACAGCGCGTGAACCGCCGCGTGCCAGACGCGCGCGAAGAACCAGCTCCAGAACAGCGTCAGCACGACCAGATAGCTGCCGAGGAAATAGACGGTGACGAAGTTCTTCGCGGCCACGACGATGCGCGCATGCGACGCCGGCGCCGCGAAGAAAATCCATGCCGCGCGCCAGCTCTCGCTCACGGTGAGCGCGCCGTGGAGCGTAATCGGGATGAACACGACGGCGAAGAACACGCCGGGGCCCGAGGCGTGCGTCGTCCCCAGAAATGGGTCCTGGAGCGCGCCTTGACTGGATCCGAGCAGCAGATAGAAGCCCGTGAGCGGAAGGATGCCGAGGATCGCCATGCGAAAACGGTTGTCGAAACGGAACTGGGCGCGGACCAGCAGCGCGACGGCGCGCGCCTCGTTCCGTCCGAAGCCCGGCAGCGTGAGCAGACGCCGCTTGCGCGCGGGCTCTCCGACAGCGCTCATTTCGCCGACACGCCGGGCGTAGTCCAGGGACAGCCGTCCGGCCGCCATCGGCACCGCAACCACGGCGAGAAACAGCGCCGCAGCGGCGGCCAGCCACGCCGCGGCGGAGGACCGTCCGGCCGCGATCGGCACGAAGGCCGCGAACCAGGTCGACGGCACGATCCAGAGCCAGCGTGCGCCCTGAAATCCGATCCCGTTGAACACGGCGCGGCGGAGGCCCACCGTGGCGAAGTAGTACGTCGCATAGAACGAAATCGATGCAACGAGCTGCAGGTACGACGTCGCGCGGCGGAGACGGCTCGGATGCACCCATCTGAGCAGCACGACGTACCCGGTGATCACCAGCACCGCGGCGGTGAGATCGCACAGCAGCACGGCGAGGACGGTCGCGGGGCCCGCGAGCAGACGGAACTTCGCCGCGTAGACCAACGCCGGAAAGATGGCGACCACGAGGCTGATCGTCCCGACGTAGACGCCGACCGCCGCCACCCGCGCGGCAAAATAGGTTCGCGATCCGACCGGCCGATGGCCCAGCACGCCGTAATCGTCCGGTGAGATCACGACGCCCGTGAAATCGACCAGGAGCAGGATCATGGTGTTCGCCGCGGCGTAGGTCGTGAGCAGCGATGCCGACATCAGCACATCGCCGCTCATGGCCGCCAGAAAGGCGAACGCGACGCCGCCGATGCCGGTGACGACCGCGAGCCCGATGAGCGGCGAGGCTCCCCTGCGCCGCGCCTGATGCGGCTTGACGGCGCCGCCGGGCGATCGGAAGTCGATGGTGACGTACGTCCGCGCGAGCGCCCGCCATTGCTGAGCGTCGACGCCCAGCGCATTCAGGATTCGATCGATCACCGCTCGAGCGCCTCGAGCAGATCGAGCGTCGCCTGCGCCGTGTCGCGCGTCCCGGTCAGGGAGACGAACGCTGCCTCGAGCGTCGTGCCGCCAGCGGCCGCCGCGATCTCGTGCGCCGTGCCGTCGGCGATCACGCGCCCCTGGTTGATGATCACGATGCGCGTGCAGATCCGCTCGACCACCTCCAGGACGTGCGAGCAGAAGAAAATCGTGCGCCCCTGCGCGGCGAGCCCGCGGATCAACTCCTTGACGATCAGCGCGGCGTTCGCGTCGAGCCCCGTCAGCGGCTCGTCGAGAAACAGCACCTCCGGCCTGTGCATGAGCGCGGACGCGATCAGCACCTTCTGTTTCATGCCTTTCGAGAATTCGCTCAGCCGCTGATCGATCGCCTGCGACAGCCCGAATCGCTCGAGCAGTTCCTCGACGCGCTGCGCCGTGCCGTCCGCCGGCAGGTGGTAGAGCGACCCAATCAGCTCGAGGTATTCACGCGCCGAGAGCGATTCGTACAGCGCGGCCGACTCCGGCACGTACCCGACGCGCCGCTTCACGGCGAGCGGATCGCGGACGACGTCGAACCCGGCGACCGTCGCGCGTCCGGCGTCGGGCTTGATCATGCCGGTCAGGATCTTCACCGTGGTGGACTTGCCGGCGCCGTTCGGGCCGAGGAAGCCCAGGATCTCGCCCGGCTCGACGCGGAGCGTCAGATCGTGCAGCGCGGGACGGCCGCCGTATTCGCGGCGCAGGTGCTGTGTCTCGATCATGCGACGAGGATGGTACCATCGCGGCATGTCGGCGCTCCCGGCGTTCTTGGGCGCGGTCGTGGCGTCGCTGCTGCCCCATCGGCACTGGCACCGCATGCCCGCGCAGTTCCCCATGGTGCCCGGCGCCTTCGTCTCGGCAGTCCTCACGCTCTTCGCCGGCGCCGCAATCGGGATTCCCGGGTTCCTCGAACACGCCGGCGCCAACACCTCCAGAGCGAACGCGGCGATGATCGCGGAAGACATGCGGGGAGGGACCCCGTACAGCCAGGGAATGGCTCAGGGATTCGCCGGCCTCTCGATCTTCACGTTTTTGCTCCTCACGCCGAAGGGCTGGCTCACGGCATACCTCGGCATCACCGGCGCGATTCGGATGGGAGCGGCCTGGTTCGACGATCCCATCGGCGAGCCGATCCTGACGGGGATCGACGAGATGGCGTGGCGGTCGCGGCGCCGTCGCCGCTCGGCGATCGATCGACGCACGCGCGAGTCCCTCGAAGGACCCGAACTGCCGGACCGCGTCGTCAGCAGCGCGTCGGCGGGTATCCCCGGTTGCGATCTCGTGGTCGTCGCGTCGCGGCGAAAGGCGGGTTGGGAGCGCGGAGTGGTCGTGCTGACCGCCGATTCGTGCTACAGAATCGGCGATCCGCAGGAGCGGACGATCGCCGGCCGTCTGCGCACACTGTATCCCCTGATCGAGCATCGCGATCTCGAGGCGATCCGCAAGTCGGTGCGGTACGACCTGCCGCCGGGCTGAAGCTGGGCCATTCAGGCCTGGTCTCACGCTTGCACGAAGTACTTCGTTCTACAGGAGCGAAGCGATGAATTCAGCAATACGTGCGGGACTTATCGGAGCCGGCATTGGCGGCGCGTCGGTATTTCTTCTCGATCCCGACCGGGGCGCCCGGCGCCGCGCGCTCGTCCGCGACAAGGCGGCCTGGATGTCGCGCAGGACGCGGCATGCGGTGGACGCAACCCGGCGCGATCTCGGCAACCGGCTCGCCGGTCTTCGGTCGCGCGCTCGAGCGCGCCTCGACAACGAAACGGTCGATGACTACAAGCTCCGGGAGCGGGTGCGTGCGACGCTCGGTCGCGTCACGTCCCACCCGCGCGCCATCGTGGTCAGCGCGAAGAGCGGATGGGTGACGCTGACCGGCGACGCCATCGAAGCGCAGATTCCTTCGATCGTGTCCGCGGTCGAGAACGTGCGCGGCGTCGAAGGCGTCCAGAACGAGATCAGGCCGCACGCCGAAGCAGAGAGCATTCCGTCGCCGCCGCGCGCAACACACCGACCCGGCTCCCGGTCGACGCGGATCCGTGGAAGCTGGTCGCCGACGGTGCTCCTGATCGCCGGCGCCGCGACTGGAGCCGTCGCGTTGACCGCCGTCGCGATGGCGCGCCGCGTGAACGGCGACGGAGAGGCCGTGATGACCGAGATCGACGTTCTCGCCGTCGAGACGCTTCCGCCCGACAGCGTCCCGCCCGGCGATATCGGCCGTCTGTTATAGCGTCGGGTCAGGCGTGACGGCGGCGCGTACGCGCGGCCCGGCGCGCGGCCGCGCTGCGCGATGCCGCGGATCGCCTGCGATCGGCGCTCCTTGCCTGACGCGCCAGGCTCCGCTTCGACGCCGCCTTGCGGCCTTCACGCCGCAGCGCGCGCCGTACGGCCCGGCCGCGTCGCGTCGACGGCTTGGCATGCCGCCGTCCCGCGCGCGCGGCGTATTTGGCGCTGCGTTTCGTCGATGCCTTCGCGCCGCGTCGCGGCGTCGGCAGCTTGACGCCAGACCTGCGGGCCTTCGAGAGGCCGATCGCGATCGCCTGCTTCGTCGAGCGCGCTCCGTGCTTGCCTTCGCGTACGTGGTGCATTTCCTCGCGGACGAACTCTCCCGCCTGAGTGCTTGGCGCCTTTCCCTGCCTCTTGTCGCGGCGGGCGCGCTTCAATGTCGTTTTTTCAGGCATCCATCCTCCTACCCCGTCGTCAAGTGGGTCTGGAACCACGACGCAGCGAGCTCCATCACCTGCTCGAGCGTGCCGGGCTCCTCGAAGAGGTGCGTGGCGCGCGGGATGATCTCGAGTTGTAGCGGCGCCGTCATGCGCGCCATGGCGCGCCGGTTGAGATCGATGACGACGGGATCGTTCCCACCGACGATGAGCAGCGTGGGGGCCTTCACGCTCGGCAGGTCGGCGCCGGCGAGATCGGGGCGGCCGCCGCGTGAGACGACGGCGCCGACGCGATCCGGCCTCCGCGCCGCGGCGACGAGCGCGCCGGCGGCGCCGGTGCTTGCGCCGAACAGCCCCAGCGGCAGCGTGCGCGTCGTCTCCTGATTCGACAGCCACTCGATCGCACCGACGAGACGCTCGGCGAGGAGGACGATGTCGAAGCGAAGCTCCCTGGTGACGAGGTCGACGTGCTCCTCGGTCGGCGTGAGCAGGTCGAGGAGGAGCGTGCCGAGCCCGCCGGCCTGGAGCTCGTCGGCGACGTGGACGTTGCGCGGGCTGTGGCGGCTGCTGCCGCTGCCGTGGGCGAAGAGGACGACGCCGCGCGCGCCGTCGGGAACGACGAGTGCGCCTTCGAGCGTCGCATCGCCGGCGCGAACGGAGACGATGTGTTCGTCGCTGACCTTCATGCGAGCACCTCAGCTGTTCGGGTACGACGAAGCATCGT
>DATJFE010000023.1:0-100581 GCA_035495955.1 Vicinamibacterales bacterium | reverse complement strand
AGACCATTTCACGCCGCGGTGCTGGCCGCGCTTCGGCACGCCGAAGTCCACGCAAAAATCGATGACACGTTCATAGTTCAAGATTCCCCAAGTTTTATCCTTCTGCATTAGCGCCTGAAACGATTCCCTCACGGCAGGAACACGCGCTGGGTTCTCCTGCCAATCAGGCTGTTTCTGCCACTCCAAATGGTCCTTGGCAAACCTGAACTTTTCCCACATCGCAAAGTCGGCGGCTTGTAGTGGCACCACGGTCTTGGGTTCAAAATTAGGCTTTGCGCTGGCTAGGAGACTTGGATCGATCCGAATGAACTGATCCATCAACCCGATCAGGTCTCCTTTGTTGAGGTCTCCGTCCTCAAAATAGAACTTCGCTTGAAACTGGCGCTTGATAGCCGATAGATGTCGGAAAGTTCGATCCATTAGGAAGAATCCACAGAGGCCATATGGGCTGCAATGCGACTCGGCCAGCGCGTATTCCTTGTTCGCCCTTTTCCAATCGTCAAGAATCACGGTTTGGCCGAAACTGTGCCTAGTGTGCTTGTGTATCACTTCAGCAAGTTTCAAGAGGAACGGTGTTTGTTCAGACTCTCGACCCTTCCAATTCTTGAACTTCCCGCGACAGGCCATGAAGTCGGCCATATGAAAAACATCGATGTTCTCTCGCTGAAGTTGGCGTTTCCATTTCTTCTCAAATATCAGCCATCGCGGCACGGTAGAGAGGTAGCCACCGAGAGTCAGTGTCCGCTGGTCTACAGGATGCCCGGCCGCATCGTAATAGGCGGTAAACCAACTCATCCAACGATTCTCTTGTAGACCCGAGTTGCCCCACACGGCCAACGTCAAATGCTTAATGGCCGAGTAATTTCCAAGTCGCAATCACTCCTTCCCACCGGTTTCTCACGGTGGGGCGTACAATCTACCGCCCAACATCTTGGTTAGGCAAGTATATTGTTACCTTCGTGAATTGGTGGGTTGGTGAATTGGCTCGCGCGGACTACCGTCCGCGCTATTAATGGAACGTTCCCAATTCACCAACTCACCAACCCACCAATTCACCAATTCACCAAATGCCCCGCTTCAGGCTCCTCATCGAATATGCCGGGACGCGGTACAGCGGCTGGCAAATTCAGAAAAACGCGCGGACGGTGCAGGGAGAGATCACCAGGGCGGTCCGCGACATGACGGGTCGCTCCGAGTTCGAATTGTACGGAGCCGGGCGCACCGACGCCGGCGTCCACGCGCTCGCGCAGGTCGCCCACCTCGAGCTGTACACCGATGCGCCGCCGGAATCATTGCGCCGCCGTATCAACGACGCGCTGCCGGCCGACGTCTACATCCGCTCGATCGAGAAGGTGCCGCACCGCTTCCACGCACGTCATGACGCCGTCTCGCGAAGCTACCTGTACCAGATCGCGCGCCGCAAGACTGCGTTTTTCAAGCCGTACGTCTGGTGGATCAAGGAGCCGCTCGACGTCGAACGCATGCGCGAGGCGGCGCCCGCCTTCGTCGGCATGCGGAACTTTGCCTCGTTCACGGCCGACGAGCCGGGTGAAAAATCGACGAAGGTCCTCGTCGATCGTTTCGAGATGGCCGAAGCGGGCGACCTGATCCTCATCCGGATCGTCGGTTCGCACTTCCTCTGGCGCATGGTACGGAGAATCGTTGGCGTGCTGGCCGCTGTCGGGCGCGGGGATCTGACGCCGGCTCAGGCGGGCGCCCTGCTCGACGCGCCGTCGGATCTGCCGGGAGCGCTCACGGCCCCGGCGTCTGGCCTCTTTCTTGAAGGAGTGTATTACCGGGCAGACGCGGGACCCGGGCCGCTGCAGGCCGTCTCCAGCGTCCCCGCGAGACAATGAACTCCGCGCTCAAGATCGCGCTCGGCGTCGTCACCGGCATCGGCGGTTTCCTGGACGCCGGCACCATCGCCACGAGCGCGCAGGCGGGCGCGCGATTCCAATACCGGCTGCTCTGGGTGCTCGCGCTCGGGACGCTGTGCATCATCTTCATCTCGGAGATGCTCGGCCGTCTCGCCGCCATCAGCAAGCACACGCTCGCCGATGCGATCCGCGAGCGATTCGGCGTGCGTTATCACGCGCTGCCCCTCGTCTCTGAAATCTTTCTGGACATCACCGTTCTTGCCGCGGAGCTCGGCGGCGTCGCCGTCGCCATCAAATTGCTGACGGGCATCGGTTTTCCGTGGTGGGCGCTTCCAGTCGGGCTCTCGGTCTGGGTCCTGCTCTGGCGGGGCAAGTTCGAGGCGATCGAGGACGGCGTCGCATTCCTCGGCCTGATCACGCTGGTCTTTGTGGTCGCGGCAATCAAACTGCACCCGGACATGCACGCGGTCCTGGCAGGGCTGCGTCCCACGCTGCCGGTCGACAAACCCGCGCAGTACTGGTTCCTCGCCGTCAGCATTCTCGGATCGCTCCTCAGCCCGTACGTGCTGAATTTCTACTCCGCCGGCGCCGTCGAGGAGAAATGGACGGCCGACGATCTCACGGCGAACCGTCTGTCCGCCGGCCTGGGGATGGGATTCGGCGGCGCGGTCGGCGCGTGCGTGCTCATCGCGTGCGGCGCGGTTCTCTTTCCGAAGGGAATCGACGCGAGCACCTACGAGGAGATGCAGCTCTCGCTGACCGTCCCTCTTGGCATCCGCCTCGGCGCGACGGTCTTTTCGCTCGCGCTCGGCATTGCGACCTTCGGCGCGGCGCTGCAAGTCGCCCTGAACCTGAGCTACACGCTGGCCCAGGCGCTCGGCTGGAACTGGAGCGAAGATCTCAGGCCCGCAGACGACGCGAGGTTCGCGGCGACGTACACGCTGGCGATTCTCGCCGCCTCGATCATCCTCGCGATCGGTTTTGACCCGCTGAAGATCACCATGCTCGCGATGGCGTTCAACGTCGTCGTCATGCCGGGACTCGTCCTGCCGCTCATGATGATCATGAACGACGAGGATTATCTCGGACCGCACACGAACGGCATCGTGTCGAACGTCGTCGTCAGCGTGGTCACCGTGATGGGATTCATACTGGCGGTCGTATCGATCCCGCTGCAGATCGTCGGAGGCGGCTGATGCAGCTCGCACGCGACCTGCTCGACAACCAGGTGATCGACAGGGTCGGCCGCAAGATGGGCAAGGTCGACGACATCGTCCTCGTGCTCCGGCGCGGGAGGCCGCCGCGGGTGGCGTGGATCGAAATGGGCCTGCCGACCACGCTCGCGCGCATCTCCGCCGGTCTGGGTGAGTGGGCGGTCCGTCTTGAACGCCGCCTCGGCGTCGGCGACGGCACGCCCGTCCGAATCGACGCCGAACGGCTCGACAAGGCCGGCATCAACGTCGAAGCCGACGTCGACGCCGAGCGTACCGAGGTCTACGCGTGGGAGAGATGGATTCGGCGGGTGCTCATCGACCGGATCCCGGGGCATGGAAGCGGCGGGCCGGAGGCGCAGAAGAAATGAGCTCGCGCGCCGTTCATGAGATCTTCGCGGGACGGCTGATTGGCCGCCGCGTCCACGACGCGGCAGGCAGGCGCGTCGGCCGCGTCGCCGATATCGTCGCGCACAAGGAGGACGGCGAGATCGTCGTCGCGAATTATTTCGTCGGACCGCACGGCTGGGTCCAGCGGTTTGCGATACACGGCCTCGGTCTCCGCCTCCGCAGTCTCGCCTGGAGATATCGCGTGAACTGGGATCAGATGGATCTCTCGGACCCTTGCCATCCGCGGCTGACATGCCGCGCGGAGGATCTGCCGATCGAGAGGCTTCCTCCACGCAAGCGCGGCCTCAAACGACGCCCCGGCCGGAGTATCGATTAGAGCCCTGTCAGCCAGCGCCGCCCGGATCTGACAGCAGTCCGCTAAAGTCCTGGCGTTCTCCCGCCGACACATCCATCGATCTCTTCATGTCCGCGAAGGACTTCAGGTATCATCTGCTGTCGATCGGCGTGAATCATGATGCGAACGGTGCCTCCGTCAGGTCCGCCGAGCGCGACGCGTTTGGCGTTTCGTGGACGTTCGGTCAGCTCGGATACTGGCGCGCGGATCGCAACCGCTGCCTGACCGGCGCGCAGGCGACGCCCACGTCGATTCACGCGCATCTCGCGCACTGCGCCGGCCTCGAGGATCTCGATCTCCTTCTGCTCTTCTGGAGCGGCCACCTCCACTCGGTCGCATCGCTCGTAGACACGGTCGCGGGATCGGGCCGCGCGCGGCTGCGCGTGGTGATCGTGGACACGTGCCATGCCGAAGATCGCCTGCGCCGGCTCGAAGACGGCCTCGCCGCGCTGCCCGACGACTGCCGTCCCGCGTTCCTCGCATCGTGCGCGCCCGATTCGCGCGCGCGCGAGAACAGCGTGCACGGATTCTTCACCGGCGCGCTCCTCCGTCAGCTTCGGCGTCCTCGGCGCCCCGGCGCCCGGACGCTCGATCTCCTGGATGCGTTCAACCGCGCGAGCGACGAAGCCGTCAGCCGCACCGGGCGCGAGCCGCTGTTCACATCGAATGGCGCGGGCCGCCTCCGCATCCCAATCCTCGCGCAGACGGCACTGCCATTTTCGGATCCCTGATCCTGGATCCCTGATCGCTGATCGCGGATCTCTGATCCTGAATCCTCAAGATTCGGGATTCAGGATCGGGGATTCCGGATCAGGGATCAGGGATCCGGGATCGGCGATAGAATTCAGCGGTGCGTGTGGGGCGTTTCGCGGTGGTCGCGCTGATCGTGGCGTCGGGCGCGACGCTACTGTCGCAGAATACGCCGTCGGATCGCGCCGGGGGAATCGCGCAGATCCTGACCGCCGACGATGTCCGCGCGATCCTCGCGGTGGCCGCGTCGGCGTTGAACAACGACACGCTGTCGGCGGCCGTCGTCGATCGCACCGGCGGCATTCTCGGCGTGTACGCACGGCCCCGCGCAGACCAGAGATCGCCGGACATCGCTGTCTCGCTCGCGCGGGCGGGGGCCCTGTTCGCGAACGATCAGGCGCCGCTGTCGTCGCGCACCGTTCGATTCATCAGCGGCATTCACTATCCCCCTGGCGTCCGCAACACGGCGAACGCCGCGCTCTACGGCGTCGAGAACATCAACCGCGGTTGCAAGGTCGACGTGCTCGACGATGCGGTGTTCAATCAGCCATTTCCGAGACCGAAGTCGATCGCGGGGGTCTTCGGCGATGGCGCCGGCCGCTCGCCGCTGCCGTGCGAGCCGTCGGACGTTCGGGGCTGCGCGGGCGGCGGACCCATGCTCGACGAGCACGGCGATCCCCTGCCGTCCGTGGGGATCTCGACGGGCAAGGCGGACGTGTTCGACACGGGGCAGGACCGTCCGAACGACGTGCCGATCGATCCCGGCGGCATCCCCATCTACAGAGGAGGGAAGGTCGTCGGCGGCGTCGGCGTCTCCGGCGTCCGCGGCGACCTCGCGGAGTACGCCGCGACGCTGGCGTCGGCGGGCGCGGGGCGCGGGCTCGACTTTTCGGAGCCCCTTGGGGCGCCCGGCGCGGTCTTCGTCGACGGGCTCAGACTGCCCTTCTTCGGCACGTGCACGAACATCCCGTGCATCCGCCGCGCGCTCAAGACGCAGCCGGCGGGGTCGGCGCCGGGAACGCTTTCGCAGGGAACGTTCATCGTGCAGCCGCGCGATGGCTTGCAGGCGCCGGAACACTACGTGCTCGGCCCGCGCGGCAGCGCGGTGGCCGGCGGCCTCACCGTCGACGAGGTGCGCCGCATCGTCGAACAATCGGTCGCCGTCGCGCTCCGCACGCGCGCGATGATTCGTCTGCCGATCAATCAGCCGGCGCGGATGACGATCGGCGTCTCGGACGAGACCGGCGCGATTCTGGCACTCTACCGCATGCCGGACGGCACGGTGTTCTCGTCCGACGTGGCGATGACCAAGGCGCGCAACGCCTACTATTTCAGCACGCGCGACGGATACGACGTGCTGCGCACGATCGCACAGACCAATCCGTACGATCACTACACGTGGACGCCCGAACCGCCCGCCGGCAAGGGCTGGGCGATCACGGCGCGCACGATCAGCTACGCGGGGCAGCCGCTCTTCCCGCCCGGAAACGACCTCGACGAGAATCTCGAACAGAACGACAGCGTGATCCAGCGAGGACCCTGGTTCGATCTCTACGTCTACGATTCGAAGAACGCGTGCACGGAGGGTCCCGGGCCGACGCGCGGCGGCAACCGAGGCTATCTCAATCAAAGCGGCATCGTGTGGTTTCCCGGCAGCGCGCCGCTCTATCGAGGCGACCGCGTCATCGGCGGCCTCGGCGTCAGCGGCGACGGCGTCGAGCAGGATGACTACGTCTCGCTGCTCGGCAGCGAGGGCTTCCATCCGCCCGATGCGCTGCGCGTCGACAACAGCGTCATGGTCGACAGCAAGGGACGCGAGGTGCGGCTCCCCTATTTGAAGCTGCCCAGGAACCCGGAGATACAGAAGTAGGGTGTCGATAGTCGAGGACCGATAGGCGATGGGCGGGCATCGGGTGTCCGACTTCAGATCCTGAATTCTGTTTCCTCCGACGCCGTCTCGGTCGGCGCGAAGACCTTCTGCGCCTCCAGTCTGATGTCGTCGAGCGCCTGATCCGATCGGCCGGGTTTGTGGTGAAACAGCCAGAGCCGGCCGATGCGGTTGGCGGCGGCGAATTCCGCGCATTGGCGCCAGTCGCTGTGGCCCCAGCCGCGGTGATGGGGAAGCTCCTGCGGCGTGAAGTGCGCGTCGAGCACGATCGCGGCCGCGCCCGCGGCAAACGCAGCCAGCGGCTCGTCGAAGGCCGGATTGCCGAACTCGTGATCCGTCGCGTACACGAAATCACCTTCGGCGCCCTTGATCCGATACGCGAGCGATCCGCCTGGATGGTTGAGCGGCAGCGCGGTCATGCTGAATCCGGCCAGCGGGACGTCTCCGGGCTGCACCCTCTCCACCTTCGGCTTGTTGGGCAGATGCTGGTACGGCACGGGGAAGAACGGCGATTTGAACATCGTGTCGATCCAGGACGGATCGTGCGACGCCAGTGTCGGCGTGTGGATCGTGAGCGGCCAGCCGGGCTGATAGAGCGTCGCGAAAAACGGCAGGCCGAGCAGGTGGTCCCAGTGATAGTGCGTGAGCACGAGCGAGACGGCGCGCGGCGTCTTCGCGAGCCTCGATGGATTGACGCCGACGATACCGGATCCGGCATCGAGCACGAGAATGCCGCCGGTGCGCTCGTCGAGCACCTCGATGCACGGCGTGTTGCAGCCGTGGATGATCGCCTCCGGCACCGACCACGGCACCGAGCCCCTGACGCCGCGAAACCGGACGAGCATCGGCTCAGGCGCTCCCGGCCACGCGCTCGTTCGCGGCCTTGACCCGCCGCGCGAGCTGCCGCAACAAGTCGCCGGTTCGTCTGGGATCTTCGGCGAGCACGTGCCCGAGATCCTGTTTCGTCACGCGCCGGAGCTGCGCGGCCGTCGCGGCCACGACGGTGGCGGATCGCGGCTCGTCCAGCAGAAGGCTCATCTCGCCCACCCAGTCGCCCGGCCCCAGCCGCGCGAGCGAGACGGTCTCGGCGCCCGCGCCGGTGCGCTGCACGTCGAGGCTTCCCCGCTCGACGAGGTACGCTTCGGCGCCGGATTCCCCCTCGCGCATCACCGTCTCACCCGCGGCGACCAGCCGGTAGTCGCAGCGATCGAACGGACACGGATATTTCTCCGTGTGGTACAGCTTCGCGCAGACGGTCTGACTCCCCCACTGTCCGCGATACGCGGCGACGGCGAGGAACGCGCCGGCGATGGGGCCCGCGAAGTAGATCCAGAGGCCGGCGTAGGCAGGGGCGAGCACCGCCGGCCCGAGGGTCCGCGCGGGATTCAGGCTCGTGCCGGTCACCGGCGCCTCGATCATCACCAGCAGCGCGACGAGGCTGCCGCAGATGAGGCCCGTGCGCGGCGCGATGCGCGGCTTGTTGACGCAGATGAAGATCGTGAAGACGAGCAGAAACGTGATCGCCGCCTCGGCGGCGAGCGCGCCGGCCCACGAATAACCGGCGCCAGGCACGGTTGCGGCGTACTGCACGCTCGTGGTCAGAGGTCCCCATGCCACGCCCGCGGCGTACGCGCCGGCCAGGGCTCCGAGAAACTGCGCCGCGATGTACATGACCGCGTCGCGGGCCGGGACCTTTCCCATGCGCCAGAACGCGAGCGTGACGGCCGGATTGATGTGTCCCCCGCTGATCTGACCGAGCGGCGAATACACCACGGCCGTTGCGCCACCCGCGAACAAGATGCCCGTGAACAGGCGCCGAAGCGCGCCGTTCTGCACGACCGGCACCGGCGATCCGGGTGCCCACATGAACGCCACGGCGCTCACGCCAATGAACAGCATCAGCGCCGTTCCGAAAAATTCGCACGCGTACGCAGAAAGATTGCGGCGCATCGTCTGCGCACGGATAATACCCCACACCCATGCCAGCAAAAACCCGCGTCACGGCAGAACACGACCGCCTTGCCGATCTTGCGCGCACGATCGTCCCGCAGTGGCGGCGATGGGGCTGCTACGTAACGGAGCGGGCGTGGGGCACGGTGCGCGAGGACTACAGCGCGAACGGCGACGCGTGGAATTTCCTGCCGCACGACCATGCGCGCAGCAAGGCGTACCGGTGGGGAGAGGACGGCATCGCCGGGCTCTGCGATCGGTATCAGCTCCTGGTCTTCGCGCTTGCGCTCTGGAACGGGCGCGATCCGATTCTCAAGGAGCGGATGTTCGGCCTCACGTCGAGCGAAGGCAACCGCGGCGAAGACGTCAAGGACTACTACTTCTATCTGGACGCGACGCCGACCGGCAGTTACATGAAGATGCTGTACAAGTATCCGCAGGCGGAATACCCGTACGCGCGGCTGCTCGACGAGAACCGGCGCCGCGGCGGCGGCGGCATGGAGTTCGAGCTGCTCGACACCGGCGTCTTCGACGAGGACCGCTACTTCGACGTGTTCGTCGAGTACGCCAAGGCCGGCCCCGACGACGTCTGCGTGCGGATCGAAGCGTGCAACCGCGGCCCGGGCGCGGCGACGCTGCACGTGCTGCCGCACCTCTGGTTTCGCAATACGTGGGGCTGGGGTCCGGAGCGCAGACAGCAGCCGGTCATCACGCGAGGATCGACCGCGAACGGCTGGCAGTCGCTGACGGCGGACGATTCGAATGCCGATTCGCCCTCGAACCTGATGTTCGAGTACAAGCTCGGCCCGCGGTACCTCTACGCGGCCGCGGACGGCCGCGCGATGTTCACCAACAACGAAACGAACTGCGAGCGGCTCTACAATACGCGAAGCGTCTCACCGTACGTCAAGGACGCCTTCCACCGCCACGTCGTCAACGGCGAGGCATGCGTGAATCTCGAAGGGCATGGCACGAAGGCCGCCCTCCACTTCGAGGCGAGCATCCCGAGTCACGGATCGAAAGTGTGGCACCTGCGGCTGACGCCGGAATCGCTGCACGATCCGCTGTCGGGGGTCGAGGAAATCGTCGCCGCCCGCCGCAGAGAGGCCGACGACTTCTACGACGCGATCCATCCGCCCGCGGCGAGTGACGACGAGAAGCTGGTGCAGCGCCAGGCGTTGGCCGGCATGCTCTGGACCAAGCAGATCTACCTCTTCGACGTCTCGCTATGGCTGCAGGGCGACAATCCGAATCTGCCGCCCCCGGCCTCGCGCCAGGGCATCCGCAATTCACACTGGAAGCATCTGAACTCGATGCGCATCCTCTCGATGCCGGACAAATGGGAGTATCCGTGGTTCGCGGCCTGGGATCTGGCGTTTCATTGCGTCGCGATCGGACTGGTGGACCCGACGTTCGCGAAGGAAAATCTCTGGCTGCTGCTGTTCGAACAGTTCCAGCATCCGAACGGACAGATTCCGGCGTACGAGTGGGAGTTCTCGGATCTGAATCCGCCGGTGCACGCCTGGGCGTGCTGGCGCGTGTACAACACCGAGAAGGATCGCACCGGCACCGCCGATACGCAATTCCTCGAGAAATGCTTCCAGAAGCTGCTGATCAACTTCGCGTGGTGGGTGAACAAAGTCGACAGCCAGGGGATGAACGTGTTCGAAGGGGGCTTCCTCGGCCTCGACAACATCACCGTCGTCGATCGCAGCGAGAAGCTGCCCGACGGCGCGATCCTCGAGCAGTCGGACGCGACCGGCTGGATGGGATTCTTCTGCCTGCACATGATGAGGATCGCGATCGAGCTCTCCCGGACCAACAAGGTCTACGAGTCGATGGCGACGAAGTTCTTCGAGCATTTCATCTACATCGGCGGCGCCATGAAGCGGATGGGCGGCCGCGGCTACCAGCTCTGGGACGAAGAAGACGGATTCTTTTACGACGTCCTGCGGTACCCGAACGGCGCGTTCCACAAGTTTCGGGTGCGATCCCTGGTCGGGCTCATCCCGCTGTATGCGATCGACGTGCTGAACGAGGCGGACATCGACGGGATGCCGATGTTCGTGGCCGACGTGCACTGGTTCATCAAGAACCGTCCGGATCTCGTCGGCCAGGCGTGCTATACCGAGACGCGCGACGGCAAGCGGCGCGACATTCTGTCGATCGTCGACCGCCACCAGCTCGGGAAGCTGCTCGCGCGCATCTGGGACGAGCGCGAGTTCCTGTCACTGGGCGGCATCCGCAGCCTTTCGAAATTTCATCAGGAACATCCTTTCAGCTTCGGTGCCGGCACGGTCCGCTACGAGCCCGCCGAAGCCGACGTCAAGATCAAGGGGGGCAACTCCAACTGGCGCGGGCCCATCTGGTTCCCGACGTCGTACCTGTTGATCGAGTCGTTCGCGAAGTTCAGTCAGGCGTTCGGCCCCGAATTCACGGTCGCGGCGCCGGCGAGCGGCGGCACACCCATCACGCCGCACGACATGGCGCGCGAGGTGGCCAACCGGATGATCGGGATGTTCACGCGGGACGAGCAGGGACGCCGGCGGATCTACGGCGGCACGGCGAAATTCCAGCAGGACCCGCACTGGCGCGACTGCCTGCTGTTCAACGAGTACTTCCACGGCGACAACGGCGCCGGCCTCGGCGCGAATCACCAGACGGGCTGGACGGGCCTCGTCGCGAACCTCATCGACGAGTGGAGACGCTGACGGCGTGATGCCGCTGCTGCTTGTCCTGGCGCTTGGGGTGTACGGCACCAACGAAGACGTCCAACACAGAGCCACAGCGTTCACAAAGACGTACAGAGAGCTGCGATCAGCAGCCACGGATTACGCGGAGTACACGGATGTGCGGGCGGCCCTCGCGGATCGAGCGGCCGTGCGCCGGCCTTCGGCCGGCGTCAGCACGGGTGCTACCACCCGTGGCGTGAAGCCCTCTGTGCGTGTCTGTGTCCTCTCTGATTCTGCGGTGTACGTTTCCGTGAACCCCTCGGGCGAACACAACCAACAGATTCCTCAACAGCGGCCGGGGCGCGCGTCGATTCAGGGGCTCGTCGCCGACGATCGGGGCCGCGGCGTACCTGGCGCGGAAGTCGTCCTGAAGACCGGCGACCGCGAGGTCTCGCGCGCGACGACGACCGGCGACGGCGTGTTCCGATTCACCGATCTGGCGCCTGGCGACTACGCGCTGGCGATTGCGCGCAGTGGATTCTCGCCGCTCACGCAAAGCGGCCTTCACGTGACGGCGTCAGCGCTGGTGACGGTCGAACTCAAGCTCGTGCCGATGGCGCGCGACGAGGGAAAACCAATCGAGCCGGGTCCGCCGACTCCGTATGGGACGGTCGTACGGCCGAAACCGGATTTCAATGCGGCGCAGACGCCGCTGCCGCCCGGCGAGAAGATCTACCTGCCCGTGCCCGACCGCTGGAACCTGCCGCTGCCCGAGTGGGACCGGTATGGAATAGGCGGCGACTATCCGTACGTCAGCGGGCACTGGTGGGATCCGTTCAACCAGAATCGCCTGAAGGGCGACTATCCGATTCTCGGCAAACGGACATTCTTCGTCTTCACGGGGGTCAGCGATTCGCTGCTCGAAGGCCGCAACCTGCCGACGCCGAGCGGCGTGAGCACCGAAGAGCCGCGAAGCGAGCGCTTCTTCGGCCGGGGGGGCGCATACGCGCCCGTGACGTCCGTCCGGACGTCGTTCGATCTGTTCCGCGGTGACACGTCGTTCCGGCCGATCGACTGGCGCGTGCGGGTCGCGCCGGCGTACAGCCTGAACTTCGTCAATCTGTCGGAGTTCAACAACGTCAACTTCGACGT
This sequence comes from Vicinamibacterales bacterium, assembly GCA_035495955.1. Classification (GTDB taxonomy): domain Bacteria; phylum Acidobacteriota; class Vicinamibacteria; order Vicinamibacterales; family 2-12-FULL-66-21; genus JAICSD01. Next base: position 88,336 of record DATJFE010000023.1, on the reverse strand, counting down.
CCGCCGCAACGACACGCGACTCGATCATCATCTCGGCCTCCAGGAAGCCTTCGTCGAGAAGAAGCTGTTCGACATCGGGCATCAGTACGACTTTCTGTCGGTGCGCGCCGGAATCCAGGAGTTCACGTCAGACTTCCGCGGCTTCATGGCCGTGCTCGAGGCTCCCGGCGTGCGCGTGTTCGGCACGGCGGGCTCGAGCCGCGTCGAGTACAACGCGGCGGTTTTCGATCTGCTCGAGAAAGACACGAACAGCGGCTTCAACGAACTGCACCGGCGGAAATCCCAGGTCTACGTCGGCAACGTCTACATCCAGGATTTCCTGGCGCCTGGCTACACGCAGTCGTTCAGCTTCCACGCCAATCGCGACGACGGCGCGCTGCACTACGATCGCAACGGCTTCCTGGTGCGTCCGGCCCCGATCGGCGTCATCGGCGCGAACGACGTCCACGTCTACTACCTCGGCGTGGCGGGCAACGGCCACATCGGACGGCTGAACGTCAGCGACGCGTTCTATCAGGCCCTCGGACACGAGACCAACAACCCGATCGCCGCGCAGCGAATCGACGTCAACGCGCAAATGGGCGCCCTGGAGCTGTCGATCGACAAGGATTGGGTGCGCATCAAAGGCGCCACGTTCATCGCATCGGGCGACGGCGACCCCTCTGACGGAAACGGACGCGGCTTCGACGCGATCGTCGACATCCCGGCCTTCGCCGGCGGTCCCTTCAGCCTCTGGAACCGGCAGAGCCTGCGGCTCGCCGGCACCGCCACCGGCCTCAAGTCGCCCGTCAGCCTGCTGCCGACGCTGCGTACGAACAAGGACGAAGGGCAGCCCAACTTCGTGAACCCGGGCATCTTCCTGCTCAATGGCGCCGCGGACTTCGATCTGACGCCGAAGCTGCGCGCGTTCGTGACGACGAGCTATCTGCGCTTCCTCGAGACGGCGCCGATGGAAGCGCTGCTGTTCCAGGAAAAAGTGCGGCCGAACATCGGCGTGGAGTACGGCGGCGGCGCGACGTACCGTCCGCCCCTCAGCGATAACATCGTCATCATCGGCGGCGTTCAGGCGATGAGACTCGGCCAGGGATTGAAGGACGTCTACGAACGCAATAATCTCTTTTCCATTTTCGTGAACGCTCGCCTTCAGTTCTGATGATGCGGAGCATCACCATCATTCTTGCGGCATCTGTCTTGTGGTTGGGGGCGCTTGCCGCCTCCACCCTCGACCCAAAGGTCCACGCCACAGGTGCCCTCAATCGGGCCTCCGAGCCAGCGCAGATCTCCCAGGCCATGGAGACGTCCGACCAGGCGCGCGCGCAGAGCGTCGGCTGCATGTCCTGCCATACGAAAACCGACGAAGCGACGATGCATCCGTCGGGCACGGTCACCCTCGGATGCGCGACGTGCCACGGCGGAGATCCCAACGTGTCGGTGACAGCCGGCATCGCTCCGGAGTCCGCTGATTACGCGGAAGCGAAAAAGAAGGCGCATCCGCGGCCGAGCCTACCGAGCCTCTGGAAGTCTTCCGCGAATCCCCAGCGCGCCTATACCGACTGGCTGCGCGAATCGCAGGCCTACATCCAGTTCGTCAATCCGGGCGATCTCCGGGTCGTCGACAGGACGTGCGGCACCTGCCATGCCGCGGAAGTCCGCAACGCCCGCACGAGCATGATGACGACGGGGGCGATGCTGTGGGAAGCCGCGCTCTACAACAACGGCGGCACACCATATAAGAACGCGAGGTACGGCGAAAGCTACGCGCCCGATGGCACGCCGCAGCGCCTGCAGGCCTTCCCCGCGCCGACGCCGGCAGAAACGAAGACGAGGGGATGGCTCCCGTTCCTCGATCCGCTGCCGCGGTGGGAAGTGTCGCAGCCCGGTAACGTCCTCCGCGTGTTCGAGCGCGGCGGAAGCAGGAAAGCGGAGATCGGCAACCCGACGAAGAACGAGGAGCCCGGCAAGCCGGACGTCAAACTGAGCGACCGCGGCTTCGGGACCGAGCTACGCACGGACCCCGTGTTTCTGGGACTGCAGAAGACACGGCTGCTCGATCCCATTCTGTCGTTCCCCGGCACCAACGATCAGCCCGGCGACTATCGCGGCAGCGGCTGCACGGCCTGCCACGTGGTCTATGCCAACGACCGCTCGACGGAGCATGCCGCGCAGTACGCGCAGTATGGCAACGACGGACGGACCCAGACCTCCGATCCGACGATCGATCCGAAGCGCGCCGAGCCGGGCCATCCGCTGAAGCACGCCTTCACGCGATCGATCCCGTCGAGCCAGTGCATGACGTGCCACATGCACCCGGGCACGAACATGGTCACCACGTACTACGGCTACACGTGGTGGGAGAACGAAACCGACGGCGACCAGATGTACGCGACGCCGCCGCAGGAGCGGTCCGAGGCCGAGAAGTTCGCGATCAGGACCCGCAATCCCGAAGGGGCGGCGCTGAAGGGCAGATGGGGAGACACGAAGTTCCTCGGACAGATCGGCACGCCCGAGTTCAACGCAAAGCTGCAGCACACCCAGTTTGCCGATTTCCACGGCCACGGGTGGGTCTACCGCGCCGTCTACAAGCGCGATCGCCGGGGCAACCTGCTCGACGCGCACGACCGGATCGTCCCGCACGACGATCCGGAGCGCTTCAGCAAGGCCGTCCACCTCAAGGACATCCATCTGGAAAAAGGCATGCAGTGCGTCGAGTGCCATTTCGGCCAGGACAACCACGGCAATGGGAAGCTGTACGGCGAGACGAGGAACGCCGTCGAGATCGACTGCGTCGACTGCCACGGAACGATCGAGAAACGCGCGACGCTCATCACAAGCGGACCGGCGGCGCCCGACGGCGGCACGGCGCTGGCGGCGCTGCGCACGCCGTGGCGCGAGCGGCGGTTCCAGTGGGAAGGCGAACGGCTCTACCAGCGGTCCATGATGGATCCGAACCTGAAGTGGGAAGTGGTACAGACGATCGACACGATTACACCGGGTCAGCCGCACTACAGCGAACAGTCGCGCTATGCGAAGACGATCCGGAAGGATGGTACGTGGGGCAGCGCGGAGGGGCCAGACGCGCTCGCGCATCCCAACGGCTCGATGACCTGCTACACGTGCCACACGTCGTGGACGCCCACGTGCTTCGGATGCCACCTCTCGATGGTCGCCAACCGCAAGATGCCGATGCTGCACAACGAGGGACTGACGACGAGGAACTGGACGTCGTACAACTTCCAGGTCCTTCGCGACGACTCGTTCTTCCTCGGGCGCGACGGGACGGTGACGAAGAACCGCATCGCGCCCGTGCGCTCGGCGTGCGCCGTCCTCGTCAGCTCGCAGAGCCAGTCGCGCTCCTGGCTGTATTACATGCAGCAGACGGTGTCGGCGGAGGGCTACAGCGGCCAGGCGTTCAGCACGTTCGTGCCGCACACCGTGCGCGCGAAGGAAACCAAGCAGTGCACCGACTGCCATCTCTCCGCCGGCGGCAACAACAACGCGTGGATGGCCAACGTGCTGCTCCAGGGCACGAACTTCATGAATTTCATGGGCCACAACGTGTGGGTGGCCGGCGGAAACGGCGGATTCGACGGGGTCGTCGTCGCCGAGCGCGACGAGCCGCCGGCGATCATCGGCAGCCATCTGCACCAGCTCGCCTATCCCGACGACTACGCCGCCCACCAGAAGCGTGGGCTCACGCTGCCGCACGCGCACCATCATGCGGGCGAGAACGTGCTCGACCTCCAGCAGCGCGGTGAATACGTCTACGCGGCGCTCGGCGCGGGCGGCTTCCGCGCCTACGACATCAGCAACATCGACAACAAGGATTTCAGCGAGCGGATCGTGACGGCGCCGGTCTCACCCTTCGGCCAGCGCCTGTATGTGAAGACGAAGTACGCCGCCGCCGTCGCCACGCCGACGACGCTCGGCGTCGACCCGCTGCGAAAACATCTTCCCGAGAACGAGGAGCAACCGATTCACCTCGTGTACGGGTTCCTCTATGTCGCCGACCGCGACGAAGGGCTCGTGGTCGTGGGCAACAAGGATCCGAAGGGCAGGAACGTCATCGGCGTAGGCACGCTGCTCGACGGCAACCCGGCGAACAATTTCCTCGAGCGGGCGGCCACCTTCAACCCCGACGGCCTGTTGACCGGCGCGCGTCGGATCACGATCGCGGGCACCTACGCCTACATCCTCACCGACCGGCGTCTCGTCGTCGTGTCCCTCGAGGATCCGTTTCACCCGAAGGTCACCGCGACGCTCGGGGCGGCGGACGGGCTCGTCGAGCCCCGCGGCGTCCAGATCCAGTTCCGCTACGCGTTCCTCGTCGACAAGGACGGCCTGAAGGTGCTCGACGTCACGGCGCTCGACAAACCGCGCGTGGTGAAGGGGGCCGGCGTGGCCTTCGCCGACGCGCGAAATCTTTACGTCGCCCGGACGTACGCGTTCGTCGCCGCCGGACGCGACGGCATCGGCATCGTCGACATCGAGGCGCCGGAGCGGCCGACGCTGGAGGTGCTGTTCAACGACGGCGGCAGGATCGACGACACCAACGACGTGAAGATCGGCATGACGAATGCGAGCCAGTTCGCCTACGTCGCGGACGGCCGGAACGGCCTGCAGGTGGTCCAACTGTTCTCGCCGTCCGACAATCCGAACTATCTCGGCTTCAGTCCGCATCCCACGCCGAGGCGCATCGCGCAATATCCGATGCACGACGCGCTCGTCATCTCGGAGGGCATCGATCGCGACCGCGCCGTCGACGAGTCGGGCAATCAGCTTGCCGTCTTCGGCCGCCGCGGCGCGCGGCCGCTCACGAAGCCGGAAATGGACCGGCTCTACATGCGCGACGGACGCGTCTACACCGTCACGAACGCTCCCGCAGACCGGCCGTCGCAGGCCTCCGGTTCCACCTTCGTCGGCTTCGTGCGGAAATGGTGGGAGTCGATCGGGCGAGCGCGCTGATCGCCGGAATCAGCCGCGCTGTACCAGCGTGAGCGGCGCGATGAGATGCGGCGCCGCGGCAGCGTTGTCATGATCCGTGATGACGGCGTCGACGAGGGTCGCCGCGAGGTTTGGCCCCAGCACCTCGAGCAGTCTCGCGTGGTCCTCTCCAAACGCGTCGGGACGGGTCGAGTAGATCGCCAGCACGGCGACGAGCGTGTCGGTGTCGAGCAGCGGCGCCACGACGCACGACCGCAGCGCCGGCGCGGACTCCGCGCGGAAGCCGAGGTCGAGCGCGGGATCCCCGTTGAGCACCGAACGGCGGTTCGCCGCGGCCCATCCCGCGACGCCGGTGCCCGTCGGCCGCGTCACGCCGCGCAGCGACGGCGCGTGCAGGCCCGCCGCATACCGGATCACGACCTCGTCCTGCTCGTCGTCCAGGAGGAAGAGCGCCATGGCGTCGCCGGGCACGACTTGGCGCAGCAGCATCCACACCAGCGAGCCCACGTCCGACAGACGCGCCCGGCCATCGATGGCGCGGGACAGGCTCGCGAACGCCAGCAGCGCGTCGCTGACGGCGCCGTCAGCCGCGATTGGCGTCAGGGGCCGGCATCCCTCGTCGCCGCCTCCCGATCGGGCGTCCGCTCCGGCGGTTGGATCTGCGTTCATGCTCCTTTTACCAGCTTCAGGCGCGCGGGCGGGGCTCCCGCTCCGGCGTCGGCGAGGGTCTCGTCCTCGGCTGTCGCGCGGGACAGCGAAGCCGCGAGTCGCGGCGCGAGGAGCTCGAGCAGGCGGACGTGATCCGACGAGAACGCCGACACGTCGCTGCTGTACAGCGCGAGCACCGCTACGAGACCCTCGCCGTCGACGAGCGGCAGCGCGAGGCACGACCGCAGCGTCTGAGGGCCTCTGACGGCGCCGAGGGGGAGATCCAGCGAGGGATCGGCATTAACCGCGGCGCGGCGATTCGCCGCCACCCATCCGGCGATGCCGGCGCCGAGCGGACGTCTGATGGCCGCGATGCTGCCCGCGTCCGCGCCGGCCGCGAAACACACCGCCACGTGGTCGCGCTCCTCGTCGGGCAGGAAGATCGCCATCGCATCGGACGGGACGATTCGCCCCAGGATCATCCAGAGCAGCGCGCCCACGTCCGAGAGGCGCGCGTCGCCGCCGAGCGCGCGTGAGAGGCTCGTGATCGCGAGAAGTCCATCGGCCAGGTTCCCCGCGCCCGGAACGCCGGCGGCCTCCACCCGCTCCCCGTCGCGATCCTGCGAGCGCGCCTCGCCGATCGCGCGCGCGACCGGGTGCGGCGTCGGATCCGACGCTGGCATGATCCGCTCGTGCGCGGCCACGAACGCGTCGACGATCGCCGGGTCGTACATCGTCCCGCGGCGCTCGACGATGATCTGCAGCGCCTGTGCCTCGGTCATGCGGCGGCGGTACGGGCGATCCGACGTCAGGGCATCGAAGCAGTCGACGACGGACAGGATGCGCGCGCCGAGCGGAATGTTGGTCCCGTGGAGTCCGTCAGGGTACCCAGTACCGTCCCAGTTCTCGTGGTGATGGCGGACGATCGGCACGACGGGGTACGGAAAATCGATCGAGGAGAGAATCTGCGCGCCAATGGGCGCGTGGCGCTTCATCTTCTCGAACTCGCTCGCGGTGAGCTTCGCCGGCTTGTTCAGGATGTGTTCCGGCACGGCGATCTTCCCCGTGTCGTGCAGCAGCGCGGCCGCTTCGATCGCCTTCAGTATGTCGGCGTCGGTGACGCCCAGCTCGCGCGCCAGCCCGAGCGTTCCCATCTGCACGCGGCGGACGTGATCGTGCGTGACTTCGTCTTTCGCGTCGATCGCGGTGGCGAGCGTCTCCACGGTCGACAGCAGCAGACGGTTCAACTGCTCGACGTGCAGCTTCGAGTCCTCCAGCCGCCCGAACGACGAGCGCAGCGTCAGATAGCAGATCAGGAGGAGCGGCAGGATCAAGGCGATTGCCGTGAACTGCACTTCGCGGAACGCCAGCACGAGCAGCAGCGCGACCGACGCGCCGGCGAGATAGCTGGGGAGCAGCGGCCAGTACGCCTCGCGCCAGACCGGCATCACGGGCGCGCGCCTGGAGAGCGCGATGACGGTCGCGGTCAGCCCGCTATTCACCGCGAAGTAGGCGGCCGTCATGATCGCAAGGTGCACGACGATCGTCGCCGACGGCGTGCCCTGACGGAAGAGAGGGCCGGTGCCGCTCGTGTAGAAGAAGAGCGTGCCGGAGAGCCACATCGACAGGCCGAGGTTCGCGAAATTGAAGACGGTCTGCTGCGCGTTCATCTTCCAGCGATGGGAGACCCGCAGCCCGTCGAGCGCGAGCGTCAGGGCGCCGACCTCCGGCCCGAACAGCAGCACGGATGCGAAGGCGAACGCCTCGGCCAGGCAGAAGCGTGTATCGATCGAAGGAATCTTGACGGTCAGCATGCCGCTCGCGATCGTCAGGATCGCGAACAGCAGCCACTGGGAAGGGACGTTCGAACCGACCAGGACCCGCACGCTGAATCCGACGGCCGCGACGCCGCAGACGCTGACCGCCGTGATGAAGGCCGGCGCGGCCCACGCAATCGCCGCCGACGAAGAGGCCCTGGTCTCTGACATGGCGTGGAGGATCTAGTGTCCTCCGCCGGCGCCGTTGCCCCACACGACGTAGTTGGCGGAGCTCTCGTTGTTGCCCCAGACCACGTACTGCCCGTCCGGCGACTGCATCGTGTTGCCCCACACGACGTAGTAGCTGCCCGACCAGTTGGCGACGTTGCCCCACACGACGTAGTTCGCCCCGGCCGACCCGAGCGGATTCGACGTGCCCAGCAGGTTCAACACCCCCGGCTCCGCGGTGTCCGCCGAACCGAACAGCGCTCCGAGGTCCAGCAACTGCAGCAGGCGGATGCCCGTTCGATCGTAGATACGGTCGATCAGCGTGCCGTAGTCGCGGAACGCCGCGCCCGACGCGCCGCCCAGCAGGTTGCTCAGCGTCGTCGTGATCGTCGTCAGGAGGCCGTTCTGCGCAACCTTCAGCGACTGCGCGAAGTTGACGCTTCCCGTCCCCGCGGCGATCAGGCCTTCCGCCGGCATGAACCGCGCGCCCATCTGCATCGCCATCTTGACCTGGCCGGGCGTGAGCGAGGGTTGCGCGCTCAGCAGCAGGGCGGCCCCTCCGCTGACGACGGCGGTCGACATGCTGGTCCCGCTCAGGCGGATGTAAGCGTTCTTGCCGGACCCGGCGATGTGCCACTGCGGATATGTCGTGCTGATGTAGGAATTCTGCGCTTCGAGCGACACGATGCGCGTGCCGGGCGCAACGACGTCGGGCTTCACCGCGAACTCGTACCGCGTCGGACCGCGCGAGCTGTACGGCGCCACGGTGTCGTCGGAGGCGCTGATGGTGCCGTGCGTGTCGATCGCGCCGACCGTCAGCGCGGCTGGCGTGTTGCCCGGCGAGGTGATGCCGCCGAGCACCGGCGCGCCGGCGCTCGTCGTCCCGTAATTGCCGCCCGATACGACCACGGTGATGCCGGCCGTGACGGCGCGGACGACGGCCTGGCAGAGAGGATCGGTCGTCGACGGCTCCGTCACGGGATGCCCGAGCGAAAGATTGATGACGCGGATGTCATAGGTCGAGCGGTGATCGACCGCCCAGTTGATGCCCGCGATGACGTCGCTCGTCAGTCCCGATCCGTTGGCGCCCAGCACCCGCACGTCGACCAGCTTGACCGACGGCGCGCTGCCGCCCGCATAGGCGGGGGTAACGTAGGTCGCGGCCGTCCGGTTGCCGCCGACGATACCGGCGACGTGCGTACCGTGACCGAAGGGATCGCCGCTGACGCCCGGCTCGGTCGAGACGAGATTGACGTGCGCGACCACGCGCGTATCGAGCGCCGTGTGCGACGCGATGCCCGAGTCCACGATCGCGACGCCGACGCCGGCGCCCGTATATCCCGGCGTGCCGAGCAGGCCGAGAATGCCCGGCGTGCCCTGCCAGACCGTCGTCGCTGCCGTGACGGTGTTGGTGATCGCCATGTCGGCCGCGACCGGCAGATCCCCCGAGATGTGCTCGTAGAGCGGATTGTGCTCGAGAGCCTCGAGCTGGGCGTCGTTGACCTCGATCGCGACGGCGTCCTGCAAATCGCGCCGGAGCCGCCCGAATCCACCGCGCCGCAGATCGGCGAGGCCGCTGTCGGAGGCCTGCACGATGACGCGGTGCAGGTGGGCCCCTTTCGGATGGGCCGCAAGGTCGGACGAAATCGTCGGCCCCTGAAGGCCGGGAGCCGTCCTGCCGGTCGTCAGCAGGCACAGGACGAGTGCGGGGAGCGCAAAGAGATAACGTTTCATAATGGTTGTCTATATCCCGATCAATGTGTCCCGGCGTAGAGCAAGGCCCAGACCACCTGACGGGTTTTCGTAAGAGATAAGTAACAGCCTTACTTGGAATGAGTTGGAGGCCTAAATGAGGGGCTGCCGCAGGCGAGCAAGACTAGGCGGCATGTTCCACTGTGCGACAGAGAAGACGGCCATTCGGCCGTCTTCTCACTGTAACCTGCTGCCTTATAACGGACTGGCTTCCGATTGAGCCATGGCGGAACAGCGTGGTCCGGGACGGGACACGCTCAGGACTCGATTTCGAGCGTCGACTTGATGCCGGTCCCCCGTTCGATGAACCACTTCTTGTGCTCCCGCCAGGGGATCCTGTTCGTGAGCAGCTTCGTCATCGTACCCGGCCACTTCTTCTGGATCGTCACGAAATCCTTGACGCCCTGTTTGAAGTGGCGCGGATTCGCGTTGACGCTGCCGAACACTACCTGATTGCCCAGCACGAGACGCTGATTGATCAGATCGATCGGTTCGGCGTTCATCGTGTCGCCGCCGGTCACCGACAGCAGACACAACACGCCGTTGGCGCCGAGAATCTCCATTGCGTCGAACACGACGCGCGACACGCCGGTCGCCTCGATGACGATGTCGGGGAACCCCGTCTCTTTCGGGACGTCGGGCAGCGCCTTGTTCGCCACGCACACATATTCGGCGCCGAGCTGCTTGACGATCTGCGCGCGGTGGTCGGTTGGATCCTCGCGGCCGACGACAACGGTTCGCAGTCCGCGGACGCGGAGCACCGCCGCCGCGAGCAACCCGATCGGTCCCGCGCCGAGCACCATGGCGAGCTTGGGCTTCCATCCCTTCAGCCGGTGCTGCAGCAGATAGGTGTGATCGATGCCCTTCTGCACGACCGACATGGGCTCGAGGAGCACCGCGAAGTCGCGGATCTCGCGTGGGATCTTGTTGAGGAACATCGGCAGCTCGGTGTAGTACTCCGCCATATACCCGTGTCGGCGCATGATGCCGCGCTCGGTGTACTTGCCGCTGCTGCACATGTCGTTCTCGCCCATCTTGCACTGCGGACACACGCCGCACGGGCGGCGGACTGTCGCGACGACGAGATCGCCGGGCTTCCACCCCGTCACCTTCTTGCCCACTTCTTCGACGACGCCGAGGTTCTCGTGGCCCAGGATCAGGAATTCATCGCCGTCGGGCGCCTTGCCATAGAGGCCGTGATTGATCTCGGCGTCGGTGCCGCACAGCCCCACACGGATCATTTTCACCGCGACCTGATCCGGCTTCATCTTCGGATCCGGCATGTCGCGCATGTGGATGCTGTCTTTCTCGCCCGGCTTGACGACGATGGCTTTCATACAGACCTCATTTCAGCATGCAGCATTCGGCATTCATTTGAAGTCGCCCAGCGTATACGGCGACCGGATCTCGTGCGTCTTCGTCCAATCATGATACCGGTGGCATTCGAAACAGCGGCTCTCGGCCCCTTTCGAGGGCGCGTGGCAGGCGGCGCACGCCGCTCGACCGGGCAGCAGCACGTCCGAGGTTTTCGTGCTGCCCCGGGCGGCGTGGCAGCTTTCGCAGTTCACCACGGCGTGCGGCGTGTGATCGAAGGTCGCGCGCGGCATCCATTGGCGCGGAGTCTGCGTCGGCGCATACCCGGGCAGGCCCGCGTGGCACTCGGCGCAGGTCTTATTCCAGAGGACCCGCTCGTCGACGGCGGCCCGGCGATCGACCCATTCCGCCGCGGTCCTCGCGGGCGGCTCCGCCGGCCGTGGAAAGTTCAATGGCACACGGCGGACCGCTGAATCCGGCTTGGAGATGTCCTGCGGGTGCTGCGCAATGTAGCTGGCAAGCGACTGTCGCACGAACGCGCGCACGCGCTCGGGCGTGGCGTGCGGCGCCGGCTGCTCGATGCGCTCGTCGAAGAACAGCGGATGGCACCGCGCGCATTGCTGCTGATACGTGAACGGCGCCATCAGACCCGTCGCGACGGGCTTCTTGGCGCGGGCTGCCGTCCGGACGACGTCCGGCCTGTGACACTCGGAACACTCGAGCTTCTCGGGACCGCCCGGACCGCGCAGATCGTCTTTCAGATGCACCGCATGGTTGAACCGGAGCTGACCCGGGTCGGGCGGCGCGCCTGCCCGCACCGCGGCGAACTCCGGGTGACCGGACGGGAACGTGCGGACGGCCTTGGCGATCCTCGGATCGCCATGCGCCGTCTTCAGCTCGCCATGGCACTCGACGCAGAACCCGTCGTCTGTCTTCGCGAGCTGGACGCGTCCGCGATGGTCCCGGTGGCACGCCGCGCAGGATGGCGGCGGCGTCTGGTTGGCCGCGTGCGGCGGCGCATCGTGGCACGTCAGGCACGCGTTGTCGCTGGTATGCCGTCGAAATCGCTCGTCCCTGTGTTCCGCGTGGTCCGCGGCCATACCTGTTTGGTCGGTGTGTGCCGCGTGATCCGCGGCCATACCTGTTTGGTCGGTGTGTTCCGCGTGATCCGCGGCCATACCTCTTTGGTCCGTGTGTGCGGCGGCCGAACGATGGCAGACCTCACATTTCGCTTCCGCAAACGCATGGGCGCTCGAGACGGGACCCGCGCTGTACGGCTTGCGGCTCCCCGCGGCGGCCATGCCGCCGATCCAGAGCAGCGCCGCGGCCGGCAGCGCCGCCGACAATAGAATCCGCACCCGCCGCGCGCCGCGCGCGTGCGTGAAGTAATAGAGGTCAATCCTCTGCGCCCGCTGCTTCGCCGTCCTGATTCTCATCAGTAGCGCAATGCCATCACGATGTGCACGACGGCCAGCGCCATCAGCGCGAACGACAGCGGCACGTGCACGATCAGCCAGCCGTGCAGCAGGCCGTGCATCCGCTCCTGCCGCAAGAGCTGGCGTTCTTCTTCACAGATGCTTTCGAGATCCTGCAAGGCCGGTTCGAGCGCGGCGGGGAGCAGCGGCCGCAGCTTCGCGAACCGCGCCGCGGCGACGGCGGGATCGGCGAGGGGGTGCGTTCGCGCCGACGACTGGACGAACGGCCGCATCTCCTTCATGTAGAACTCCCGCAGCGGACCCGTCTCGTCCGCACCGCTGCCAACCGGCCGCATCACGGTCGCCAGCGCGTTCGCGGCCGCCTTCGCCGAGTCGCTGGCGCCCGAGCGAGCCGATACGGCGGCGGCGGGCACGGCGATCGAGACGTCGAGCCTGCCGCACGCGTCCGCCACAACGGTGTCCGCCTCGTCGAGCAACTGCTCGCGGACGCGTCCGATCTGATCGTAAATCGTCTCCATCGGCACCTCCCGCAGGAGCCGGCGCGGCATCGCGTGCTGCAGCCACGCGCCGAAGAGCCCGCTCGTCCACACGAGGAGGAAGAGCCACATCAACACGGCGGTGAGCCCGTGGCCGAACAGAAGGCCCGCGTGAAGCAGGATGATCGGAAAGCTGAGCGCCCCGAGCCACAGGTGCCCGCGCATCCAGGTCGTGGTCCGGCCGATCCGCCAAATCGGAAACTTCTTGCGCAGGCTGAGGAGCGTGACGAAGACCATGAATCCGAAGCCGACCAGCCCGTACGTCAGCCCGAGCGCGCTCCCTCCACCCGGCGGCAGCGGGCCAAACGCATAAGGGACGTAGGCCGCGAGTGCTGCAATCACGATCGCAGCACTCGCGACGGCCCACGGCTTGTGTGACCTGTCGATCAGCACGCGCCCACGGCCTCCAGCCCGATTCGTCTCACTTGCTCGTCCCCTCGGTCGAGCCCGTGTGCCTCTGATCCCTGGCCCCGAGCATCGACCCGAAGAACGCCAGCGGCTCGACGCGGTGCGCTGCGTCGTGCGGGCACGCGTAGACGCAGCTCGGCTCCTCGTGCTCCATACACAGGTCGCAGCCCGTCGCCTTGTTCCGCGTGGCGGCAACCATACGTGTGGGCTGGGCGGGATCCGGGACCTGGACGGCAAACGGATGCAGATTCAGATTGCCGTACGGACAGTTGCGGACGCACAGGCCGCACCCGACGCACCAGTCCTCGATGATGATTTCCATCGATCCCCGCCGGCGGATCGATCCGACTGGGCAGCCGACCATGCAGAGCGGATCGCGGCACGAGCGGCAGGAGGTCGCGACGAGGTACTTGTCGAACCGCAGACCCTCGCGCACGAGGCGCGTCACCCCCTCGTGCGCGTCGGCGCACGCGCGGACGCACTGATCGCAGCGCGTGCACTTCTCGAGATCGAGCAGCAGGAGGCTCTGGGCCTCCATCAGCCCCTGATTGAGGAAGTCGCCGATCGGCACGTGCTCGGTCGACGCCACGCGCCGACGGTTCATCTCGGCGCGCTCGCGCGCGACCTGCTCCAGCCCCTCGCGAATGTCGGGGAACCGCGAGAGCATCAGGTGAAAGTCCTCGCCCGCGATCTTCACCACGTCCACGTGGTCGAGCGCGGTGCAGGTCGCCGTGCGCACGCCGCCGCCGAGCAGGCCCATTTCCCCGAAGTAGGAGCCGCGGCCCAGATAGGTCAGCACGACGTCGCCGCCCGGATGGCGCTCGCTGACCTTCACGAAGCCGAGACGCACGAGATAGAAGGCGTCCGCCTCGTCCCCCTGCCGCACGATGACCTCGCCGGGCGAGAAGCGAATCAGCTCGACCCGATCCCGCAAATAGTTCACGAAATCCTGCGGCATCTTGGCGAAGACCGGCACGCTGCGGATGTGCGTTTCGAGCGCGCGCTGGCGGTACTTGCGATCGAGCTCCGCGCGGAAGGTCTTGTTCTTCTGCAGGATGTCGAGCACGTTCCGCAGCATCTCGAGCACGACGACCTGGGTCTTCGCGCGGACGGTCGCCGACCGCGGATGGAAGCTCATACAGGTCATCTCGCCGAAGAGATCGCCCGCGGCGAGCTCGGCGACCGGCTTGTCGTAGGGCAGGTCGACCGGCGCGTCGATCGGGATGTAGCGGCGCGAGCTCTCCTCGTCGCGGGTGTGCGTCCGGCGGTCCGACAGCTTGCTTCGAATCCTGCTGAACCAGCCGCCCGCAGCATCCTCCTGCTGGACGTGCGCGATCGGCGTGTTGATGTAGACGTCGACCGAGCCCTCGAGGATGTAGAACGCCGTCGAACCGAACTCCCCCTCGCGGCAGATGATCTCGCCCGGCGGGATCGCGCGCTTGACCACCGCCCCCTGGTTCAGCTCGAGGAACGTCCCCGAGACCCCCTTGAAGACCGGCAGTTGCAGGATCCACTCGGGATCGAGCCTGTCTCCCTGGAGCCGCGAGTCCACGACCCGCTTGTTGGTCAGCGCGCCCGTCGGACACGACACCATGCATTCGCCGCACGACACGCAGGTGGAGCTTCCCATCGGCAGATCGAGATCGAAGCCGATGTGCGTCGCATAGCCGCGCCCGCTGCGGCCGATCACCATGTTCTTCTTCACCTCGTCGCAGCCGCGAACGCAACGATCGCAGAGGATGCACGCCTCGTGATCCACGGCGATGCTCAGCGACGAGTCGTCGCGCCCCCGCGTCGAGAGCCGCCGCGCGAACCGCGGCTCCGACACTCCCGCCGCCTTCGCCATCGTCTCGAGCTCGCAGTCGCCGCTGTGCTGCTGGCGCGCGCACGGCGACGGGTGGTCCGACATCAGCATCTCGACAAGCGTCGCCCGCGCCTGCACAACGCCGGGCTCGGCGGTCTTCACCTTCATGCCCGGCTCGCACTCCCGGATGCAGGCAGCCGCGTAGACGCGCGCGCCGACGTCGACGATGCAGACGCGGCAGACGCCGACCGGCGCCTGGTTCTGCTGATGGCAGAGCGTCGGGATCGCGATGCCGTTCAGCCGCGCGGCGTCGAAGATGGTCGTCCCCCGCGGGACCGAGATGTCGCGGCCGTCTATGATCAGGTTGATCATGCCGGTCTGCGCGATGGTCTCGCTCACGCCGGCGCTCCGAGACGAAAACAGACGCCCGCAGGACAGCGGCCCTTCGCGTGCGCCTCGACTTCGTCGGGAAAGTGCTTCATGACCGACGCGATCGGCACGTGGACCACTTGCCCGAGCCCGCAGATCGACGCGAGGCGCATTGCATGGCAGAGCTCCTGATAGAGCGCCAGGTCGTGCGGACCGCGGCGCCCCTTCGTCCATTCGGTCAGCATCTCGGTCATCTTGGTCGATCCCGTGCGGCAGGGCACGCATTTGCCGCACGACTCGTTGCGGAAGAAGCGGACCGAGTTGAGCGCCATGTCGAGCATGCACGCGCGGTCGTCGCACACGACGATCGCGCCGGACCCGACGGTCGCGCCCGCCTGCGTCATCGCGTTCCAGTCGAGCGGGAGATCGAGCATCGACGCCGGAAGATAGCCGCCGGCCGGGCCCGACGGCGCGTACGACTTCAGCGTCCGTCCCGGCGGCACGCCCCCCGCGTGGCCTTCGATCAGCTCGCGGTAGGGGGTCCCCATCGGCACTTCGAACACACCGGGATTGACGACGTCGCCGCTGACGCCGACAAATTTCACGCCGGCCGATCCGTTGCGGCCCGCCGTTTTCATCCAATCCACGCCCTTCGAGAGGATGACGGGCACGAAGAAGAACGTCTCGACGTTGTTGATGACGGTCGGCTTCGCCCAGAGACCGCCGCCGAGCTGGCCGGGAAACGGCGGCTTGTTGCGCGGCTCCGCGCGTTTGCCCTCGATCGCCTCGAGCAGCGCGCTCTCCTCGCCGCAGATGTACAGGCCGGGGCTCACGAAGATCTCGAGATCGAATCCGAGATCGGATCCCATCACGCGGTCGCCGAGGATGCCTTCCCTGTAGCAGCGATCGATCTCGTGCTGCAGGATGTGCTCCTGATCGGTGTACTCGTGGCGGATATACAGAATCCCATGGCGCGCGCCCGCGACCAGGCCGCCGAGGATCATGCCCTCGACAACCAGATGCGGGGCATGGGTCATGATGTGACGATCCTTGATTGTGCCCGGCTCGCTTTCGTCGGCGTTGCAGACGATGTATTTCTCGGGACCCGGCTGACTGCGCACGAGCTCCCACTTCATGCCCGTCGGAAATCCGGCCCCGCCCAGGCCGCGGAGGCCGCTCGCCTTGAGGGTCGCGATGAGGCCGGGCCAATCCTTCGACTGGACGTAGGCGCGCAGGACGCCGTACTGCGACGATTGGTCCGCATACGGGTCGCACTCGACGCGGCGGCGCCGATCTGACGACGCTTCGGCGGAGGCGGACGCCGCGAGCTGCGCGGGCGACGCGCCCGCGAGCGCGAACTCAATCAGCGAGCCGGCGCCGGCGTCGCTCACCTTCTCGAAGATCCGATCGTTCACCGCGATAGCCGGCGCGAGATCGCAGCGTCCGAGACACGACACGTGTCTGACGTTGACGTCCTGCCCGTTGAATCTCGCGGCGAGACGTTCGCGCAAGCCGTTGCCGTCGTGTCGATGGCACGCCATGTCGCCGCACACACGCACCTCGGCACGCGCCGGCGGCGTCAGGAAGAAATGCGGATAGAAGCTGGCCACGGCCTGAAGGCGGAAGAGCGGAATGCGCTGCCGATCCGCCAGCGCGCGCAGCTCCGCTTCCGGCAGGTAGCCGTGCGCCCGCTGAATTGCGCGGAGCTCGTCGAAGATGGGAGAAGTGGGCGCCCGGCCGTGCACGAGGCACGGAATATATCAGGGAATCGATCGCCGGGAATCAGGGAATGCGCAGGCACGCATGGTATAACCGTGCGCGATGCGGAGCCTGTGGAACGCGCTTTCTGTGGCCGCCGCGGCCGCGCTGTTCGGCGCGGTCCTCACGACATCCTTGAGAGCATTCGGAACGTCGCCGGCGATCGCGTCGGTCCGCGCGCCGGCCTTGCAGCCCTCGGCGGACGGCCCGAATTACGTCGGACCGGGATCGTGCAGCGCGGTGGCCTGCCACGGCGCCATCCGCGCCGTCGCCGGCGCACGCATTCTGCAGACGGAATACACCACCTGGATCTCGCAGGACCGCCACGCGCGCGCGACTGACGTGCTGTCGAACAGCGTTTCTCAGCGCATGGGGCGCATCCTCGGCATCGGCAATCCCGTCCAGGCGCCCAAGTGCCTCGCGTGTCATTCGCTCGACGTGCCCGTCTCGGTGCGCGGCCGGAATTTCACGACGGAAGGCGTGAGCTGCGAGGCGTGCCACGGGCCGGCAACGGGCTGGCTCGGCTACCACGTGACGAGGGACGCCACGCACGAAGAGTCCGTCAGGCGCGGAATGTACGACACCAAAGACGTCGTGAAGCGGACCGAGAGATGCCTGACATGCCATCTCGGCGCAGCGGACAAGTTCGTCGATCACGAGATGATCGCCGCCGGGCACCCTGACCTCGTGTTCGATCTCGAAGCGTTCAGCGCGGCGATGCCGCGCCACTGGCGCGACGCCGCCGACAACGATCCGTACAAGCCGGTTCGGACGTTCGCGGTCGGACAGCTCGTCCACCTTCGCGCGAGCCTCGATCGTCTCGCGCGGCGGGTCCAGGGCCCGATCTGGCCGGAGTATGGCGAGCTCGATTGCTTCGCCTGCCATCACAGTCTCACCCGCGCCGAGGACAGTTGGCGGCAGGCGGGAGGATACGACAACCGCGCGCGTCCGGGACTGCCGCCGCTGCAGATCTCGCGCTACGCCACCGCCCGGCATGTTCTTCAGGCGTGGGACGCCACCGCCTCGTCCGAGCTCGACGCCGTCATGGCGAAGCTGCAGATCGAGGCGAGCCGGCTGAAGGCAAAAGACGACAACGTCGTCTCGCTGGCCTCTCAGGCTCGCGCGATCGTCGACCGAGGCGTCGCCAAAGTGCTCAGCGGATCGGCGACACCCGAGATCGCGGCCGGGATCCTGCGGGGCATTTATGCCGACACGCCGGCGATCGCTGAGCGCGGCGAACGCGCTGCCGAACAGGCCGCGATGGCGGTCGAGACGCTGTCGACGGCGCTCGCACGAGGGCGCGGGCAGGATCCGGCGACGATGAGGTCCACGTTCAACGAGCTGTTCCAGCAGTTCGAATCACCGAGCAGCTACGACCCGCGCCGGTTCGTCGCGGCGATGAAGAGGGTGGAGTCGGCGCTTCCGGCTCGCTGATCGGCTTCGGGCCTGATGAACGCGCATGCGCACCCATCCACATCTCTATGAGATCAGCGCGTGGCCGTGGCTGGAGCGCCTGTCCGCGCGCGAGGGACGAAGGATCACGCTCGCGACCGTTCCCGGCGCGGCGTGGGATGCCCTCGGAACGGCGGGCATCGACGGCGTCTATCTCATGGGCGTGTGGCGACGAAGCGCGGTCGGGCGGCTCATGGCCCGCGCCAATCCCGATCTCATCGCGGAGTACGACCGGATCCTGCCCGGATGGTCGATGCGGGACGTGCCCGGCTCGCCGTATTGCATCCAGGCGTACGAGCCGGACGACCGGATGGGCGGGTGGGCCGGCCTCGATCGCGCGCGCGCCGATCTCGCGTCGCGCGACATGCGCCTGATCCTCGACTTCGTTCCGAATCACACAGGCTTCGATCACGAGTGGATCCGCAACAATCCCGAGTTCTACGTGCAGGGAACCCTCGACGGCTACCGGGCGGACCCGACTTTCTACCACGCCATCGAAGATCCCGCGGGGGACATCGTCCGCTTCTTCGCCTGCGGCCGGGATCCGTTCTTTCCGCCGTGGAGCGACGTGGCGCAGCTCAATTACTTCAATCCGGCCGCGCGCGAGGCGATGATCGGCGTCCTGTCCACGATTGCCGGACACTGCGACGGGGTGCGCTGCGACATGGCCATGCTCGTGCTGAACGACGTGTTCAAGCAGACGTGGTCGACGCGCGCGGATCTGCTGTGGGGCGCGCCGGCGGCCGAGTTCTGGCCCGAGGCGACGAGGCGGGCGCCGATGATGTATCTGGCGGAAGTCTATTGGGATCGGGAGTTCCAGCTTCAGCAGCAGGGCTTCGACTACACCTACGACAAGCGGCTCCTGGATCGGCTCCACCACGGCAACGCGTATGAGGCGCGCGGACATCTGCAGGCCGATCCCGCCTACAGCGCGAAACTGGCGCGCTTCCTGGAAAACCACGACGAGGCGCGGAGCGCGGCGCAATTCGGCCAGCGGATCCGCGCGGCAGCGGCGCTGACCTTCACGCTGCCGGGTCTCCGCTTCTTCTTCGACGGGCAGTTCGACGGCGCGGAGGTGCGGCCTCCCGTACAGCTCGGACGTTGGTTCGACGACCCCGACCGTCCGGACATACGCGATCTGTACGCGCGGCTCCTTCGCACGATCGACCAGCCGCTCTTCCATGAGGGCCAGTGGCAGCTCCTCGATGTGCGCGGCGCGGGCGATGCCACCAATGCTGATCTGATCGCCTGTGCCTGGCGCCGCGGCGACGCGCTCGCCGTCATCGCCGCCAACGTCACGGATCGCGATGCGCAAGGGCTTGTGGAGATCGGAGAGCTTCCGCCGGGCGAAGCATTCGATTTGGACGATCGGCTGTCGGATCGGTCCTACAAGTGGACTCGCCAGGATCTCGGGAACGGGCTGTACGTCCGCTTGCGCTCCGGCGACGCGCACCTGTTCTTGCTGACGTCGACGTAGGCTTACGGCTCAGGACTCAGGGCTCAGGATTGTGGCCATGAGCCATGGTCACTTCGACAGATCCACCACCCACTGCGGCGGGTCCGGCTCGTCGCGCATCCGGTCGGGCAGATGCTTCGCGACGCGCCACCGGTGCAGCCATGACGGCCCCGACGTGCCGATGAATTCGTCCGCCGTTCGGTACGCCGGATCCTTCATCGCGTCGCCGAGCGTGACGAACCGGTACCCGCGGCGTTCGAGACGCGTCAGCAGCGCGTCGAGCGCGTCGGTGTGCAGCTCGTTCGAGTGGATCAGCAGGATCTGCGGGACGTCGCGTCCGAAGTCCTCCTTCGCCAGCGTCTCGAACCAGGTCGTCATTGCATCGGCATAGTCGAGATACCCGTCCCGCACGCGCGAGACGAGCGCCCCGTCGCCGGCTTCCTTGGCCTTGACGTAGACGGCGGAGAACAGCCAGTCGCTGTTTTCGATCGTGAAGGGCGCGACGCGATACCCGCGCGTCGCCAGAAACTTGTCCAGTGCGGCCCTGATCTCCGGCGTGGGCCCGGTGTGGGTATACGGATGCCGGAACCATTTCACCGTCGAGTGGCCGCGCATCAGGCGCGTGTATGTCTTTTCGCCGCGGATCACGTCGTTCTCGTACTTCCGGAGCGGGACCTGATTGATGTCGACGTGGCTGTAGGTGTGGTTGCCGAGCGGCACGCCGGCGTCCACCCAGGCGCGCAGGAGCGCCACGCGCTCGGACACCAGGTGGATGCCGTCGTACAGTTTCTGCTCGTTGACGAAGGCGACGGCCGGCGCGTGGTGCGCTTTGAGGATCGCGAGAATCGACTGGGTCGTCCGGCGGGCGCCTTCGAGGTCTGCGGTGCCCTGGGATTTCGGCAGGTCGTCGAACGTGAGCGCCATCGTCTTCGATCGCGACGTCTGCGCGGCGACGTGCCGCGGCGGCGGGAAGACGGCCACCACGCTCACAAAGATCACGAAGACAAAAAACTTCGAGGCCCGTTCCCGTGGCACGTTTCAGTCGCTCAACTGAAGAGGTTCTTGAGCACGAACGTCACGTTGGCCGGACGCTCGGCGAGCCGGCGCATGTACCACGGAAACCAGTAGTCGCCGTAGCTGATGAGGACGCGGAGACGGCGTCCGCTCTGCGCAAGCCGCTGCTGCTGGCCTCGCTGAATCCCGTAGAGCATGGCGAACTCGTAGGCAGAAGGGGGCACGTGATGCCCATCGATGAAGGCGCTGAGGCGATCCGCCAGCGCGACGTCGTGCGTGGCGATGTGCAGGAGCGTGCCGGTTTGCTGCGCGTCCTCCGCCAGCAGCCGCGTGCAGAGCTTGTAGAAATTTTCGTTCACGTCGGCTTTCTTCGGATACGCGACGTCCACCGGCTCCAGATAGGCGCCCTTGACGATGCGGATCGCGGGGCCGAGCGGAATGAGATCCTCGAGGTCCTTCACGGTCCGATAGAGATACGCCTGCAGCGCGACGCCGACGCCTTTGTAGCGCTGCTTGCTCGATCGGAACAGTTTCAGCGTCGGGTCGACGTACGGCGAGTTCTCCATGTCGATCCAGACGGGCACGTTGCCGAGGCGGCCCGCCTTTTCGCAGATGCGATCGAGATTCTGCTGGCACTGCGCGGCGTCGATGTCGAGGCCGAGCTGTGTCGGCTTGACGGAGATCTGGGCGTCGAGGCCGGCGGCCTGCACTTTATCGAGCACGTCCAGATAGTGCTGCGTGACGTGCTCGGCCTCGTCGATCCGCGTCACTCCCTCGCCGAGCCGGGTCAGGATGGTGTTGATGCGCTGGGGCTTGAGCGCCTGGGCGGCTGCGAGCGCCTCTTCGACGGTTTCGCCGGGCATGAACGCCGACACGGAGCGCCGGATGAACGCGCGTTTGGTGGCCTGTTCGCGCAGAAAGGGCGAGGTCGACATCGCCAGCAGCACTTTACGCATGACACTCATGGAGGACATTCCTGGGGTCCGGGGTCGGATCTTGATTTTTGACACCTGGCACCAATTTCGTGCCAACCGTCGAAAATCAAGATCCGACCCCGGTGTCCCCGCTAGAGAACACTTCGAATCAGGCCGCCGTCCACCTGCACGGTCGACCCGGTCATATACGACGCGGCATCCGACAGCATGAACGCCGCGACGCGAGCGTACTCGGGTGGCTCGCCGTAGCGCTCCAGCGGAATCGTCGCGATCGACTTCGCTTTCGCCTGATCCGGCGTCACCCCCTGTTTTTTCGCCGCGATCTCGTCGAGCTGCTTGATCCGATCCGTGTCGATCCGCCCCGGAATGATCTGGTTGACCCGGATCCGATCGCCGGCAAGCTCCAGCGCGAGCGTCTTCGACAACGCGGACACGGACGCGCGCAGCACCGTGGACAGGCCGAGATTCGGAATCGGCTCCTTCACCGACGCGGACGTCGACATCAGAATCGATCCGCCCCCGCGCTGCTTCATCGACGGCACCACGGCGCGCACCATCCGCAGCGCGCTGAACAGCAGCAAATCGATCGCGTTCTGCCACGCCGCGTCTTCGAACGAGATCGCGGCGCCCGCCGGCGGTCCGCCCGAATTCGTGAACAGCAGATCGACGCCGCCGAAGCGGTCGATCGTCCTCTCCGCCCATCCGCCGATCTGATCGCCCCTCCGGACGTCGACGGCGGTGGCCAGAACCGCTCCGCCGCCCGACGACAGCCGCCGGCCCGCGTCCTCGATCGCGGCCTGGCTGCTGGATGAGATCGACACGGTCGCGCCCTCGCGCGCGAGCGCGTCGGCGACGGCGAAGCCGAGCCCCCGGCTCGCGCCCCCGATCATGGCCACCTTTCCTTTCAGACCGAGATCCATTCCATGCCTTTCTGCAACGTGACCCACGCCAGCACCCGATCCAGCGCCTGTTTCGTGCAGGCGTCGAGCCCGCCGGCCGGCGCGCGTGTCGCGGCGCTCGCCAGCGCGCCCCGCCGCTGGAGGACCGCCTTCCGGATCGCCATGCCGATTCCCTCCTGGAACTCGAATCGCATCAGCGGCACGGCGCGGTAGAAGACGTCAGCCGCGGCGTCCTGCTCGCCTGCGCGCCAGTGCTGCATGATGCGGACGAGGATCTCCGGAAACGCGAATCCGGTCATCGCCCCCGTGGCGCCCGCCAGCAGCTCTTCCAGCAGAAACACCCCGCCGAGCCCGCCGAAGATCTGGACCGGGGTGCCCGCCGACGCTTCCAGGATTCGCGACGTCTTGAACGGCGTCGGCGGATCCTCGAGCTTGATCGTCCGCGCCGACGGAATCTCCTTCGCGATCCGCGCAAGCAGCGACGCCTCCATCGTGAAGCCGGCGATCGGCGGGTAGTCCTGCACGACGATCGGCAGATCGACGGCATCCGCGAGGGTCTTGTAATGCGCCAGGACCGCCGCGGAATTGAGCTTCGGCATGCGGGGCGGACTGACCATCACGGCCGCCGCGCCCAGCTCCTTCGCCTGACGGCTGTAGCTGACGCACGTGCGCGTGCCTTCCGCGGACGTGCCCGCGACGATCGGCACGCGCCCCGCGGCGTGATGCAGGACGACCTCGAGGACCTTCCCCCGCTCGTGCTCCTCGAGCCGGGCCACTTCGCCGGTCACGCCGAGGGCCGTCAATCCGTTCGCGCCTTTCCCGATGAAGAGATCGACCACTCGGCGCTGGCTCGCCTCGTCGAGATTGCCGGAGTCCGTAAATGCCGTGGGAATAATGGAATAGACGCCTTCGAACGCCATAAAGTACCGAATCATATGTCACGATAATCAGGATCATGAAATCCATCGTTGCGGCGGCGCTCGTCTTCGCGTGCGCGCTGGCGTCCGGCTGCGATCTGTTGACCAACAAGAAAGACACGTCTTCCTCGTCGACGCCGACCTCGCCAAGCACGCCTACCCTCTCGGTCGATGCCTTCGCCGGCACGTGGCAGTCCGTGACGGCGTCAACGCCCGCGACCGGCTGCGGAAACGTGAAATACACCGTGACGCCGATCAGCGCGTCGAGCGCGAACGTGTCGTTTACGGCCACCTGCGCGAGCAACATCAACGTCACCGGGTCCGGCTCCGGGACGCTTGCCGGCTCGACCATTAACTGGAACGCCAGCGGGCTCGTCGGTCAGGGAGGCGTGAACTGTCCGTTCACCTTCACGAACAGCAAGGCAACGCTCGCCAGCGATGGCACGATTGCCGTCAACTACACGGGCACGGTCTGCGGCATTCCGGTGAGCGGGACAGAGACGGTCAAAAAATAGGCTGAGCCAACTAACGGACGGGTGGGCCCGTCCAATAACCCATGCCGGACCTGCGCGATGCGTTTCGGGCGCTCCGCGCGACGCCTGCCGTTTCCGCTGTCGCGATTCTTTCGCTCGCGCTCGGCATCGGCGCCAACACCGCAATTTTCTCCATCGTCAACGCACTGATGCTGCGGGCGCTGCCCGTCCGGGAGCCGCAGCGGCTCGTGCAGGTACTGACGGGCCCGCAACGTACCTCCTGGAGCAATCCGCTGTGGGAAGAGTTGCGCGACCGCCACGCCAACCTTTTCGACGGCGCCTTCGCGTATTCAGCGCCGCAATTCAATCTCGCACGCGGTGGCGAGGCGCGGATGGTCAACGGGATGATGGCGAGCGGGGGCATTTTCGACGTGCTCGGCGTCCCCGCCATTCTCGGCCGCACGTTGACGCCGGCCGACGACGTGCCCGGCGGCGGCAGGGAGGGACCGGTCGCCGTCATCAGCTATGCATTCTGGCAGCGCCAGTACGGCGGGGCTGCCAACATCGTCGGGCAGCATCTCTCGCTCGATGGCGTTGACTTCGCCGTCATCGGCGTGACGCCACCGGAGTTCATGGGCCTCGATCAGGGGACGAAGCTCGACGTCGCGGTGCCGCTCGGAGTCGAGCCGCGGATCCGCGCCGGCGGCCCGAGCGCGATGAAGGAGCGATCGTGGTGGTGGCTGCGCGTGATCGCGCGACTGAAGCCGGACGATAACGTCGAGCGCGCCACTGCCGCAATTCGCGGCGTCCAGCCGCAGATGCGCCTGGCGACGATTCCGGACAACTACCGTGCCGTGGATCTGCCGAGGTACTTGAAGGATCCGTTCGGCGTCCGGCCGGCCGCCAACGGCCCGAACACGCTCGGCCGCGCGTATCAGCAGCCGCTCTACATCCTGATGGCCGTCGTCGCCCTCGTGCTCGTCATCGCCTGCGCGAACATCGCCAATCTGCTGCTCGCGCGCGCGAACGCGCGGAGGCACGAGCTGAGCGTGCGCGTCGCGCTGGGCGCATCGCGGTGGCGCATCGCGCGGCAGCTCCTCGCCGAGAGCGCGCTGCTCTCGCTGTCCGGCGCGGGACTCGGTTTGCTATTCGCCCGATGGGGCGCGCGACTGCTTGTCGCGGAACTGTCGTTGTACGGGTCGCGCATCGCGCTCGATATCGCGCTCGACTGGCGCGTCCTCGCCTTTGCCGGCACGGTCGCCGTGACGACCGCGCTGCTCTTTGGAACGGTGCCGGCGCTGCGCGGCACGCGCATCGAGCCGGGCGAGGCGATCAAGGAGCAGGGGCGCTCGATCGTCGGCGAATCGCGGCTCGGGTTCGGCAGCCTCCTCGTCGTCGCGCAGGTCGCCTTGTCGCTGGTGCTTGTCGTCGGCGCCGGCCTGTTCATGCGGACCTTCGCGGGCCTCGCGCACGTTCGTCTGGGATTCGATCCCAATCCGATTCTCGTCGTCGACGCCAATGCGAAGCGCAGCGCCGTCGCACCGGAAGGGCGACTGCAGATGTGGGAGCGGATGCGCCAGGCCGCGCTCGCCGTGCCCGGCGTCCGGAGCGCCGCTCTGCAATCGATCACGCCGATGACCAACAGCGAGTGGGACACGCTGATCGATAACCCGCCAGGCCTGTCTCTGCCGGAAAAGGATCGGGAAGTCTTCGTCAACGCGATCAGCCGGGACTGGTTCGCCAGCTACGGCATCCCGATTCTGGCTGGACGCGACTTCACCGCGCAGGACGACGCATCGGCGCCGCGCGTCATCCTCGTCAACGAGACCTTCGCGAAGAAGTACTTCAGCGGCCAGAACCCCGTCGGCGGCTGGGTCCGGAACGCCCCGGGCCCCGGCGAGAACCCGCCGCAGCTGCACATCATCGGCGTCGTGCGCGACTCGGTCTACGACTCTCTGCGGAAAGCGATTCCGCCGACGATGTACCAGCACGCCATGCAGCGGGACAAGGTGGGTCCGGCCATGGATATCACGGTCCGGACCGCCGCGGGATCCCCCGCGCTGCTGGCGCGCAGCGTCGCGGACGCGTTCGGCCGCGTCGATCGCGACGTGACGCTCTCGTTCCATCCACTGAAGGACGACCTGCGCGACGCCACCGTGCAGGAGCGGGTCGTCGCCCTGCTCTCGGCGTTCTTCGGCGGTCTCGCGCTGCTCCTCGCGGGCCTCGGACTCTATGGCGTCATGTCGTATGCAGTCAGCCGCCGCCGGACGGAGATCGGCATCCGCATGGCGCTCGGCGCAGGTCCCGCGGGCGCGGTCAGACTCATCCTCCTCCGGGTCGCCGCGCTCGTGGGCCTCGGCGTCGCCGCCGGAGCGCTGCTGACGGTCTGGGCCGGCTCGCTGATCGCCTCGACGAAGCTGCTCTACGGCCTGACGCCGCGCGATCCGGCGACGTTCGCCACCGCGGCTATCGCCCTCGTCGCGATCGGCGGCGTGTCCGGCTGGCTGCCGGCAAGACGCGCTTCGCGCATCGATCCCGCCCGCGTGCTGAGAGAAGGTTAATGGTTCACCGTTAACAGTGAACGGTTCACGGTCGACGCGACCGTATAGACTTTCTTCGTGCGTACCCGGTTCGCACCCGCCCCGACGGGCTGGCTGCACCTCGGACATGTCGTCAACGCCGAGTACGTCTGGCGTTCAGGCGCGCAGGTGCTGCTGCGGATCGAGGATCACGATCGCGAACGCTGCCGGGCCGAGTACGAAGCCGGGATCCTCGAGGATCTCGACTGGCTCGGCTATCGGCCCGCCTGCCCTCCTGTCCGGCAGAGCGACCGCGATGCAGTTTATCGCGAGGCCGTCGACGTCCTCGCCCGTCGAGGACTGGTGTTTGCCTGCGACTGCACGCGAAAAGAGATCGAGGCTGGCGGCGCGGGGCAAGAGGCCGCAACAGGGGCCCCGCCGATCGAGCTTTGGTACGCGGGCCGCTGCCGCGATCGCGGACTGCCGCTGAGCGACGGCCTGGGCTGGCGTGTTCGCATGGATCCGGGTATCGAGCGATTCGCGGACGAGGTCCTCGGTCCCCAGCAGCAGGATCCGTCGGCGCAGTGCGGCGACGTGCTCATCCGGGATCGGCGCAACAACTGGACGTATCAGTTCGCCGCCACCGTCGACGACTTCCGCCAGGGGATCGATCTCGTCATCCGCGGCGCCGATCTGCTGCCATCCACGGGCCGCCAGATCCGGCTGGCCCGGCTTCTCGGCCGCGAAAGTCCAGCGGCGTTCCTGCACCATCCGCTGATCATGAAGACGGCCGATCAGAAACTCAGCAAGTCCGACGGCGACACGGGCGTCCGCGATCTGCGCGCCCGCGGCTGGACGCCCGATCGGGTGAAAGCAGAGGCTCGCAGGCTCGCAAAGGGCATATAATTTTGCTCGTTATGCTGACGGCGACCGAAGTCGAGACTCTTCAGAACTATGTCGGTGGACGATGGGTCGGCTCGCAGGCGGAGGCGTCCGTCGACGTGCACAACCCCGCGATGGGATCGGTCATCGCGAAGACGCCTTTGTCGACGCGCGCCGACGTGGACGCGGCGGTGCAGGCCGCCGCAAAGGCCTTCCCCGCCTGGCGCGACACGCCTGTCGTGATGCGCGCGCGGACGATGTTCAGATTCGTCGATCTGCTCGAGCGGCACTTCGAAGAGATCGCCCGGATCGTCACGACCGAGCACGGCAAGACGATTGACGAATCGCGCGGGAGCGTCCGCCGCGGGATCGAGTGCGTCGAGGTCGCCTGCGGCGCGCCCTCGCTGATGATGGGATACAGCCTCGAGCAGATCGCCACCAACGTCGATTCGAGCGTCTTCCGCCAGCCCCTGGGCGTCGTCGCCGCCATTACCCCGTTCAACTTCCCGGCGATGGTGCCGCTGTGGTTCCTGCCCTTCGCCGTCGCGACCGGCAACTGCATCATCGTGAAGCCGTCGGAGCAGGTGCCGCTGTCGGCGCGGATCCTGTTCAAGCTGCTCGAACAGTGCGACATCCCGCCGGGCGTCGTCAATCTGGTCAACGGCGGGCGCGAGGTCGTGGAGGGCATCTGCGATCACCCCGGCATCCGCGCCGTGTCGTTCGTGGGATCGACGCCCGTGGCGCGCGCGGTGTATCAGCGGGGCACGCACGCCGGCAAGCGCGTGCAGGCGCTGGGCGGCGCGAAGAACTTCGTCATCGTGATGCCCGACGCGAACTTCGAGAAGTCGATCGAGATCATCACCGAGTCGTTCTACGGGTGCGCCGGCGAACGATGCCTGGCAGGAAGCGTCCTCGTGCCCGTCGGCGAGGCGCACAAGGAAGCGCGCGACCGGCTCGTCGCGTCTGCGCGCAGTCTCAAGGTGGGCGACGGCCTCCAGCCGGGCGTCAAGATGGGGCCGGTCATCAGCGGCGCGCATCGCGATCGCATCAAGACCTACATCGACGAGGGCGTCAGGGAAGGCGCGAAGCTCGTGCTGGACGGGAGGAGCGTGAAGATCGACGACCGCGACAACGGCTTCTTCCTCGGCCCCACCGTGTTCGACGAGGTCTCGCCGAAGATGAAGATCGGCCGTGAGGAGATTTTCGGGCCGGTCGCGTCGATCCACGCGGTAAAGGATCTCGACGAGGCGATCGCGCTGCTGCAGTCGCATCCGAACGCGAACGCGACGTCGATCTTCACGTCGAGCGGGAAGGCCGCGCGGGAGTTCGCGCGGCACGCGACGGCATCAATGGTCGGCGTCAACATCGGCGTCGCCGCGCCGATGGCGTACTTCCCGTTCGGCGGCGCGCGCGACAGCTTCTTCGGGGACCTCAAGGTCCACGGCCGCGACGCGTTCGAGTTCTACACGGACAAGAAGGTCACGATCACGCGCTGGTTGTGACGGGCGGCGCGTAGCCTTCCGGCGCGTCCTTCCCCCCGAAGTAGTCCTTCGCGTCCGGCCGCTTGATCTCGCTGTGGGCGACGATGCGATCGCGGCGGAGCCCGCGGAAATCGTCGAGCGAGCGCCAGCCCTTTTCGGCGTGCCGGTCCAGAAATGTCTGCATTCCCGACAGCAGACCCTTGATCACGTTCGGCCCGATCGCGTGGTCGAGCATCGCGGCGGTACACACCTGCGCCGTGCCGCAGCCGAGCAGGAAATAGTTCAGCGCCTGCGAGAAATCCGAGATCCCGCCGATGCCCGAAAAGCTCTTGTCCGGAAACGCCGTCGTCATCTGCGCCATCTTCGCGAGCGAGAGCGGCAGAATCGCCGGGCCGCCCAGTCCTCCGTAGGACACCTTCCCCTCGACGTTCACTTCGAACTCGAGCGAGTCCGGATCGATCGGCGGCAGGGACGTGAAGGTGTTCGACGAGGAAATCGCGTCGGCGCCGGCCTTGAACGCCGCCTCGGCCTCCTTCGCGATATTCGTCGTCGTCGGCGTGAGCTTGACCCAGACCGGGCGCCGCGCCACCTCCTTGACGGCGCGGACCACCGTGTCGATCAGCTGGACGTTCTTACCGATGTTCGATCCCATGTCGACCCGGTCCATGTGCGGGCACGAGAGGTTCAGCTCGAACGCGTCGACGCCCTGTTCCTGGCACGCGACGGCGAGCTCGCGCCAGTGGTTCACTTCCTTCTCGTCCTCGGATCCCGCCATGATCGACGCAACGAGCACTTTGTGCGGGAAGGCATCCTTGATGCGGCGGAGCCGCGGGAGCCACCAGTCGAGCGGCTTGTCGGAAATGAGCTCCCAGTTCCACGACGAATGGAGGGCCGTCTCCGGACGCTTCTCCATCGACAGCCGATAGCTGTTCGGAGTGGAGCGGATGAACTTGGTCTTCGGTCCCTTGACGTTGATCACCGGGTGCATCCCGATGGTTTTCACCACGACGCCGCCCCAACCCGCCTCGAAGGCGCGCAGGATGTTCGAATCCGACTCGGTCGGCGGCGCCGACGCGAGCAGGAAGGGATTCTCGAAATCGATGCCCGTGAACCGGGTCGAAAGCCTCGTCGTCATGTTTCCCTCAGGGCTGGAAATGATACTCCTTATTGAGGTACCGTGCGCCCATGCCCAGAACCGTCCGCGGCGGATTGATCCAGGTGAAGGCCGACGTTTCCCTCGAAGGTTCCACCGACGACGTGAAGCGGCGGATGATCGAGAAGACGATGCCGTTTGTCGAGCAGGCCGGCACGCAAGGCGTGCGGGTGCTCTGCCTGCAGGAACTGTTCTACGGCCCGTACTTCTGCGCCGAGCAGAAGACGCGCTGGTACGAGCTCACCGAGCAGATCCCCGACGGTCCGACGACGAAGATGTTCCAGGACGTCGCCAAGCGGCTCGGCATCGTGATCGTCGTCCCTCTCTACGAGGTCGAGAACACGGGCGTGTACTACAACACGGCCGCCGTCATCGACGCCGACGGCAAGTATCTCGGCAAGTACCGAAAACACCACATTCCACAGGTCGCGCCCGGCTTCTGGGAGAAATACTATTTCCGTCCGGGCAACACCGGCTATCCCGTGTTCCAGACCGCCGTCGGGAAGGTCGGCGTCTACATCTGCTACGACCGGCATTTTCCCGAGGGCGCGCGCATCCTCGGGCTCAACGGCGCCGAGATCGTGTTCAACCCTTCGGCGACGGTCGCCGGCTTGTCGGAGTATCTGTGGAAGCTCGAGCAGCCCGCCCATGCGGTGGCGAACGGCTACTTCGTCGGCGCGATCAATCGCGTCGGCACCGAGGCGCCGTGGAACATCGGCGAGTTCTACGGTCAGAGCTACTTCTGCGATCCGCGCGGACGCCTCGTCGCCGAAGCGAGCCGCGACCAGGACGAGCTCGTCGTCGCCGATCTGAACCTCGATCTGATCAAAGAGGTGCGCGATACCTGGCAGTTCTATCGGGACCGCCGGCCGGAGACTTACGGCTCTATCACGGCCTTGTGAGCCATAAGCCATGAGCCTTCTCATCAAGAGCGGCCGCGTCATCACCGCGAGCGACGACTACGTCGCCGACGTCTTCTGCGAGAATGGCACGGTCACCGCGATCGGCAAGGACCTCCCGCCGCACCGCTACCAGGCCGATCGGACCATCGACGCGTCGGGTCACTACGTGATGCCGGGCGGCATCGACGTGCACACCCATCTCGACATGCCTTTCGGCGGCACGACATCGGCCGACGACTTCGAGACGGGCACCATCGCCGCC
Organism: Vicinamibacterales bacterium; assembly: GCA_035495955.1. Classification (GTDB taxonomy): domain Bacteria; phylum Acidobacteriota; class Vicinamibacteria; order Vicinamibacterales; family 2-12-FULL-66-21; genus JAICSD01. Next base: position 57,040 of record DATJFE010000023.1, on the reverse strand, counting down.
GCGTTCGGCGGCACCACCTGCCTCGTCGATTTTGCCATCCAGTACCGCGGCCAGACGATGAGGCACGCCTTCGATGAGTGGATGAAGAAAGCGTCGGGCAAAGCGGTCGCCGACTATTCGTTCCACATGATCGTCACGGACCTTCCCGATGCGGGTCTCGGCGAGATGGACACGCTCGTCAGAAACGATGGCGTCACCAGCTTCAAGCTCTTCATGGCGTATCCCGGCGTGTTCATGGTGGACGATGCGACGATTTTTCGCGCGCTCCGGAAGACCGGAGAGAACGGCGGACTGGTGTGCATGCACGCCGAGAACGGCGGCGTCATCGATCTGCTCGTTCAGGAAGCGCTGCGCAAGGGCCAGAAGGCGCCGAAATATCACGCGCTCACGCGCCCGCCGCGCGCCGAAGGCGAGGCCACCGGCCGCGCGATCGCGCTCGCCGAGATGGCGGGCGTCCCGATCTACATCGTCCACCTTTCGTCGGCCGACGCGCTGCAAAAGGTCCGCGAAGCGCGCGACATGGGATTGCCGGCGTACGCGGAGACCTGCCCGCAGTATCTGTTCCTCTCGTACGACAACTATGAGGAGCCGGGCTTCGACGGGGCGAAATACGTGATGTCGCCGCCGCTCCGCGAGAAATGGCACCAGGACGTGCTCTGGAAGGGGCTCGCCAAGAACGATCTCCAGGTGATCTCGACCGACCACTGCCCTTTCTGCATGAGCGAACAGAAAGAGCTCGGCAAAGACGACTTCAGCAAGATCCCGAATGGCGCTCCCGGCATCGAGACGCGCCTGACGCTCGTCCACAACGGCGGCGTACGCCCGGGCCGCATCAGCCTCAATCGTTTCGTCGAGCTGTGCTCGACGACTCCGGCGAAGATGTTCGGTCTTTTTCCGCGAAAAGGCACCCTCGCGGTCGGCAGCGACGCCGACATCGTGATCTTCGATCCGAAGAAGACGCAGACGCTCGGCGTCAAGACGCTGCACATGCGCGTCGACTACAACCCGTACGAAGGCACCGTCGTCGAAGGCGCGCCGAGTTTCGTGGTGTCACAGGGGAACGTCATCGTCGAAGACGACCGGTTCGTCGGCCGCAAAGGCGCCGGACGTTTCATCAAGCGCGGCCCCAGTCTCGCGCCCGCGGGACTCTAGGGCTCATGGCTCATAGCTCATGGCGCATGGCGCATGGCTCGTGCCTTATGCTGTTCTTCCCTGAGCCCTGAGCCGTGAGCCCTGAGCCGACACAGACACTCCCGGACGGACGCGTAGAGTTGATCGACCGGACCCGCATCCAGCGCAGCCCGCTGTTCAACCACGACCTCGCGCCCGTGCCGATCGCGCAGCGGAACTGGACGACCTACAACTACGCGGCGTTGTGGATCTCCATGGCGCACTGCATCCCGACCTATATGCTGGCCTCCGGCCTGATCGCCTCGGGCATGAATTGGTGGCAGGCGCTGGTGACGGTGCTGCTCGGGAACACGATCGTCCTGGTCCCAATCCTGCTCAATTCGCATCCGGGCACGAAGTACGGAATCCCGTTCCCCGTGTTCGCGCGGGCGGCCTACGGAACGATCGGATCGAATCTTCCGGCCCTCATGCGGGCGCTCGTGGCGTGTGGATGGTTCGGCATCCAGGCGTGGATCGGCGGCGAGGCGCTCAACACGTTCTTCGCGAACGTGATTCCCGGCTGGTCGACGCTGTTCGGCGGCGGATTCGGCGGGCACACGGCCAGCGAGTGGCTGTCATTCACGCTCTTCTGGGGCCTGAATATCTACATCATCTATCGCGGCATGAATCTGCTGCGCGCGGTCGAGAACTGGGCGGCGCCGTTCGTGCTCGTCATGACGGCCGCGCTGCTCGGATGGGCGGTGCGGCGCGCGCATGGATTCGGCCCGCTGCTCTCGCAGCCGGGACGGTTCGCCGCCCCCGCCGAGTTCTTTACGGTATTCGTGCCGTCGCTGACGGCGATGATCGGCTTCTGGGCGACGCTGTCGCTCAACATGCCCGACTTCACCCGCTTCGGCAGGAGCCAGCGCGAACAGACCATCGGCCAGGTCGTCGCGCTCCCGACGACGATGTTCGTGTTCGCGGCGATGGGTGTGCTCATCACGAGCGCGACGTCGCTGATCTACGGCGAGATGATCTGGGATCCGATCAAGCTGATCGGCCATTTTCGCGACCCCTTCGTCATCGCGATCTCGATGTTCACGGCGGTGATTGCGACGCTTGCGGTCAACATCGCCGCCAACGTGGTGTCGCCGGCCAACGACTTCGCGAACGCATTCCCGCGGCTGATCAGCTTCAAGACCGGCGGCCTCATCACGGGGATCGTCGGGATCGCCATCCAGCCATGGCGGCTGCTTGCGGATCCATCCGGGTACATCTTCACGTGGCTGCTCGGGTACTCGGGTGGACTGGGATCGATCGCCGGCGTGTTGATCGCCGATTACTGGATCGTCCGCCGGACGAACCTGCGTCTCGAGGATCTATACTTGCCCGACGGCGCGTATCGGTACACCGCCGGCTGGAACGTCGCCGGGGCCGTCGCCACGCTCGCCGGCTGCGCGGCCGCGTGGGGTGGACTCGTGATCGCTCCGTTGAGGCCGTTGTACGACTACGCCTGGTTTGTCGGTTTTGGCGTCGCGGCTCTCGTGTACCTGGTGCTCGCCAAACGTGAGCAGTAGTCGCATGCGCGCACCATTAGCACTTGCGCTCCTGGCACCATTTGCTCTCGCAGCACCGCGCCAGATCGCACCCGCAGGCCGTGGAGGATCCGTCGCATCAGGGCTCCTGCGCGAGATCCAATCAATCAACGCGATCGACAATCACGCGCACGTCGTCCGTCCGGTGCCGGACGATCACGACTATGACGCCCTGCCGTTCGAGTTGCTGGATCCGCCGCCGCCGGGGGCCATGCCGGGACCGGTGCCCATTCGGCCCGACAATCCGGAGTTCGTGAGCGCGTGGAAGACCCTGTTCAACTACCCTCATGCGGATTCGGCTCCGGCGCATCTCGAGGATGTCCGCACGCTGAAACAAAAGGCGATGGCGCAGCGCGGCGCCGCGTATCCGGCATGGGTGCTGGACCGGCAGGGCGTCGAGATTGTTCTGGCGAATCGCATCGCGATGGGTTCGGAACTCCAGCCCCCGCGCTTCCGCTGGGTTCCCTACGCCGACGCGCTGATCTTCCCGCTCGATAACTCCGCCGCAAAGGCCTCGAACCGCGACTACGCCGCGTTTTATCCCGCGGAAGAACGGCTGCTCCAGCGCTACCTGAAGGAATCGGGTGCCGACGCGCTGCCGGGGACCCTCAAGGAGTACTGCGCGTCCATCATCACGCGTACGCTCGAGCGCCACAGAACCGCCGGCGCGGTGGCCGAGAAGCTCGAGGCCGCGTATCTTCGATGGCTCGACTTCGGCCCCGCGGCCGAGTCCGACGCCGCGCGAGTGTACGCGCGATACGTCGGAGGCGGCGCGCCGCCGCCAGCCGATTACAAGCTGCTGCAGGATTACCTGTTCGCGTACCTGGCGCGCGAGGCGGGCCGGCTCGGCATGGCCGTCCACATCCACGTCGCGAACGGCGGGGGGGCGAACTACGATCAACGCGGATCGGACCCGCTTCTCCTCACGTGGGCCTTCAACGAGCCCTCATTGCGCAAGACGAACTTCGTCGTCGTGCACGGCGGGTATCCCCGTTACCGCGACACCGCGGGCCTCTTGAGCAAGCCCAACGTGTACGCCGACTTTTCAGCGCTGTCGTACTTCGAGGCGCCGCGCGGCCAGGCAGCGCTGCTGCGCGAGTGGTTGTCCTCGTGGCCGGAAAAGGCGCTCTACGGCAGCGACGCGAGCCCGACGACCGACGAGATCAGTTGGGAAGAGACGGGATGGATTGCATCGCAAACGGCGCGCGAGGCGCTGGCCACGGCACTGTCCGGTATGATCGCCGACCACGAGATCACGCGCGCGCGGGCGTCGGAGCTCGCGCGCATGGTGTTGCGCGACAATGCGAAGAAACTGTATGGATTGTGAGGTGCGGGGGGTGCGCAGGGTGCGATGGGTGCTGGCTGCGGCGATCGTCGCGACCGCACCGCACGCGTCTCTCGCCCCCGCCGCGCCTCCCGCACTCCGCGCAGTCCGCGCACCCCACGCACCTCTCGCACCCCTCGCACCCCTCGCACCTCGCGCATCCAGTCCACCCCGTGCACCCGATGACGTCCCCTGGCCCGTCAACGGCGGGGTCGACAACATCCGGTATTCGCCGCTGACGCAAATCGACCGAACGAACGTCGCGCAGCTGAAGGTCGCGTGGAGCTACGACTCGCACGACGCGTTCAAGGGGTCCGAGATGCAGAGCAATCCGATCGTCGTCAACGGAATGCTCTATGCGACGACGCCGACGCTCAAGGTGATTGCGCTGGACGCGGCAACCGGACGCGAAGTCTGGAAGTTCGATCCCGCCGGCGGAGCTGCGCCCGGGGCGCGCTTCCGGCATCGCGGGGTGGCCGTCGGGCACGGCCGCGTGTTCGTGACCTATCGCAACTGGCTGTTCGCGCTGGACGCGAAGACCGGACAGCCGATCAAAACGTTCGGCGCCGGCGGCCGGGTCGACTTGCGAGAGGGCCTCGGCCGTCCGGCAGAGAAGCTGACCGTAACGGCAAGCACTCCAGGCGTCGTCTTCGAGGATCTCCTCATCATGGGCAGCACGGTGCCCGAGACGCTGCCATCGGCGCCCGGCGACATTCGCGCGTTCGACGTCAACACGGGGAAGATCCGCTGGAGCTTCCATACGATTCCGCATCCCGGTGAGTTCGGGTACGACACATGGCCGAAGGACGCGTGGCAGATCACCGGCGGCGCCAACGCCTGGGCAGGTGTCGTCGTCGATCCGAAGCTCGCGATGGTATTCGCCGCGACCGGATCGGCGTCGTTCGATTTCTACGGCGCGAACCGCACGGGCAACGATCTGTTTGCGGACTGCGTGCTCGCCCTCGACGCGCGAACGGGCGCGCGGATCTGGCACTTTCAGGGTCTTCACCACGACATCTGGGACCTCGACTTCCCCGCCGCGCCGAACCTGGTCACCGTCACGCGCGGCGGGCGGAAGGTCGACGCGGTGGCGCAGGTCACGAAGACCGGATTCGTCTTCGTGCTGGATCGACGGACGGGACAGCCGCTGTTCCCGATCGAGGAGCGCGCCGTTCCGTCCTCGACGATGGAAGGCGAACAGCTCTCGCGCACGCAGCCGTTTCCGGTCAAGCCCCCGCGCTTCACGCGGAGCGGCCCGACTGAAGCGATGCTGACGCGGCGCACGCCGGAGGCGCACGCGGCGGTGCTCGAGCAGTTCCGGAAGCTCAAGTCGGGCACCTTCGCGCCGCCGTCGCTCGAGGGCACGATCATCTTTCCGGGCGTCGACGGCGGAGCCGAATGGGGCGGGGCGGCCTTCGATCCGGCCACGGCGCTGCTCTACGTCAACGCGAACGAGATGCCCTGGATCGTCCGGCTGATCCCGAACACCGACACGTCGCTCTATGAATCGAAGTGCGCCACCTGTCATCGGAGCGATCGACGCGGCTCGCCTGCGGCGCCCACGCTCATCGACATCGGCAAGCGCAAGTCGCGGGATCAGATCGCCGACATCGTCCGCCATGGGACGGGGCGAATGCCGGGCTTTCCGGACTTCGGCGCAAAGAACGTCAACGATCTCGTCGAGTTCCTGATAACGGGCGTCGACCGGGGGAAGGATCCGAATCTGCTGACCGAGCCGACCTACGTGAAGTACCGCAGCGACGGCGAAACGCTGTGGCGCGATCCCGACGGTTATCCGCCGCTCACACCGCCATGGGGCACGTTGAGCGCGATCGATCTCGACGCCGGCGTCATTCGCTGGAAGATCCCGTTCGGCGAATTTCCCGAGCTGGCGGCGACGGGTCTGCGCCGGACGGGCAGCGACAATTACGGCGGGCCGGTCGTGACCGCGAGCGGGCTGCTATTGATCGGCGCGACCAACTTCGATCGCAAGTTCCACGCGTACGAGGCGCTGACCGGCCGGCTGCTGTGGGAGACGACGCTGCCCGCGGCCGGCAACGCCACGCCGGCGGTGTATGCGGTCAACGGTCGCGAGTATGTGGTCATCGTGTGCGGGGGCGGCAAGAACGGCGCGCCGTCGGGGAGCTCCATCGTCGCCTTCGCCCTCTCCAGGTGACACCGGGGTCAGATCTTGATTTTCGACGATGATCCCGTCGTCGAAAATCAAGATCTGACCCCGGTGTCCTCACACGAGGACGGCGACTTCGTAGTCGGTCACGCTCGGCACCGTGAATCGCACGCGGTTGCCCGCCTGCTCGAACCGCACGTCGCGCCCCGCGCGCAACAGCCGGACGCTGCCGATGCGTCGGCCGGCCGCGACGGCGACGTCCGCCCGCTGCGGGCCGATCGGATAGAAGCGACGGAAGAAGCCGCGTGTCATGTTCGGGTTCGTGTAATTGAGGATGTGGAGCGCGTAGCCCGACTCGGTCTCCCACGCGAACGCCTCGACGATCCCGTCCCCCTCGAGCGACACCGACGGCGAGTCATCGCCGCGCACCCACCGGACGGCGTCCTGAAGGAGCGCGCTCAGGTCCGTGTTTCCCGACCGCCAGAACGTGCGGTCGATATCGCCGGCGAAATACGCGACCCGCGATCGCCCCGCGCTGCGGAAGATCGCCACGGGCTCGCGCGTTTCCGGGGTCCGCGGAAACACCATCTCGGGCGGAAACGCCGGATAGTAGGGGACGAGCGTGAGCGGCGCATCCACCGGCGCATCGGCGCCGCTCCGCCGAATCGGCACTCGCATCTCCGGCCCGGGAAGCAGCGACGTGCCTTCGAACCCCACGAGGACGGGATGTCGGCCGGCAATCCGCATGTAGCTGTTGCCCGTCGGACCGGCGACGTCACCGGCGACGCTCGCGCCGAAGAGATCCGCAAGTGCGAAGTCCGGACGGACGTCGCCCCATTCGTCGTAGCGCGACGTCTCGAACGTCGCGAGCAGCGAGCCTCCCGCGGCGACATACGCTCGGATCCGGCGGCAGTGCCCGTCCGAGAGATACGCGGCATTCGGCACCAGCAGCGCACGATACGGACGGAGCGTCTGCGCATCGAGGTCGTCCTCGTGGACGAAGTCGAACAGGAACCGGCCTTCGAGCAGCGCGTAGTACAGGCCCTGGAGATAGTCGGCCGTCTGCGCGCGGTCTGCGCCGCGCCAGTCGCGCGGGCGCGTGCCGGACCGATAGAACGCGATCGTGCGCTGTGGATACAACACCGCAATGTCCGCAATCGAGCGCGTGTTCCGGAAGTGCGCCTCGTGGGCCGCGAGCCACGCGAAGAATGCCTGGCCGGTTTCTTTCCATCGCGTGTCTTCGGGAGCGCCGCCCAGCCAGTGGAACCACGGCACCATCCCGCTTGCGGCGGTCTGTGCCATCCACATCGTCGTTTCCGCCGACGCTTTCGCGACGTGCCGCCATGTCACGCGGCTGTTGCTGTACGCGCCGGTCACGTTGGTGATCGTCCGCCCCCGCATCACGGGACGCGCGACGCGCCCCTGCTGCGCGCAGTCCCAGATCGCGGTGTCCCCCGCGCGTCCCTGGTGATCCGCATTGAACCAGCGCGCCACCTCGCCGAGCTGCTTCACGTTCTTCACGGTGCGAATGCCGCCGCCGAGATTGCCGACGTAGACGGAGTCCGGCCGCTTCTCCGTGACCACGGCCTGCCACCCGCGCCACACGTCGAGCACCCGCCGCATGTACACGTCGTAGTACTTGCGGTACGCCGCGCTCGTCGCGTCGGTCTGATCGGGCGGCGTCGCTCCGACGACATCTCGATAGACGCGCTGGCAGTTGACGCAGTGACAGACCGTCAGGTCGCCGGTGCTCGGCCAGCCGTTGGTGAAAAACCCGTCGACGGGGTATCGCGCGCCGATTTCGCGGTAGATCGCCGGCATCTGTTCGGTGAAGTACGGACTGAACATGCACGTCTTGTAGAGCCACGGCGATTCGCCGTGCGGTCTCGGCGATCCGTCCCGATTCCGCTCGAACCACTCCGGATGCGCGCCGAGCGCATCCGCGTAGGCATAGTTGCAGTCCATCCTCGCCACGAGCCGCATGCCGCGCGCCTTCGTCGCCGCCGCCAGCTCTCCGAAGAGATCCCGCGACCCGAGGAACTCGCTTCGGCGATGAAACGGCACGTCCGTCGGATAGAACGCGACGATCCCGCCGCCGTTGAGCAGCAGCGCGTCGAGCTTCAGCGACGCCCAGTAGTCGATCCAGCTCCGAACGTCGAGGGACAGCGGATCCCGTTCGTTGAGATTGAGCTGCCCGCACCGGCGCATCGTCTCGTACCAGGGACGGCCGGAACGCTGCTCGACGCCGGGACCGACGGCGCGCACGAGCAGCGACGCTGAGGAGACCGCAAGGAATTCGCGCCTGGTAATCATGCCGGTCATCCTACGCGAAGGCGGTAGAATCCGGCGATGCGATCGGTCGGGGCGGCGGCAGCGCTGCTGGCGGCGTTGATACAAGCGCCGCTGCCCGCTGCGCCTTCGTCCTCCGCGATCGACGCGGCCTTCGCGAAGTACTGGGATGCGAAGAGCCCCGCCGATGCCGCCGGAGCTGTCCCGGCAATCGTCGACTCGGGCGTCCCCTTCGACGACGTCTACGCACGGTTGAGACAGGGACGCACGTACGCGGCGAGCCCGCCGACCGGCATCGTCCGCGGGCGCCGCGGCCGCTATCAGTACTGGTTGAACGTCCCGGCCGCCTACGACGCTTCACGCAAGTGGCAGGTCCGGATTCAGCTGCACGGCGGCGTGATGCGCGACGACTCGTCGCTCCGCGGCGACGGATCGGTCAGACTGTCCGGCGCCGAACAGATCCATGTCATGCCCGCGGGATGGAGCGACGCGCCGTGGTGGAGCGACGCCCAGGTCGAGAACCTTCGCGGGATCCTCGACTCCGTCAAGCGCGCCTACAACGTTGACGAAAATCATGTCGTCCTCTCCGGCGTCTCCGACGGCGGCACCGGCGCGTACTACGTCGCGATGCGCGACACGACGCCGTATGCGTCGTTCCTGCCGCTCAACGGCTACGTGCTCGTGCTGCGCAGCGAAGCGATGCGGATCGGAAGCCTCTTTCTCAACAACCTCCGCAACAAGCCGTTTTTCATCGTGAACGGCGGCCGCGATCCGTTGTATCCGATCGAGATGGTCGAGCCCAGCGTCGTGCACATGAGCCGCTCGGGCGTGCCGATCGTCTACAAGCCGCAGCCGCAGGCCGGCCACGACACGAGCTGGTGGCCGGTCGTGAAGGACGATTTCGAAGCATTCGTCCGCACGCATCCACGCGCGCCGCTGCCCGATACGCTGACGTGGGAGGTCTCGGACACGAAGAACTGGAACCGCGCGCACTGGCTGACGATCGACGCGCTCGGTTCGACGCCTGGCGACGCGAAGGATCTGCCGGACGCCAACCTGTCCGAGCACGTTCCGATCTTCCCCCGCAGCCGATCGGGACGAGTCGACCTCGTACGCTCGGGGAACACCGTGACGGCGAGAACGCGGGGTGTGAAGGAATTCACCCTGCTGCTCTCACCGGATCGCTTTGACTTCGCCCGCGCCATCACCGTCGTCGTCAACGGCCGAACCGTCTTCGACGGCCGCGTCGAAAAGAGCGTGACGACGCTGCTCAAGTGGGCCGCCCGCGACAACGATCGGACGATGCTCTTTGGAGCCGAGCTGAAAATCGTGGAGTAAAGGCCCACCCTCCGACTCCCAGCCTCCAACCTCTGACCTCAAGTCTTGAGCCGTTTCAGATCCTTCTGCGCCTGGTCGAACTTCGGATCGAGCTTCGTCGCCGTCTGCAGCTCCGCGATCGCGTCGGCCTTCTTCCCCTGCTTCTCCAGGATCAGCCCAAGACGCCAGTGCGCGACGGCGTGGCTGCTCGCATTGGGCTCCGGCTGCTGCGACAGATACTTGCGCGTGTATTGCTCGGCGCGCGCCAGGTCCCTGGCGTCCTTCAGGAGCGCTCCCGACGCGCGCAGGTAGGGCGTCAGGTTGTCCGGGATTCTCTTCTCCGCTTCGGCGAGGATCGCGTCGAGATCCGTCCAGCGCTGCTGCGCCGCGTAGACGCCGGCCAGAATCGCATACGCCGTCACGCGGTCGGGATCGATCTTCCGGACGATCAGCGCTTCCTTCTCGGCGAGGTCGAGACGCGGCGATGGCCCGACCCCATAGATGCTCGCAAGATTCAGATGCGGCTCGAACCGGGATGGATCGGCCTGGACGGCCTGCGCGAAGACCTGCTCGATGTCCGCGGTCGGCACGGGCGTCTGCTGTCCGAGCAGCCGGACCTTCGCCAGATAGCCGTCCACCTTGTTCACCGCCATGATCCGATCGACGAGCTCGGCGGCCTTGTTCTTGTCGCCGCCCGCGATGCCGGGCGCCCTGTTGTAGTACTCCATCAGGCCCGTCATCGCGCCCGTGTGCTTCGGATTCAGGGCGAGCGCAGCGTCCACTTCGCGTTTGTAGCGCTTGGCGAGACCCGTCGCCTTGAACATGCTCGCGCGGCCCGCCAACTCTCCAACCACCTGCGCGACCTGCCAGCGGTACTCGACGTTCCTGCCGTCGAGCGCGGCGGCTTTCTCCGCCGGGGCGAGCGCGCCGTCGAAGTCCCGGAACGCCATCCGGGCCCGCGACAGCAGCCACTGCGCCTCCGCGTCATTCGGATTCGCCGCCGCGCGAGGCTCGACCAGCGCCTTCAGCCGCTTCCAGTGTCCGTGTTCCGCCAGATCCGCTGCCGGCGACTCCGCTCCGGCCGACGCGGCGAACAGACACAACGTCATGACCGAACTCACCGCGAACACATGTCGAGTCATGAACTTGTCCCTCCTGCAGGCTGGATCGAACGCTTAGACGGGACGCGGCTGAGGCGAGTTGCCGTCGATGGCTCAGGGCTCACAGATCTCGCAGCGCGATCATGGGATCGACGCGCGTGGCGCGAAGCGCGGGGATGTAGCAGGCGGCCATGGCGACGCCGAACAGCACGGCGGTGACGCCCGTGAACACGACGGCGTCGTGCGCCGTCACGCCGAAGAGCAGCGTCTGCAGATAGCGCGTGAGCGCGACGGCCATGGCCAGCCCGATCGCCACTCCGGCGCCCGCCGTGGCGAGGCCCTGTTTGAGGACGAGCGCCAGAATGGACGCGCGATCGGCGCCGAGCGCCTGGCGGATGCCGAACTCGCGGACGCGCTGCGCCACGCCGAACGCGAGGACGCCGTAGATGCCAATCGCGGAGAGCACGAGCGCTACGGCGCCGAAGATCGCGAGCAGCGCCATCGGCGCGCGGCGCGTCTGCAGCGATCGGCCGATCCACTGCTCCATCGTGAGCACCTCGGCGATCGGCTGCTCCGGATCGATCTCGCGGACGGCCGCGCGCAACGTCGGCACGAGCGACTGCGGATCGGGAATCGTTTTCAGCACGACGGACATCACCCGCGGCGCCTGTTGCGCCGCGGGGTAATAGATTCGTTCCTTCGTGACGGGCGCGCCGAGGTCAATGCTGTTGATCGTGCCGACGACCCCGACAATGGTGAACTTCTGGCTCGTGGGTCCGCCCCGCTGGATCTGTTGCCCGATCGGATCCCGGCCCGTGAAGTAGCGCTTGACCAGGTACTCGTCGACGATGATGACCGGCGGCGAGTCGAGCGTGTCGGCATCGTTGAACAGGCGTCCCCGCACCAGCGGGATCTGCATCGCCTTGAAATAATCGCCGCCGACGACCTCCTGGCGGCCGTGCGGCATCGGTTCGCCGGGCGCCTGCGCGCGGCCGACGATCGAATAGGAACCTGACCCGACGTTCCCGTTGAACGGCACGTTCGTCGTGAGGCCCGCGTTCGTGACGCCGGGCAGCGCCCGTGCCTTCCCCGCGATGCGGTTCCAGAACGCGACGCGCGCCGGATTGTCCGGATAGCGCGTCTGCGGCAGCGCAATCTGCGCCGTGAGGACGTTCGCGCTCGAGAAGCCCGGATTCACCTGCTGCAGCTTTTGGAAGCTCTTGATCAGGAGACCCGCGCCGACGAGCAGCACGAGCGCCGCGGCGACTTCGCCGATGACCAGCGCCGCGCGCATGACACCCGTTCCCTTGCCCGCCGTGCCGCGCGTGCTGTCGTCCTTCAGATATGCGGCCGCGTGGCCCCGCGTGACGGCGAGAGCGGGCATCACGCCGAAGATCGCGCCCGTGAGCAGGACGAGCGCCGACGTGAATGCGAGGACGACCGGATCCAGCGTCGCGGCGGGCGCGCCGGGAAGCTGGTCGGCGCTCAGCGCCAGCAGCGCCCGGAGACCGGCGATGCCCAGCGCGAGCCCGCCCAGACCGCCGGCCACGGCTATGACGAGCCCTTCGGTCAGCATCTGGCGCACGATTCGCCACTGTCCTGCGCCGAGCGTCGTCCTGATCGCCAGCTCGCGGCTGCGGCCCGTCGCGCGCATCAGCAGCAGGTTCGCCACGTTCACGCACGCGATGAACAGCACGAAGATCACGCAGGCCTGCATGATCAAGAGCGGCGTGCGGACGTCGCCCACGAGCTCGTCGCGAAGGCCGACCGCGAAGCCTCCGAACCGGCTGGTCTTCATGAAACCCGCGCGCGCGGGCAACCGCTCCATGACGTGCTCGGTGATCACTTTGAACTGGCCGTTCACCTGCGCGATGGACGCGCCGGGTCGCAGCCGCGCGATCATCTGGCTGAATTCATTCCCGCGTCCGCTGTCCGACATCTGCGCCGGCGTGAACGCAAAGGGCATCAGGAGGGCGATCTCCGGCCCGGGGAGCTCGAAGTCCTTCGGCAGCACGCCGACGACCCGATAGGCATCGGCGTTGACGCGGATGTCACGGCCGACAATCGCTCGATCCGATCCGTAGTGTGACGTCCACAGCGCATACGACAGGATGACGAACTTGTCGGCGTCGGGCCTGGCCTCGTCGTCGGCGAAGCCGCGGCCGAGAAACGGCTGCCGCTGAAGCGTGGAAAAAAACGACGGCGTCACGGCGAGCGCGTGCACCTGCTCGGGATTGCCGCCTTCATTGAGGTTCGCGGTCCGCATCGTAAACAGCGTGGCGTCCTCGATCCCCGGCGCCATGGTCTTGCGATCGATGTAGTCCGGAATCGACACGCTGGCCTTGTCGAGGTTGATGCCCTCGTAGCTGTTCCAGATGAATACGAGGCGGCTGGCGTTCGGGTACGGCAGCGGACGGAGCAGCGTCTGATACAGCAGGCTGAAGATCGCCGTGTTGGCGCCGATCCCCAGGGTCAGGGTCAGGACGGCGATGAGCGTGAAAACCGGCTGCTTGCGGAGCGTTCGAAGCGCGAAGCGCAAGTCCTGCATGGAGGCTTAGACGGCAACCGCCTCGCGAAAGGTTGGATTGTTCGTCGACCGTCCGGTTCGCTTCCCTGACCGGACGGCCGATCGACGAGTGGGTGATGCGGAGCTTACCAGCGAGGTTCGCGGCGTCCGCCCTTGCCTCCGCCGCCGCCGTATCCACCGCCGCCGCCGCGGCCCCCACCGCCTCCGCCGTAGCCGCCGCCGCCGAAGCCGCCCGAGCGCTCCGGCCGCGGACGCGCTTCGTTCACCGTGAGATTCCGGCCGCCGAATTCGTAATTGTGGAACTTGTCAATCGCCGCCTGCGCATCGGCATCGGTGGACATCTCGACGAAGGCGAAGCCGCGCGCGCGGCCCGTCGCCATGTCGCGCATCACCTTCACCGAGTCGACCGCGCCTGCCTGTGCGAAGAGCTCCTGGAGCTCCGTCTCGCCCGCCGAGAACGGCAGATTGCCGACGTAGAGTTTCCGAGCCATGTCCTGCTACTCCTGTCCCGCGGCGCGGGACTCAGGATCGGATGGTCAGCGGTCCGATCGTCTCCTCCGATGATGTGCTGGGCGGGCTCGAAGCTCTGACAAGGAAAGCGGCGGGCAGTCGTCCAACCTGACCGTTTGAGCGTAGCACAGTCTATACTGCCGCCCCATATGCAAACCTATCTGGCCGAAGCGATCGGAACGATGATCCTCGTCCTGCTCGGCGACGGCGTCGTCGCCAACGTGGTGCTGAATCGCACCAAAGGGCAGAACAGCGGATGGATCGTCATCACGACGGGGTGGGGTGTCGCCGTCGCGATCGCCGTCTATGCCGTCGGCCGGATCAGCGGCGCGCACCTGAATCCCGCCGTCACGATCGCGCTGGCGGCCATCGGCAGCTTTCCATGGCCGCAGGTGCCGGCATACGTCGCGGCGCAGATGATCGGCGCGATGGCCGGCGCAACGCTCGTATGGCTGGCATACTGGCCGCATTGGCGTCTGACGGCTGAACCGCCGGCAAAGCTCGCCGTCTTCTGCACGGCGCCGGCGCTGCGATCGACCGGCGCGAACATCGTCTCCGAGATGATCGGGACCGCGGTCCTGATCTTCGGCATTCTCGCGATCGCCGCCAACGCGCAGACGGTCTCGAAGCCCGGCGACGTCGATCTTTCTTTCGTGTTCAGCCGCGGTCTCCAGCCGCTGCTCGTCGGCGTACTGGTACTCGGGATCGGCCTGTCGCTCGGCGGGCCGACGGGCTACGCGATCAATCCGGCGCGGGATCTCGGGCCCCGCATCGCCCACGCGCTCCTGCCGGTCGCCGGCAAAGGATCGTCCGACTGGGGGTACGCCTGGATTCCCGTGGTCGCGCCGATCGTCGGCGGCCTCGCCGGCGCCGGTCTGTATTCGCTGGTGGGGTTCTGAGATGGCGCGCTACGTCGGGGCGCTCGATCAGGGAACAACGAGCACGCGGTTCATGATCTTCGACCGCGGCGGCAACGTAATCGCCCGCCATCAGTTGGAGCACGAGCAGATTCTGCCGCAGCCCGGCTGGGTCGAGCACGATCCGATGGAAATCGCCGCGCGCTGCGACGAGACGATCGCGCGCGCGATGCGCAACGCCAACGTGACCGCGGCGGATCTGGCCGCCATCGGCGTCACCAATCAGCGCGAAACCACCATCGTCTGGAATCCGAAAACCGGACAGCCCTGGTACAACGCCATCGTCTGGCAGGACACGCGGACCGATCGGATCGTCAACGCGCTGAGCGACGAGCAGACGCGACTGATTCGATCGCGTACCGGATTGCCGCCAGCCACCTATTTCTCGGGCGCGAAGATTCAATGGATCCTCGAAAACGTCCCCGGCGTCCGCGCCGCCGCGGATCGCGGCGAGGCGGTCTTCGGCAATCCCGACGCGTGGGTGATCTGGCACCTTACCGGCGGCCGGGATGGAGGCGTCCACGCCACCGACGTCACCAATGCGAGCCGGACGATGCTGATGAACCTGCGGACGCTCGAATGGGACGACGACCTGCTGCGCATCTTCAGGATTCCGCGCGCGATGCTGCCGGCAATCCAGTCTTCGTCCGATCGCTCGGCGTTCGGCGTCACGCGGCGCGACGGGGCCGCGGGCGGCGAGATCCCGATCGCGGGCGACCTCGGCGATCAGCAGGCCGCGACCGTCGGGCAGGTGTGCATCAGGCCCGGCGAGGCGAAGAACACGTACGGCACCGGCAATTTCATGCTGTTGAACACCGGCACGCAAATCGTCCCGTCGAAGGCCGGACTGCTGACGACCGTATGCTATCGCATGGGTGGGGAAACGATCTACGCGCTCGAAGGATCGATCGCCGTGACAGGCTCCGCGGTGCAGTGGCTGCGCGATCAACTGGGCCTCATCGCCTCGGCGCCGGAAATCGAGACGCTCGCGAATGCCGTGCCCGACAACGGCGGCATCTATTTCGTTCCCGCTTTCTCGGGTCTTTTCGCGCCCTATTGGCGCTCGGACGCGCGCGGCGCGATCGTCGGCCTTTCGCGCTTCAATACGAAAGCGCACCTGGCGCGGGCGACACTCGAAGCCATTTGCTTCCAGACGCGCGCCGTCCTCGACGCGATGGTCGAGGACTCTGGCGTCCATCTGGACATCCTGAAAGTGGACGGCGGCGCCACGGTGAACGACACGCTGATGCAGCTCCAGGCCGACATCCTCGGCGTTCCCGTCGTCCGCCCCGTCGTCGCCGAGACGACCGCGCTGGGCGCGGCGTACGCCGCAGGCCTCGCCGTGGGCTTCTGGACCGATCTCGACGACCTGTGTGAAAACTGGCGAATGGACAAGCGCTGGGACCCGCGCTGGAGCGCCGACCAGCGCGACGCGGCGTATGCGGGGTGGGAAAAAGCCGTCAAACGCACGCTCGACTGGGTCTAGCGTGCTCGGTGCTCAGTCCTGGGTACCGAGCACCGAGCACCCTACTTCTTTATGACCTGCGTCCAGTTGACGACGAGCGCGATGGGCATCATCGCGGCCTTGGCGTCCCAGGTGTTGAAGAGAAAACGCTGGCCGGCGGGGTCGATGGCGTAAGGCGATCGCGTCCCGAGCTGCCGCGCCGGCACGTGAACCTCGAACAGCTGCCGCGCCGGACCGAAGTCGAACCGATCGGGTTGGACCGTGACGTCGACCGCCATGAACCGATCGCCATTGACGAAGTACAGCTCCTTGCCGTCGATCGGACGCCAGCGCGGCGCGTCACCGCCGGTGGTCGTGACCTGCCACTTCCCCTTGGCGTCGGGGAACGAGGTCACGAACACCTCGCGGCGTCCGGTCTCCATCGAGACGTAAGCCATCCATCGTCCGTCCGGCGATACTTCCGCAGGCTCCTGGCCTACGTCTCCTGGCACGATCTCACGCGGCGTGCGATCGCCCGAGAGCGGTAGCAGACGGAGCAGGCCTACGTTCAAGGTTTTTTGGACCGCGTAGAGAAGAGATGCGCCGTCGGGCGAAAAGGCGAGCGGATACTTCATGTCACGGTCGTGGTACAGCAGTTGTTGACGGCCCGTGCCACTCACGTCTTTCTCGACGAGGTCGCTCGATCCGTCCTCGCGCTCGACCGCATACGCGAGACGATGTCCGTCGGGCGCCCACACCGCGGAGAACCCGCCATCGCTGAAGGTGAAGCGGCGCGATGTGCCGCGCGCGATATCGAACAGATAGATGTTGGGCGATCGTCCGAGTTCGTCGGTCAAGGTGCTCGAGACGGTGCGGCCGTCTGGCGAGATTTGGACGTCGCGGTTCCCGGTCGCGGAGCCAATCGTGCCGGACGGCTTGCCCGCGCGATCGATCCAGGTGAGCTGCGTGCCGGTGGACGGTCCCGGCTGATACGCGAGCACTCCGGTCTGCGAAACCGAGAATGCACCGGTGCCGGTCGTCGTATTGATCTGCACGCCGCTGACAATCGGTACGGCGGGACTCTTCACAGTCAGCGCGTCCGAATCGAACGGCTGCGCCATCAGCGTCGTCCCGACCATGTAAAGCAGATGGCCGTCGGCAAACATCACGTTGGAAGAGACGGGAAGGATCCGCCTGACCTCTTTCGAATCGAGCGACCCGACATAAATTCCGACCGACTGCGTGCGCCCGGCCGCCGCCGTCCTCGTGAACAGGAAGTGATGTTGATCCGGGAGGAAGACCGGCCCCGTCTGAATCCCGCCCTCCGCGCCCGGTACCGGTCCGGTTACAGCCACCGGCGCGCCGCCCGACGCGGGCGCTTTGAAGATTCCGCCGGCGCCCAAAGAGAAGATCAGGACGTTGTCACGATTCCAGCTGCCCGCTGGGGCGACGATGGCGTTGCAGACGGTCTGCACGGGTCCACCGTTGATGGCCACGTGGCGCAGCTCGTTGTCGGCGACGAAGGCGATCGAGCGGCTGTCGGGCGACCAGAACGGATCGGATGCGTTCACGGTGTCGGGGATCGGATGCGCCTGCATGTCGTCGAGATGTCGCAGCCAGAGCACCGTATTGCCGGCGGCATCTGGCGCGACAAAGGCCAGGTGGCGCCCGTCTGGTGACAAGGCCAGGCGCAGCGCCGGCGCGTTGGACAGCGGCCCCGGCGGCACGACCAGGAAACGGATTACTCGATCGTCCGGCGCCGGCCGATTGCGCAGCGCGTATCCCGCCGCCACCATTGCCGCAATGCCGGCGGCGCCGGCGATCGTCCAGGGTAGCCAGGATCGGCGAGGACGTGGAGCGACGTCAGGCCCAGGCGCCGCGCTGCCGGCGCGCGCCTCTTTCAACTCGAGCCGCGCCGCGCCGATATCCGGCAGCCGCTCGCGCGGATTCTTTTCCAGGCAGCGCCTGAGCAGCGTCCGAACCGTCGCCGGAGTTTCCGGTGGAAGCGCCGTCCAATCGGGATCGGCTCGGACGATTGCCGCGAGCGTGTCGGTGACGTCTTCGCCCTTGAACGCTCGCTGGCCGGTCAACAACTCGTAGACGACGCATCCAAACGCCCAGATATCGACGCGCTTGTCGACCGGCTTTGCCTTGGCCTGCTCGGGCGCCATGTAGGCGGCCGTCCCCAGGATCAGGCCGAGCCGCGACAACTGGAACGGGCTCGTAATCGTCGGCGAGTTCTCGATAGCCGCTCTGGTCTGGTCGCGGGCTTCGAGCGCCTTCGCCAACCCGAAATCGAGGACCTTCACCGTGCCGTCCGGCCGCAATTTGACGTTCGCGGGCTTCAGGTCTCGATGGACGATGCCCCGTTCGTGCGCGCATTCAAGCGCGTCGGCGATTTGCGCCGCGATCGGGAGCGCCTCGTCCATGGGAATCGCGCCCGCGCGGGCGATCCGCTGCGACAGATCCTCGCCGTCGACGAATTCCATCACAAGCGCGCCGTGCTCGACGCCATACACGTGCGCGATGTGAGGATGGTTCAGGGCGGCCAGCGTGCGGGCTTCACGCTCCAACCGGGCAAGCCGCTCGGGGTCGCGCGAGAAAAGATCCGGCAGAACCTTGATTGCAACGTCACGCTGAAGCTTCGGATCGCGGGCGCGATAGACTTCTCCCATGCCGCCCGCGCCGACGAGCGCGACGATCTCGTAGCCGCCGAGCCGCGCGCCGGGCGTCAGGCTCATCGCCGAGAGACAGTACGATACCTCTCCAGCAGCGCCTTCTGCCGCGTGTCCGGGGGCATCTCGCGTCCTTTGATGAACACGTGCTCAGCGCCGGTCGAGAGCTCGAACGGATCGCCGGACCAGACGACGACGTCGGCGTCCTTGCCCACTTCGAGCGAGCCCACGCGGTCGGCGACGCCCCACAGGCGCGCGGGCGTGAGCGTGACGGCCTGGAGCGCGGCGTCGCGATCCATGCCGTTGGCGATCGCGTTCCCCGCCTCCTGGCGCAGGTTGCGCGAGTTGTGGGTGTCGAACGACGCGAGCGCGATCGTGACGCCCGCTCTCGAGAGCCGCGCGGGATTCTCGAGCGTGGCGCCGAGCGCCTCGAAGCTCGGAATATTCGTCAGCGGCTTCACGACGACGGGAACCTTCGCCTGCGCGAGCCGATCCGCGACCATCCAGCCTTCGGCGGCGCCGAGCAGCACGAGCTTCACCTTGAACTCGTCCGCCAGCCGGATTGCCGCAAGGAGATCGCTCGCGCGATTGGCCTGGACCGCGAGCGGCACCTGGCCGCGAAGCACCGACTGCAGCGCCTCGAGATCGAGACGGCTGCGAACGTAATCACGCCGCTGGCGCGCATTGAAAGCCGTGCGATTCGTGCCGTAGTCGCGCGCATCTTCGAGCGTCTCCCGGATGCGCAGCATCGCGGTCGAGCGTGAGCCTCCCGCGACGGACGCGCCTGCCTCGCCCAGGAGCGCGATCATTGCCGCCGGAGCGCGGGTGACGCTCTCCGGTACCTGGTCGCCGCTCAAGTCCATGACCGCACCCTGGCCCATGAATACATTGCCGGTCCCCGAGGGCGTGACGAGCGTGCGCGTGATCCCCTCGGTGCGCGTCACCGGAATGACGGTCGAGAGCGGATTGAACGAATCCAGGACGGAGAATGCGGCGCTGACGCGTGCGTCGGCCGTCACCTGATCGGCGGTCCCTTCCGCGGAAAGCGGGATCTCGACGATCCCGATCTGCGTGCCCGAGTCGAGCCATCCCGGCGTGACGATCTTCCCGGCGGCGTCGAGGATCCGTGCGCCGGCGGGCGGCTGCACGTTCGCGCCGATCGCGGCGATCGCGCCGCCGCGAATCACGACCGTGCCGCGCTCGATCGCCGGACCCGAGACGGGCAGGATCCGTGCGTTGACGATGGCGATCGCCGGCCCCGTCGCCGGCACGACGCGTTTGGGCTGCGCTGGTCGCGTGGGGCGCATCGACGGGGGCACCGGCGGCGTTTTCGCGGCGCCACCTCCCTGCGCCAGCAGCGCGAACGGCAGGGACGCGACAACGGCGCCGACGGCCGCGAGTCTGCACGCGTTCATCGGCCCACCCCCGGCAGCAGACCGACGGTGAAGTCGCGGTGCGGCTGTTTGGTCGGATCGCTGCGATCGAACACCATCGCGCCGTCGATGAATACCTGGTCAGCGTGCGTGTAGACGCTGAATGGATCGCCCGACCAGATCGTGACGTCCGCGCTCTTCCCCGGCTCGAGCGATCCCGTCACCTTCTCGATGCCGAGCGCCTTCGCGGGATTGATCGTCAGCCACTTCACGGCATCGGCGCGGTTGATGTGAATGCCGGCTTCTTCGCCGGCGCGGATGGCCTTCCCCGCTTCCTGATTCAGCCGCTGGATTCCGTCGGCGCTGTCGGAATGCACAATCGCGCAGCCGCCGGCCTCCTGCACCAGCGCGATGTTCTGCCGGATGCCGTCGTACGCCTCGAGCTTGAATCCCCACCAGTCGGCCCACATGGCGGCGCAGATGTCGTTTTTCGCGAGCAGGTCCCGGACCTTGTACGCCTCCACCGCATGGTGGAACGCGGCGATCTTGAAGTTGAACTCCCTGGCGATCTCGATCATCGTCGCCATTTCGTCGGCCCGATAGCAGTGGTTTTGAATCCGGATCTCGCCGTCGAGCACGCCGGCGAGCGTCTCGAGCTGGAGGTTGCGATCGGGCTGCTTCTCCGGATCCGATCCGCTGTCCTTCCACCGCTTCCATCGCGCGCGATATTCGGAGGCGGCCTCCCACGCCTTCCGATAACCCGCGACGTTGCCCATCCGCGTCGAGGGACCGCCCTTGTTCCCGTAGACGCGCGTGGGATTCTCGCCGCACGCCATCTTCAGCCCGTACGGCGCGCCAGGGAATTTCATGCCTTCGGCGGTGCGCGACATCACGTTCTTCACCGTCACGCTTCGCCCGCCGAACAGGTTCGCCGAGCCCGGCAGGATGTGCATCGTGGTCACGCCGCCGGCGAGCGCGAGCTCGAACTGCGGATCTTGCGGCCAGATCGAATGCTCGGACCAGACTTCGGCCGTGTTGGGATTGGTCGCCTCGTTGCCGTCCTGCAGCGACTCGATGCCCGGGGCAGCATAAACGCCGAGATGGGAGTGCACGTCGATGACGCCCGGTGTCACCCACTTGCCCGCGGCGTCGATGACCACCGCATCGGCCGGCGCGGTGACCGTCTGGCCCACGGCGGCGACCTTGCCGTTCTGCAGCAGCAGCGATCCGCGCTCGATTGGCGGTCCGGCGGCGGTCAGGATCGTCGCGTTGCGGATGACCGTCGTCCGCGACGCGGGAGCCTGGTACGTCGACGCCCAGGGCTCCGGTTTCTGTTGGTCCGCGGCGATGGCGGCGCCGGCGAGTAGAATGGCGATGAGCGATGCACGCATAGGCCGCGAATTATATGCGCCTTCCTTCTTCCGTCTTCCGTTTCCTTTCTTTGAGCGTTCTTGCCTTTACTGCGGCGATGCTGTGGGCCGGATGCAGCAGGGGCGAGCGCGCCGCGTCAGACGCCGCCCAGCTGCCTGCCCCGCCAGACGTCGCGGCCGCGCCGCCGGACGCCGTACGCACGGCGAGCAATCTGGCAAGCAAGGTGTTGAAGCCTGGGACGGGCACCCGCCATCCGCGCCCGAACTCCACCGTGACCGTTCATTACACGGGATGGACGACCGATGGAAAGATGTTCGACAGCTCGGTCACCAAGGGCGAGCCGGCGACGTTCGCGCTGGATCAGGTGATTCCGGGCTGGACCGAGGGCGTTCAGATGATGGTCGAGGGAGAAAAGCGCCGGTTCTGGATCCCGGCGCGTCTGGCCTACGAGGGCAGTCCGGGCCGACCGCAGGGAACGCTCGTCTTCGACATCGAGCTGATCCGAATCGACTCGTAGGGACTAAGATACGTCTGTGGCCGGTCTGCCTGACGCCGTCTGCGGATCGAGTGAAACGATGATCTCATTTCTTCGTCAACGCGGCGCGTGGCTCGGCCTGCTGATCGTGCTGGCCGCGGCGGCGGGCTGCGACTTCGGGCAGACGTCGCCGACCGCGCCAGACCAGAGCAGCGTCCAGTACTCGCAGACAGATTTGACCGTTGGCACAGGCACCGAAGCGACGGTCGGCACCACGGCGAGCGTCCAGTACGGTTTGTGGTTGTATAGCGACAGCGCCGCGGATCACAAAGGCACGCAGCTCGACGCGAACACGTTCGCCTTCGTCGTCGGCGCCAACCAGGTCATCAAGGGATTCGACATGGGTGTGACGGGAATGAAGGTCGGCGGCACCCGCCGGGTCATCTGTCCTCCGTCCCTTGCCTATGGCACGACCGGCAACGGCAGCACGATCCCACCCAACGCAGCGCTGGTCTTCGACATCGCGCTGACCGGCGTCCAATAGCGCCCCGTCCGTTGCGGAGGACAGCGGGGTCGGATCTTGATTTTCGACGGGGAGCCGCAAGAACTGCGTCGCCGTCCGGCGCCTGGGTACGCTGAATCGACGACGGCATCGGCGCGACGACGGAGCCCTGGAGCGAAAACGCGGCATATTCCTGCCTTGACCGTGTCGGCCGGCTTCTTGCCCCGCCGTCGGCATGGCCCGGCCACTGCGTATCCACGTCCCAGGCATGCCCGCGCATGTCGTCTCGCGCGGCAACAACAAGCAGTGCATCTTCACGGACGATCGCGATTACCAGAAATACCTCGAACTGCTCTCATCATCGTTAGCGCGATTGGGCGCGCGGTGCCACGCATTCTGCCTGATGTGGAATCACGTGCACTTGATTGTGCGGCCGGACACGCAGCCGTTGTGGCGACTGATGCAGCAGGTGAATTCCCACTACTGCGAGTGGTTCAATCATCGCCACGATCGTGTCGGGCACGTAGTGCAGGGCCGCTACAAAAGTCGCCTCGTCGAGGACGGCTCCTATCTGCTGAATGCGCTACGTTATCTGGCGCTGAATCCCGTCGTCGCCCGTAAGGTCGCGCATCCAGCGGACTGGCCCTGGAGCAGCTACCGGGCAGCCGCGGGGCTGACGCCGGTGCCGACGTTTCTCGATCTCGACGGGTCGGCGTCCGCATTCGACGCGACGTCGTGGCGCGAGGCGCAGGAGCGGTACGTGACGTTCGTCACGGCGCCCGACGCGATGGAGACGATTTGGGGTCCCCTCTTCGCGGGTTCGCGGGCCGCCGGAGACCGGATTGACGCGTTGCTCACGCCTCACCGGACCAATCAGGAGTTCGTCTACGCGGAGCGCTTTGCGACACGGCCGTCGCTGGCGTCGCTCCTGGTGGGCGCGGCAGTCGGTGCGGAGCTGGACGCGGCGGTGCGGAGGGCGTTCTGTCGTCATGCGTATACGCTGCGGACGATCGCGACCGCGCTGGGCGTACACCCGTCGACGATCTGGAAATGGACGAAACGGGCCGAGAGGATGGCCCCTGATGAGGACAGTGGGGTCGGATCTTGATTTTCGACGGCCGGTCCGCCGTCGAAAATCAAGATCTGACCCCACTGTCACCTGGGGAGGTCAGGCCTGCTGCGGCCGCGTCACGCGGGCCTTCGCGTCCATCTCCTGCTGTGTGCGGAAGATGCTGCACCACTCCTTGTGCTCGGCGATCGGCATGCCGCACTCCACGCACACACGCACCCGCTGTTTAGGCTCGGACTTTTTCGAGAAGAGCTTCTGGAACAAAGTCATATTCTCTCAGACGGAAAATCCTGACCGGAGGTTTGCAAAAACCTATCGGAGCGTCAAATCCCCGGCAAACAGCTTGACTGCCAGGGTGTAAGGCCCCTGACCGGTCCACCTGAACGACCGCAGCAGGCCCCCGGTCGACACCTTGAACGGCAGGGCCGAAATGTCCCCCGCCCGCACCGACGCGTCGACCTGCCGATACTGCCCCGGCTGGCCGACGTCGATCGATACGTCCCCCGCCCAGCTCTCGATCCGCTTGCTGCCTTCGATCCCCCGAACCTCCAGATCGCCCGCCGTCAAATCGATCTCGATGTCGGTCCGCGACGGCACGTCGATCGTGAAGGACACGCTGTTCTTGACGCCGCTCGTCGTAATTACTGCTGTGCGTCCGGTCACGTTGATGTCCGCCCGCACGCCGGCCAACGCATCGGGACGGTCCGACCGCCACATGACGCGGATCTTCCCGTCGGATCGCCCGGTGATCTTGTAGTCGGCCGCGTGCAGCTTCAACTGAATCCGGCCGCCGGGGGCAAACGGCTTTTCGATGGATGGCGTGGTTGGATTGGACGGCTGGGCTGAAGGTGCCGCAGCAGACAGGACGATGACGGCCAGACCAGCGAGCGCCACTGCCTTCATGCGGACCTCCATCCGGTAGAAGACGGATCCCGACGGCGGCGAGTTCACGCGGCCAGGGCGTCGACCTGCTGGCGGACCCGCTGGAGGTCCGACTTCAGCGTGCCCAGCCGCAGATCCATGTCGCGCAGCTTGTCCCCCTCCGTCCGCACGAAACGCGTGTACGGCGCGATGCCCTCGCGCATACGCGCGAGGCTCCGGCCGATCTCTTCCTCGAACTGCGAGCGGAGCGCGCGAGACAGCCGCGCGCGGACGTCCGCGATCTTGCGCCGCATCTCAGCCTTTGCCTGGGTCCGCTTCGCCGGGATGACGAAGAATCCCAGCGCGGCGATGACGCTCGCCAGCAGGATCCCCGTCACGTCGGCGGCCGCCGTCGTCGCCGCGATAGTGATCAGGGCGCCGAGCCCGACAGCGCTGGCGCCGGCCGCCGCCGCCGTCGCGACGGCGTTGCGCGCCGCGTCGGCGAGCTGGCTCGCTTCTTTCCGGCGATCGTAAGTCTCGACGACGGTCTGGGCAGCGCGTCCGACGGTGTCGACCATCCGGCGGCGCTCGTCATGGAACGGACGCGACTCCTCGTCCTCGAACCGCTGGCCGACGATGCGGTCGCGAAACGCGCGGCGCCGATCGGACAGATGACGCGTGATGCGCTGCCACTGCCGGAAGTCCGCGTCGACGAGCCAGTCGATCAGCTCGATGACCCGCTTCTCGATCTGCTGCGGCGCGTCGGCGACGACCTGCCGCTCGAATCCTTCCTGCACGCGCGACCGGTTCAGCAGGTCGAACATGCGGCCGATCCGCATGGTGTCGTCGAAGAAGTCGTAGCCGCGGCGCTCCATCTCGAGGAGCACGTTGTCGACGACCGCCATGCGTCCTTCGAACTCGCGCGCCATATCCTGCTGGAATGCCTCGAGCTGCCGCTCGACGTCGTCGAGCAGCGTGAAGTCGTCCTGCAGCTCCGCGAGACGCTGGCGCGACATGGCCGCGTAGCGATCGATCAGGGCGCCGCCGACGCCGAGCGGATTGAGCAGCTTCAGCCGCATCCGCGCGGACGAATCGAGCGACGTCCGGATGTAGCGCTCGAGCGGCTCGAACCCGCTCGACGCCCAGAGCTGCGGCTCGCCGGTCTTCGCGCGATATGCCGCCTTCGCCGACACCGGAAAGATCTCGGGCGTCACGCCGAGCAGCCGGCGTGCGTTGTCCGCGACGTACGATCGTATCTCGGCCAGATCTCGATCGCCGCCGAGTATGTCGATCTTGTTGATGACGATGACGACTTTCTTGCCCCAGTCGCGAATCCGCTCGAGGAACGCGCGTTCGGTCTCGGTGAACGGACGATCCGCCGACGTCACGAAGAGCACCAGATCCGCGCGCGGCACGAAATCCGCAGTGATCCGCTCGTGCTCGCGAATTACGGCGTTGGTTCCCGGCGTATCCACGATGTTGATGTCTTCGTAACGGACGGGCGTCACCTGCGCGGTCGTCGGCGTGACGCCTTCCTCCATCAGCCGCTGTCCGGCGAGCGCGTTGATGAACGCGCTCTTCCCGGCGTTGAACTCCCCGACGACGACGAGCAGAAACAGCTCGTCGAGCTGACCGATCGATTGCTCGAGCGGCGATAGGCTCTCGTCGCTCGCGCCAAAGCGGATCAGGCTCGCTCGCAGCTCGTTCAGAATGCGACGCTCTTCTCGAACGAGCTCTTGCTGCGCCGGATCGAGGATGCCCTTGAGCGACATGCCCGGCCTGCCCTCACCGCGGCGCCAGGGACCCGGCCGCCTGCCCGACGCTTCCGGTGAACGTCCACTGCGTGCCGACGACAAACCACGACATCGTGCGTCCCTCGTCGGCCGCAAACCACGACTGATCGTCCTGCGAGACGATGGGAAGATCGAGGGTCCCGATCTTCACGTGATCCGCGAAGCGCTGCACCTCGAAAGTCGGCGACGAGAACGGCGCCGTACCGTACCAGTGCTCCGATGCGACCGTCGCGACGTACAGCGTGGACGTCGGCGCGGGCGCAGGCGGCGCCGGGGTGGGCGCAGGTGTCGGCGCGGGTGTCGGCGTCGGCGTCGGCCCGGGATCTGCCGGCGGTGCCGTGGGCGCCGTTGGCGGATCGGGTGCGGGCGCAGCGCTGTGCACGGCCTCCTTGACTGCCGTCGGCTGGGTCGGTGTGGAACCGCACGCGACGGTGAACATGGCCGCGATTGAAAGAGCGAAAAGAACACGACGTGTTCTTACTGTGCGCATCATCAGTTGGCACTCCTGCTGAGCCGGATTGAGGACGCCCGTCATTCGCATCGCCGGCTGATGCTGCAAAGCACGATCCCCGGAGTTACCATAGGCGTCGATGCTGCTCTCACACCTGCTCGTGCTGGCGCTAACACAGGCTCCTACATCGTCATGCGCGGTTTCTGATGAGGCGGCGTTCGCGACGACGAAGGACCATGCGGTTCAGGTTGGCGGAGGCGCGATGTACGTCGCGGCCCGAGAGCGGCGGTATCTGGATGCGCTGCGAGGTCCGTCAGGCGAGCCGATTACCTATAAGAGGATCGGCGCGCTGCTCGCGCCCGACGGCCACACGATTCTCGACGGCTACGAGGTGACCTACACCGGCCTCGACAAACCCATCACGCTGTATCTCGACGCGTATCACTACGACGACGCGTTGAAGGCGCCGAAGGGATTCGTATGCGCCGTGCCGATTGCCTTGAATCCACCGCCGCCGGACGCCTTCCTCGCGCTGAGCAGCCTGATGAAGCTCGCGATCGAACAGGGCGCGGCGAAAGACTTCGAGCCGATTCCGCTCGAGCCCGACGTCTCGTCGGCGCACGGCTTCATCCTCGACTACTTTCGCGTGATCGCGCGCGCGTCGCGCGCGGCCGCGGCGTCCTCGACGCCGATCGATCCGAAGAATCCTCCGCGCGATCTGATCCGGACGCAGATGCTCGTCGTCGCGTATCCGCTGCGATGCGGCGACCGGGAACCCGTCGCCCCGGCGGCGATCGAGATCGTGCCCGCGCAGGGAGAGGCGCCGCGGCGTGACGGCGATCTCGCGTCGGGGGGCGCACTGGCGCGCCTGCTCCCCGGGATGAATCTTCCGGCCGGCGCGATCGGCGCGACGTACCCGTTGGAGCGTCCGCGCCCGTCCGACACGATCAAGATTTCGTATCCCGAGGGCGGATGCGGCGCCGCCAACGATGTCTCGCTGCCGATGAAGTACACCAACGCGCGGCCGCTGAAGACGCCGGCGCCTGGACTGCCGCCCGGACAGGGTGCAACGGATCGCCCCGTGCGGCTGCAGGCGCTGATCGACGCGGACGGCACGGCGCAGCAAATCGTCTACATCGGCGGCCCGGAGGCCCTCACGGCCGCGGCCATCGAGGCGGTCCACGGCTGGACCGCCGAGCCCGCGCGGCTGAACGGCGCCCCGATCGTGATTCCCGTGCTGCTCCAGGTCCGATTCGGCCGGACGCCATGAGCGCGCCTCGCCGATCCCGGGCGACCGCGGCCCACGGTTAACCTCCCGCCACACCGAACGTATCCAACATCAGTCGCGTATTGCACAACGATGCTGAGAGACCTTCGGTTCGCGCTCGTCCTGATCGTCAAGGAACGCTGGTATTCCGCGGTCGCCGTGCTTGCGCTCGCTCTCGGCATCGGCCTCAACGCCACCGTGTTCACGCTGGTGAACGCCGTCCTTATCAGGGGCCTGCCGTTCAAGGACTCAGGTCAGCTCTACATGCTCGGGGCGCAGCGGCAGAATGGAAATCGGGCCGGGGTCTCTCCGGCCGATCTGCAGGACTGGCGCGCTCAATCGCGGAGCTTCGCGGGCCTTGCGGCCTTCAGCGGCAACGGCGGCAATCTGAGCGACGATCGAAGCGCACCGCAGCAGGTCCGCACGGCGATGCTTACCGCCAACACCTTTTCGCTGCTCGGCACGCAGCCGATTCTCGGCCGTAATTTCACGCCCGACGACGAGCGGAGGGGCGCCGAACCGGTGACGATCATCGGCTACACGCTGTGGAAAACGCGATATGCCGCAGATCCGGGCATCGTCGGCAAGTCGCTCCGCCTCAACGGACAGACGTCGACCATCGTCGGCATCATGCCGGAAGGGATGCAGTTTCCAAACGGCATGGAATTGTGGACGCCGGTGGTGCCGACTGCAGACCAGGAGCTGCGGGGCAGCCGTTTCCTGCAGGTGTTCGGCCGCATGCGCAGCGGCGTCAGCAGGGGACAAGCGCAGACCGAGATGAACGGGATCGCGGCAAGGCTGGCGCAGGCCTATCCGGACACGAACAAAGACTTCCCCGCCGTCAGAATCGAAACCTTCAACGAGCGGTTCAACGGCGGACCGATCCGGGTCGTCTTTCTCTCGATGATGGGCGCCGTCGGCTTCGTGCTGCTCATTGCGTGCGCCAATGTCGCCAACCTGCAGTTATCGAGGTCGGTTCATCGCGCGCGCGAGATCGCCGTGCGCATCGCGCTCGGCGCGACTCGCTGGCGCATCGTCCGCCAACTGCTCATCGAGAGCGTTCTGTTGGGGTTCATGGGCGGTGCGCTCGGGTTGCTGCTCGCGATGGGCGGCGTGAAGATGTTCGACATGGCGGTCCAGAACGTCGGCAAGCCCTACTGGATCGTGTTCAAGATGGACTTCCTGGTATTCGCCTTTCTCGCGGGCATTTGTCTCCTGACCGGCGTTCTCTTCGGCCTCGCTCCGGCGCTGCAGGTATCGCGCACCAACGTGAATGACATCCTCAAAGAGGGTGGACGCGGAAATGCCGGCGGCGGCCGTGCGCGATGGATGACCGGAACGATGGTGGTGCTCGAGCTCGCGCTGACGCTCGTGTTGCTCGTCGGCGCCGGCTTGATGGTCCGGAGTTTCCTGAAACTCTACACGCTCGATCTCGGCATCCGCACCGAGCACCTGATGACCATGCGGATGGAACTGCCGGAGACGAAGTACCCGAACGCGGCGGCGCGGCGTGCGTTTTACGATCGCCTCGCGCCCCGGCTCGCGTCCCTGCCGGGAGCCGAGGCGGCCGCCGTCACCAACGGCCTGCCGCTGTTCGGCAACGCCTCACGCGGTTTTGATATCGACGGTCGACCGGCGCGCAAGCCCGAGGAGCGCGCCCCCGAGATCGGAGTCATCACGATCAGCCCCTCGTTCTTCGACGCGGTCGGCGTACAGTTGCGCCGCGGCCGTGCCTTCAACGAAACCGACGGGAACCCCGGGGTCGAAACCGCGATCATCAATGAGCAGCTGGCACGCCAGTTCTTTGCCAGCGAGGATCCGATCGGACGCCGGATCCGCTTCGTGCAGGGCGCCGCCAGGCCGGGACAGCCCCCTCCCCCGGTCCCGGTCTGGCGGACGATCGTGGGCGTCAGCCCGACGATCCGGCATGCCTCGCCGCAGGAGGCCGACCCTCCGGCTGTCGTTTATGTGCCGTACCGGCAGGATGCGCCAACCGGCGTCATTCTCCTCGTGCGCAGCCGGCTCGAGCCGGGATCGATCATGAACGGCGTTCGCCGTGAAGTGCAAGCCATCGACCGCGACCAGCCCGTCTTCACGGTGCAGACGATGGATCAGGTGATCGCACAGCAGATGTGGCCCTATCGCATCTTCGGATCGCTTTTCGCGATCTTCGCGCTCATCGCGCTCGTGATGTCGGCCGTCGGCCTGTATGCGGTGATGGCCTACTCCGTCACGCAGCGGACGACGGAGATCGGCGTCCGCATGGCGCTCGGCGCGGAAGGGCGGCAGGTCTCGTGGCTGATCCTGAAACGCGGACTGCTGCAGTTGGGCCTGGGGCTGACAATCGGCCTGATCGGAGCGTTCTTCCTGAGCAAGGTCATGCGCACGCTGCTGGTGCAGATCACGCCAAGCGATCCGGTCACCTTCGCGGCGATCACCGCGATTCTGGCGGCCGTCGCGATCGCCGCATGCGTGCTGCCCGCCAGGCGCGCGACTCGTGTGGACCCGCTAATCGCGCTGCGGGCTGAATGAGAGGCGCTCGTCGATCCATTCGAGCGAGGCCTCCATCTCGGCGTAGAGCGTGTCGCGGGCGTCGCTGAAGCTGTGGTTGCGCGATTCGATCGGCTCGAAGCGGCGCCGTGGCGTGTCGGGCCCGAACAGACCGCGGGCCTCCGCGGCGGGAAGGTAGTTGTCGTGCGTCGACTGGATCACCGCCACAGGCATATCTCCGAGCAGGCGCAGATAATCGTAGGTCTCGACCATCTCGCGCTTCGGAGGCGTAGACGGCCGGGCGCCGCGGACGCGGAAACGCCGCAGCCACGTGACATATTCTTCCTCGCGCGTCAGCGCCACGGCGAGCACGCCGGCGATTGAAGGGCGGAGCTCCCGCTGTCCCGCCGCGATAACCGACAGCCCAGCCCCGCGCGACACGCCGACGAGGACGACGGGCCGATCCGCGGTCAGGTGCAGCGCATTTCTCGCGGCTCTGATGATCCGCGCGTAATCGGCCGCCAGCCTCCCCGGCGTCGTCTCCGTGGTCCGTCCCAGATGCGTGACGTAGTCGTGCGCGTCGAAGCCGACGATGGGGTAACCCATCAGGATCAGATGATGGAACGCGTCGAGATCCTTGCGGTGCCAGCCGCCGTCCCCCGTGGCATACACCAGCAGCGGCATCGACGCGCGGGCGTGCTCATTGGCGAAGTGCAGCGTCAGCGGGTGATCGTTGAGGACGATCGTCCGCTCGGGCGCGACCGATCCGTCAGGCAGATGTACCCGCGGCGCGCATCCGCTCACGGCCAGCGCGGCCAGCGCGATCGTCGCGCCACAGATCCTACGCATGTCGCACCGCCGGGATATTGCCCTTCGTCGCCGTCGACGACGAGTCGCGGCCCGGCATGAGCGCGCTGCCCCAGCTTCCGGCGATGAGCGCGCTGACGTTGGCGAGCGCGACCGGCCACTCCCACGCGGCCTCATAAGCCATGTAGCGCGGCACCCAGTCGGGATCGAACTTCTGCTTGTAGAAGCGGACGCCCTGGAAGTTGTACCACTGTTCGCCGCGGCGGAACGCGAGTCCCGCGAGGCGCTCGCGCATGTGGGCGCCACGATGTTCGCCGACCGACGCAAGCGGCGCCATGCCGAGATTGAACGTGCGGTATCCGGCCTCCTTCGCATGCAGCAACAGCGACAGAATGAGGTGATCCATCACGCCCGGTCCGTCGGTCCGGTATCGCATCAGATCGACCGACAACTCGAGCGCGCGAGGTCCCTGGAGAATGTTGGCGAACGCGAGAATCCGCCGCGCGCCGCCCGCTTCTTCGACGATGGCGCACGGAAAGCGGCGCATGTAGTCCGGATCGAAGTACCCGATCGAGAACTGACGCTCGACCACTTCCTTCGCCCGTAGCCATCCTTCCGAGATCTCCGCGAGCTCGCCGATCCGCTCGGACACCTCGCCGGCGGGCATGATGCGGAACGACAGGCCGTCGCGCTCGGCGCGCCGCAGGATCTGCCGGTGCATCTTGCCCGCGTGCCCCTGCAGCGTGACGCGCTCGAGCGGCACGTGCGCCTCCTCCCCCAGCTTGAAGAAGTGGTAACCGCGATCGTGCAGGATCGGGATCCACTCGACGGACACCTGGTAGAAGATCACGCGCCGATCCAGGTCGCGCGCCAGCGCGAACACCCGATCGAGGAACAACGGGCGCTCCTGCGCCGACCGGACGACGGGATCGGAGAAGACGGTCAGGTACGGGCCGATCGTCCGATAGAGGGCAAACCCGCGGTCGTCGTCGAAAAACACCGACTTGTCGCCCACCGCCACCATCATCGGCGTCGTCCCCGTTCCGAACAGGGTGTTCAGCGCGAGTGCGCGCGCGACGTCCGATTCCAGCGGGCGCTCGAAGGCCGCGGGCGCGCGGAACAGCACGTAGAGCGACGCCGTGGCGAGCGCCAGCAGCATGGACGCGGCGGCGCGGACAAAGCGCGGCGCCTGGTGCTGATAGCCGATCGCGCTCCAGCGGCCCAGCGCCGCGGCGCCAAGATGGTGCGTCAACGTGCCGAACGCCACGAACAGGACCACGGCGGCGAAGGCGATCCCCAGGTCCGTCCACTCCAGCCAGTCGCCGCGGCTTTCGCGCGTGAAGAGCGCGGCCTGTGAGCCGGCGACGACGCCGATCGCCGTGAGCGCGGCGCTCTCCTCCCAGTCGAGCCCCTTGAGCATCGACGCGAATGCGGCGATCAGAAGCACCGCCATCGACATGTTGAATGCGGCGCGATAGCCGCGCACCAGCCCGCGCGCGATCGCCAGCAGCAACAGTCCCGCAATCGCGGCGGTCATGTGGCCGACTTCCACGAGCGGCAGCGGCACCAGGCGCTGCAGCAGCGTGAGGCGGACGTGCAGCGCGGGCGAGGCACTGCTGACGATCATGACCACGCCGCCGGCGCCGACGAGGCTGCCGATGATCCGCCTGGCGATGTCGGTGCGCCGCGTCGATCGCGTCGTCGCCCAGGAGAGCAGCACCAGCGACGCAATGCACCACGGCCCGATGTAATAGATGAACCGATAGGCCGTCAGCGCCGCGGCCGTGACGTTCTGATTGAACGGCAGGATCTCCATCCAGGTCGCGTCGGCGCTGCCGAAGCCGCCCGGGACGAGGCTCGCAAGGCCGACGACCTGCCCGATGAAGAAACTCGAGCCAAGATCGAGCGGAGGTGCGGTCTGGCCGGTCGAATACAGGCAGGCGAGGAACGCGAGGCCGCCGAGGAGCCAGTCGATCCAGCCGATGACAGCGAGCTCGAGCGTGCGCCGGGGGCCGGCAGAAGGTCCGGCGAATCGCTCGATGCGACGGGCGATCGCGCGCGCGATCCACGCGAACGCGATCACGAGCACCAAAGCCGCGGCGGCGAGCGACGCAAAGCCGCCGCCGATACGGGGAACGAGCGCGGCCGCCGCCGCCCACCCGGCGAGGCCAGACATGAAGGCGATCGCGATCGAGACGATTCCCGCGTGGAGATCGGCGGGATCGTCGACGGTCGCCCGGTACAGCCACAGGCGGATCGCCGGCCCCGCCAGCGGACCGAGCGTCAGGAAATTGCTCCAGCAGAAGGCAACCGCGCCGAACCGCCAGCGCTGCCAGGGCCGCGTTCTCGTGTGGCCGAACGCGAAGACGTCGTAGAGGCCCATGACGACGACGTTGACGATCGTCGCGAGTGCCGCGATCAGGAGCCACCGGCCGTCGAGCGTGTGCAGGACCTGGCGGAGGTCGCGCATGTGGATCCCGCGCAGCGTGTTCCACGACAGCGCAAGGATGATGGCGACGACGGCAAAAGCCCAAATCCGGCCGGCGTGGGCGACGATCCAGGCCGACGTGGCGCCGACTCGCTGCCGAAAGTGCGGCGTGCCGCTCATGGAAGCGGACTTCCTTTCCCGCTGCGCTCCAGGATCCAGGCGAGTCCCCCGGTGAATGCGCGCCGCAGCTCGGTGGGTTTGTCGGTGAATCGATGATTGCCCGCGTCGATCAGGATCAGTTTCTTCGGCTCGCGCGCGCTCGCGAGCAGGCGTTCGTAATCGGCGGGCGCGACGTACTCGTCTTTCTTCGACTGGATCATGTAGAGCGGCAGCGGCGAAACGCGCGCGATGACGTCGCCGGGCGCAAATGAGGGTTCGTTCGCGTCCTTCTTCGTGATCCACGCGCCGATGTCGGTCCACCGCCACGCCAGCTCCGCCGTCGGCGGAAGGCCCATCGTGATGACGCCGTCGACCCAGTCGTGGTTCTTCGCCTCGGACGCCGCCAGCACCGCCAGGGCTGCCCCCTCCGATACCCCGGAGAACACCAGCGGCCGCGTCAAGGCCAGACGCTGCTTCACGCGATCGCAGATCGCGCGGTAATCGCCGGGAACGTCGGAGATCTGCAGGTGGGCCTTGCCGGAGGTGTACGCCGCGAGATACTGGCGGACGTTGATGCCGACGATCAGGTACCCCTGCTTCGAATAGTCCTCCGAGAGCGAGACGGCGAGGCCCACCCACCCGACGTCGCCGCTGCCCATGACGATGGTGCCGCGAGCCGCGGTTCCCGGCCGGTAGATCGACACCGTGAGCGTCTGGCCGCGCAGGGGCACGTCCAGCCTCTCGCTCGACATGGCGGCCGCGGGCGGTGCCGTGGCGAGCAGAACGAGCGCAACGCCAACCCTCCGAAGCATGGCCCTCCGATCGAGGGTAACGTACGGAGCCGACTCACCGGTAATCAGCGCGGCGCTTCGACGCGGCCCCAGAGCCCGCGGCGGAGCGTTTTCGCCTCAGCCTCGGCGCGGCGAAGCTCGTCGAGCCGCCTGAGCGGCGCCCGGGTCGTGACCCGCGCCAGCCCTTCGCGAACGAGCGTCGCGTTGACGAGCGTCCCGTCCTCCAGCAGCACGTACGCGGCGCGGCGGGAGACGCCCTCGCGCCGGAGATCCTCATATTCGAGGCGAACGTAGCGACGCAGCACGAGCGCCGCCAGCCGGTCGCGGGCGTCGCGGCCGGGCGAGGCGGACATGTCCAGGCCGCGCGCGACCCGCGGCGCGGTAATCCCGAGCAGCCGCAGGCGGCCGACAGCGGCCACGTCGATCGTATCGCCATCGAGAACGGCCCTCACGAGGACCGGCTCCGATCGCGGCGGCGTTTGAAGGAGGGCAATGGCGGCAACGGCCGCGAGGCTGAGGGTTGGCAGTATCTGCATGCACGCGCTCTCCTGCATGGAGTTAAGGGGATCGCGCGGATGTGCCTGCAAGCGGAGTGCTCATGCTAGCAAAGGCCTTGCATAGGTGCGCGGCATGGAGGCGGTGTGGCCAAAAAAGTGTCAAGAAAGCAGGCAGCGCGACGGAAACCATCGGCCCGTCGGGCGCGCAGAATGCCCACGGCAGCTCGACGGAAGTCCGCCGCGCGCGCCACGGCCTCGCGGACGACGAGGAAGGGTCCGAGGCCGAGAAAGCCGTCGACCGCCGCGTCGGCCGCGGCAACGGTCAAAGGCGCGCTGGCGGGCGCGGTCCACGCCGTGACGAAGCGTCTGCCCGGCGCGGCCGAGGATCTCGACGCGATCGCGCTGCTCGAAACCGATCACCGCCGTCTCGAGGCCCTGCTGAAGCAGGGCGAAGACACGACCGAGGCGGCGGTCCAGGGCCGGCGCCGTCTGCTCGACACGCTGACCTCGGCGCTCACAATCCACGAGCTGATCGAAGAGAAGATCCTGTATCCGGCGCTCAAGAAATACCCCGAAGCCCGCGCGATCGTGCTCGAAGGCTTCCAGGAGCATCACGTCGCGGACGTGATCGTGAAGGAGCTGCACCAGGTTTCGGCTCACACCGAACAATGGGGCGCGAAGTTCAAGGTGCTCAAGGAAAGCATCGAGCATCACATCGGCGAGGAAGAGGGGCCGATGTTCCGCACCGCCCGCGGCGTCATGGCGCGCGACGAGCTGGAACTGCTCGGCGCGCGCATGAGAAAAATGAAGAGCGACGCCGAACGGCGCGAACGTTCCGCATCGTAGCGTCCGGCGCTACTGGCCCAGCCACGCGGCGAGATGCGCGCGCGGGCCGGGCCCCAGGTCCGGACGCGGCTGCAGCGTCCA
Organism: Vicinamibacterales bacterium; assembly: GCA_035495955.1. Lineage (GTDB taxonomy): Bacteria > Acidobacteriota > Vicinamibacteria > Vicinamibacterales > 2-12-FULL-66-21 > JAICSD01. The sequence continues at coordinate 20,843 of DATJFE010000023.1, read as the reverse complement.
CGCGTCCGGCGGCTCGGAACCGAGCGTGACCGTCAGGCGCCTGATCTGCTCGAGACGTGTGATGAGCAGCGTTACCGTCTGCCCGGGCCGGTATGCCCCAAGGCGTTTGTCGAGATCGTCGAGCGCAGGCGACACGCGAAAATCGTCGATCCCGAGGATCTCGTCGCCCGGATTCACTCCCGCCTCGTACGCGGGCGTGCCGCGCGGCACGGTCTCGACGATCAGACGCCCGGTGTCGATCCGTGCCTTGACGCCCAGCCAGCCGGGCGGCTCGAGATGCGGCGGCGGCGCCCTGAACTCGAGGCCGAACCAGTCGAGCGCCTGCCGGTAATCCACTTCCTCCGTCGAGTTCAGCGCGCGCGTGAACCACGCGTTCAGGTCCGTGCCGGCGACCTCGCTCGCCGTCTTCCGGAAATCTTCCGGCGTGAAACCTCGCGCGCCCGAATATCGCGCGAACGCCAGCCGCATCACATCGTCGAGGCTCTTGCCGTCGCTGGTCGCGGAGCGTATCCGCGCGTCGAGGACGAACCCGAGCACGGCTCCCTTCGTGTAATAGCTGACGACGGTATTGACCGTGTTTTCGTCGGGTCGATACTGCTTGATCCATGCGTCGAACGACGCGATTTCGGCCGTCTGCGTCAATCGACCGGGCGTGGACTGCAGCGTGCGGATCGTGTCCGACAGTCGGTTCAGGTACTCGCCCGCGCCAATCAGGCGGGCGCGCACCAGTTGCAGATCGGCGTAGTAGTCGGTCAGTCCTTCGGAGACCCACAGGCTGCGCGGATAGTTCTCGTGCTCATAGTCGAACGGCCCGAGCTCGATCGGCCGCAGGCGCTTCACGTTCCAGAGGTGGAAGTACTCGTGCGAGACGAGGCTGAGCCAGTCGACGTAGCGCGCGCGGGTGCCTGTCGCCCACCGGCTCGCCATCATCATCACCGAGTTGCGGTGCTCGAGGCCGCCGCTGGCGCCGGTCAGCAGGTTGAAGAAGACGTACTTCTCATACGGCAGCGAACCCCAGAACGCTCGATCCTGCGCGACGATCCGCTCGACGTCGCGGACGGCGCGATCCCCGTCGAAGACGCCCTCTTCGCCGACGTCGACGAGCAGGTGCGGCTTGCCGTCGACCGTGAAGCGATGAATCGAGGGATTGCCGGCGACGATCGGGGAATCGACGAGCGCGTCGTAGTCGGCGGCGCGGTAGTGATTCGGCGCCGCGTCGGGAGCGTCGGGCATTGCGGTGACGCTCGTTTTCCAGCCGGGCGGCAGCTCGACTCGGACGTCGTGCGGACGATTGTAGGAGTCGGCGAGCGTCATGAACGTCTGCGCGCCGTTGATCATCGCGAAGTCGGCGTCGACCCAGTTGTTGCGGACGGTCATCTCGTGCGAGAACACGCGATAGGTCAGCGTCACCTGCCGCGCGCCGCCCGTGACGACTCGCCAGCGGTTCTTGATCGGCTTGTCGACCGCCAGCATCCGTCCACCCGCGCGCGCTGCGACGGCTTCGACGTTACGCTCGTACTCGCGGACCAGGTACGATCCCGGCGTCCACACGGGCATCATCATCTCGACGAGGGAACGGCCCTCGGTCGGCACGAGCGCCTCGACCTCGACGTAATTGGTCTGCGGCGCCGGAAACCGAAGCGTGTATGCGATCGCCTCCCGCGTCTGCGCTCCGGCCGCCGCCGCCACCGCCAGCAGCGCCGCCGCCAGCGCCATCCTTGCAACTCCCAATTTCCAGCTCCCAACTCCCAAGGGTCTATCGCTCATCGGCCATCGGCCCTCGGACTCGCACCTCGAACCTGTGGCATATTAGTCCCGTGCGATTGTTTCTTCGTCTCGTGGCCGCCGGCTTCCTGCTCGCGGGCGCCGCCTGCAGCACGAGCACGAGCACCGCCCCCTCGTCGAGCGCCCCGTTCAGCACGGTCGATCTGATCGTTGGAACCGGGGCGGAAGCCGTCTCCGGCGGCGTCCTCACGGTGAATTACACCGGCTGGGTCTACGATTCGTCGAAGCCGGACAAGAAGGGGCTGCAGTTCGACACGTCGGTCGGGAAGACGCCGTTCACGTTCACGCTCGGCAATGGATCCGTCATCAAAGGGTGGGACCAGGGCCTCGTCGGCATGAAAGTCGGCGGCGTGCGCCGCCTCGTCATTCCGCCGTCGCTCGCGTATGGCGCGGCCCGCAACAATTCGATCCCGCCCTACTCGACGCTCGTGTTCGACGTCGAGCTCGTCGACATCGCCGCCCAGTAGCGTCTACTTCGACGTCGGCGTCAGTCGTACTTTGATCCCGACGGCCAGGACGCGCAGCGTGTCGTCCATCTTCACTTCGCCGCCCCCCTCGGCAGGTCCCTTGAGCCGGACGACCTGCAGCTCCCCGTAGAGCGCGACCTTCGGCCAGACCCATACCTCCCCGCCTCCGCCGACCAACCAGCTCCATCCTTTGGTCTTGAGCGAGAAAGTCTGGCTGACGAGGTCGATCGTTTCGGACGTGTTGGACGCCGCCTGGTGGTAATCGCCTCCACCAAACCCGTAGATGCGGACGGGTCCTGCCGGGATGCCCGCCTTGCCGACGATCGTGAAGACGTCGGTGTCGAGGGTGCTGTTGAAGGTGAACGTGTCGCCGCCCTTGGCGGTGAGCTGCCGCGGCTTGATGTAACCGCCTTCCGCCGCGATGAATCGGTTGAACCAGTACGTGGCGCCGAACGTGTACGCGCCGAGACCCGAGTCCCGTCCCGTGCAGGGATCGACGTTGCCGCAGAACTGCGTGAACGCCTGGTCGAACTTCACGGTGCCCGCGCCGCCGAACAGCAGGAGACCCGTCGGCAGCGGCCGCCACACCCTCGGCTGATCCTCGGGGCGCGGCGGTTTGTACACGTAAGTACCCTTGATCAGGAGCAGCGACGGCGCGTTGCCGCTGAGATCGACGACGATCGTGTTGATCTTGCGGACCCAGAACAGGCCGCTGATGTCGCGCCTGTCGCAGCCCGTCTCCGCCGCGGGCGCCGTCCTGGTGCGTTCGGTGATCATCACCCGGCGCACTGCCTGGCACACGTCGATCGCGATGGTCGCGTCGATGCCCGCCGCGCCGATCGTCTCGCCGGTCGCCAGCGCGACGGTGGCCTGCCCGTCGGCATCCGCCGCGCCCGAGCCGACCGGCGCCCCGTTCAGCACGACCTCGATCTTGGTGCCGGCCGCGACGTTCCGAACCATGACCGTCTGCGCGCAGACGGCCGCGGCGCCCATCATCACATTCATCACGGCCGCGATGACGAGCAGCCGCCACGATTTCACCATCCGCGCTCCTTGGAGATCGAATTATGGTCCAGAACCGGCCCCGTACATAAGACGAGGCGGCCGTCCCGAAGGACGCCGCCTCGCAGCGTGGATGACGCGGATTACCAGCGCGGCTCGGAGCGGCGCCGGCTGCCGCCGCCGCCCGCGCCGAATCCGCCGCCGCCGCCCGCAACCTTCGGGCGCGCTTCGTTCACCGTGAGGTTCCGCCCGCCGAGCGAATAGTTGTTGAGCGTGGTGATCGCGTTCTGCGCGTCCTCGTCCGACGCCATTTCGACGAACGCGAAGCCGCGCGCGCGGCCGGTGGCCATGTCGCGCATGACGCTGACGCTCTCGACCGAGCCGGCGCCCGAGAAGAGCGACTGCAGGTCCTGCTCGCCCGTGTCATACGGGAGATTGCCGACGTAGAGTTTCTTTGACATGTGACTATCTGTCTCGCTTTCTATGGGATCCGGAATGGATCCCCTGATGGGACGGCTGCATTGCTAAGCACTGACTTGTCGGGGAGAAGCGAGACTGAGAAAGGACTCGATTCGACTCGGTGAAGCGGGCTACAGCAGGAGGCTGTCTTACATCTGCGCCTTCCAGTGTATCACGGTAGGATGGACCCATGAAACGCGGACTTTTGCTGGCAATTCTATTGGTGTCGCCGCTGACGGCGTCCGCGCAGAAGCGCGGCATCACCGAGAAGGACCTCTTCAATTTCGTCTGGGTCGCCGATCCGCAGATCGCGCCCGACGGATCGCAGGTCGCGTTCGTGCGCGTCACGGTCGACGACAAGAAGGAGGGCTACGCCTCGTCGATCTGGATCGCGGCGTCCGACGGCGGCGAGCCGCCCCGCGCGCTGACGAACGGGCCGCGCGACACCGCGCCGCGCTGGTCGCCCGATGGACGGCAGATCGCCTTCGTCCGCTCGGCCGACAAGGACGGCAAGGCCGAGCCGCCGCAGATCCATCTGATGCCGGTCGGACCCGGAGAGCCGAAGGCGATCACGGATCTGCCGAAAGGCGCGGGAGTTCCGGAATGGTCGCCCGACGGCAGGACGATCGCGTTCTCGTCGGGGACGAAGCCGTCCGAGATCGGCGCGAGGAAGGATCCGAACGTCCACGAAAGCGACGTACGGATCATCAGCGAAGCGGGGTATCGCGCGAACGGCATCAGCGGGTCTGGCTTCGTCGATCGCGACCACCCGTCGCACATCTGGACCGTTGCGGTCCCCGCGGGCACCGCGGCGACCGCAAAGGCGAAACAGATCACGGCCGGCGATTTCTCCGAGGGCAACTACCGCTGGTCGAAGGACGGATCGCAGATCTACTTCGTCTCCAATCGCCGGAAAGAGGCGTACTACGATCCACAGGGCAGCGATCTCTACGCCGTCGCCAAGGACGGCGGCGAGCCGTCGCGCGTCGCGAGCATCGAGGGAGGCATCGGCAACTACGCCCTCTCGCCCGACGGCCGCCGCATCGCATTCGTCGGCACGCTCCACGGCGAGCCCGTCCGCTCGTACAGCCAGAGCGACCTCTGGGTCGTCGACCTCCCCGCAGGCGCGCCGCGCAACCTGACCGCGAGCTTCGATTTCGACGTCGACGGATCGGTCGGCGGCGATCAGCGCGCGCCCCGCGGCCACGAGCCCGCCGGACCGATCTGGGCCGACAGCGGCTCGATCACGATCAAGGTCGGCATGCACGGCAACGCCGATCTCATGGCCTTCGACGCGCAGGCGGGAGAGCAGAAGTACACCGGCCACGGCATCCCGCAGAGCCACGAGGTCATCTCCTACACCGCGGATCGTTCCGCCCGGCGTTTCGCGATGGTGATCTCGTCGCCGACCGAGATCGGCGATCTCTACGTGGCGGACGGAAGCGCCGGCGCGAGGCCACACCGTCTGACCACGTTCAACGACGCGCTGTTTTCGCAGCTCTCGCTCACGGCGCCGGAGGAATTCTGGTACACGAGCTTCGACGGCAGGAAGATTCAGGGATGGATCCAGAAGCCGCCGTCATTCGACCCCGCAGTGAAGTACCCGCTCATCCTCGAGATCCACGGCGGTCCGCACGCGGCCTACGGCAACACGTTCACGCACGAGTTCCAGTGGATGGCCGCCAAAGGCTACATCGTCCTCTACGTGAATCCGCGCGGCAGCTCGAATTACGGACAGGATTTCGGCAACAGCATCCAGTACGCGTATCCGGGCGACGATTACAAGGATCTCATAGCGGGCGTCGACGAGGTATTGAGAAAAGGCTACGTGGATGCCGCGCGCCTTGGCGTGACGGGCGGCAGCGGCGGCGGACTCCTTACAGACTGGGTGGTGACGCAGACGACACGATTCAAGGCGGCGGTGAGCCAGCGCGACATTTCCGACTGGGCGAATTTCTGGTACACGGCCGATTTCACCCTGTTTACGCCGACATGGTTTCACAAAGCGCCGTTCGAGGATCCCGCCGAATTCGCGAAACGGTCGCCGATTACCTACGCAGAGAAGATCCAGACGCCGATGCTGTTCATCCTCGGTGACGAAGACTACCGGACGCCGCCGGGCGCCGGCGGCGAGGACCTCTTCCGGGCGTTGAAGTACCTCAAGCGCACGGCGGCGATGGCCCGCTTCCCCGGCGAGAACCACGAGCTGTCGCGCTCGGGCCGTCCGTGGCACCGCGTCGAACGCCTCGAACAGATCGTCGGGTGGTTCGATAAGTACCTTTCACAGGAGATCAGGAGTGCAGGAGAACCGTTAACGGTTAACGGTACACGGTAAACGGTCCACGTTCCGCGGCTCCGGCGTGGCGTCCGCCTTGCAATCGATCTCCATACACAAAGGAGGTCAGCAGTGGCAAATGAGCTGCGCAATATGCGTGTGGCAGCGCTCGTCGACAACGGGTTCGAACAGTCCGAGCTGATGGAACCGAAGAAGGCGCTCGAAGCGGCGGGCGCGAAAGTCGACGTCGTGTCGCCGCAGGATGGAAAGGTCAAAGGCTGGCAGCACGGGACGTGGGCCGACGAGGTCGCCGTCGATCGCCGGCTCGCCGAGGCGAGCGCGAATGATTACGATGCGCTGCTTTTACCCGGCGGCGTCATGAATCCCGACAAGCTTCGCGCCAACGAGAAAGCTGTTCAGTTCGTGAGAGCGTTCGTCGACATCGGCAAGCCAATCGCGGCGATCTGCCACGGGCCGTGGACGCTCATCGAGGCGGGCGGCGTGAAAGGCCGCAAAGTCACGTCCTGGCCGTCGCTCAAGACCGATCTGCGCAACGCCGGCGCCAACTGGGTCGACCAGGAGGTCGTCGTCGACAACGGCCTGGTCACGTCCCGCAAGCCCGACGACATCCACGCGTTCAACCGGAAGATGATCGAGGAGTTCGCCGAAGGCCGCCACGATCGGACGCGCGCGCGCGAGATGGCGGGCACGAACCGTTAACAGGTGACGGTTTCACCGCCCCGGAACGATCGGGAGCTCCACGAAGCTCGCCCGATCCGGGGCGTGGTAAATGCGCTGGGCGGCTTTCTGGTAGTCGCCCGGCGCGGCGTGGAAAATGTCGGGCACGAATGTCTGCGGGTTGCGATCGTAGAGGGGAAACCACGACGACTGCACCTGCACCATGATCCGGTGGCCCGGCAGGAACACATGGTTCGCCGTCGGCAGCGCGAAGCGATAGCGCAGCGGCGCGCCGGCGGCGAGCGCTTTCGGCGCCTCGAAACTCTCGCGATAGCGGCCCCGGAAGATGTCGGCCGACACCATCAACTGGTAGCCGCCCATGGCGGGCTGCGCTGCCACCTCGTCCGGATAAACATCGATCAGCTTGACGACCCAGTCCGAGTCGGTCCCGCTCGTCGACGCCATCAGATCGGCGATCGGCTGTCCGCTGATCCTCACCGGCTTGGTCAGCGCGGGCGATGTGAACGCGAGCACGTCGGGACGGCCCGACGCCTCGCGCTGATCGTCGACGAGCCACTGCGGCCACGTGAGCGGCGGGTCGTAGCCGATAGGCTGGCTCGGACGTGAACGAAACGGCACCGGTTTCGCGGGATCGGACCCGTACTCGTCGTACGGAGCGTCGCCGGATGTCGGCGCCGCGAAGCCAGCCGTCAAGCCAGCCCCAAGATAAAGCCTGTTCGCGATCGTGGCCGCCGAGGCGATGACAGGGGGCCAGGCCTGGAACCGGCGCCACTCGTTCGTGCCGGTCTCGAACGCGGTCACCGGCGCGACGTCCATCTTCGGCGCGTCATCCTTCAGGTAGTGATCGAGAAACGGACGCAGGATGTGCTGCCGGAAGTAGAGCGCCGTGTCGCTGTTGAACTTCAGCGCGCCGAGGCTGCTGCCCTCGTCGATCTCCTGTCCGTGATGCCACGGACCGATGACCAGAAACACCATGTCGTTGTTGGCGTCCTTCGGCTCGATCGCCTTGTACACGGCGGGCGCGCCGTAGATGTCTTCCTGATCCCACAGGCTGTGCACGAGCATCACAGGAACCTTCAACGGCTGCGCGCCCAGGATTTTGTCCATCGCCTGCTGGCGCCACCACGCATCGTAAGTGGGGTGCTCGAGGATCTTCCGCCAGAAACCGACCTGGTCGAGGCCGCGGCGCCGGCCGAGCTCGCCGGCCGACCCCGCCTGCATGTAGACGTCGTAGTCGTCGAAGCGATCGGTCCACCACTTCTCGCGGTTGTCGCGCGTCGCCTGCTGCTCGTAGATGTACGGCATGTTCTGCTCGCGGAACGCGCCGTTGTGAAACCAGTCGTCGCCCATCCAGCCGTCGACCATCGGGTTCATCGGGACCGAGACCTTCAGGGCCGGATGCGGATTCACGAGCGCCATCAGCGGCAGGAAGCCGTCGTACGAAATGCCGAGGACGCCGACCTTTCCATTTGTCTCGGGGATGTTCTTGACGAGCCAGTCGATGGTGTCGTAGGTGTCGGTGGCGTGATCCACCTTCGTCGGATTCAGCGGCCCGACGAGCGGCCGATTCATCACATAGTCCCCTTCCGATCCGTACTTGCCCCGCACGTCCTGCACGACTCGGATGTAGCCGCCGTCGACGATCACATCGACCGCGTTGTCGTACCCCTGCAGGATCGGGCCGAGATGGGCGCTGTGTGCGTGGGTCGTCAGCGCATTGGCGTCGTAGGGCGTTCGGGTCAGCAGGATCGGCGCCGACTTCGCCGGCTTCGGAACGAGGATCACCGTGTGCAGCTTCACGCCGTCGCGCATCGGGATCATCTCCTCGCGGCGGACGTAGTCGAAGCTGCCGGTGACCGCCTTGAACTGGGCCGGCGTCTCGTTTGGCAGCCCTTGCTGCTGCGGCGCCTGTGCGCAAAGCAGCGCCGTCAGCGTCGCTGCGGCGATCGTCGCTGGAATCAGGCTGAGCTGCGTCATCAAGGCCGGATTCTATCGGCCCCGAGCCCCGCGCGCTACAGCGATCTCAGGAACGCGAGCAGATCGGCGCGCTCCTGCGCCGTGAGGCCGATGTGGAACCGGTTCTCGTAGAAGGTGATGACGTCTTCGAGGCTCGCCGCCGAGCCGTTATGGAAGTACGGCGGGCGCGCGGACAGCGCGCGCAGGACCGGTCCTTTGAACCGCCCGATGTCCGCCCACTTGCCGCTGCTCATCGCCAGGCCGGGATCGGTCGTCTCGATCGTGTCGCCGGTCGCGATATTTCGCAGCGTATAGACGGGCAGGTACGGCGCGATCGACGGATCCGTCAGTCCAATATTGAGCGGCGCCTTCACGGAATGGGTGCCTGCGTTCGGCGTGTCGTGGCACGTCGTGCAGGTGCCGACGAATGGGTCCGGGACGACGACGCCGTTCGAGAAGCGCTGGTTGTTCAGACCGCTGACGCCGGTCAGGACGATGGGCTTGGTGTTGAAGACCTCCTGACCGCGGGCAATCGCGCCGCGTGCCGCGGATACTGCGTCGTCGCCGGCCAAGTGCATCCATGGGTTGAAGATCGTGAACGCGCGCTTATCGAACACGCCGCCGGTCGGATTGAGGCCGACGGGATCGTTGACGCCGATGAAGAACGGCTGCATGGAAAGGGCGGCCGGCCCGCCGGTGGCGCCGCCGCTGTTGAGGCCGCCCGCGAGCGTATCGCGCAGCTGCGCCGCGAACACGCCGGTCTCGAAATCCACGATCTGCTGCGCCTCCTCAGCCGTCAAGTCGCGCGCGGCGGCAGCGTGGCCGCGCGTCGCGTCGTTCGCCTGATGCAGCAGGTCTTGCGCGATCGTCGTCGTCGCGGACGATTCGCGGCCGTCCCACATCACCGCGCTCAGGAAGCGCAGGTTCGCGGACGGCAACGGCCGGCGGTAGAGCGACGTGTCAGTCGTCGCGGGACCGCAGTTGTACGGATCGCGGACGCTGTCGATGATGAACTCGGGGTGGTCGGGCAGATCGCGGCCGACGCGGATCAGGCCGCGCGTCATCAGCAGGCTGTACGCCGCTTTCTTTTCGTCGACCGTTCGCGCGGGATCGCCCTCACAGTTCGATCCGTCGTTGTTGGAGAAGATCGGATCGGATCCATGCGAGGCCAGGAACCGCTGCTGCACGCTTTGCGGCGTGATGGTCCATGCGTTCCCCGGCTGGTGGCAGGTCACGCAGCGCCGGCCGTTCGTGCCGAGATCCTGGAAAAAGGGGTTCTGCAGATCGATGTCGCCGCTGGTCGAGAAGGTGCCCATCAGGCCGGCGGCATTGTCGAACACGAACATGGGCCGATCGCCCGAGTCCGCGCGGGCGAGACGTCCGCCGACGCCGATGGCCGCCGCCAGCACGGCTCCCCAGATGATGGCCGCCGCACCGAAAGAGGCTCGCCTGAACATGGACCTCACCCCCTGCACAGGGATGAGATGAAAGGCGGGCCAACCTGTCAGCGAAGGCCCTGTATCGGTGTCCAGTCCCCGGCCTGGATGAATCCGGCCCAGTAGAACGGATGGCGGGTCTCCCTGTTGGCCAGCGTGGCGCGCTGCACGTGGCGAAGCGCGGCTCCGCGGCCCTCGCCATGCGCCAGTCCCGCGTAATACCGCGTCATCACGGTGCGCGTCATGTAGTCGCTCACAGGCCAGAGACTCATGACGACCGATTCGGCGCCCGCGACGAAGAACGCCCGTCGCAACCCGTAGACGCCTTCGCCATTCCTGACGTCGCCGATGCCCGTGTCGCAGGCCGAGAGCGTGACCAGCCGCGTGCCCCAGAGATTGAGCGTCGACGCTTCGAGCGCGGTCAGGATCCCGGCGTCGGAGCCATGACCCGGGAGATTCGCGCCCGCCAGCGCGATGCCGGACCGCAGCAGCGGGTTCGGCGATTGCACGATCGACGTCATGCTGCGCGCGGCCTCGGTCTTGGTGCCGGTGCCTTCATCGGGGACGAAGAAGGCATGGCTCGCGACGTGGAGGATCGACGGGGCCTGAGGACGCGCGAGTGACGTCTTCGAGGCGCGGAGGCCAGTCAGTACCGTCGCGCCGGGGAGGAGCTTGGCGATTGCGGCGGCTTCCTGCGCCGTGCCGACGAGCGGCGCGAAGTACACCGCGCGTCCCGCCGTGTCGATGGAGCTCGATCGCGCAGCGGCCGGGGCCGGCGGTGGCGTGCCGAAGTCAGGGGCCGCGACGATCAGCGGCGGCCCGACCGCCGGCCGCGCGATCTGCATCCGCAGCAGCTCGCGGCCGCTTCCGAGATAGCTGATGTCATACCGCTCGACCTGGAAGCGTCCCGCTTCGTCGACAAGCGCTTCGAACGGAATGAGGTTCAGCGCGCCATCGGGCGCCACGAGGAGCTGCGTCGCGTCTCCGGTGAGAGATCGCACGGGCCGGAGCACGAGCTCGTCGAGGGCGCGCGACAGCCTGACCACATCGTGCCGGGCGGGATTGCGGAGGGCCGCGCGCACGCGAGTAACGGCCGCATCGATCGCCGGCGCGGGTCCGAGATCGACGCCACGCGCATCCGCGTCGCGGCGGATGACGTAGGCGGCGTAGTGTGCCTCGGCATGCGTCAGATCTTCGGAGACGGCCCCCGGATCCCCAGGCAGATATACCGCGAATTCGACGAGGGCGGCTTCCCGCGGCAGTGCCGCGCGAATTGACGCCGGCGTCACCATCTGGGCCTCGACCCGGAACTGCGCACTGCGGTCGCTGATCTCGCGCTCGAGATTGCCCTGCTCCGACTCGAGATCCTCGAGCTGCTTCTTGAACTGCGGGTACGGCATCCGGCCCGGCCCGTTGAGCGCGAACTGCGAGAGCTTTCGCGTCGTGGCCGCGAGAGTGTCGAGCAACTTCCGGTCATCCGGCTCCATGTGGGCGCGAAGCGCCTCGCGGCTGTCGGACAGCGCATCGAGCACGCGCCCTTTTCGGCGAAGGATCGCGGCCGCCGCAAGGTCTGCGGCTTCGCTGACGTCGGGCGCATACCGCAGGTGAAGCGAAATCGTGTGCCCCATCCACTCGAATGAGGTTTGGATGTACGCGAGCTTTTCACGTTCGGAGCCAACCGCGAGATCGAACGCGATCATCTTGTCGAGCGCCGCCGCCAATCGGACCTGATAGCGCAGCGCGTCTGCCAGATTGCCCGCCGCAAGACTGGAGCGCGCCGCATTGGTGAGCGCCATCACGGTGAAACTGTGATATGGGCCTGCTGTACGTTCGAGAACGTCCCTGGCGGTGTCATAGGCCTCCAGGGCCTTCTCGTAGTCCTTCATCGCGTGGTAGACGTTTCCCATGGTGATCAGGAGCGCGGCCGTTTCCGTGTGCTCTTTTCCGTACGTCTTCTCGCGAATCGCATAGGCGCGCCGGAGGTACTCGAGTGCGCGGTCGTAATCGCCGCGCTCGCGCGCAATGATCGACAACCTCACCAGTGGAAAGGTGACGCGGTAATGGTCAGGACCGAGCGTTCGCTCGAAGTCGTGCAGCGCGCGCTCGGTGAGCGGCTGCGCGTGATCGAAGTCGTCCACGGCGACGTAGAGGTCACCCAGGTTATTGACAATGGTGATCGCGTCGTAATCGTTCGGACTCATCGTCCGGTCTGCAACCTCCAGCGCATGCTGCAGCTCCGTGAGCGCCTGCCTGTAATCGCCGCGCTGCCTGTGCAGGATGGCAAGATCTCTCAGGCACAGTGCATATCGGGGGCTGTCGCCGAGCGCACGCTGGACAATCGCCGTGCCCTCGAGCATGAGCGGCTCGCCTCGCACGTAGTCGTCCTTCGCGTTCACCAGCATGACGCCGTAGGTTTCCATGTACGTCCCCGTATGGGGATGATCGTGTCCGCGTGCCGCCTCCGTGACCGAAATGGCGCGCTGATACCCGCTCTCAGCCTGCGGCAGCATCCCCTTCGAGCGCTGCACTCCCGCGAGCGAAAACAGCAGCGATCCGACATATGCGTCGTTCGGTCCCAGCGCCGACTGCGCCAGCTCCAGGGCCTTGGATGCCTTCTCGAGCGCCTCGTCGAACTTGCCCGCGGCATGCAGAGCCGACGCGGCCGTATTCAGCTGCCGCGATGCATAGACCGCGCGATCGCGATCCGTCGCCGCACGGACCTCGTCGACCCAGATCGCGTATCGGCCCGGATCGTGTTTCGAGTATGTGGCGGAGACGGTCAAGCGATAACTGCGCGACGTATCCGCAACGATCGCGACGTGCTCCCGTTCGGTCTTGCGGGGTTCGTCGTTGAACGTCGCAACGTCGGCGCCTGATGCGTCACCAACCTGGATGATGACGTCGACGCCCTGCTGATCGACCGTCACGCCGGCGCACTCGCCTGCCTGCAACTCGATCTCATAGGTGTGACGCTCCGATGCCTGGAGCTGGCGCTCGACCGGGGCACCCGGCTTCAGCCTCGTGACACCATCGGGCGTGGAAATGGCTGCTTGCTCTGGACGCGACTGCAGCGGCGCAGCTGAAAGGAGCACGGCCGCCGCGAAGACTGCTGCGCTTCGGGTCATGGCATCTCCCGAGTTGCCCGCGCGCTGGGGAGCGCTACTGTAGCACGATCGACAGGGGGTACGACTCGATGATTTCCCTCTGGCGCCCCGCGCGCACCGTGACGAGATAGCGGCCGCTTCGAAGAGCGGTCGCAGGGACGACGGCGTTCAGGACCTTGCCATTCGGCGTGCGGAGCGCGTCGATGCCGGCGACCATCCAGATGTCCTCATGGGACGCGACGTCGCCGATCGAGACGTCGTAGCGCGAATACTCGTTCGGCTCGAGACGCAGCGTCAGCCGGACTTCCGTCGTTCCGGCGGGAATGACCAGCCTGGGCGGCTCGGCGAGGCTCCGCAGCGCGGGCGCTAGCGCTAGCGCGACGAACCGCGGCTCCGCCGACGGCGCGTTGGGCTTCTCAGGGGCCGTCCGCTGGATGTCGGGTCGCCTTTCCGGGGCAACGGTTGCGGACGAGGGCGCCGGCGGCATCGCGCGGCGCTGAACGATCAGATAGCTGGTAACGGTGGCAATCGCGGCCAGACTGGCGGCAGCCGCGAGTCCCCACGTCCACGGTAATGACGGTCGCCGGACTGGCCCGCGGCGTTCGCGGGCCGCGAGCGCCTCCGCCAGCCGCAAGTCGTCTCGTCCCTGTGGCGACGACAGAAACCGGCGCTCCCAGCGCTGCCGATCCGGTTGAGACAATTCGCCGCGCGCGTACGCGTCGGCGAGATCGTGCTCGATCGCGCGGAGGCGCTCCGCGAACCGGGGATCGACGACGCTCAGTTCGTCGAAGCGTTCTTCGTCTTCGTGAGGAAGCGTTCCGAGCAGATACCGGACGAGCGTGGCGTCGCTGGGAGGAGCCTGCGTCGGCATCTCATCCTCGATAAGACAGAAACGTAAGATCCATGTCATCGCTCCTTCCGACAGGCGGCGACGCACGTCCGCAGCCGGTCCCGCAGCCTGGATGCGCGCAGCATGAGGGCGTTCGGGCTGAGGCCATATTTCGCGGCCAGATCACGCCGGACGGCGATCCGCCCCGCCCCGTCGCCGGAGTAATAGGCCAGGATGAGCTCCCGATCGTCCGCCTCGAGGCGACCGAGGCAGTCGTCCAGGCAGGTCAGCCGCCGCTCCCGCTCCGGGTCCGTCGTCGTTTCGCGATCGCGCACGTCGCGCAGCTCGCCGCCTTTGTGTTCGGGGCTGCGCAGATACTCCAGCAGCACGAATCGCGCGACGATGTAGCAGTACTGGGCAGGGGCGACGCCGGTGATCGCGCCTTCCTCGCGCAGCCGCCGGGCGACGCGCGCCAGTGTCTCATCGGCAAGCTCCTGCGGCGTCGCGCACTCTTTTCGTGCGAAGTACGACACGAGCCGCGCGTGCATCTCGGTGTACGACCGGCCGTCCGATGCCGCGCCGGCGTCGAGCCACTCGATGAACGCATCGAAGTCCGTGGACACGCACGGTCATGGTAAGCCAAGCAACGGCGTGAAGCTCGGCAATTTGCAGCGGAGTAAGATAGCGCACATGGAACGAAAGACCTCGCGTGATTTCGATCGGGAACTGCTCGATCTGTTCGATCAGTACGTGCATGGCGGCATCGACCGGCGGGGATTCCTCGACCGCGCCGCGAAGTTCGCCGTCGGCGGCATGACCGCAGCGATGCTGCTCGATCAACTCAGTCCGACGTTCGCTGAGGCGCAGCAGGTCAAGCCGGACGACGCCCGTCTGAAGATCGAGCGGGTTTCGTACCCATCGCCGAACGGCAACGCCAAGACCAGCGGCTATCTCGTGCGTCCCGCGAAGGCGTCCGGCACGCTGCCCGGCGTCCTCGTCGTCCACGAAAACCGCGGCTTGAATCCGCACATCGAAGACATCGCGCGCAGGGTCGCGCTCGAGAACTTCTTGGCGTTTGCGCCCGACGCGCTCGCGCCGCTCGGCGGCTACCCGGGCGACGAGGACAAGGCGCGCACGCTGTTTCCACAGCTCGATCAGGCGAAGACACGTGAGGACTTCATCGCCGCCGCGAACTGGCTCAAAGCGCGTCCTGACTGTACCGGAAAGATCGGCGCCGTCGGCTTCTGCTACGGCGGCGGCATCGTGAACATGCTGGCGACAAAGCTGCCGGACCTCGCGGCCGCCGTGCCCTTCTACGGTAACCAGCCGTCGGCGGAAGACACGGCGAAGATCAAGGCCGCGATGCTGATTCATTACGCCGAGAACGATCAGATCACCACGCGCAGCCCGGCCTTCGAAGCCGCTCTGAAGGCAAACCACGTGAGCTACGAGATGTTCACGTATCCCGGCACGCAACATGGCTTCAACAACGACACCACGCCGCGCTACGACGCCGAAGCCGCGAAGCTGGCCTGGACGAGGACGATCGATTTCTTTCAGAAACATCTTCGATGACGCTTCGCAAGAGAGTCAGGCTCCGACCGGCAGTCTGACGACGAAGATCGCGCCGCCGCGTTCGTGGTTGCCGGCGACGATCGATCCGCCGTGCAGCCGGACGAGCTCGCGGGTGATCGCCAGGCCCAGTCCAAGCCCGCCGTACTCCCTCGTCGTCCCCTGATCGGCCTGCCGGAACGGCTCGAACACATAGGGCAGGAATGCGGGATCGATCCCCGGGCCGCTGTCCGAGACGACGATTTCCACGTCGCGATCGCCGAACGTCGCCGTCAGCCCCACCGTGCCCTCGTTCGGCGTGAACTTCGCGGCGTTCGCGAGCAGGTTCCAGAGGATCTGCTGCAGCCGCTGTCCGTCGCCCTCCAGCACGATGTCGGTGGGAACCGAGATCGACAACGCGAGGTTCTTCGCCGAAATCATCGGACGGATGACGTCGAGCGCGTCTTCGACGATCGTGGCGAGACGCACGGGACTGCGCTCGATTCGGAGCGTGCCGCTGCGCATGCGCGAAACGTCGAGGATGTCGGAAACGAGCTGCGCCTGAATCGTCACGTTCCGGTGGATGGCCTCGATCGCCTTTGAGCGGAGCGGCCCCGAGAGCGTATCGTCACGGAGCATCTGCGACCACCCGAGCACGGTGTTGATCGGCGTCCGCAGCTCGTGCGAGAGCGTCGCGAGGAATTCATCCTTGACGCGAACGCTCCCGGCCAGCTCCTCGTTCAGGACCCGCATTTCGTCCTCGATGCTGCGGCGGCGCGTGAATTCCGCGACGAGGGCGAGGACGACGATGGCGGTGACGCTGAGGTAGGCCTGGAGCAGCAGCAGCGATTCGGCGGGCGTCCAGGCGCCGAACGGGCCGTAGCCGCGGATCGTGCCGGCCGTCGAGAGCGTCGACGTCAGCAGCAGCGCGACGGTAACTTCCCGCCGTCCGAACCGGAGCGACACCCAGACGAGCACGGCGAGCACGAAGAACATCATCGGGTAATGGCGCTCGCCCGCCGCAGTCGGCCCGAAGACGATGTAGCAGCTCGCGACCAGAACGATCCCCATTCCCGTCGCCTCGAGCAGGTGCGCCCAGGATCGCGGCAGACTGCGTGCCCGCGCCCAGCAGACGATGGCCGGCGTCACGAGGAGCGCACCGGACAGATCGCCAAGCCACCACGTCACCCAGATCGAAGCCGCATCTGAGGAGCGCCCCAGTCCGCTCCAGAGCAGCGCTGCCACGCCGATCGTGGAGGCGATGGCGGCGGCGCACGTCGCGCACGCGGTGTAGCGCAACAGCAGCGGGGCCGTCTCGAACGCGCGGAGCCCGCCTGCCGCCCGCCGCACGAGCCACGCGCCCGCGGCGCTTTCGAGCGTGTTGCCGATCGCGATGAGGAACGCCGGAGCGATCGCGGGTGCCGTGGTGGCGTTCACCACGAACGCGCCGGCAAAGACCGCCGGCCAGACCCAGTTGCCGCCGAGCAGAAACGCGGCCAGCGCAATCCCCGTCGGCGGCCAGATCGCCGTCGCGCTCTGGTTGACGAAGGCGAGCGACAGCCCGAGTTTTCCGGCCGCAACGTAGATCACGAACAGCACGACAAGGGTGAGCGCGCGGTAAGCGCGTGGCGGAATCATGTACGCGCGAAGAGGTTACTTCGGATGGAGCGTCAGTTTCTGCACGCGCCAGTTCAACAGTTCCGCGACGTAGAGTTCGTTTTCCGACGGACACGCGATTTCATGAATCCAGCCGAACTGGCGCGGCTGTTTGCCGGACCTGCCGAGAATGCCGAGCACCTTGCCGTCAAGCGAGAGTTTGTAGATGCGCCCGGGATACGCGTCCGACATGAAGAGAACCTGATTCGGCCCCGGCGTGATGCACACGGCCCATGGCGCTCCTGGGGCCTGACTTCCCGTCGCGTCCGGAGCCGGGGGATTGCCGATGGCGGGCTTGGCGTCCGGCGGCACCGGTACGTTGGCGACGCTGATCGACCGCACGAAGGTTCCATCGGGATTGAAGACCTGGATTCGCCGGTTGCCGCGATCCGCGACGTAGACGTTCCCGCGCGCATCGGCCGCAATGCTGTGCGGCGTGTCGAACTCCCCATCCTTGGTGCCCTTCTGCCCCCACGACTTCAGCCAGTCGCCGTTCCTGTCGTACTTCGCGACGCGCGAGTTGATGTAGCCGTCGCTGATGAAGATGTCGCCCTGCGCGTCCCAGGTCACGTCGGTCGGCTGGCGGAATTGGCCGTCCACATGGGCGCGCGGCGGCGTGACCCGCGTCCACGGCACGGCCGTGTCGTCAGACGCTTCCTTCTTCCGGCCGAAGACCATGGCGACGCGTCCGGCGGGAGTGAATTTCACCACCATGTCGGATCCTTTGTCGACGATCCAGATGTTGTCGTCGCGATCGATCCGGACGGCGTGCGCATACGCCATCGCGTAGACGCCCTTGCCGATCTCGCGGACGAAGGCGCCGTTGCGATCGAATTCGAAGAGCTGGGCGGCGGCGGCGCCGAACGCCGGGCCGACCGTCCCGCCGCGGGAGAAGACGAAGACGTGGCGCTGCGAGTTGACCGCGACGCCGGCGACCTCGCCGAAATAGACGTTGGTCGGCAGCTTGAGGAAATCGACGTCGCCGTCGAAGGAGATTTCGGGTACCGTCGGCGGCTGCACCAGGGCGGCCAGCAGGACGAGGGTAAGTGAGACGGCTCGAGTCATGAGTCCCTCCGTCGCTACCATACCGTATCGTCCTCGCGCGGGGACACCGGAGACGCCTGACCTTGCAATGGGCCCGGGCAATGAACAAGATGACCGCTGTTCGTCGACGAGGCGAAGGAGGACCTGTGAAGCTGACTGAACTATTCGTGGCGGATCTGGACCGCGAGAGCCGCCTGACACGCCGCGCGCTGGAGGCAGTCCCTGAAGGAAAGGACGACTGGAAGCCGCACCCCAAGTCGATGCCGCTCGGCCGGCTTGCCGGCCTGGTCGCCATGATGCCCTCGTGGCTGACGATGATGAACGAGAAAGACGAGTTCGACGTCGCGCCGCAGACCCCCAGCGGAGGATCTCAGTTCTCCCGTCAGCTCAAGACCCGGCAGGAGTTGCTGAAAGCGGTGGACGAGGGATTCGCCGGCGCGCGCGCGGCGATGGAGGGCACGACCGACGAGCACTTGATGAAGCCCTGGCGCCTGAAAGCGCGCGGCAGCGTCGTTGCCGAGGCGCCGCGGCACGTGATGATGCGCGATGCGTTGATGCACCTCTCGCATCACCGCGGACAGCTTACCGTCTATCTCCGGCTGAACGACGTTCCGGTGCCGGCGATTTACGGTCCGTCGGCGGACGATCAGCGGTTCTAGATCCGCCTCCGGCACGCCGACGGCACTCGAGGCGGGCGGCCGCTACGACTCGCCGCCCGCTACTCGCGGCGATCGCTGCCTCAGCTCATCGATTCGCTTCGAGGCTTCGGCTTTCGTCAGCGTGTCGGCCACCTCCTCGCCCGTGTCCTGCGCCAGCGTCTCGAGGTACGACCGCTGCGCGGGCGTCATTGGTTCGTCACCGGTCTTCCACTCGTCCGGGTCTTTCTGCAGAGCCGGATTTCCCTGCGTCGTCTGCTGCTGATTCCTCATGCGGCGAACAAACAGCAAAACTCTGGCCAGGGCCGTCTACTACTTCGTCTTAAAGTAAGCGGCCAGCGTGGAGCCGTCCTGTGCGGTCATGGTTACCTTGAGGCACAGCCCCGGCTGGCTCGGCGTCTGCCAGTTCTGGATGAACTGGCCATTGTCGTACCGCAGGCTTGTGCCGCCGGTGGTGGAGAACGTTGGATCCACGTCAGTCAGCAGCGCGGCGGTTCCGCACGACACCGCATCGAGGGCAAAGGAGGCTGCCAACACGCTCGTGATCGCCGGCCCTCCCGCCGATTCATAGATGTTGAATTTCAGCGGCACGGTCTGGCCGCCTTTGATCATGTTGAACACAACCGCCCCGCCCGGCGCCGACATCGTAACCGGCTGATAGAAGCCCGCGAGGCTCCACGCAGCAATCGTCAGCGCGGTGCTGTTTCCCGGCGCCTGCACAAACGCATAGTTGCCCGACGTCAGCCCTGAGCCGTTGATCGCATAGCTCCCCACCGCGCTCGCCGGCGTCGCCGCCGTCGTGAAGGTCAGCGATCCGCCGAGCACCGACGGGGTCTCGCCGTTGACGAAGCCGGTCACGATTCCGGTGAGCGGTGGGTTGGCGACGCCAAACGGGCGGCTTTTGTGATCCGCAACATACGTGAGCAGCGCCGCATTCACGGTCAGCGCGCCCGCGTGGTAATGAGTGTCGTAGTGGGTCGCGACGAAGCTCCCACCGGTCGCCGCGCTCGGCGTCAGCGGATAGCTGCCACCGGCGGCCGCGGGCGCCGCACCACCGTTATTGGTGTCGGTGATCGTGACCGTCCCGACCGTATCCCCGTTCTTCAACTGGCCCGCGCCGGTCGTGAACGCTGACGACCCCGCGCCGTACGTCTTCACCTCGCCGTAGGTTTTGCTGTCATTGCTGGCCGTGATATCCAATGGCGCCGCGTTCACGGTGAGGATCCCGGCGTGGTAATGGACGTCGTAGTTGGTCGCGACGAAGCTCCCGCCCGTCGGCGCGCTCGGCGTCAGCGGATAGCTGCCACCCACCGCGGCCGTGGCGAGGCCGCCGCTATTGGTGTCGGTGATCGTGACCGTCCCGACCGTCTCGCCGTTCTTCAACTGGCCCGCGCCGGTGGAAAACGCCGACGACCCCGCGCCGTACGTCTTCACCTCCCCATACGTCTTGCTGTCGTTGCTGGCCGTGATATCCAGTGGCGCCGCATTCACCGTGAGGATCCCGGCGTGGTAATGAACGTCGTAATTGCTTGGGGCGAAGCTTCCACCCATCGCCGCGCTCGGCGTCAGCGGATAGCTGCCACCCACCGCGGCCGTGGCGAGGCCGCCGCTATTCGTGTCGGTGATCGTCACCGTCCCGACCGTCTCGCCGTTCTTCAACTGGCCCGCGCCGGTGGTTAACGCCGACGACCCCGCGCCGTACGTCTTCACCTCCCCCTACGTCTTGCTGTCGTTGCTGGCCGTGATATCCAGTGGCGCCGCATTCACCGTGAGGATCCCGGCGTGGTAATGAACGTCGTATTTGCTTGGGGCGAAGCTTCCACCCATCGCCGCGCTCGGCGTCAGCGGATAGCTGCCACTCACCGCGGCCGTGGCGAGGCCGCCGCTATTCGTGTCGGTGATCGTGACCGTCCCGACCGTCTCG
>DATJFE010000022.1:0-113843 GCA_035495955.1 Vicinamibacterales bacterium | reverse complement strand
CCTCCTCGCGATCGAACACCTGTCCACCGTGTTCGACCTTCCTGGCGGGCAAGCGGCGGCAGTTTCGGACGTCAGCTTCCACGTCGACGCGGGAGAGACGCTCTGTCTGGTCGGGGAGTCCGGCAGCGGCAAGTCCGTGACGGCGCTGTCGATCCTGCGACTGGTGCAGCCGCCCGGGCGCATCGCGGGCGGCCGCGTCGTGTTCAAGGGACGCGATCTGCTGACGCTCGACGAGCGCGCCATCCAGCAGGTGCGGGGCGCCGGAATCGCGCTCGTCTTCCAGGAGCCCATGACGGCGCTCAATCCGGTCTTCACCATCGGCAGCCAGATCCAGGAGACGCTGACCGTGCACGGTCTCGCGCGCGGCCGCGCGGCGCGTGATCGCGCGATCGAGCTGCTCGACGCCGTGAGCATCCCCGATCCGTCGCGTCGCGTGCGCGATTATCCCCATCAACTCTCGGGCGGGCTGCGGCAACGGGCCCTCATCGCGCTCGCGCTGGCGTGCAATCCGTCGCTCGTGATCGCCGACGAACCGACGACCGCGCTCGACGTCACGATCCAGGCGCAGATCCTCGACCTGCTGCGCGACCTCAAGCGGCGGTTTGGCCTGGGCCTGCTGCTGATCACCCACGACCTCGGCGTCGTCGCCGAGATGGCCGACCGCGTAGCCGTCATGTACGCGGGGCGCATCGTGGAGGAAGCGCCCGTGCGGATGCTGTTCGGCGATCCTCGTCATCCTTACACGCGCGGCCTGCTCGCCTCGATCCCGGGCGGCGCGCCGGGATCGAAGCTGCACGCCATTCCCGGGACGGTCCCGCCGCTCGGCCATCTCCCGGCGGGGTGCGCCTTTGCGCCGAGGTGCCCGAATCGATTCGAGCCGTGCGACAAAGCAGTGCCGGGGCTGACGGTGATCGCGGACCTTCACACGACTCGCTGCTATCTCGACTCCGCCGCGATCGAGCCCGAAAAGCGATCCGAAGAGACACGCTGATGGCCCTCCTCGAAGTCCGTCATCTGGTGAAGGAGTTCGCACGGCGCAAGGGGCTCTTCGGCAAAGGGCCGTCTGTGCGCGCGGTGGACGACGTGAGCTTCGAGATCGAGCGCGGCGAGACGTTCGGTCTGGTCGGCGAGTCCGGCAGCGGAAAGACGACGACCGGGCGGTGCATTCTTCGCCTCACCGAGCCGACGTCAGGACACGTGACCTTCGGCGGCCGCGATGTGCTGGGCCTGTCTCGCGGCGATCTGCGCCAGACGCGCCGGCAGATGCAGATCGTCTTCCAGGATCCGTATTCATCCCTGAATCCGCGGATGCGCGTCTCCGACATCGTCGAAGAGCCGCTGATCGTTCACCGGCTGGGATCGAAAGCGGAGCGGCGCGAGCGGGTACGCGAGCTGTTCGCGCTCGTCGGCCTCGATCCCGGGCATCTGGCGCGGTATCCGCACGAGTTCAGCGGCGGGCAGCGTCAGCGCATCGGCCTGGCGCGCGCGCTGGCGCTCAATCCCTCGCTCGTGATCGCCGACGAGCCGGTGTCGGCGCTCGACGTATCGGTGCAGGCGCAGGTCGTCAACCTCCTGATGGATCTGCAACAGCGTCTGACGCTGACGTATCTGCTGATCGCGCACGATCTGCGGCTGGTGGAACATATCTGCAGCCGCGTGGCGGTCATGCATCTCGGCCGGATCGTGGAAATCGGGGAGACGCCGAAGCTGTTCGCGTCGCCGCAGCATCCGTACACGAAGGCCTTGCTCTCCGCCATTCCGGCGCCCGATCCGGATGCGCCGCGCCAGCGGATCGTGCTCGATCCGACGTCTTTCGATCGCGGCGCACCTCTCAGAGACATCGCCGATGGACATCAGGCGGCGATCTGACAACGCCCGACTTCCAACTCCACCCCCAAGCTGCTCGAATCGGACCGCTGTCGGAAATCCGGCACCATGGGAGTTGGGAATTGGCACCCTGGGAGTTGGAACCCCCTTTTCTCCACCGGCACAAATACTGCTAACTGCCCCTTTCACCCGACGGATAACCCGCTGGTACTGACGAATATGTTCGCCGAGTTCCGTTTCGCGGCACGCACGCTTCTCCGCTGGCGTAGCGGCGCGATCGCCGCGACGCTGACGCTCGCGCTCGGCATCGGTGCGACGACGGCCCTGTACGCACTCGTGCGGGTGATACTTGCGGACCTGCCCGGCGTTCCGGACATTGGCCGGCTCGCACGCATCTACGCGTCGAGTCCGTCGCTCGGCGTCGAACGGTCGCCGGTGGCGCTCAACGAATTCGACGCATCGCTGTCGAAGGCGACCTCGTTCTCGGCGATCGGGGCCTACGCCGCGGAAGACGCGACCATCGGCACGGTCCCGGACGATCGCGTGGTGACGGCCGGCTACGCCTCGCCCGCGTTCTTTCGAGCGATGGACGTGAAGCCGGTGTACGGCCGTCTTTTCACCGCCGCCGACATCGACGGCTCGGCGCCTGTTGTCATGGTCGGCGAGGCGTTCTGGCGGAAGCAGTTCCCGGACGGCCGAATGGCGAACGCCTCCGTGCGCGTCGACGGCATCGATCGCACCGTCGTCGGCGTCATGCCCTCGGAGTTCGCGTACGGTTTCGTCGGCATCGGCGCGGACGTATGGATTCCACTGGGCCATGCGTCAACGAGGGTGCCGTCCATCGTCAGCGTCTTCGCGCGGCTGCGTCCCGACGCGACGTGGCAGACGGCCGCCGCCGAACTGACGTCGCTCTCGAAAAAGCCCGGCCCGTGGATTTGGCGCGCCATCCCGATCACCGATGACACGAACCGGCGCGCCATGAGTGCGTACGCGTTCACGCTCGGACCCGCGCTGCTCATCCTGCTCATCGCGTGCGTGAACGTCGCCTGCCTCCTGATGGCGCGGGGGATCGCGCGCGACCAGGAGCTCAGCGTTCGGCGCGCACTCGGGGCAACGCGCGCGCGGATCGTGCGCCTCCTCCTTCTGGAGAACGCGGCCCTCGGGATCGCGAGCGGAGCGATCGGCGCCGCGCTGGCGTTTGGGCTGCTGCGCACGTTGGCCTCGGCGCTAGCGACCCTGCCAGGCATGGGCGGGCGCACGCTCGTCGACGGATCGCTGCTGCCGACTGCCGTGGCCTCGAGCGCCGTCGCGTGTCTGCTCTTCGGAACCGTGCCCGCGATCCGGCTTTCGACGCGCGACGTCGCCGCTTCACTGAACGGAGTGCCGGCCCGGCATCGCGTGCACATCGCCGGCTACGGCGCACGCGATCTCATCGTCTTCGCGGAAATCGCGACGTCGGTCGGACTGATCGTCTGGACGGCGATGGCGTTTACGCTGCTCCGCGAGGTGCGCGGCATGCGCCTGACGTTGCCTGCCGATCGCATCGTTGGGATGCGTGTGCCCGGCAGCGCGCTCCCGACCATCGTTCCACGCCTTGCGGCGATTCCCGGAGTCATTCGAGTCAGCTCGTCGGCGACCGGGCTTGGTGGCGGCCTGCCCGTCCTCGCCCGGACCGATGATGGACGTTCGGTGCGGCTCTCGACCATGCCGGTCGGCGAAGGGTTCTTCGAGGCCGTCGGGCTGCCGATCCTGCGGGGCCGCGCCTTCGATCGGACTGAGGTTGTGGGTGCGACTGGCGTCGCCGTCCTCAGCGAAACGGCGGCGCGGCAGCTTGCGCCCGACGCGAACGTCGTCGGGCAGCGTCTCCGCATCACCGATCACGCTACGTCCACCGTCGTCGTAATCGGCGTCACGGCGGACGCGGTCGACTACGGCGGCGTCGCGCGAGCGGGACTCGTGCCGGGCGATATCTACCTGCCGCTCAAGCCCTCGGCGATGGACGCGACGATCGTCGCGCGCACGGCCGGCGATCCCCACGCGCTGCTCAAGGCGATGGCCGACGTGGCGCGGACACCGCTGGCCGCGCGGCCGCCGCGTCCTGTCATCGTCAGCGAAGACTGGCAGCACAACGGCCGTGGAGGGACGAATTACGCAGGCGCCACGTTCATCTTCCGCATTCTCGGGGGCTTCGCGCTCTTGTCGCTCCTGCTCGCCGGAAGCGGCGTGTTCGCGGTCATCAGCCAGTCCGTCGCTCAGCGTACGAGGGAATTCGGCATCAGGATGGCGATCGGCGCCACACCGCGCGCCGTGCTCCGCATGGTCCTCGCGCGCGAGTCAAAGCTGATCGTGTCCGCCATGCTCTCCGGCACGCTGTTCGCGGCCGGCTTGACGCGCATGCTGTTCGTTCAACTCACGACGCTGTCAGCACAGATGCCTGCGCTCTGGACGGGCGCGCTTCTCTTCAGCTCTCTGGTGGCAGCGACGGCTGTCGCACTCGCGACCTTCCGCATCGTGCGGCTCGAACCGTCCGCTGTGCTGCGCCGACTCTAGCGCCGAGCGCGGCATCCCAAATCCCAACTCTCAATGCCCAACTGCCCAAGGCGATCAAGCCGCCTGACGCACGTCCTTCTCGACCTGCCCGTCCCGGATCGAAATCACGCGGTGCGCGTGCGCGGCGATGTCGGCCTCGTGCGTGACGAGAATGATCGTGTTCCCCGCCTGGTGAAGACGCGCGAAGACCGCCATGATCTCTTCGCCGGTCTTCGAATCCAGGTTGCCGGTCGGCTCGTCCGCCAGCAGGATCGACGGATTGTTGACGAGCGCGCGGGCGATCGCGACGCGCTGTCGCTGCCCGCCGGAAAGCTCGTTCGGGCGGTGCGACGCCCGCGAGGTGAGCTCGACCTTCTCCAGGGCCAGCTTCGCGCGATCCTGGCGGTCCTTCCCGGAGACGCCGGCGTAGACCAGCGGCAGCTCCACGTTGTGCAGCGCGGTCGCGCGCGGCAGCAGGTTGAAGGTCTGGAACACGAAGCCGATCTCCTCGTTCCGGATCCGCGCCAGCTCGTCGTCGTTCATCGAGCCGACGTCCTTGCCGTTCAGCGTGTAGCTGCCCTTCGTGGGGGTATCGAGGCAGCCGATCAGGTTCATCAGCGTCGACTTGCCGGAGCCGGATGGCCCCATGATCGCAACGTATTCACCCTTCTCGATGTTGATCGAGACGCCGCGGAGCGCATGGATCTCCTCGGAGCCCATGACGTAGGTCTTCCAGAGGTCGTTGGTGGTGATCAATCCCATGACAGATCTCTCTACGGCTGCGCGCCCCGCCGGTTCCCGTCAGCGTTTGTCGATCTTGAGACGCTCGATCAGGGATCGGACGGCGGCCGGCGTTTCCGGTGGAAAAAGCGCCTCCCAGTCTCTCACATCCACGGGCACCAGGACCGGTCCGGCGCCGCGGGACCTGCGGCGCTGCTCGGTCACCGCGCCCGCGAGGTCGCGGGCCGGCGCCATTCCGGGGCCCATCAGGAGCACGGCGCAACTGGTTGTCCCCGGCGGCTTCACACGGAGCGCGACCGGCCACACGTTGGCAATCGCCTGCGGATCGACGAGACTCACGAACTTCATCAGGAGGCAGACCGGCTCCTCGCCCTTCTTGAACAGGACTCGCTTCGGCTTCGTGACCAGGGCCAGATCGAAATCCCTGACGGTGAGCGGCTCCGAGTCGCCGAGCGTGTCGCCGATCGCCTCCCGCAGCTTGGACAACGTCGCGCGCTTGACGAAATCGATGCCGGCCGTCGGCCGGGGCGGCGGGGGCGCCGCTGGCTCTTCGCCGGATCTCCCGGGTCCCGATGACGGCGGCGCATCGTACGGGCGTTCGACCGGCGCCGCCGCCGGAGGCGCGTCGACCGGCCTCGACGCCGCAGGCGTCCGCGCGGACCAGCTTTGCAGTTCCTGGTCGTACTTGGTCCGCAGCGCCGGGTCCATGAGAATCCGTTGCGCCTCGGTCAGGTCGGCGGCAATTCCGGCCGCCATCTCCTGGAACTCCTTCCCGAGATGCTGGACTTTGTCCGGATGGTACCGCGCGATCTCGCGCCGGAATGCCTTCTTGATCTCGTCGGGGGGCGCGTCCGGCGTCACCGACAGCAGGTCGTAATAGTTCCTCAACGATTCTGGTTCTTGAATTCCGCAACGTTGCCGGGCGGCAGCTCCGGCGTGCGGCGCTCGCGCAACTGGCGCTTCGACGGCTTGACCGTGGTGTTCGTCGAACAGTACGGGCAGAACTGCCATCCCGGCTGAAGGGATCGGCCGCACTTCGGGCAGCCGGCGTTCAGCCGATGGCCGCAATGTGGGCACGCCATGAAGTCCATCGCCACGGCGCCCTGGCAGCCGGGGCACAGGGTGCGCACCTCCTTGACTTCGGTCACGACGCGGAAGAGCTCCTCGACGCTGGTGGCCCCCGACTTCACCTTCAGCAGCGCGTCCTCGCCGAGCGTAATCATGCCCGCTCCGATGGCCGCGTCGCGGATCATGTCTTCGCCGCCTTTCTGGGCGATCAGACGGCGGACCTTGTCGGTGACGCGCATGACTTCGTAGATGCCCATCCGGCCGCGATAGCCGGTGTGGTTGCACTCCGCGCAGCCGACGGCGCGGTAGAACACGAAGTGCGCGGCGTCGGCTTCGCTCATGTTCAGCGACCGCAGCGTGTCCGCCTCGGGCGTGAATTGGCGCCGGCATGAGAGGCACAGGCGCCGCACCAGCCGCTGCGCCACGACGCCGACCAGCGCCGAGGCAATGACGTACGGCTCGAGGTTCATGTCCATCAGCCGCGTCACCGTCGACGGCGCGTCGTCGGTGTGCAGCGTCGAGAGGACGAGGTGGCCGGTCTGCGCCGCCTGCGTGGCGATCTTTGCCGTCTCCTGATCGCGGATCTCGCCGACGAGGATCACGTCCGGATCCTGTCTGAGGATCGCGCGCAGCGCGCTCGCGAACGTCAGCTTCGCCTTTTCGTTGACCTGCGTCTGATTGACGCCGGGGATCTGGTACTCGATGGGATCCTCGATCGTGATGATGTTCGTGCGTCCGGATTTCACCGACGTGATCGCGGAGCTCAGCGTCGTCGATTTGCCGCTGCCCGTCGGGCCGACGACGAGAATCATGCCGTGCTGGTGGCGCAGGAAGTAGCGCAGCTCCTCCATCGACGCGGCGGACAGTCCGAGCTCCTCCAGCGGCGGCGCGCCCTTGCGGTGATCGAGCACGCGCAGCACGATCTTTTCCCCGTAGAGCGTACGCAGCGTCGAGACGCGGAAGTCCACGTCCTTGCCGTCTTCCGTCTTGATGCGCAGGCGCCCGTCCTGCGGCAGCCGCTTCTCGGCGATGTCCATGCCCGCCATGATCTTCATGCGGGCCACGAGTCCTTCGTGGACCCACTTGGGCAGGTCCATCACCTCTTTCAGGATGCCGTCGAGACGGTGGCGGACGAGAACGCCCTTTTCGGCCGGCTCGATGTGGACGTCGCTCGCGCGGCTCGTGATTGCGCTGTTCACCACGAGATCGACCAGGTCGATGATCGGCGCCGAATCGGAGCCTTCCCGGGTGGACACGCCGGGTGCCGCCGGGGCCTCGAACACGTCGGCATCGGGGCGTGCGACAAGGGCGGACCCGCCGGCGTCGGCGCCGGCGGCCTTCGGCGCGCTTGCCGGGACCGCAAGTCCCCCGGTGACGCCCGTGTACTTGGCGAGCGCCTTGTCGGGGTATCCCGTCTCGATCGCGGAGAGGATGTCGGTGCGCGTCGCGACGACCTGCTTGATCCGATAGCCGGTCTGGAACTCGAGATCCTGCACCAGGCTGAACAGAAGCGGATCGGACATCGCGACGGTCAGAAGGTTCTTTTCGAGCTTGACCGCGACGCAGACGCGCTTGACGGCGACGTCCTTCGCAATCAACACGATGGCGCCGGGGTCCGGCGGGTCGTCGGTCAGGCTGACGTACGGGAATCCAAGCTGATAGGCGAGTGCCTTGGTAATCTGTTTTTCAGTGGCGAGATTGAGACGTACGAGGACAGCGCCGACACGCTCGCCGGTCTTTTTGTGCTCGGCCAGAGCGACCTGGAGATCGTCCTCCGAGATCAGTCCGGCCTGAATCAGACATTCACCGATTTTCTTGCGCACCCGCTCCTCGGCTCCGGCGCAGCGGCGGGGCAGTGATCTTAGGTCAAATCCCCTGCGCCCGCAACTTTACCGGTCGATGCCCAGCACTCTTCCGCCCAGTCCCACCCGAATCTGCACGCCCGACGGCTCCCGGAGCACGACCGCATGCTCGTCGATCGCCGTAACTACTCGCCGTCCCAGCACATCGCCGATCGAGATGATGTGCCCGTCGTCGATCGTCGCCAGCCTTCGATCGCTCGACACGAGGATCGCGGTCACTCGGGGGACCGGGTCCCTGAGGGGCTCCGCCTTCGGCCGTCTGACGATTGCCGCGTCGGGTTTATCGGCGCGAACGGGGGGGGCGTGCAGGGCGGCCGCGGGCGCGGGTGTGGCGGACTGGACAGGGTGCGGCGGAGCCTTCAGAGGCGGACGAGTCGCGGGGGCGGGTTTCGGCGCGGGTGTGCTCACCACGGGTGGCTTCGATTCACCCGTGATCCTGGGGGCGCTCGCGACTCGAGGCTTCGGTTTGACCGTCTCCCCTGAGGCGGTCGGCGCGGTTGTGGGCGGCGGCTCCTGCCGTGTGGGAGGGATCGCCGTGGGGGTCTTTGCAGGCTGATTCCGCGAGGCTGTTTCCGCCTGCGGTTTTGCGATCGGTTTTGCCTGCACACCATGGCCGACGGGAGTCGTACGCGGCGCCTGGTTCGCTCTCAAGTACCACGCATACGCCACCACGAGGACGCCCGAAAGAACCGCGACAGCGGCAACCAGCATCCGCCGGCGCGCAATTGCCTGCTTTTTCGAGGGGTCGAACGGGCGCGTATGGCGCGCGATCGCGCCCGCGCACGCGAGCCGGATCGCCGGCGCGATTTCCGACAGGCGATCGGTCGCATTGGGCTTGACGTCGAGGCCCTCGAGCGAGTCGAGCGTCTCCACTTCGACGTCCAGCTCTTCGATGAGCGGCATCGTCAGCGACCTGAGATCGGGCAGGTTGCCGCAGGTGACGATGGCTTCGACCGGTGCGCCCTGCTCGCGGGCGGCCGCCATCGCGCGCCTGACTTCGGGCGCGAGGAAGGAGACGAGCGAGTAGCGCTGCAGCAGACGCGCCTGGCTGCCGGTTGCGCCGACGCTCGAATCCCAGATGAACGAATGCGCGTATAGGAGCCGGCCCGGACGGAGGACCACGATGGCGACGCCGCCGCGGTTGATCGCGAGCCAGCACGTGCCCCCGTCTCCGCGCGGCGTCCGCACGCGTCCGAGTGCCGCGAGCGCGTTGCACGGCGTGACGACGCGATCCACCCTGAATCCCGCGCTCACGAGCGGCGCCAGCATCGGCGTCACCGCCGGATCGTTGCGGCGCGCACCGTCGGGTAGCCCCCAGACGATGGCATGGCAGCGTCTGGGAAAATGCCTGCGGCGGCGCGCCTGGCGCAGCGCCGCGACGAACGCCTCCACCCCGGGAAACGACGCCGGGTCGAGCGTGTCGGCGGCGAAGAGCTTGACCTGGCCGCGGCGGACGGCGGTCCGCGCGATCGCGCAGATGTCCGTGCCGAGCTCTATTGCCGTCAGCGTGCCGATCATCGGAGAAGGGGCCTCACGTTCTGGACAGGGGCCGGATGATTTAAGATGTTCGAGACGGAATGAAGGAATCCGGTCCCTCCGCCGGCGACATCCGCGCCCGGACGAGCGCGCTGATCCGCCGCCGGCAGGACGCCCTCGCCGCCGACGCGGCGGTCGCGCTCGCCGATCTCGGCGAGGCACTCGATCCGGAATCCCGGCGCGGCCTTGCCGAGCTGCTCGTGCGCTTGTTCGCCGCCGGCGTCGACGCCGGATCGCTCGAAACGCAGTCGGCCGCGAAGCGCGACCTCGCCCGGTATTCTCCTCCGCTGTCGACGCGACAGCTCCTCGACTCCGTCGATCGTGCCGGGCGCGTCCTGCTCGACGAAGTCTCGCTCGACGATCGGCTCGGCGCCACATCCGAGCCCTGGGCCGTCGTCACGCACGCGATCCGCCGCGCGGCGCTCGAGATCCTCGGCGCGCACGCCGACCAGATCGCCGGCCGCGACGCCGCCATCGTCGTGCGCGACTCGCTGACGACACTGATGGCGTCGGCGGTGTTCGACCTGGCGCTCGCGCAGGAAATCGAGCGCGCGATCCGCCATCATCACGCGCTTGCGGTGCTGCTCTTCGACATCGACGATCTCTCGAAGATCAATTCCGAGCACGGCTGGGGCGTCGGCGATCGCCTCCTCGAGCGCATGGGCATCTTCTCGCGGCGTTTCTTCCGCACGCACGATTGGGTGGCGCGGCACGGCGACGATGCCATCGCGGTGCTGCTGCCTCAAACCACACCCGACCAGGCCGCGCTGCTGGCGACGCGCTTCTGCGAGACGGTGCAGCATCGCCTCGTGCTGCAGGATCACAGGACGAACACGACCCGGATCGTCACCCTCAGCGCGGCGGTGGTCGGCACGGATCTCGTGCAATCGGAGATCGATGCGGCGTATGTGATGGCCGAGGCGGACGCGGCGGTCCTCCGCGCCAAGCTGAACGGTCGCAACCGGATCGAGCGCGTCGCGCTGCTGCCGACCTCCCTCACGATCTTCGGCGCCGCGACGATGCTGGGCCGGACGTCCCGCGATGTCGTCGACCTGATCCGCGAAGGCTCCCTCAAGGCGACGCGTCGCGGACGTCACTATCATATCGACCGTGATCTGATTGAGTCGTACCGCAAGACCATGCGGTAAAGGCGGCTCGCGCGCCACCCCTACGGACCCTCTTTCTCCTCGTACTCCGTCTTCAGCTTCGCGACGACGTTCGGATCGGCAAGCGTCGTCGTGTCGCCGAGGGTCTTGCCTTCGGCGATGTCGCGCAGCAGCCGGCGCATGATCTTCCCCGAGCGCGTCTTCGGGAGATCCGCGGTGAACAGAATCTGGTCGGGCCTCGCGATCGCGCCGATCTTCTTCACGACGTGGTCTTTCAGCTCGGCGGCAAGCATGTCGGACGGCGTGCTGCCTTCTTTGAGCGTGACGAAGGCGGCGACCGCCTGTCCCTTGATCTCGTGCGGCTTGCCGACGACCGCCGCCTCCGCCACGCGCGGGTGATCGACGAGGGCGCTCTCGACTTCCATCGTGCCCAGGCGATGCCCGGCGACGTTCAGCACGTCGTCGACGCGGCCGAGCAGCCAGTAGCAGCCGTCCCCGTCGACGCGGGCGCCGTCGCCGGTGAAATAGGATCCGTCCTTCCACTGGCTCCAGTACTGCTTGACGAATCGATCGGGGTCCCCGTAGATGCCGCGCAGCATCGCCGGCCAGGGTTTTGTCAGGGTGAGCAGCCCCCCGCCGCGCTCGACGCGCTCCCCCTTCTGATCGCGCACTTCGGCAAATACGCCCGGGAACGGATGCGTCGCGGAGCCGGGCTTCAACTCCGTCAATCCCGGCAGCGGCGTAATCATGATCATTCCGGTTTCGGTCTGCCACCACGTGTCGACGACCGGGCAGCGCTCGCGGCCGATGTTCAGGTAGTACCAGATCCACGCTTCAGGATTGATCGGCTCTCCGACCGAGCCGAGCAGCCGCAGCGAACGGAGGTCGCGCTTTGCGGGCCATTCGACGCCCCATCGCATGAACGCGCGGATGGCCGTCGGCGCCGTATAGAAGATCGTCACGCCGTGCCGCTCGATCATCGACCAGAAGCGATCCTTCTGGGGCCAGTCCGGCGCGCCTTCGTACATGACGACGGTCGCGCCATTGGCGAGCGGCCCGTACACGACGTAGCTGTGTCCCGTCACCCAGCCGATATCGGCGGTGCACCAGTAGACGTCCTCTTCCCTCAGATCGAACACCCACTTCGTGGTCGCGTAGACGCCTGTCAGGTATCCGCCCGTCGTGTGCACGATGCCCTTGGGCTTCCCCGTCGTGCCCGACGTGTAGAGGATGTAGAGCATGTCCTCGGCGTCCATGGCTGCGGGCTCGCAGTAGGCGGCCGCGTCCTGCATCAGGCGGTGGTACCAGTGATCGCGTCCTTCCACGAGATGGACGGGAATCGGCGCGCCCGGCTGGCGCTGCACGACGACGACGTGGCGGATCGAGGGGGTATCGTGCAGCGCCTCGTCCGCCATCTGCTTGAGCGGGACGATCTGGCCGCGGCGATACCCGCCGTCGGCCGTCACCAGCAGGACGGCCCGCGCGTCGTTGATCCGATCGCGGAGCGATTCGGCGCTGAAGCCGCCGAACACGACGCTGTGCACCGCGCCGATCCGCGCGCAGGCGAGCATGGAAATCGCGAGCTCCGGAACGAGGGGCATGTAGAGCGCGACGCGATCGCCGCGCTTCACGCCAAGCGACAGCAGCACGTTCGCGAAAGCGTTCACCTCACGGTAGAGATCCCAGTAGGTGAGCGTGCGGCGATCGCCGGGCTCGCCTTCCCAGACGAAGGCCGCCTTGTTCCTGCGCGGTCCGCGGATATGACGGTCGAGGCAGTTGACACTCGCGTTCAGTTTCCCGCCGACGAACCACTTCGCGTACGGCGGCGTCCATTCGAGGACGCGCGACCAGGGCTCGATCCACTCGAGCTCACGGGCGAAGCCGGCCCAGAACGCCTCCGGGTCGGCCGACGCCCGGGCGTACACATTCGGATCGTTCGCGACGGCAGCGCGCCGCCACGCGTCGGACGGCGGGAAGGTGCGATCTTCCTTGAGAAGGGCGTCGATTTCGCTCATCGAACCTTCGTTTCGAGGGCCTGCATGCGCGCCCGCACGTCCGCGAACGAGGCCGCCTGTTCCGGGCCCGCATATTGGAGGAACTGCCGGTAGTGATCGAGGGCCAGCCCGGTCTCCCCCGTTTTCTCGTACTGCAGCGCCAGGTTGTAATGCGCGGCTGCGTTGTGCTTGTCGATTTCGAGCGCCCGCGTGAGGCTGCCTCTCGCATCGCCGGCCTGGCCGGCGGCCGCCTGCGCGAGGCCGAGATTCACGTAGGCGTCTTCGCTGCGCGGATCGATCCGCAGCGCGGCGCGTGCTTCCGCCGCCGCTTCGTCGTAGCGCTTCTGCTGGTACAGGGACGCCGACAGATTGATGTGCGCCGCGACGTAGGACGGCTCGATGGCCGTCACGCGACGGAATTCGCGCTCGGCGTCGGCGAACAATCCCTTTCCCATGTACAGATTCCCGATGTTGTTGTGCGCGTCGAGACTCATCTCGTCGCGCTGCAGAACGGCCTTGTAGTGCATCAGCGCCTGCTCGAAATCGCCCGACCGCTGATAATACAGCGCGAGCTGGAAATCGTCAGGTCCGGCGGGTTTCGGATCCGGCGACCGAGGGCTCTCCTTTCGGACCTGGCGCGCCGGCGCCTGAGCGTCGGCGCCGCGCTTGGCCGGCGCAGTTGTGGTCGTGGGATGTGCCTCGAGCGGCTTCGTCACGGGTGCGATAGGCGGAGGAGGACCGGGATCCGCCGGCTTCGCGGCGACGTTCACGGACCGGGGACTTGGGGTCGGCTTTGGCGCAGGCGCGCTCGTGACAGGCGCGCTCGTGGCCGGCGCGGTCGTGGCTGGCGGATGGCTTCGGACCGCGGCCACGTGGCGCATCGGAGGCGCGGACGGCGCGGCGGGCAGCAGCGACCAGACGAGCAGCGCCGCCCCGCTGATGACGACGACTCCGGCGATGAGCGGCGCCGGCCGCACGCGAGGTCGCGCGGAGCGATAGCCGAGTGCCGTCAGCACGGCGTCCGCATGGGCGGTCCGCCTCGATGCCGACGCGGTCGCGGGCGGACCCCCGCGCCTCAACGCGTCATGAACGCGGCTCACTGACGATCGGCAACCAGCTGATCCGGTGCGCGGTAGAGCGCCTTTACTATTCTGCCGGCGTCGCCGCGGTAATGCCAGATCGTGGCGGCGCCCGCGCCGACCAGCGCGGCCACGGTCACGCCGGCGGCAAACGCCGCGAGCCGCTGCCTCAGCCATCCGCGAACCGTCCGCCGCGGACGCTCCAGCTCGAGCGACGCGGCAGCCGTGTCGACGTAGTCCGCGATGATCTTGTTCGTGTGCGCCGAGAATCCCGAGAGCAGCGCCCGATCGCAGAGGAGATTGATCAGCCTCGGGATCCCCGCGGTATAGCGATGCACGCGCGCGAGCGCCTTTGGAGCGAACGAGACGCCCGCGCCGCCGCCGGCGACCGACAATCGATGCTGGACGTACGCGGCCGTCTCGTCCGGAGACAGCGGCCTCAAGTCGTAGCGGATTGACACGCGCTGATCGAGCTGCCGCAGGTCCGGCTGCCGCAGCAGATCCTTGAGGTTCGACTGGCCGACCAGGACGATCTGCAGCAGCTTCTCCTTCGCGGTCTCGAGGTTCGACAGAATCCGAATCTGCTCCAGGACGTGCCGCGGGAGGTTCTGCGCCTCGTCGATGATGAGCACCGCCTGCGCGTTCAGCGCCTGCAGCGACAGCAGGAACTCGTTCAGTGTCTCGATCAGCTCCTGCTTCGACACTCCCGCGAGCCGGCCGCGCTTGACCTCCTCGCGCGACAC
The DNA here is from genome assembly GCA_035495955.1 of Vicinamibacterales bacterium. GTDB lineage: Bacteria > Acidobacteriota > Vicinamibacteria > Vicinamibacterales > 2-12-FULL-66-21 > JAICSD01. The sequence continues at coordinate 99,358 of DATJFE010000022.1, read as the reverse complement.
GACCCCGAAGTCCTGCAGGATCAGGCGCAGCAGATCCTCCTCGGACAGAAACGGGTTCAGCACGAGCGCCGTGAACGTCTTTCTGTCCAGTTGCTCGAGAATCGCGCGGCACAGCGTCGTCTTCCCCGTGCCGATGTCGCCCGTGATCACGATGAATCCTTCACGGCGGCGGATCGCGTACTGGAGCAGCTCGAACGCGCTGGCGTGCGATGCGCTCTTGAACAGGTACTTCGGATCGGGTGTCAGGCTGAATGGCTTTTCCGTGAACCCGTAGTATTCCTCGTACATGGCGCCCTCATGTCTCCAAATGGCTCATGGCTCATGGTTCCCCGGGGTGACGATCGTCGGCTTCAGCAGCACGACCAGCTCCGCGTGGCCCGGCTGCGTCGGCTGCGCGCCGAAGAGCGCCGCCACGCCGCCTGCGGGCTTCGGCAGCTGGACGGATCGGAGCAACCCCGATATCACGACCGTGCTGCCGTCGATCACCCGCACGATCGTGTCCCCTTCGCTGACGCGCGAGAGCGGCGTCGACTTCATGAAGCCCTCGCTGCGATCGCCGGCGTGCTCCTCCCAGGTGTGCGCCACGCTCAGTTGAATCACGCCGTCCGCCGAAATCTGCGGCACGACGGTCAGCGTCAGCGACGACTCGCCCGGAATCGACACGCGCACCAGCGCAGGCTCGTTGTTCAGCGTCGTCACCTCGGGCGCCCAGAGCGGACGGATGCTCCCCTGCGCCGACAACGCGTCGCGAAGCGCGACGGGATCGGCGGCCAATCCGGCTTCGGACGCGTGTGGCACGCCGAGCTTCTCGCGCACCAGGCGCCAGTCAATTGACGGCGCGTCCTTCAGCGTCACTTCGAATACCTGCGCCTGAAGGCGGACCTCACGCGAGCGGCGCACCTGCAGCGTCTCGAGATAGAGCGCCACGCGCTCGAGCCGTTCGGGGAAGTCCGTCACGACCGCGAGACCGGCGCGCCGATCGACGTGCATACGGCCCGCATCGGACAGCAGCGAGGCCATTCCGGCGCCGATGCTCTCGAACACGTCCTCGGCCGGCGCGACCGACGCGATCGTCGCTGACGCGCCGCCGCCCGTCGATCGCTGCAGACCGCGCTGCACGTCGACGACGTTGATGTCGAACTGCCGCGTCTCGACGCGATGCCGCGTGACCGAAATGACGGTGCCGCGGACGACGAAGTCGAGACCGAGCGGCGTCAGGAGCGTCGTGAGCGCCTCGCGCAGCGTGAGATCTTTCAGTTCGCCGCGGAACGAGCCTGCGACGTCCGCGTCGATCGCGACGCTGAAGCGCGTGCCGGACGTCAGCAGGCGGAGCACCTCGTCGATCGGCCGCGGCTCCGAAAAGCTGAGGGTGAGCCGCCGCGGCGAGTCCAGCGTCGCGGCGGCGGCGCCGGGATCGATCTGCGTGACCGGAAGCGGCGGCAACTGGCCGCCCCCCGGCGCGGCCGGCCGGGGCGGCTGCTGGGGGACGGCCTGCGGCTCGCCCGCGCGCGGCCGGTCGCCCGCCAGATGGGTGACGGGACCCTGCTGAACCCGCGAGAGGATCAGCAGCGCCGACGCCGCAACGAGAGCGCGGAGCATAAATCTCTTATGATCAGACAGTTACAACGTGTGCCGGCCCAAGCAATTCCCGGAAGGGCGCGCCGCTGCACACTTTTTCTAGACAGGTTCTCGGGACGAGCGCGGGAAAACGTTAGGGCTGGATCGCACGTTTGGAAAACAAGAAGGCAGGCAGTGGCGGTCATGGATCGACCATGACCGCCCGGTACGAGCGGCGTCGACCGACTCGTTCACGCGCACGGGAATCGTCATGCCAGGATCGAGCCTGACGATGTTGTTTCGATTGCGGTCGTAACCCGGTCGCGCTCGATAACACCCCTTCGGTATACAGGGATGCACCCATGGGACCGTCAACCACCGGAGCCTTCACGCCGGAGGCAGTACTTCTGTCGTTCCGGGCGGCAGGTCCTTCTTCTTGAAGAGCGCCACGCCGAGCAGGCCGCCGAGCATCCCGAAGACCGCGTCGATCACAACGCCGATCACGCCAAAGGCCAGACGCATGGCGATGGCGCGCCCGGCGGCGTTCACCCCCATGTTTTCGATCAGGGTCCGGTATTGTTCCGGCACATCGGGGTTCGACGCGATCCGTTCGAAGATCCGCTGCTGGAACGGACCCATCGCCATCATGATGGGAATCGACAACAGCACGGCCACGATTCCGCCGATGACTCCGGCGAGCAGGCCCACGAGGGCGCCGTCGGCCGCGGTAACCGGATACGGATGGTTCTGCTGCATCAGATAAGTGGCGAGCGCGCCGCCCGCCACGACCCACATGCAGCACACGCAGTTGCCGATGCTGACGAGCGGCAGCGCCGACAACACGCCGAGAACGAGACCGCCGTAGAGGGCCGGTTGGAGCTTGGGGGCTGGAGGCATCAGTCGTAATACTCCCGTCCAAGATGCGTAATCAGCTCTTCGCCCTGCAGGTAGCGCAGGGTGTTCTTCAGCTTCATCAACTGGATGAACAGGTCGTGCTCAGGATACAACCCCGGGGCGTGCATGGGACTCTTGTAATAAAAAGACAGCCACTCCTGGATGCCGCTCATCCCGGCGCGCTTCGCGAGGTCGAGGAAGAGCGCCGTGTCGAGCACGATCGGCGCCGCCAGGATGCTGTCGCGGCAGAGGAAGTTGATCTTGAGCTGCATCGGATAGCCGAGCCACCCGAAGATGTCGATGTTGTCCCAGCCTTCCTTGTTGTCGCCGCGCGGAGGATAGTAATTGATGCGGACGACGTGGCACAGTTTCTCGTACAGCTCCGGGTACAGGTTCGGCTGGAAGATGTAGTCGAGCACTGATTTCTTGCTCTCTTCCTTCGTCTTGAACGACTCCGGATCGTCGAGCACCTCGCCGTCCCGATTGCCGAGAATGTTCGTCGAGTACCAGCCTTCGACGCCGATCAGCCGCGCCTTCAATCCCGGCGCGACGATCGTCTTGATCAGCGTCTGTCCGGTCTTCAGATCCTTGCCGGCCAGCGGCGACCCCGTCTGCTGCGCCAGCTTCACCAGCGCCGGGATGTCGGCGCTGAGGTTCGGCGCGGCATTCGCGTACGGAAGTCCTTCTTTGATCGCGGCGTACGCGTAGATCATGCTCGACGGAATCGTGTCGTCGTTGGCTTCGAGCGCCTTCTCGAAGGACTCGATCGTCGCGTGCGCGGGCGATTCGGTCAGGTACACCTCGGTGCTGCCGCACCACACGAGCACCATCCGATTGAGGCCGTGCTCCTTTTTGAACGTCTGGATGTCGGCGCGGACCTGGTCCGCGAGATCGCGCTTGTTCCTGCCCTTCTTGACGTTCGGTCCGTCAAGCCGCTTGACGTAGCGGCGATCGAACACCGCGGGCCACGGCCGAATCGCTTCGAGCTCGGGGCGGATCTCGTCGAGCAGCGCCTTCTCGAGCACGCCCGCCGTCTTCGCGGCTTCGTAGCAGTTGTCGTCGAAGATGTCCCATCCGCCAAACACCACGTCGTCGAGCGAGGCGAGCGGAACGAAGTCTTTGATGCGGGGAGATTTCGCCTCGGTGCGCTTTCCGAGCCGGACGGTGCCCATCTGGGTGAGCGAGCCAATCGGCTTGGCGAGCCCTCGGCGAATCGCGATCACGCCGGCGATCGTCGTAGTGCTGACCGCGCCGAGGCCGACCAGCATGATGCCCAGTTTTCCTTCCGGCTTGTCGATCTTCTGCGGCGTTTTCACGACAGGCGACTATATCATTTGGTAATTTGGCCTGGTTCCGGAAGACTCAATCCGAGCCGCTGCCGGTGACGATGGCCGGCGTCACGCTGGGCACGCGTGTGCTCGTGGCGGGCGCGCGCGACACCACGTTCGCCGCCGCGCTCGCCTCGAAAGCCGGCCTGACCGGCCGCGCCTGCGTGGTCGACGCCGACGCGGAGCGCGCGACGTTCGCCGCGCTGGCGATCGAGCGCGACGGCGCCCTCGCGGAGGTCACGAGCGCCCCGTGGGACAGGCTGCCGTACGACGACGGCAGCTTCGACCTCGCGGTGGTGCACGACGTTTTGAGCGCGGTTCCCGCTGACGTGCGATCGCGCGCCGCGAGCGAGTTGCTGCGCGTCGTGCGGCCCGGTGGACGCGTGCTGATCGTCGAGACCGCGCCGCGAGCCGGGTTCGGCGCGCTGCTGCACCGACAGCCGATCGACGCGACCTACGCGTCCGCCGGCGGCGGAGTGAACACGCTGGCGAAAGCGGGATTCGCCGCAGTCCGCGAGCTGGCGGAGCGCGACGGCATACGCTACATCGAAGGGATCAAGAGAGCTTGACCAACTCCCAGCTGCCAACTCCCAATTCACCGAGCGCACGTCAGATGACGCCCGCCGTCAATTGAGATCGTCTCTCCGGTAATCCACCCCGCGCGATCCGACGCGAGGAACCAGATCAATTCGGCGATTTCCGCAGGGTCCCCTACGCGGCCGAGCGGGTGCGTCTGCTTCGAGCGATCGAGGAACGCCGCGTAGCTCTCTTCGGTCATGCCGCTGCGCCGATGAAGGTTGGAGACGACAACGCCGGGATTGACGGCGTTGACCCGGACGCCTTGGGGCGCGAGCTCGAGCGCGGCGCACCGCGTCAACTGATCGACGCCCGCCTTGCTGACGCAATACGCGAGCACGCCGGGAAACGCCCGCAGGCCGGTCACACTGGACACATTGACGACCGACCCCCGCGACGCGGCGAGCAGCGGCGCCGCCGCGCGCATCAGCCGGAAGGGCGCCCGCAGGTTGATGTCGAGCATGTCGTCCCATGCCGCGTCCGGCGTGTTGTCGATGGTGCCCGTCGCGATGATCCCCGCCGCGTTGACCAGCGTGGTCAGGCCGCCGAACGTTTCGCGCGCTTTGGCCGCGATCGCCTCCGGCGCGGCGGCGCTCGTCACATCAGCCTCGAACGCCACGCCCCGGCCGCCTGCCGCGGACACGGCTCGAGCCACTTCGTCGAGCACAGACGCCTTACGCCCGACGGCCAGCACGCCCGCGCCGTCGCGGGCGAAACGGAGCGCCGCGGCCCGGCCGATCCCGCTCGAGGCGCCCGTCACCACAACCGTTTGCATGGCTGTCGTTTGTAGCACAAGTTGAACAGTGTCTCTGGTTAGCGACAGGGACCGGCGGCGGTCGTGAACAGATTGGGCCGGTAAGGGCCGACATAACGATGGAACGGCCTTTGCGCCTGCGAGGGGGGCCGCGGAATACGCTGAAATCCCTGAGATGAGCCAAAGAGACCTCCCGGACGTCTATTCCGCGCGGGAAATCGCGCGTGCCGCGGGGGTCCGCCTTCGGGACGTGCGGGACCTGGAGGCGTCGGGCGTGGTCCGGTCGATTGACGGGCGGTTTTTCACGGCCGCGGAAGCCGTCGCGGCGGTCCGCGCGCTGGGCGGCGTGGCGGCCAGTCCAGACCGTCCGCTCTTCCGCCCCGCAGCAGGCTGGCGTCGCGAGCCGGCGCTGCCGATTGCGGCGTCCGGCACGCTTCACGCCGCGATGCTCGGCGGACTCCTGCTCCTGACGACGATCGGCATAGCGAAACCGGAGGCGCGCGTCGCGCTGCAGGATCGCAAGGATCTGAGCCTCGTGTTTCTGGTTGCGCCGGGTCCAGGCGGCGGCGGTGGCGGAGGCGGCCGCCGCGAAGCTGCTCCGCCTCCGCCTGCCGAGCGTCAAGGCCTGAGCACGCTTCGCAGTCCAATACCTGTCAAGCATTCGGCGTCGATCTCCCCGTCGGCGCGAGCGGTTCCGCCGCCGCGCGTGGACCCGCCCGTCGTCCAGCATGTCGAGCCGCCCGCGAAGCCCGACCCCCTGCCGCCGGTCGTCGCGCCCGTGGTGGCGGTGGCGGCAGATCCGCGCGATCGCGCGGGCATCCCATGGACGGCCAAGGACACGGCGCCGGCTGCGGAGAGCCAAGGTCCGGGCGCCGGTGGAGGCACTGGAAGCGGTCACGGAACGGGCGTCGGCGAGGGCGAGGGCGCCGGGATTGGCGCGGGCTCGAACGGGGGCACGGGCGGCGGTCCGTACCGTCCCGGAAGCGGCATCACCGCGCCGACGATTCAGCGCGAAGTCAAGCCGGATTACACGGAAGAAGGACGCCGCCGCAATCTCGAAGGCGATGTCGTGCTCGAGATCGTCGTCCGCAGCGACGGCAGCGTCGGCAGCGTGAAGCTTTTGCAGGGACTCGGAGCCGGACTGGACCAGCGCGCGTCCGACGCCGTGCGCCAATGGCGCTTCAATCCCGCGCGCCGCTACGGCGTTCCGGTGGACGTCATCGTCGAAGTCGCGGTGGAGTTCAAGCTGCGTTGAATCGGGTGTCGGGTGTCGGGTGTCGGGTATCGGAAGTCGGGTATCGGAAGTCGGAAGTCGGAAGTTGGGAGTTTGATCGTGGATACGACCCTCGTGACGGTCACCGTTCTTTCGATGGGCATGGCGGCGGCGCTCAGCGTCATCGTGTGGCGCATGCTGCGCGTGGAGCGGCAGCGCACGGACGCCCGGGTGGCGTCGTTGACGATGCTGGCGGCGGCGAAATCGCAGACCGTGGCAAGGCCCGCCCTCGATATCCCGATTCGCCAGGCGCCGGAGATCGCGGCGAGCGCGCCGATGTTCGGCGAACGGGAACACGCGTCTCCGTGGATGGCGCGGGTCGGCGTGATGGCCGGACTGGCGCTGGCCGGCGCAGCCGTCGTGTTCTTCACGCTGGCGTCGGCCGCGCGGGGCGCGCCGACGCGGGTGAAGGCGCCGGGCGGCCCCGGCGCCGCGTCCCAGCAGGTCGCCACCGTCCCCGCCGGTCTCGAGCTTCTGTCGCTGCGCGATTCGCGCCAGGCCGGATCGCTGACGATCACGGGCCTCGTTCAGAACCCGCGGAACGGCTCGCCGCTCTCCCGCGTGACGGTGACCGCGTACGCGTTCGACGACAAGGGGGCATTCCTCGCCAGCGGGCGCGCGCTGATCGACGTCACGGCGCTCTCGCCCGGCGACGAATCGCCCTTTGTCGTGACCGTCCCCGTGGCAGAGACCGTGGCCCGGTATCGAATCGGATTCCGCACGGAGGATGGCCGCGTCATCGCGCACGTCGACCGACGTCAGTCCGGCCCCATCGCGGCCCTTCGACTCGGCTCAGGACAGGCCAACTGGTGATCGCAGCATGACCACACGGCTTCCTGCGGCGCTCGTCGCCTGCCTCGTCTGCGCGGGCGTTCTGCTGTCCGCCCGTGGCGCGCCGCAGGACCCGCAATCGTTCAAGTTCCGCACGGGCGTGGATCTGGTGAACGTCAACGCGACCGTCACCGATCAGTCCGGCAGGTTCGTGAGCGGTCTGAACGTCGACGATTTCCGCGTGTACGACGACGAACAACTGCAGGCCGTCACGCATTTCAGCGCCGAGCGCGTACCCGTCAGCCTGGGCGTGCTGCTCGACACGAGCGGCAGCATGGACGGCGACAAGATCGTCGCCGCCCGACAGGCGCTCGATCGCTTCCTCGTGCAACTGCTCGACCCCCAGGACGAAGTGTTCCTGTACAAATTCGACAACAACCCGGAGCTGCTCGAGGGATGGACGCACGACAAGCGTCGAATCAGCGACGCGATCGGCCGCATCCAGCCCCACGGCGGCACGGCGATGTACGACACGGTCGCCGAGGCGGCGCAGCTCGTGCAGCAGGGACGCAACCGCAAGAAGGCGCTGCTCATCATCTCGGATGGCAACGACACGAGCAGCCACACCGACGTGTTCTCGGTGAAGCAGCTCATTCGGGAAACCGAAGTGCTCGTCTATGCGATCGGCATCGACGTCGCAGGCTCGTCCTATTCCCCGGCTCCGTACGCCGGCCAGGACCCCACCTGGCAGCGCGGAGGATCGTGGCAGCGGCAGCCGCCGCGAACGCCCATCCCGCTTCCATTCCCGTTTCCCGGCGGACGCCGGCCGCAGCCGCCGCCCTCGCCGCCGCCGATGCCTCCGCAGGGACCGATTCCGGGGAGTTCCGGATCGCGGTCGAGCGGCTCGGACGATCGTGTCAACGTCGCCGCCCTGCGCGACATCACGGACGACAGCGGCGGCCGAACGGAAATCATCCGCTGGACGCGCGATCTGGATCCCGCGACGGCCGGGATCGCGGATGAATTGAGCAAACAGTACTACCTCGGATACGCCATGCCCGGCGCCAAGGACGGACGCTGGCACGCCATCCGCGTCGAAGTCCGGCAGCCGTCGTACCACGTGAGAGCCCGCCGCGGATACGTCGCGGGCAGGTAGCGTAGACTCCCAACTCCGAACCCCCAAAGTGTGCGATTTGGGAATTGGGAGTTGCACTACACTGCTCGTCCGTGAGACTCGTCGGCGTCTCGGTCGCGCTCAGCATTCTCGGCAGCCTTGGCGGCGTCATCGTCGCGTCCAGCTTCCTGCTGCTTGGCGAATCCATTCGTACGCGCCTCGTACCGTGGCTCATCAGCTACGCCGTCGGCACACTGATAGGGGTCGCGCTCATCGGCCTCGTCCCCGAGGCGCTCGCGCAATTGCCCGCGCGGCCCGCGATGCTGACCATGGCGGGCGGGATCGTCAGCTTTTTTCTGCTGGAGAAATGGGTCCTGTGGCGGCATTGCCACGACGACGAGGCGTGTCATGTGCACAGCACGGCGGCCAGTCTCGTCATCGTCGGCGACGCCTTCCATACGTTTGTGGACGGCGCGGTCATCGCCGCGGCCGTCCTGACGACAATCCCGCTCGGCATCACGACGGCCATCGCGGTGGCGACGCACGAGATTCCGCAGGAAGTCGGCGACGTCGCGATCCTGCTGCGTGCCGGCTATTCGCGGATGCGCGCGTTCACGCTCAACGTGCTCGCCGGCGCTGGAGGCATCCTGGGCGCGGTCGTGATGGTGGTCGCGGGCCGCGCCCTGCCGGAGGTCCTCCCTTACGTGCTCGCGTTCGCGTCCGGAAATTTCCTGTATGTCGCGATGTCGGATTTGATTCCGGACCTGCACCGCGGCGGCGTGGGCGGCGCGCGCCAGGTGCTGCTCATCGCGGCCGGCATTGTTACGATCGCGCTGCTCGGGTCGTAAACGCTGGTATGACGCTGAAGACCGTTTCTTGCATCGCGGCGCTCGCCGCGCTGACTGCGGCGTCCGGTCTGGCGCAGCCGCCGCAGCAGCCGCCGCAGGGACAGACCTCGACCGGCGCCGCCCAGCCCCAGGCGCAGGGCCGCGGCGGGCAGCGCCAGCAGCCGCGAGATCGCGCCACGATTCCCGCCGGAACCTCGGCAATCGCCGGTCGCGTGCTCACGGCCGACACCGGCCGGCCCGTGAAGCGCGCGCGCGTCACCGTCTCCGGAGCCGGACGGGGTGGACGGACGGCGACGACGGACGATCAGGGCCGCTTTCGCGTGATCGGTTTGAGCGCGGGCGCCTACACCGTCATCGCCTCCAAGAACGGATTCGTCGACGCGGTGTTCGGGCAGCGGCGGCCGCTGCAGCCCGGCACGCCGGTGCAGCTCGCCGACGCGCAGGAAGCATCGAACGTCGACCTGCGCCTCACGCGCGGCGGCGTCATCACGGGACGCGTCAGCGATGAAGATGGCGAGCCGCTCGCGCGCGCGATCGTGACCGTCCAGCGGTATCAGTACAACCGCGGCGAGCGGCAGCTCACCTCGGCCGGGAGCGATCAGACCGACGATCGCGGCCAGTACCGTGTGTTCGGGCTGCCGCCGGGCGACTACTACGTCAGCGCGACTGTGACCGGACTCGGAGAAGCGCTCGGCCGCGGCCTGCAGCAGCTCGCCGCCGGTCTGGGCGCGCTCGGCGCCGGACGCGGCGGCCGTGGCGGATTCGCCGGATCCGGCGCGCCGGACGATCCCGAGCCGTCCGGCTACGCGCCGACTTATTTCCCAGGCGTTGTGTCTGCGCCGGACGCCGGCAGAATCACCGTCGCGCCCGGCGAGGAGGTCCTCGGCATCGATTTCCAGATTCAGCTCGTGCCCTTCGCCACTGTGAGCGGCGTGGTCGCCGGCGCCGAAGACGTCGTGCCGGTGCTGCTCGTGCCGCAGGACGCGGGCTCGGGCGGTCCGATGGGGGGACAGATCCTCACGGGCCGATCGCAGATCGATGGAACGTTCTCCGTCGCGAACGTGCCGCCCGGACGTTATCTCGCGGTCGCGCGTTCGGGCGGCGGGCGCGGCGGCGGCGCACGAATCGCCGTCCAGCAGATCGTCGTCAACGGCCAGAACGTCGGCGGCGTCACGCTGACGATGCAGTCGGGCGTGACGCTGTCGGGCAACATCACCGTCGAATCGTCGGGGACGCCGGCGCCGGCCGACTACTCGTCATTCCGTGTCAATGCGCCCGAGGTCAATCCGCTGCCGATCGGCGGAGCCGGACGCGGCTTCCTCGGCGGCGGCGGACGCGTCGATAAGAACGGCAGCTTTCAGATTCCGAATCTCGTTCCCGGCAGGCACTACATTCGCCTGACCGGCCAGGGGCAGGGTTCACAGACAACCGGGCAGTGGACGCTGAAGTCGGTGATGCTGGCCGGACAGGACGTGACGGACCAGCCCGTCGACATCAAGCCGGGACAGAACGTCGACAACGTCACGATCCTGCTCACGGACCGGTCGACGGAAATCGCCGGAACCGTGCGCGACGCAGCGGGCGCTCCGATGGGTGCGCTCACAGTCGTCGCCTTCTCGAGCGATCCGCAGTACTGGCGGGCGCAGTCGCGGCAGATTCAGGCGGTCCGCACCGACCAGACCGGCGCGTATCGTCTGCGCAACCTGCCGCCCGGTGAGTACCTGATGGTCGCGACCGACGATGTCGAGCAGGGAGAATGGTTCGACCCCGCGTATCTGGAGCAGGCGCGCGCGAAGGCGACGCGCGTGCGCCTCAACGAGGGGGAGAAGAAGACGCAGGATCTGACGGGCCCCGCCGGATAGCCATCCAGATGAGTCCGGCAATCGCGGCAACCGCCGCCAGGAATGCCAGTCCGAACAGCCACAGCGTCCGATAAAGGATCGACTGGCGATCCATTCGCACATCCATCACGCCGGGCTTGCGATCCTCCGACCAGGCGATTGGTTTGTCCGCGAGCCGATCGGAGAGCGTCTGTTCCCAGGTCAGGATATTGCCGCGGGATGGATCGCGCGGCGCGTTCGTGCGGAGATCGCGCGAGTTGTGCCACCGGATGCGCGCCGGCAAATGCAGGCGGAACGCGACGATCTCGTCGCCCTTCAGCCCGCCGCCGATGACGCCCGACGGCGCGGCCGCCGGTTTCAGCGTCTGCCGATACTCGACCTGATCGTCGTCCGCGCGCAGCTCGTAGGACGACCACGCGAACGGCGCGGCCTTCGACAGCGCGCGAATGTCGGGGACGCGCAGACGCACGCCGACGAAGCGGCGGCCGTAGCGCATCCAGGTGCCGACGCGGACGACCTGCGAGTACGGCGAGGTGTAGAGGTCGCGGACTCTGGTCTTCAGCAGGTCCGCTCGCGTGCGAAGATCCGTGTCGAGCGGAAGCCCGCGGAGGGCGACGAGCGCGGGGATTGATGCGTTCACGACCAGCGTCGCCGATCCGTCGAGGCTCAGTGTGAGGTCTTCCTCATACTCGTAGTCGGGGCTGATCAGGCCGGGCCGATGGCCGCACGCGGCGACGGCGGCCGCCACGAGCGCGAGGAGGGCGGCGGCCGTCCGTGAGCGCATCTGCCGAATGATATACTGAAGTTTTCCCTCGGCATGCCCACGCCTCGTCGTCTGTTCCTGATCGACGGCAGCTCGCAAATGTATCGCGCGTACCACGCGCCGGTGCGCACTGCCGAAGGCGGCTTCCTGCGCAACGCGCAGGGCCGGCCCACCAACGCGGTCTACATCTTCGTCACGATGCTGCGCAAGCTGCTCAACGAGCAGCGGCCCGAGTACATCGCGGCGTCGTTCGACCTGCCCGGACGCACATTCCGCGACGATCTCGTGTCGGACTACAAGGCGAACCGCGCGCCGATGCCGGACGAACTCGCCGAGCAGATTCCCATGGTGCACGCCGCATGCGAGGCGCTCGGCGTCCCCATCCTCACGTCTGAGCGCTACGAAGCGGACGACGTGATTGGCACGCTCGCCGCGAAGGCGGCCGCCGGCGGGTTCGACGTCGTAATCGTGACGGGCGACAAGGATTTCTTTCAGCTCGTTCGCGAGGCCGTCCAGGTCTACAACCCGAAGGAGGAGGGGACCTGGTACGACGCCGCCGGCGTGAAAGAGAAGTTCGGCGTCTCGCCTGAGCAGGTCGTCGACGTGCTCGCGCTGATGGGGGACACGATCGACAACATCAAAGGCGTCCCTGGCATCGGCGAAAAGGGTGCGCGCGAGCTGATCGCGACGTACGGATCGCTCGAGAACCTGATCGCACACGCGCCCGACGTGAAGAACAAGCGATATCGCGAGGGGCTGCTCGCGCACGCGGACGACGCGCGCCAGAGCCAGGTGCTCGCGCGGATTCGCGTCGACGTTCCGGTCGCGTTCGATCCCGAAGCGCTGCGCTACCTGGGCGCGACGCGCGAACGGTGCTTCCGGATTTTCAACGAGCTCGGCTTCCGCGCGTTCGTCGGCGAGTACGCGCCGACGGCCGACACCATCGCGAAGGCCTATCGTATTGTCAACACCGACGAAGACCTCCGATCCCTGGCCGATCGGCTGCGGAGCGCCGGCGCGTTCGCGCTGCGCGTTCTGCCTGAAGAGCCGTCGGCGATGCGCGGCGGCATCGTCGGACTGGCGTTTTCGACCGCCGCGCGCGATGCGGACTATGTGCCGACCGGCCATCGCGGCCTCGCCGCGGTTCCGTCGATCGCTTCGCGCACCGCGCTCGGCATTCTGCGGCCGGTGCTCGAGGACCCCGCCATTCGCAAGTCTGGCCACGATCTGAAGTTCGATACGATTCTGCTCGCGCGCCACGGCGTGGCGCTGCGCGGACTCGATACCGACACGATGCTGACGAGCTATCTGATCGACGCGACGAGGTCGGAGCACAAGCTCGAGGATCTGGCGCTCGAACACGCGAGCTACAAAGCGCTGAAGGACGAGGACATCTGCGGCCGTGGAGTGAAGGCCGTCTCGCTCGCCGACGTGCCGGTCGAAGCCATCCTGAATTATGCCGGCGAGCGCGCGGATCTGGTCGGCCAGCTCTCGCCAATCTTCCGCGAGCTGCTCGCGAAGGAGCAGCTCTCCGACCTCTACGAACAGCTCGAGCGGCCCCTGATCCCCGTGCTGGTCGACATCGAGCGCGCGGGAGTGCGGATCGACGGGCCGGCGCTGGCGTCGCAGTCCCACCGCCTCGAGCAGGAGCTGGCGCGCCGCACGAAGGAGATCTACGAGGCCTGCGGCGGCGAGTTCAACATCAATTCGCCCAAGCAGCTCGCCGAAGTGCTGTTCGACCGGCTGCAGTTGCCGGTCCTCAAGCGGACCGGCGCGTCGCGCGCGCCGTCGACGGCCGTCGAAGTCCTCGAGGAGCTCGCGCTGGCGCACGACCTGCCGCGGATGATTCTCGAATGGCGCAGCCTGATGAAGCTGAAGGGCACGTACATCGACGCGCTGCCGCAGCTCGTCAATCCGGAGACGGGGCGCGTGCACACGTGCTTCAACCAGGCCGTCGCCGCGACCGGGCGCCTGAGCAGCAGCGATCCCAATCTGCAGAACATTCCGATCAAGACCGAGCTCGGACGCGAAATCCGCGGGGCGTTCATCGCCGATCCCGGCAACATCCTGATCTCCGCCGACTATTCCCAGATCGAATTCCGCGTGCTCGCGCACCTCTCGGACGATCCCGTCCTCGTCGCGGCGTTCTCGGAGGGGGCCGACTTTCACGAACGCACGGCGCTGAAAATCTTCGGCCCCGACAGCTCCCGCGACCCGCACCAGCTCCGCAGCATCGCGAAGATGGTCAACTACGCGCTGCTCTACGGCAAGTCGGCCTTCACGCTGTCGAAGGATATCGGCGTCACGACCGAGGCGGCGCAGGAGTTCATCGACGCCTACTTCGCCGGCTTCCCGCGCGTGCGCGCGTTCATCGATCGCACGCTCGAGGAGGGCCGCGCGAGCGGAGTCGTAAGGACGATGTTCGGGAGGCGCCGGCTGGTGCCCGAGCTGAACAGCCGCAATTTCCAGGTGCGGAGCGCCGCCGAACGCATGGCGGTCAACCTTCCGATCCAGGGCTCGGCCGCCGACATCCTGAAGAAGGCCATGATCGACGTCCATGCGGGGCTTCCGAACGTCGCGGGGGGCCGTGCGCGCATGATTCTCACGGTGCACGACGAGCTGCTCTTCGAGGCGCCCAGGGCGGCCGCCGATGAAACGGCATCCGCGGTCCGCGAGCTGATGCAAGGGGCAGTGAAGCTGAACGTGCCGCTCACCGTGGACGTGGGGGTCGGCGAGAACTGGAAGGAAGCGAAGAGTTAGTCGGGTAATTTGGAAATCTGGCTTGCGTGGGCTACCGCCCGCGCTTTTGGATTACTCCGCTCGGAGCGCCGTCAGCGGATCGAGACGCGCGGCGCGGTGCGCGGGGAGATACGCGGCCAGGGCCGTCACCGCGCTCATCAGTCCCACCGCTGCGGAGAGGCTCAGCGGATCGGCGGGACGGACGCCATACAACACCGCGGCGACGGCCCTCGTTCCGGCAATCGTCATCGGAATGCCTGCGGCGAGGCCGATCGCCGTCACGACCACCGCCTGACGCAGAATCAACCACAGGACGTTCCCCCGCTGCGCGCCGAGCGCGATCCGGAGTCCGATCTCGCTGGTGCGCCGCGCGACCGAATAAGCGGTCAGTCCGTGCAGCCCGATGCACGCCAGGAAGAGCGCGAACGCGCCGAACGTCACGAGCAGCCGGGTAAACGCCAGCTCGGTCCCGAGGGTTTCCTGGATCTGCTCCGTCTGCGTCTTCATCCGGCTGACCGGAACGTCGCGATCCACGTCAGATACCACGCCGCGGAGGGCGCCCATCAATGCCGCGGGAGCGGCAGTCGTGCGGGCCACCACATACATCGCGCCCAGCGTCAAAGGCGTCACGGTCTGCGCGTACGCCAGGAAGATGGCCGGCGGCGGCGCCTTTCTCAGGCTGTCGTACTTCGTGTCGCGCGCAACGCCGGCGACTTCGGTCTCCACATTGAACATCCGGAAGTGCCGCCCCAGCGGCGACGCCGCGCCGAACAGCGTGCGCGCGGCCGATTCGTTGATTACGACGACGCGCGGAGCGCCAAGGCGATCGCGCTCGTCGATCGGCCGGCCGGCAATCAGAGGAATCCCCATCGTCGCGAAGTAGTCGGGGCCGATGCGATTGAAGTACACGTCCGCCGTTGTTCCGTCTTCGCGCGTCACCGTGGTGTTGGAGCTGGAGCCGGCCAATAGCGGCTCACCCACCAGCGTCGCGGCGGAGACGCCGGGCACGGCCCGCACGCGGTCGAGCGTGAGCTCGAACGTCTGCGCCACCCGTGCCCGCTCGTAGCCGCTCAGCGATGGATCGATGCGGAACGAGACGAGGCGGTCCGGATTGAAGCCGAGATCGACGCGCTGCAGGTTGTGCATCGTCTGCAGGAAGATCGCCGCGCCGGCGATGAGCGGAACCGACACCGCGACCTGGGCCGCCATCAGAATCGTCGCCGACCGCAGCCTCGGCGGTCCGGCGCCGACCGCGACGGCGGACTTCATCGCGGGAGTGATGTCGCGGCGCACGAGCCGGACGGACGGCAGCACGCCGAACAGCACCGTGGCGGCGCAGGCAACCGCCGCGGTAACGGCCAGCGTCCGCCAGTCGGCGGACAGCGTCATGGCAATCGGCCCCGCGCCCGCCGTGAACATCCTCAGCAGGGCACGTCCGCTGAAGACGCCGATCCACAACCCCAAGGCGCTTCCCGCGGCCGACAGCAGCAGGCTCTCGAGGAATGCCTGCCGCACGAGCCTGAGACGGCCAGACCCGAGCGCGAGCCGGATCGAGGTCTCGCGCGCACGGGCCACACCGCGCGCGAGCATGAGGTTGGCGAGGTTGACGCACGCGAGGAGCAGGACGATGGCGACGACGGCGGTCAGGATGCGGACCGGTTGTCGCGCGCGACGGGAGAGCTCGTCGACGCCGCGTCCGCCTGGCAGCAGCCGGACCTCTACGTCGGTGGCGCGCTGATACGACGGCTGGCTGGAGCCTTTGAGCCAAGCGGCAAATGTCGCCGTCAGCTTCGCTTCGAGCGGCGGCAGCGCCGTTCCCTTCTTCACGCGGGCCATGGCGTGAATCCAGAACACGCCGTCGCTGGTGAACAGCGACTCGCCAGTCGGTCCCCACGCGGGAGTGACGGCCGGCTGCGCGTGCAGCGGAATCGTGACGTCGACCGGCGGAAAAAAGCCCCCTCTCGACATGCCGACGAATCCGGGTCCGCTCACGCCGACAATCGTGAACGGAACGCCGTTGACGCGGATCGGCCGGCCGATCGCCGCTGGATCGGCTCCCATCGCGGTTGCCCAGAAGCGATGGCTGATGACCGCACTCGAGGCGCCGGGGCGGTCGTCGTCGTCCGTCAGCGCGCGTCCGAGCGCGATCGCCGCGCCCGCGCCGCGGAAGTAGTTGCCGCTGGCCAACGCGCCCGCGCCCGTCATGGACCAGCCGTCGACGGAGATGTTCGATTCGCGGATGAAGGAATACGCGAATACGTCCGCCGCGCCGCCGGCGGCGTTCCGCAGCGCCATGTAGGCCGGGAACGAGAGATTGGCGCGGTAGCTTCGGCCCGTCGCGGGATCGCGATAGCTGGCCCCGTTGATCTGCCACATGCCGCGCATGCCCGGACCGCGCGGCAGAGTCAGACGATCGGTCACCGCGACGAGCTCGTCGGGATCCGACACCGTGAGCGGCTGCGAGAACAACACCCACGACACGCCGAACATGGCTGTGTTGGCGCCGATGCCGAGGGCGAGCGATAACACGGCTATCGCCGCAAATCCCGGGCTGCGGCGAAGGACGCGCCACGCGTACCGGATGTCGCCCATCTACCGGCTCCTTGGACGAAGACGATCGACGCGGGGTTGGCTTCGATGACCCGATTACCAGATTTTCTTGAACGCTTCCCATTCCTCGGCGAGCGTGGCCGCGGCCTGGCGGCGCTCGCGCGCGGGAGCCTTTGCGGCCTTCTCGGGAATGATTGCCTGTGTGACGAGGCGATCGAGATCGGCGCGCAGGGCGGTGCCACGGTCGCGATTGAGAGACGAGCGGATCCAGCCGGCCGAGGCCGCGGCCCAAGCGCGATCGAGGTCGCCCAGTCCGCGCGCGGCGGCGGCGAGCCAGTAGCCGGCGGGCGTGGACGAGGGATCGCGGCGCAGCTCCTGCTCGATTCGCTCGGTGATGCGGGCATAGATGGGCGCGCGCTCCACCGGCGGGAGCGCCTGCGCCTCCCGATCGAGCGCGGTGGCCCACCAGTCCAGCGCGCGTTCGCGGGCGTCGGGCGCGAGCTCGGAGGCGTCGACGATCGGCGCGAGCAGCTCCGCCGCGGCGCCGAAGCGATCTTCGAAATAGAGCAGCACGCCGAACCCGACCTGCAGCTCCACCCGTTCGCGGGCGTCGACCGCGCGCGGATCGACCCCGCGGAGATCCGTGCGCGCGCCCTCCAGCTCCTCCGGCGTGGGCTTCTGCCGATAACGTTCGAGCCGCGCGCGTCCCAGGACGAGCCGCGCGGACGAGGCGGTGGCGGGATTCGCGGCGGCCTCGCGCGCCGCCTCGACGGCCTGATCGTACTGGCCGAGATTGTAGAACTGGCGGGCGGCGGCGAGCGGATCCGGTTTTCGCGCGGCCCCGGCGGAGAGAGCGGCGGCCAGAAGCAGCGCGGCGGCGCGCAGGCGCATCGGGCGATGGTAGCACGCTATAATCGGGCACTGATGGTGGAACCGTCCATCGTGCCGCGGTCCGAGCACTCGATCTCGAGACGCGACATCGATCCCGACGCCCTCAAGGTTCTCTATCGCCTCCACGAACACAACTACATCGCGTATCTCGTCGGCGGCAGCGTGCGCGATCTGCTCCTCGGCCGGCGTCCGAAGGATTTCGACATCGGCACGTCCGCGCACCCGCACCAGGTCAAGAAGCTGTTCCGCAACTGCTGGATCATCGGCCGCCGGTTCCGGCTCGCGCACGTCAAGTTCGGGCCGAAGACGATCGAGGTCGCCACGTTCCGGCGGCAGGTCGATCCGTCAGAGCTGCCGCCCGATCCCGAGGAGAGCGACCACGCCGTCGAGGCGGCGCCGGAGGCGCCGCTGGCGGCGGATGCGTCGATCGAGGATCGCGTGCAGTCGGAAGGCACGCACCTCGCGAAGATCCGGGCTCGCGATCGCCTGATTCATCGAGACAATACCTTCGGCACGCCGGAGGAAGACGCCTTCCGGCGCGACTTCACGATCAACGCGCTGTTCTACGACATCGCCACCTACGCGATCATCGACTACGTCGGCGGGCTGACGGACCTCGAGCGGAAGCTCATTCGATCGATCGGCGATCCGGGCGTCCGTTTTCTCGAGGATCCGGTCCGGATGCTGCGCGCGGTCGTGTTCGCGGCGCGGCTCGACTTCCGGATCGACGAGCCGATCCTCGACGCGATCGAGACGCACCGCCACGAGATCGGCCGGGCGGCGCCGCCCAGGCTCGTCGAGGAATACTTCAAGATTCTCCGGTCCGGATCGGCCGAGAACAGCCTCCGAATCCTGAAGGAGACGAAGCTCCTGCGCGCGATCACTCCCGAGCTCGAACAGGCGGCGCCCGCGCTGTGGGAATCGGTGGCGCGGCTCGATCGCTATCGCCAGCGCTTCACGTCGGCGCCGGAGACGATGACGAATGCCATCCTCGCCGGCACGCTGCTGGCGCCGCTCGGGCTCGCCGGCCCGCAGCGCCGCTTCTCCGCCGACGCCCTGGAGCGCCGGGTGGAGCTCGGGATGCTGCCGATGCCGCGGCGCGACATGGAGCGGCTGCACCAGATTCTGATGCTGCAGCCGCGGCTGCTGGATCTTCGCGCTTCGTTCCGCGCGCAGCGCGGACTCCTCCATCGGCACGTGCTGCCGGAAGCGCTGACGTGGCTCGAGATCCACGGTGAGCGGCCGGACGTCGTTCAACACTGGCGCGCGCTTCAGACGGAGCCTGGCCCCGGCGCGCCGCACGACGCCGGGCGCGACATCGGCAACGCGCTGCCGCCGCCCCGACATCGACGCCGCCGCCGCCGTCGACGGCGCTATCCATCCGCCGCTCCGCGCGAGTAGCGGCCGCGGACCGCCCCGGAGTCAGTTGCTGCGCAGCGCGGTCATCGGATCCACGGCGGTGGCCGCCCGTGCCGGGATCCACGCGGCGACCATCGCGACGGCCATCAGCAGTCCCGCGGCACTCACGACGGTGTAGGGATCCGCAGGCTCGACGCCGAAGAGAAGCCCGGCGAGCAACCGCGACAGCGGGATGGCGGCGAGTCCTCCGATCGCGAGTCCGGCCACGGCCATCGCGACGCCTTCGCCCAGAATCATGCGCAGGATGCTGCGGCGTTCGGCGCCGAGCGCGAGACGGATGCCGAGCTCGTTGGTGCGCTGGCTGACGGAAAACGCCAGCACCCCGGCGACGCCGACGGTGGCGATCGCAAGCGCCAGCAGCGCGAACAGACCGATCAGCGTCGCATTCAGCCGCTGCGGCGCGATCGTTTCGTCACGAATCTCCTCGAGCGTCTGCACATGATCGATCGGCCGGTCGGGATCGAGCTGGCGAATCATCTCGACGACGCGCGGCGCGAGGCGATCGAACGCGCCTGCGGAGCGGACCAGAAGGGTCGTGGGCACGAAAGGAGCCTGCGTGTCGAGCAGGTACAGCGTATGGAGGGGCGCCCGGGTGAGGCCGTCGGCGTGCGTATCCGCGGCCACGCCGACGATTTCCGCCGGCGGCGACGACATGCCGGACATCGACTGTTTCACGGTGATGTGGTGGCCGATCGGATTCTGATCCCTCAGGTAGAACCTCGCCATCGACTCGCTGATGATCGCGACGGCCGCGGATGTTGCCCGGTCCGAGGGCTCGAAGCCGCGTCCCATCTTGATCGGCGTGCCCACCGTCTTGAAATACCCGCTGCTGACGACACGGGTCACGCTGGTCGGCGCGCTGGCGAGCGCGGCCGCGTCGGCACCGTCGATCTGGAACTCCTGCCGCTGGGGGAAGGACCCGGCGAGCGGGGCCGCGGAGGCGAGGGATGCCGCCTGAACGCTGGACTCCGCGCTCACCCGTTCGAGCACGTCGCGCGAGAACTGTCGCCGCCGATCCCGGTTCGGCTGCCGGAAGTCCGGCGCCTGAAGGCTCAGGACGTTCGACAAATTGAAGCCGGGATCGATCGCGTACAGCCGGTACAAGCTGCGCGTGAGCAGGCCCGCGCCGATGAGCAGCATGAACGACGCCGCGAGCTGGCTCACCACCAGAATACGCTGCGTCCGGCGCCGGCCCCGGCCGCCTGCCACGCGTCCGCCCGCGCCGGCCATCGCCCTCACGGGATCGCCGACGAAGGTGAGCCGCGGCGTCCACGCGAAGAGCAGCGCCATCGCGATCGACACCGCGAACGTGAAGCCGAGCACCCGCCCGTCGAGCGCGATTTCGCCGGTCCGGCTCGTGAAGCGCGACGTATAGCGCACCAGAAGGTCGAGACCGGCGACGGCCAGACCGAGGCCGAGCGCGCCGCCGAGCACCGACAGGACGAGGTTCTCGGCCAGCAACTGCCGGCGCAGCACCGATCCGCGGGCGCCGAGCGCCGCCCGGATGGCGAGCTCGCGCTCGCGCTGCACCAGCCGTGTCAACGTCAGGTTGGCGACGTTTGCGCACGCGATGATAAGCACGAAGGCGGTCGTGATCAGCAGAACGACTAGCGTCGGCCTCGCCTTCGCGGTCAACTCGTCCTTCCATGGCGTCACGACGGTGTCGAAGCCGCTCGACGCCGGATACGCGTCCTTGTAGTCGGCATGGAGGCGCGCCGCAATCTGCCGCAGCTCGTTCTGTGCCGCGGCCGGTGTCGTGCCCGGAGCCAGGCGCGCGTACACGTCGGTCATGCGGTGCTCGCGCTCCTTCTGCATCGACGCGCCCATGTAATGGTCGTTGGCCGCGTAGTTCACGTAGAAATCCTGCGTGCGTTGCGTCGCATAGTGCGATCCCGGCGCCAGCACGCCGACGATCTGCGCCTTCTTGACGGTGAGATCGAGCATCTGCCCGATGACACCGGGATCCGATCCGAATACGCGCCGCCAGTACGCGTCGGTCAGCACGACGACGGGAGCCGCGCTCCGCAGATCGTCCGCCGGAACCAGCAGACGGCCCAGCCGGGGCCGCGCGCCGAGCATCGGGAAGAAATTCGAAGTGACCAGCCCGCCCGAGGCGCGGTGCGCGTCGCCACGCCCGAGCACGTTGAACGTCCAGTCGCCGAACTCCACGAATTGATCGATCGTGCGCGCCGCCCGCCGGTAGTCGGCGACCTCGACGAACGAGAAGCCGGTGTCCTCCACGGCCGCCGCGAGCTGCGGCTGGCGCAGGTGCATGATGCGGTCGGCGTCCGGATACGGCAGCGGCCTGAGGAGCACGCCGTTGATGACGCTGAAGATCGCCGAGTTCGCGCCGATACCGAGACCGAGCGTCAGAATGAACGCCAGCGCGTAGCCCGGCGTGCGCGGCAGCGTTCGAAGCGCGAGGCGGATGTCGTTGAGCATGGCCGCTCCTCTTGTAGTTTATCGACAAGAGTGTATACGGCAACGCCATCCGGTTGGTTGACTATTTCGTCAATCCATTCGTCCCAGAAACAGGCGGGACGGATCCGCGCGGTCGCGTGCGTGTCGTCCGTGTCGTCCGCGGCTAGAACCGGACCGCGAGACCGGCGCGCGCCATACGAGGAGCGCCCACCGTGCGGATCGGCGTCCTGCCGGTGTCGATCTCTTCGTCGAAGGCGTTTTCGATCGCCCCGAAGACCTCCATCCGCCGCGAGCAGCGCCACGCGACGCGGCCGTCCGCGATCGAACCCGCGTCGAGCCGGAAGCTGTTCACGTCGTCGTCGAACTGCGCGCCGATGATGCGGAGGTTCGCGCTCGCGCTGATGCGGCCGGCAGCGGCGCGGACGCCGATCGATCCGCTCGCGCGCGGCACCTGCGGAACGCGTTTGCCGTCGAGCTCGCCCGAGGTGAAGCGCGCGTCGTTGATCGCCCACGAGGTCGTGAACGACACCGCGCGGGCGGCGCGCCATTCGAGCTCCAGCTCGGACCCGACGGTGCGCGCATCGCCGTTCGCGCGCTGCCGGACGATGTTCGCGCCGTTGACGGAGACCGTGCGGTTGTAGATGGCGCGGTCCAGTTTGGTCGCGTAGACGATCGCGCGCCCCGTCCAGCGCTCGCGGCGCATGGTGAAGGCGGCCTCTGGGCCCCACGACGTTTCCGGTTTCAACGCATCGTTCGCCAGCGTGTTCGTGCTGCCGACCCGGAACCCGCGGTACAGCTCGTTCATCGTCGGCGTCCGGAAGCCGGTCAGCCACGAGACGCGCAGCGTGCGATCGTCGGCAAGCCTGAACGACGCGCCGAAGCGTGGCTCGACGAAGCCGAGCGAATGCCCGGCGTCGGTGTCCGTGCGCGACAGCCGCCAGTGCTCGGATCGCACGCCGGCGTCGAACGCCACCCGCGGCGTCAGGTCGATCCGTCCCTGGAGCACGACGCCTTCACCGCGCTGGAGCGCGGGCGTGCGCGTGACCACGCTCTCGACGCCGGCCACCGAGATCGACGCTTCGTCGAGGTTCGCGCGCATCTCGCGCGTCGTCAGCGCGACGAGCCCTTCGGCGCGCGAGGTCTGCTTGATCCAGGTTGCGTCGGCGTCGATCCCCCGCGAGCCGACCCACTGCAGGGCCGTCAGCCGCTCTGCGGAACGGGCCGCGTCGGTGATCGCCGAGAATGTCTGCCGGTAGTTGTTGACGCTGACGTCGCCGCGGGCTTCCCAGACACCGCCGCCGAGGAATCCGTGCGCCGCGGCGGCGGCCCACCGCGTCAGCGTGCCGTTGACCTGCGCCGGCGTGCCGTTGCCCCGCTCTTCGTTGAAATAGCCGCCGCGCAGGCTGGCCTGGAACGATCCCTCGCCCGCGCTTCCCCATCCCATCGCGGAGGTGTCCTGCGAGTCCGCCCTGATGTCAATCGCGCCGCGCGCCTCCGGCGCGATCACGACGAAGCCGTCTGTGGACGCCCGCTCGACGGCGGCGCCGCCCAGCCAGCCGTCGCGGGAGGCGCCGCCATAAGCGGATCCCCGAAACGTCCCCAGCGATCCGGCGTCGAGCCAGGCCTCCGCGCCCCGCGACGTCCGGGTCGAGAGCCGAATCACGCCGCCCAGTGCGTCGTTGCCGTGCAGATCGCCCGAGGCTCCTCGTATGACGTCGACGCGCTGCAGGGCGGCCATCGGAATGCGATTCCAGTACACCCATCCGCCAAATGGGTCGTTGAGCGGCACGTCGTCGGCCACGACGAGCGTGCGGCTCGCGCCGGACGCCGAGAGCCCTCTCAGGGTGACGCCCTGCGTCGTCGGATTTGCGACGGCGGAGGAGGTGCGGCGGAACAGGCTGAAGCCGGGGACCATGCGCAGTTGATCGTCGAGCCGCTGCGCGGGCGAAGCGGCAATCGCCGACTCGTCGATGGAGGTGACGCTGGTCTCGATGGCGAGCCGCGGCCTCGAGGCATCCCCGGAGACCGTCACCTGCTCGGCCACCCCTTCCGGGCGCAGCACGAAACGCAGCGGTCCCGCGGGAAGCCGCACGGTGCGTTCGACGGGCGCGAAGCCTGGATTATCGACGCGAACGAGAACGGTGTCGGCGCCGGACGGAACGGCCGCCGTCCACGTTCCATCGGCCAGCGTTCTCGTCGTCTGTTTCGAGCCCTCTGTCGCGAGCGTCACGGACGCGCCGGGCACGGCGGCTCCGCTCGCGTCGACGACCACTCCGGTCAGCGACGCGGCCGACTGCGAGAGCACGAACGAAATCAGGATCGCGATCATGGGAGCGGGCTGGCGTTGAAACGATACCCTATCCCGCGCACGGTCAGGAGATGCCGCGGGTGGGCCGGCTCGTTTTCGATGTACCGCCGGAGCCGAACGATGAAATTGTCGATGGCGCGGGTATCGGTGTCCTCGTGAAGGCCCCACACCCGCTCGAGCATCTCTTTACGGGAGACGGGCTTGCCTTCGTGTTCGATGAGGTACCGCAGCAGGTTCGCTTCCATCAGCGTGAGTTTCAGCACGCGATCGCCGACCGTCAATTCGAGGCGATCGAAATCGATCGAGCGCCCGCTGAACGTGAAGCGATCCGCCGCCGCGCCGTGTCTCGTCCAGGCGCTGCGCCGCAGCAATCCGCCGATGCGCGCCAGCAGGATCGCCAGCTCGGTCGGTTTCGTCAGGTAATCGTCGGCCCCGGCGGCAAACCCCTTCAACACGTCCTCGGGCCGGCCGCGCGCGGTCAGCATCAGTACTGGCACGAACACGCGCTTCTGCCGCAGCTCGCTCACGACCGCAAATCCGTCCTGCCGCGGCAGCATCACGTCGAGGACGACGAGATCGAAGTGCGAGGCCGGATCGAGCAGACGCGCCAGCGCCGCTTCGCCGGTGTCGACGACGTCGGCATGGAAGCCTTCGGCTTCCAGATTGAAGCGCAGCCCCTCGGCCAGGTGGTGCTCGTCTTCGACAATCAGGACGCGCTGCGACATTCGGATGGCGTCAGGCGGAGGCCGGGGCCGCCGGGAGCAGCAGGGTGAAGGTGCTTCCGCGGCCTTGTCCCTCGCTCTGGGCGAACGCCCGGCCGCCGTGCTTGCGCGCGACGGAGCGGACGATGAACAGCCCGAGGCCGCTGCCCTTCGTCCGGACCGCGACGCTTGCGGGGATCCGGTAGAAACGCCGGAAGATCCGTTTGAGCTCGGCGGGAGAGATGCCCACGCCGTTGTCCGTGACGCGAACCGCGACGCGATGCGTTTCGGGCTCGTCCACGAGCTCGACCCTGACCTTCACGTCGCCCTGGGAGTACTTGACCGCGTTGTCGATCAGATTCCAGACGGCGGCCTTCAGCTCCTCCACGTCGCCGAGCACCACCGCGCGCCCCGCCCGCTCGACGTACTCGAGGGCGTCGGGCCCGAGATGGAAACGGGTCCGCGCCAGCTCGACGCACTCGCGGGTGACCTGCGCGAGATCGAGCCGGACGCGCGCGCTGCGGCGGAGAATGGATCCGGTCGCGCCGGCTCGCAGGACCTGGTCGATCGTATGCAGGAGGCGATCGCTGTCCTCCAGCATGATCCGGTAGAACTCCCGTCGCTTCGACTCGTCGAGATCCCGCGTCTGCAGCGTCTGGAGGTAGAGCCGGATCGACGCCACCGGCGTCTTCAGCTCGTGAGTGACGGCGTTGATGAAGGAGTCGTGCTGCTCGTTGCGTCGGATCTCGCGGACCAGAAAAATGGTATTGACGACGCCGCCGGCGATAATCACGAGGAAAAAGATCGAGCCGAACACGATCAGCACGCCCTCGCGCCAGTTGAGCACGAGCCAACTGATGTTCAGCGTCACCGCTGCCGCGACGAGGCAGATGCCCAGGATCGTGAAGAAGATGGCTTTCCGGCGGCGACCGGAGATCATGACGATTCAGGATACCGGAATGGGCTGGTCTGAGCTATCTTCAGGAGGTTTGGCGCCTTACAGAACTGCATGAGAGGACGACGCACGCTTGCCGCCGGCCGCCCGATTGCGCTCGCCTGCGCCCTCGCCGTGCTGCCGGGGTGCGCCCTGGTCAAGCGCAAGGCGGTGGGAATGGTCGCCAGCACCCTCGCGTCCAGCGGCGACGTCTTTACGAGGGACGACGATCCGGAGCTCGTGGGCCAGGCGATTCCGTTCGGGTTGAAGCTCTACGAATCGCTCCTCGATTCCGCCCCGCGGAACAAGGATCTGTTGATCGCCACCTGCAGCAACTTCACGCAGTACGGCGTAGCCTATCTCGAGACCGACGCAATGGTGCTGGGCGAGGCGCAGCACCACGACGAGGTCGCCCACCTCAACGCGCGCGCGCTGAAGCTCTATCTGCGCGCGAAGGGCTACTGCATGCGGGCGATGGAGGTCCGCTTTCCGGGCATCGGACCGAAGCTGCTGAACGATCCGGCCGCGGCCCTCGCGCGCGCGCGGAAGGACGACGTGCCGCTGCTCTACTGGATGGCAGCGTCGTGGGGATCGGCGATTGGCCTCGGCCTCGACAAGCCGGAGCTGGCGATCGACATGCCCGTCGTCCGCGCGCTGGCGGAGCGGGCGCTCGCGCTGGACGAGACGTGGAACAAGGGCGCGCTTCACGAGATGTTCATCTCCCTCGACAGCCTTCCCGAAGCGCTGGGCGGCTCGGCGCCGCACGCGCGCGAGCACTTCAAGCGGGCCGTCGAGCTGCAGCACGGCTCGTCGCCGGGCCCGTACGTCTCGCTCGCCACCGGCATCGCGCTTCCCGCGCAGGATCGCGCGGAGTTCGAGTCGCTGCTGAAAGAGGCGCTCGCGATCGATCCGCAGAAGGATCCGAGCAGCCAGCTCGTGACGCTCGTGCAGCAGCGCCGCGCGCGCGCCCTGCTCGATCACATCGACACGATGTTCACGAAATGATCACCACGAAACGAGGGACCGAAACCATGTCTGCCGTGAAACGCGCTCTTCTCCCCGTTGCGACGGCGCTCGCCGTCGTCACGCTCGCCGCCGCGCCCCTGGAGGTCAAGCTGGCCACGCTCGTGCCGGCCAACACCACCTGGCACAAGGCGCTGCTCGACATGGGGAACACCTGGAACAAGGACACGGCCGGCCGGGTCACGCTCACCGTTTTTCCCGGCGGCGTACAGGGCGATGAAAGCACGGTCATCAAGAAGATGCGGCCGGGATTCGACACGCTCCAGGCGTCGTTTCTGACCGTCGGCGGACTGGCCGACCTCGACGAGGCGTTCAACGTGCTGGCGATGCCGTTCTTCCTCGAGACGCCGGACGAAGAAGCCGCCGTCGAAAAGAAGCTGACGCCCGTGCTGGAACAACGCCTGCAGGCCAAGGGATTCCATCTGCTCTGCTGGGGAACCGGCGGATGGGTGCAGCTCTTCTCGAAGAAACCCCTGCGGACGCTGGCGGACGTGAAGGCCGCGAAGCTATACACGTCGAAGGGGTCCGAGAAATGGGTGCAGTGGTACGTCTCGAACGGCTTCCACCCCGTCGCGCTGCTGCCCGCCGACATTCCCGCGCAGCTCAAGCTGTCGACGGGCCTCATCGACACCGCCCCGAATCCGCCGTATCTCGCGCTCAACCTGCAGATCTTCCGCGACGCGAAGTACATGCTCGACGTTCACATCGCGCCGCTCGCCAGCGCGCTCCTCATCTCGAACACGGCCTGGAACAAGATCTCCGCCGAGGATCGCGTGAAGGTGTCGGCGGCCGCGGAGGCGCTCGAGGCGCGCGTACGGGCCGAGGCGCCCGCGCAGGACGCCGAGTCGATCAAGCAGATGTCCGCGCGGGGGCTGCAGGTGATCACCCTCGATCAGAAAGCCGCCGCGGAGTTTCGCGCCGCCGCGACGCAGTTGAATACGACGATGCGCGGAACCATGGTGCCCCCCGACGTGTACGACATGGCCGTGCAGGAACGCGACGCCGTGCGGAAGTCGAAGGGAAAATAGTCGATGAAAACGTTCGCGATTCAGGTCGAGAACCGCATCGCGAGCGTGGCGCTTGGCGGGATCATGGTGCTCCCGCTCGCCGAAATCGTCTCGCGGAAGGTTCTCGGCGCGGCGATTCCCGGCAGCGGACCGCTCGCGTCGAACCTGACGCTTTGGCTGGGACTGTTCGGCGCGGCGATCGCCGCCAGGGATGGAAAACTCCTGACGCTCGCGACCGGCGAGTTCCTGCCGAAAGGACGCATCGCCGGCACGGCGCACGTCATCGCGGGCGCGGTCGGCGCGATGGTCGCCACCATCTTCACGATGGGCGGCATCGCGCTGGCACGAAGCGATCGGCTGGCCGGCGGCGATATCGCCGCGCACATTCCGACCTGGGTCGCGGACCTCGCCCTGCCGATCGGCTTCGGCCTCATCGCGCTCCGCCTCGTGTGGCACGCCTCGCCGCACTGGCGCGGACGGACGGTTGCGCTGCTCGGCGTCGTCGCGGGTCTGCTGATCAACCAGGAGCGCGCGCTTCTCGAGGCCCACTCCGTCCTGCCGTGGCTCGCGATCATCGTGATCGCCGGCATCCTGGGCGCACCGATCTTCGCGCTGCTCGGCGGCATCGCCGTCTTCGCGTCGCTCGTCCGCGGCAACCCGCCCGGCGTCCTGCCGCTGATGGCGTATCAGGAACTGACGACGTCGACGGGAATTGCGGCCATTCCCTTGTTCACGCTGGCGGGCTTCCTGCTGGCCGAAGGCAAGTCGTCCGAGCGGCTGCTGCGCGTGTTTCGCGCGTGGGTCGGGTGGGCGCCCGGCGGCACGGCCGTGGCGGCGGCCACGCTCTGTGCGTTCTTCACGCTGTTCACCGGCGGATCGGGTGTGACGATTCTCGTCCTCGGCGGCCTGCTGCTGCCCGCGCTCGTCGGAAGCGGCTATCGCGAGCGCTTCTCGATCGGTCTCCTTACCGCGTCGGGATCGCTCGGCCTCCTGTTCCCGCTGTCCCTGCCGCTGATGTTGTACGGGATCGTGTCGCAGAAGGCGTCGATAGAGGATCTCTTCATCGGCGGATTGCTGCCGGGGGTGCTGATGCTCGGGCTGCTGGCGCTGCTCGGCGTACGCGAAGGCATCGTGACGCGCGCGGAGCGGACGCCGTTCCAGGCGCGGGCGGCGCTCGCCGCACTGTGGGAGGCGAAATGGGAGCTGATGCTTCCCGTCGTCGTGGTGGGCCTCTTCGTCGGCGGCGTGGCGACCCTGGTGGAGACGGCGCCGATTGCAGCGCTCTATACGGTGATCGTTCAGCGCTACGTCCATCGCGATCTGCCGACATGGGCGGACGTGTTCCGCGTCGCGGCGGACTGCGTCGCGCTCGTCGGCGGCGTGCTGCTGATTCTCGCCGTCGCGGCGGGGCTGACCGACTATCTGGTGAACGCGCAGATTCCAACGAGACTCGTCGAGTGGACACAGGCGCACGTCCACTCGAAGCTGGCGTTCCTGCTCTGTCTGAACGTCTTCCTGCTGCTCGTCGGGACGCTGATGGACATCTTCTCGGCGATCGTCGTCGTCGTCCCGCTCATCCTGCCGCTGGCGGAGGTGTACGGCATCGACTACGTGCACCTCGGGATCATCTTCGTCGCCAATCTGGAGCTGGGATTCCTGCATCCGCCGCTGGGACTGAACCTGCTGCTCGCCTCGGTACGATTCAAGAAGTCCGTGCTCGAAGTGACATGGGCCACGCTCCCGATGCTCGGCATCCTCGCGCTGGGTGTTCTCCTCATCACCTACGTGCCCTGGCTGACGCTGGGGATCCTGCACTGGATGGGCCGGTAGCCGCCGGCGCTCCGCCAAACGCCAACTTCCAACTCCCAAAGCCCAAGCCCAAAGCCCAAAAGAATCAGCGGAGTTCGGCTCGGGAGAACAGATCGCACATCTCCATTTCGGATCGAGGCCGGAGGAGATCGTGTTCCACGAATTCCCTCGCCTGCGGATACGTCGTGCGGCCGATGCGATCGGCCGCGCCCGCCAGATCGTACGGCGTGCGGCGGAGATCGACGCCGGGACCGAGCAGCAGCCAGTAGGCGCCGGGCTCGCCGTACGGCATGCCGACGCTGCCGGCGTTCACGACCCGCACAGTGCCGATCGGGCGATCGAACTGCATGTGCGTGTGGCCGCAGACGACGACCGCCGCGTCGACGCCTTCGAACACGGGCCGCAGCCGCTCCTCGGACGTCATCCGCGTGAATATCTCGGTGTCGCTGCGCGGAGTCGCGTGGCAGAACACGACGTCGCCCAGCCCGTCGATCGGGATGCGAAGCGTCGCCGGCCAGGTTGCCAGGAGCCGCTCGATCGCCGGATCGAGCTGCTCCGCCGTCCACCGCACGACCTGCCGAGCCTGTTCCGGAAGGCTGCGCGGATCGATGCCTCTCATCTGCTCGAGGACCGCGCGATCGCCGTTTCCGACGATGTAGGCGATCGGGAGCTCGACCGCGTCGAGGCACGCGAGCGTCTCGCGTGGCATCGGACCCGGCAGCACGTCGCCGCCCACGACGATGCGGTCGACGCCGGCGGCGCGGACGTCTCCGAGGACGGCCTCGAGGGCCGGCAGATTGGCGTGAATGTCATAAATGGCGGCGACCCGCATGGTCGGGAAACTCGCTGCGCTGAACGGCGTACACTAGCAGCATGACACGCCTTCTGCTCGTCGCCGCTGTCATCGCGTGGTTCGCGCCGGCGGCGCCGGGCCGGCAGCCTGCCGGGCGGAGCGGACCGCTGGTAGCGATCGATTTCGTCGCCTTCGACCGCAACGGCGGTCCGGTGCTGGATCTGAAGCCCGAGGAGGTCGAAGTCTGGATCGGCCATTTTCGAGTGCCGATCGATACATTCTCCATCGTCACGCCCGCCACGGCCGAAACCGCAGGGCGGCTGATCGTTCTGCTCCTCGACGATGTCACCATCCCGATGGCGGCGACCGCTCGCGTTCGCGAAGTCGCGCGGCGCTTCGTGACTCGTATGGCGCCTGGGGACCGCATGGCGATCGTCACGCTCGACGGCGCGGCGATGGAAAGCACCGACGATTCGTCGCGGCTCCTGCGGGCGATCGACGGCTATTCGCTGCGCGGCGGCGTGATCTCGATCGATGTGCTCGGCGAGCAGGTCCTCAAGACGGTCTCCGCGCTCTCGCGTCAGTTGACGGAGGCGCCGGGACGGCGCAAGGCGATCGTCGGGATCGGAGCTGGATGGGTGTTCGATCGTCCCATTCCCGCGCCGACGGTCGGCCGCGATCTCCGAGTCGAGTGGATCGACGCGATGCGCGCCCTGGCGTTCGCGCACGCGAACATGTACGTGATCGATCCCTCAGGCGTGGGGACGGCGCGCGTCGACAACGGCGCGACGGGCTTCGCGCACGCGACCGGCGGTCATGCGTTCGTGAACACGAACAACTTGAACGGCGCAGTCGATCAAATCCTGCGCGAATCCGCGAACTATTACGTCGCCGCCGTGGCGGATCCGCCGGTGGGGCGCGGCGCGGATCTCCGGGAGCTCGAGGTGCGCGTGCTGCGCCGCGGCGTGACGGCGCGCGCGCGCCAGGCGATCCCGGGAGGTTAGGCCGCTTCTTCGATCGGCAGCGGCTCGCGAACCTTCGCGACCTTCAGATCGCGCACGAGCCCGAGGGCGTTGAAGATCCTGAGCGTGATCCAGGAGATATCGAACTCGTACCACGCAAGCCCGTGGCGCGCGGAGACCGGATGCGCGTGGTGGTTGTTGTGCCAGCCTTCGCCGAACGTCAGGAGCGCGACCCACCAACTGTTGCGCGAATCGTCGCGCGTCTCGAATCTGCGGGTCCCCCACATGTGCGTCGCGGAGTTCACGAGCCACGTGCCGTGCAGGCCGACGACGACGCGGAGGAAGATGCCCCAGAGGACCATCGACCAGCCGCCGACCGCGAGCAGAATGACGCCAAGCGTAATGAGCGGCATGTAGTGATACGTGTTCAGCCACCGGTAGAACGGCTCGCGGCCGAGATCGGGCGCGTACTTCGTCATCAGCGCGGTGTTGTTGTGGTGCGTATCACCAAAGAGGATCCAGCCCATGTGCGCCCAGAAGCCGCCGTCGCGCGGCGTGTGCGGATCGCCGTCGTGATCCGAGAGCTGGTGGTGCAGGCGGTGCGTCGCGACCCAGAACATCGGGCCGCCTTCGAGCGTCAGCGTCCCGCATACGGCCAGGAAATACTCGAACGCCTTCGAGGTCTTGAAGCCGCGATGCGTGTGCAGCCGATGGTAGCCGAGGCTGATGCCGAAGCCCACCGCCATCCAGTGCAGCGCGATCGCCACGATCAGGTTGGGCCAGGAGAACGACCAGAACGCCGCGATGGCCAGCGCGTGGAACGCCACCATGAATCCGGCGGTGATCCAGTTGATGTTCGACAGCGAATAGAGAGATCGGGCGGCGTCGCGCAGTGTCGTCAATGTGGCTCCTGGAAGGTAGTCGGAGCTCCAAGGTAACAGGTTGGCGCGGCGCGTATTGTAAGACTTCTGTACCTTCCTAAGTCGTTGATGGATCAGCCATTAGTGCGCTCGAACTCCCTCATGAAATCGACCAGCGCGTCGACGCCCGCCTCGGGGAATGCGTTGTAGATGGACGCTCGCATGCCGCCGACCGAGCGGTGCCCCTTCAGGCCATCCAGCCCTGCGGCCGTGGCGTCCTTCGCGAACTTCTTCTCGAGCTCTTCGCTGGGCAGCCGGAACGTCACGTTCATCCGCGAGCGCGCGTCCTTCTGCGCATGCCCGCGGTAGTACCCGGTCCGATCGATTTCCGCATACAGCCTGTCGGCTTTTCGCGTGTTCTTTTTTTCGGCGGCCTCGAGGCCGCCGTTCTTCAGCAGCCACGCCAGCACGAGACGCATGATGTAGATCGCGAACACGGGCGGCGTGTTGTAGAGCGATTGGTGTTCGGCGTGGACCGCGTAGCTGAGCATCGTGTGCAATGATGCCGGCGATCGTTTCAGCATGTCCTCGCGGACGATGACCAGTGTGACGCCGGCCGGCGCCAGATTCTTCTGCGCGCCCGCGTAGATCAGCGCATGCTTCGCGACATCGACGGGCCGGCTGAAGATGTCCGACGACATGTCGGACACGAGCGGCACGCCGCCCGTCTCGGGCAGCCAGTGCCATTCCGTCCCGAAGATCGTGTTGTTCGACGTCATGTGCACGTACGCGGCGCCGGGATCCAGCTTCAGCTCGTCCTGGCGCGGCACGCGCGTGAAGTTCTCGTCTTCCGTCGTGGCCGCGATCTTCACCCCCCCGACTCTTTTCGCTTCCTTGATCGCCTTCTGGCTCCACACCCCGGTCACGATGTAGTCGGCGGATCCGCCGGCCGGCAGCAGATTCATCGGCACCATCGAGAACTGAAGGCTGGCGCCTCCCTGCAGGAACAGAATCCTGTAGTCCGAGGGAATTTTCGCGAGCGCCCGCATGTCCGCCTCGCAACCCTGAATCACATCGTCGAACGTCTTGGATCGATGGCTGACTTCGAGGATCGACATTCCGACGCCGGGCAGCGACAGGAGGTCGCGCTGCGCCTGTTCGAGGACTTCGACCGGGAGAACGGCCGGACCGGCGGAGAAGTTGAAAATACGCTGAGTGGTGGTTGCCATATCAGAGCCTCACGAGCTGAAGATCGAGTACGTCGTCGTTGTGCGCTTTGATGGTCTGCCGGAGCGACGAAGACGGCTCGCCGTCGAGATTGATCCGCGCGACCGCGGCTTCCGCCCCTTCGAACACGATGTTTTCGGTTTCCTGGACGTTGAGGTTGGCCTCGCGCAGGTGATGGAAGACGTGGGCAAGGACGCCGGGGCGGTTGCGATGGCGGACCACGAGCGTGTGCGTCGCCGGAGTGCGCCGCGCGAGGTTCACCACGTTCGGCACCTGACCCGTCTCCTTGTAGCTGCGGATGATGCGCACCGTTTCGGCGGCGATCGCCTCCTGCGCCTGCTCGGTCGACGCGCCGATGTGATGTGTGCCATACACCCCGGGCAGCGACACGAGCGCGTCGGTGAACGGGCCGGCCGCGGCCGCCGGTTCGTTCGCGTAGACGTCGAGGCCGACGCGCAGACCGCGGTCCTTCACGGCCGCCTCGAGCGCCCGATAGTCGACGACCTCTCCCCGCGCCGTATTGACGAAGAGGGCGCCCGGCTTCATGCGGGCGAGCAGCGCCGCATCCACCAGATGTTTCGTGTCGGGACCGAGCGCCACGTGGACGCTGATGATGTCGCCGCGAGACGCGGCCTCGGCCGGCGTGGGCGCCAGCACGATCGCGATGCTCCGCAGGGCGCTCTCGATGCCGAGCGCGCGCGCCTCGACGTCGGTGAGCGGCCGGTCTTCGCCGTTGAAGCGGCGGCTCCAGATCACGACGTCGATGCCGAAGCCGGCCGCGCGGCGGATCATCTCGCGGCCGATGCTGCCGACGCCAAGCAGCGTCAGCGTGCGGCCGAAGAGTCCCCGCGCCTTCGAGTACTCCTTCTTGTTCCAGGTGCCCGCGCGCAGTTCCGCGACGTTGTCGGGGATCCGACGGTCCAGCGCGAGGATCAAGCCGAAGGCGAGCTCGGCGACGGCGATCGCGTTCTTGCCGGGACAATTGGAGACGTAGATGCCGCGACTCGACGCCCCTGCGACATCGATGGTGTTGTAGCCCGCGCCGGCGCGCACGATCAGCGACAGCCGTCCCGCATCCAGCATGGCCGTCGTCACCTTCGTGCCGCGCACGACGAGCACGTCGGCGCCGCTGCCGGCAATGGCGTCCGCGAGCGGATCCGCCGCGAGATCCGGCTGGTAGATGACCTCGCAGCCGGCGGCCTTCAACCCGTCAACGCCGCTCTTCTCGAACTTGTCCGCGATCAGGACTTTCATCAATCCGCCGGACCCGAACCCGAACCCGAACCGGAACCCGTTGAACCCGTTGAACCCGTTGAACCCGTTGAACCCGTTGAACCCTTCATATCGTGTGCACCAGCAGTCCATCCCTCAGCTTCGGCTCGAACCAGGTGGATTTCGGCGGCATGATCCCGCCTTCATCCGCGATCGCCATCAAGTCGTCGATCGTGACCGGGTGCATCGAGAAGGCGACGGCCGCCCTGCCGCTCCGGACCGCCTGTTCGAGCGCGGCGGCGCCGCGCGCGCCGCCGATGAAATCGATCCGCTTGTCCGTCCGCACGTCGCCGATGGCGAGAAGCGGCTCGAGCATATGCTGCTGCAGCAGCGACACGTCGAGCGTGCTGCCCCGCGAGGAATCCGCCGGCGCCACGCCGCTCAGATCGATCGCGTGCCACGCGCCATCGAGGTACATCGCGATTTCGCCCCTGCGCCGCGCCACGGCGCCGCCGGCCCGCACCGGAAGCCGCGACCGAACCGCGTCCAGAAACTGGTCGGCGGTCCGGCCGGCCAGATCCTTCACGACACGGTTGTACGGAAGGATCTGGAGCTGGTCGTGCGGGAACGCGACCGCGAGGAACGTGTCCGCTTCGCTCGCATCGCCGCGGGCCCGCAGCGCGGAACGGGCGCGCGCCGCGCTCGCGGCGCGGTGGTGGCCGTCGGCAATGTACAGCGCCGGGACCTCGGCGAAGGCGTCCACGAGACGAGTGGTCTCGCTCGAGTCTGCCTTCCAGATTGTGTGGTGAATCCCGTCCGGCGCCCGAAAGTCATAGATCGGCGCGTCGGCCGTGACGGCGCGGCAGAGCCGCTCGATCGGCTCGGAGGCCCTGTAGGTCAGGAATACGACGCCCGTCTGCGCGCGAAGCTCGATGATGTGTCGCGTCCGATCGTCCTCTTTGTCCCGCCGCGTCCGCTCGTGCTTCTTGATGCGATCCTGCTCGTACTCGTCGAGCGAGAAACCCGCGGCGATCCCGGTCTGTTCGTGGGCGCCCATGCGAAGCCGATAGAAATACAGCGAGGGGACGTTCTCGGCGAGCATCGCGCGGTCCCGCAGCCAGGCAAAATTGGTCCGCGCCTTGTCGTAGACGGCGGCTGAGTAGGGATCCGTGCCGGGCGGCAGATCGATTTCGGATCGGGTGACGTGGAGAAAACTCAGCGGGTTGCCGGCCGCGATTTCCTTCGCTTCCTCCGTCGTGACGACGTCATAGGGCACCGACGACACGTCAGCAGCGCTCTCCCGCACCGGGCGCAAGGCGCGGAACGGTCGTATGACGGACATCCGGTCATTTTATCGCGCGAGGGCCGGGACGGCGTCCGGCTTCTGTTTCGGGGCCTCCGCGAGCAATGCCGACGACAGGCGCGCGAGAAGCTCGTCGCGCGCCGACGTGAACGAGACGAGCATCGCCGCCGGGATCGGCTCGCCGGGCGCCTGGCGTGAGTGCGCGGCGAGCGGATTCACGAACACGCCTCCCTTTCGGATCCGGTAGTCGAGATGCGGACCCGTCGCCGATCCGGTCATGCCGACCCGGCCGATGATCTGCCCCTGCCCGACGTGCGCGCCGGCCCGGATGCCGGGCCCGAACGATGACAGGTGCAGGTAATACGTCTCGAATCCGGCGGCGTGCCTCAGATGCACGGTATTGCCGCCGCCTCCGCTGTAGGCCGCCGACAGCACGGTTCCGGTCGCGACGGCGACGACCGGCGACCCGGCCGGCGCGCCATAGTCGACGCCAAGATGCGCCTTCACGATCTGATCGATCGGATGGAGGCGATGCAACGAGAAGCGCGAGGTCACCCGCGGCTCGAATTTGAGCGGAGACTTGAGAAAGAAACGCCGCAGCGATCGCCCGTTCTCGTCGTAATACGCCGGCTTGCTCGTGGCTGGATCGGTCCAGCGGAACGCCTGCAGCCTCCGGCCGTTGACCGAAATGGCGGCGCCGAGGATCGCGCCGTAGTTCGCAAACTGTCCTTCGCGCGCGGCCTTCTCGAAAAGAACACGGAAGCTGTCGCCGGGCTGCAGCTCGGTCTGGAAATCGACTTCACCCGCGAAAATGTCGGCGAGATCCATGGCCAGCTCGACGTTCTCGCCCGATGCCTCGATCGCCGCGATGAGAGACGACCGACGCGCGTCGATCCGCGCGTCGATGGCCACGACGCCGGTCTGTTTCTCGAACCTGAGAACCCGCGCGTTCAACGCTCCGGGGTGCGCGCGATCGCGGCTGGCGATGCGGAGGAAGCGATCGGCGTCAATCTCATACTCGAATTCACGCAGCAGCCCGTCGAGCGATCGCACGAGCCGGTACGGACGCCCTTCGCGAATCCGCCGCGGATCGAAGACCGCCCGCGCGGCGGCGACGGCATCGGCGACAAGCCGCTCCTGCAGTTGATTGGCTCGAAGAAGGCTGTCGAGCGTGGCATGCCGCGGAACGATCGACCGAATCGTCAGCGATTCGAGCGGCAGCCGCACGTCGCTCGCGGCAGGACGCGCCGGCGGATCCGGCCGCGCGCACGACGCGGCCATGAGGGCCGCGGCCACGAATACCAGCCGTGTCGCTGTGGGCAACAGGCTGGAAGTTTACCTGATAACGATTCGAAAGAGCTCGCGCTTCAGGAACGGCGTCTTCTTCGCCGGCGCGCGCCGCGGCCCCGCCTTTTTCACCGAACGGGCCGATGGCCTGACGGCCTGGACCGGCGCGGCGGGTGGCGTCGGACGATCGATCGCCGGGACGGCGGGCGGCGGTTGAACCGGAACAGGCGGCTCCGGACGCCAGAGAGCCGAGGTCAACGCGATTGCCAGCAGCACGACCGACGCGACGGCGAGCGACCACGCCGAGAGCGGCGTGCGGCGGCGCCGCACTGGCGGCGCGATCGCGGGGACCATCATCTGCGGCCCCGCTGGGACGAGTGCGGCGCTGGCGGCGATTCCCTCGTCAGGCGGCGCGGCGGCCGCTTCCGCGATCAAGGGCTCGACGACCGACAGGACGAGCTGCTCGTCGAGGCCCGAGGCGCGCGCGTAGCGCGCGATCCGGCCGCGGCCGTCCTCGTCGTTCCGCCAGTGGCGCAGGTCTCCCCACTCGAGATCTCGCAGCAGCGCGACACTGATTCCCGAGGCGGACGAGATGTCTTCGAGCGAGAGGCCCGTCGCGCGCCGGGCGCGGCGCACATCGGAGATCGTCACGCTGGGCGGTTCGCGGGAACATTCCCAGGCGCGGAAGATGCTCCGTGCCGCCGCCGCAAGATCGCGTGCCGCAAAACGATCGAGCGCCGCGGTGAACTCTTCCAGCGATACAAACGGCGGGAGATCGATCGTGCCCAGCGCGCGGGCGACGATGAGCCGAAGGCCCCCTGCCACGCGGTATGGCCCAGGTGCATCGAACCGCGGGAGGAGATCGCTCAGGAGCTGGGCCGCCCGCGCCACAGGGGGCTGATCCGGGCTGATCGGTCCCTCAGCGACGACGCGACCGTCGGATGTCAGTCTGACGACGTGCGCTGACGGGATTCCACGCAGCTCGCCGCGGCCGTGCTGGCGGCAGATTTCCTGGACGATCGCCGCAGCTTCCGCCGGACGCAGAGTCAGACCGGCGCTCGACAGCTCGGCCAGAGAGACACGATCGGGCAT
Organism: Vicinamibacterales bacterium; assembly: GCA_035495955.1. GTDB lineage: Bacteria > Acidobacteriota > Vicinamibacteria > Vicinamibacterales > 2-12-FULL-66-21 > JAICSD01. The sequence goes on along the minus strand of DATJFE010000022.1, from coordinate 61,101 downwards.
TGCCGCGAGGCAGGTGCGAAATCCCTGCCAGCAAAAGGGCCGAGCTCGGGCGCGCCTAACGGTTCACGTTGATCTGTATTGACTTGCGATACTTGACGGCACGACCCGCGATCGAGGCCGGCTGGTAGCGCCAATCGCGCGCTGCGGCCATCAGCTCCTGGTCGTACAGCGGGTGCACCGACTGTCGGATCGTCACGCCCGATACGCGTCCCTGCTCGTCGATCACGACTTCGACGATGCCGCGATCGTTGGCGTGCACCGTCATCGCGGGCGTAAGTCTCGGCATCTCCTGACGGATGATCACGGGCGGCGTGACGTCCTTGTCGACCATTGAATAGATCCGATTCGGGTTCGGCTGCGGCGCCGGGGGCACCGCCGGCGCGGGCGCCGGCTTCGGCGGGTCGGGTGGCGGCGCGGATGCCGCGACCGCCAGATCGAGGAAGCCCGAGGCGAGCGTGCGCAGATCGGCCTGCCGCCCTCCCATGTCTGGATCGTCGATCAGCGAGATCACCGTGCGGAACTGCGGCACGGCGGCCGTGTACTGTTTGCGGTCGAAATTGGCCTTCGCTTCGGCGTAACGCTGGCTCGCGATATCCGGCAGCAGCCGCTTGCGCACCTCGGAGAACGCCGACCGCACGCGCGGCGACGCTTCCGCCTCGCCCGGCTGATAGCTCGGATCCGCCGTGACAACGGCGGCGATGGCGCTTTCCGCCTCGGTCCCGCGGCCGAGCGCGAGCAGGCACAGCGAGCGGTACTGTTCGATCGACTTGCGGTCGGACACAGGCGCCGAGTCTGCGGGCCGGATATCGTTCAGCACGGCCAGCGCTTCGTCGTAGCGCGCCGACGCGTAGAGGTCGCGCGCCGTTCCGATGTCCCGCCCGGGCACCTGCGCAAGTGCCAGGTGCGCGAACGACAGCGACGCGGCAAGCAGGAAGGGGACGAGGACTCGTCGTGCTGGTGCGGCCATGGCGTTGCTCCTACTTCATATCCATGCTCAGGCGGACCGGGGCGCTCAGCGTCACGGACACGGCCTGCTTCTTCTCGCCAAACTGCGGATGGCGGAAGACGACCTCGTGCGGACCAATCGAGATCGGCAGGTTTCCGATCGGCGTCTCGCCCACACGGCGGCCGTCGATCCAGACCTCCGCCCACGGCGACGCGTTGATGTTGATCACGCCCTGCGGCATTTCCACGCTCAGCGACGCCACCTTGCCGGGCGCCACCTGAATCGAGCGGTTCGCGCGGTACCCGAGCGTCTCGTTCACCAGCTCGAGCTCGTGACGGCCGGACGCCATCATGATCCGGTCCGTGTCGGTCGACCCGATGACACGGCCGTTTTCGCGGATCTCGATCGAGACCGGCGCCTTCACCGTTAGCCAGCCCGAGACGGGTCCGGGCGCAGCCGTCGACACAGGCGCCATCACCGACGAGGTCACGCCCGCCTGGATGACCACGCGCTGGCGCACCGGCGTGCCTCCCTCGGCCTGCAGCACCACTTCGTGCTCGCCCGGGGTGAGGTTCGCGACGCTCGCCGGCGCTTTTCCCTGATCGACGCCGTCGACCGCGACGCGCGCGCCTGCCGGATCCGATTGCACGAGCAGACTGCCCACCGACGGCGTTTCCGGAAGCTCGAGGTACTGCGACACTTCCGCGCCGGCCGTGACGCTCACGGGCATCACGCGCGGCACGCCGCGGCCGCGCAGTTCGACGATGTGCGAGCCCGCCGTCAGCGAGATGCGCGCCGGCGTGTTTCCCTTGGCCACGCCGTCGATGAACACGGCCACGCCCGGGGGATTGGTCTGCACCGCGACCGTGCCCATCAGCGGCGCGGCCGGCGTGCGATATTTCCGCACGCCGATCGTCCCGACCGTGCCGAGCGCGGCCACGAGAACCACGGCGGCGGCGATGCGCTGCCGGCCGGCCAGGAACGGCTTCTTGTAGGTCGGTTCGGCCGCCGGCGCGGGAAAAACCGGCGCGGCGGATGCCGCCGGCGTCATGTCGAAATCGCGAAGCAGCTCGGTGATGTCGCGCGCTTCCGGTGCAGAACTCTTCGCAGGCGCGTCGGCGCGCGTGGATTCCTGCGCGGCAAGCGGCACGGGCGGCACGACGGGCTTCGGCGCGGGCATCGGCAGCGGCGTCACGGGCGCGAACGACACGGGACTCGACGCAACCGGCGCCGCAGGAGGCGGAACGACGGGCGCGCTCGCCACGAACGTCGGCGCGGGCGCCGGCATCGGCGTCTCCGGCTCGGCGTGAACGGTCGGCGCCGGCTTCGCAGGCTGGGCGCGCGCGATCGGCGGCTCCGGCGCGGCGGGCGCCGCCGCGGCCGCCGGAGGGTCGAGCAGCGCGGCAATGTAGCGCGACAGGAACGTTTCGAGCGCGACGGGCGCCGCGACGAATTCGGAGTCGTCCGAGAGCGCCTCCTCGAGCGCGACCTGCGCGTCGGTCGCCGACTGGAAGCCGTGGCGGACTTCCAGCTGGAGGGCGCGCGAGATCCAGTTCTGAAGCGCCGGCGGCAGCATCTGTTCGCCGCCGCCCGTGGAGCGGGCACGCGCCTCGCTCAGCAGCGCGGACACGCGATGCGGATACTCGTCGTTGCGCAGCGGACGGCCGAGCACCAGCGCGAGCGCGACGAGGCCGATCGCGGTCACATCCGCCCGGTGATCGAACCGCGCGATGCCGACGGAGACGGGAACCGCCACGCGCAGCTCCTGCCAGAGCCGCTCGCGCGTGAACTGCAACTGCTCGACGGCCGACCCGAGGACGTGCTCGACGATCACGAGCCGCGCGCGCGGCGTGACGATCAGCCGCTCGGGCGCAATCAGGCCGTGCGCGACGTCCCTGGCGTTCTCGTGCAGCAGCGCGACGGACGGCACCAGTTGCCGCAGCAGGCACAGCGCCGCGTTCAGGTCCAGGTGCAGCCGCCGCTCTTCGGCGACGCGCAGCATGTCCGACAACCGCACGCCCTCGACATGGTCGGACACGATCGCCAGGCCCGCCGGGTGGCGATCGATGCGCCGCACGCGGGCGTAGTACGCGTGGCGGAAATTCGCGAGCCGCGCGGCGCGTTCGCGCAGCGCGAATTCGAACGAAGGCACCGCCAGCAGCTGCGGCCGGACGCGAAGGATCTGCAGCAGGTCGCCGGTCGCGGAGTCGACCGCGACGATGCGATCGCCGAGTCCGTCGGTGAACAGCGGCGCTTCGGGGCGTTCGGCGGTCGCAGACACAGAGGTCATATCAGACCTCTCGCGCAGTGCAACCGTCGGACCAGGATTGTGTCATCGCGCCGGATCCCCGCAACCCGGTGCGCATGCGCGGGTTCGGCGCCAACGGCCAGGATCCTGGCCCCTCCCCGCGATTTACAACGCTGTCGTCCCGTTTGCGTTTCTGTGATCAACTTCTTATGCTCACGGCGGAGGATCGCCGCGATGAAGAGGACGCTGCTCGCATGGGTCGTGTTGGCGGTCGCGGTGCTGCCGATCGGCGCCGCAACCGAGAAAATCGACTACGACGCCGTCAACAAGATCAAGGCGCTGGGACTGAATCCGCAGACGTCCCAGGTGATGGAGATCTCGAGCTGGCTCGAGGACGTGTACGGGCCCCGGCTGACCGGCTCCGCCAACGTGCAGAAGGCCGGCGACTGGGCCGTCGGGACGATGAAAGAGTGGGGACTGCAGAACGTCGCGCTCGAGCCATGGACGAATCGCAATAATTTCGAGCGCGGCTGGCAAACCGACAAGTTCTACATGGCGGCCGTGTCGCCGCAGGCCTTCCCGATTCCCGGCACGCCGACGGGATGGACGCCCGGGACCGACGGCCTCGTGCGCGGCGAGGTCGTCCTGGTTGCAGAGACGGCGCCGGAGGACCTGCAGAAGTACGCCGGCACGCTGAAGGGCAAATGGATCCTGACGCAGCCCGCCCCCGACGTCGCGGCCTACTGGAACCCGCTCGCCACGCGCGTGACGCCCGAGGAGTTGCAGCGCATGGAGCTGCTGACGCCGCCGCCGCCGGAATTTGGCGTGACCAGTCCCGCGGCGGGCGGCCGCGGCGGCCGCGGCGGATTCGGGCAGACCGGCTTCAATCGCAACGAGTGGTTCCGCAGCGAAGGGGCGGCCGGACTCCTCTCGACGGCGCCGCGCGGGCACGGGATTTACACCATCGGCGGCAACCGGGAGACCGACCCCGCCAACGCGATTCCGCAGGTCGTCATCCCCGCAGAACAGTACGGCCGCATGGCGAGGATGATCGCGAAGAAGATTCCCGTCACCATCGAAGCCGACATCAGGAACACTTACACCCGAAATCCGCCCATGTTCAACGTGGTCGGGGAGATTCGCGGCACCGACAAGGCGGACGAAATCGTGATGCTCGGCGCGCACTTCGATTCGTGGCACGCGGCCACCGGCGCCACCGACAATGGCGCGGGTTCGGCCGCCATGATGGAGGCGATGCGGATCCTGAAGCGGACCGGCGTGACGCTGCGCCGTACCGTCAGGATCGGATTGTGGACCGGCGAGGAACAGGGTCTGATCGGCTCGCGCGAGTACGTCGCGGCGCATTTTGGCAGTTGCAACGACCCGGCTCCGCAGCGGGGCCAGCGCGGCGCCGCACCGACCGCGCCGCCGGCCGCGACACCCCCTGCCGGTCCTGCCGCAGCGCCCGTCCCCCAGCGGGGCGGCGGCCGCGGCGGCTGCCAGACGGGCTACACGCTCAAACCGGAGCACGCGAAATTCGCGGGCTACTTCAACATCGACAACGGCACCGGCGCGATTCGCGGCGTGTATCTGCAGACCAACGACGCCGTCGCGCCAATCTTCCGCGAGTGGATGGAGCCGTTCCACAGCATCGGGATGACGGGGCTCACGATCCGCAACACCGGCGGCACCGACCACCAGTCGTTCGACGCGGTCGGTCTTCCCGGCTTCCAGTTCATTCAGGACGAAGTCGAGTACAACGCGGTGACCCACCACACGAACCTCGACTCCTACGAGCGGCTCCAGCCGGCCGACATGATGAAGAACGCCACGATCGCCGCGGCCTTCGCATATCTGGCGGCCAACCGCGATGAGAAGCTGCCGCGGAAGCCGCTGCCCGTCGCGGGCGCCGGTCGGGGAACCGGACAGTAGCGATTGCCGACCGACGACTGGTGATTGAAGACTGGCGACGGCCGCAGGCTCTGATTCCTGCGGCCGTCTACCTCGCTGTTGCGCTCGTCTGGTCCTGGCCGCTTCCCCTTCATCTCACCAACCGCTTCACCCACGATCCGGGCGATCCCCTTCTCATCACATACCTGATTTGGTGGAACGCGCACGCGGTGCCGCTGACCGCCGCCTACTGGAACGCGCCGTACTACTGGCCGCTGCGCGATGCGCTCGCGCTCACCGATCATCTCGCCGGGCTGTCGCCGGTGACCACGCCGCTGCAATGGCTCGGCGCATCTCCCCTCACCACGTACAACCTGCTGGTGATTGCGTCGGCGTGGTGGAGCGGCCTGGCCACGCACTGGCTGACGCGGCGGATTGGCGGATCCAACCTCGCGGCGTACTGCGCCGGACTCGCCTTCGCGTACGCCCCGTACAAGACGAGCCAGCTCGCTCACTTGCAGATCTACGCCTGCTGGTGGCTGCCTCTCATGCTCGTCGCGCTGCACGGGTATTTCGAGGAGCACCGCGCACGATGGCTGCTGCTGCTGGGCGCGGCGTCGGCGCTCCAGGGACTCACCAACGGCTATTTTCTTTTTTTTGCGCCGGTCCTGATCGGGTTCTGGCTCGTATGGTTCGCCCGTCGTCGGCAGCTCGCGGCGGCTGCGCACGTCATCGCCACGCTCGCGGCCTCCTATCTGGTCGTCCTGCCCTTCCTGGTGAAGTACTTGATCGTCCAGCGCGCCCTGGGCCTGACTCGGACGGCGGCCGAGATGATCGCGTACAGCGCGCGGGCGGATTCCTTTCTGAGCGCAACGCCCGTGCTGCGCTTCTGGCATACGCCGGCGCCGTCGACCACCGAGCAATATCTCTTTCCTGGACTGACGGCATCGTCGCTCGCGGTCCTCGGACTCGTGGTTGCGCGCCGCGACCGGCGATGGCTGTTCTATGCGGCCGCGATGGTACTGATGACATGGCTCAGCGCAGGTCCCGCGCAGGACCGGTTCTCGTTCGAAGCCGTGTGGCATCCGTATACGTGGCTGACGTGGCTGCCCGGATACAGCGGTCTACGCGTGCCGGCGCGGTTCTTCATGTTCACGGCTCTCTGTCTCGCCGTGGCGGCGGGCGTCTCGCTCGATGCGCTCAGCCCGCGCCTCGGACGGTGGCGCGCGGCTCTCGCGATCGTCGTATTCGCCGGGCTCGCGGTCGACGGCACGCTGGCGGGAATGCCGCTCGGCGTTCCGCCGCCGCAGCTCCCGCTGCACGAAGCCGGCGCGCACGTGCTCGCGCTTCCCTTCGAGGACGCCCGCGTCAGCGTCTTCGCGATGTATCAATCCATGACCCACCGGCTGCCGGTCGTCAACGGCTACTCGGGCTACGCCCCGCCGAGCGCGGACGTCGTGGCGTGGGCGCTCAACCGCCGCGATCCGACGGTATTGACGGAGCTGCGCCGGGGCCATCCTCTCTACGTGCTCGTCGCATCGACGGAGCAGGCGGATACGTGGACACGTTTCATGGACGCGCAGCCTGGTGGCGAGATGCTCGGCGTGCAGGGCGGGGGACGCCTCTACCGGCTGCCGCCGGCGCCCTACGCGCGCGAACGGCGGCCGGGCCCGCCGATCGAAGACATCGCGATCGCATCCGGACCGTCCTGGATCACCGCGGATGTGCGACGGTACGAGCCCCTGCGCGCCGTCGGCCTGCGCATACACGGGAATCTGGTGGCGCTGCCCGCATCACTGCGCGTCGAAACGTCCGTCGACGGAACGGCGTGGACGGCTGCATTCGACGATCGCCCGGGGGGGCTCGCCTTGGCGGCCGCGCTCGCCTCGCCGCGCGACATGCCGCTGACGATCGACCTCTCCGATGTGACCGCGCGCTACGTCCGCATCAACGCGCCGGCGTTTCACGCGCGTGACGTCACGATCTATCGTCCGTGATCGCTATCTGGACGCTGTCGCTTTGAGGGCGTCGTACAGAATCCTGATCGCCGGGCCGACGGCATCGACCGGGATGAACTCCGAATCGCCGTGCATGGAGAGGATCGACGCAGCCGGGACGACGGCGGGAAAGATGCCGTAGCTTTTCACGCCGCGCGGCCGGTAGCCGTTCGCATCCGTGCCGTAGGGCACCGTCATCGGCGTGACGATCGCGCCGGGATGCTCGCGTACGATTGCGGCCTCGAGGGCGCGATAGAGCGGCGTGTCCTGCGGACTGACAACCGGATCGTCGCCTTCGTAGATGACTTCGATCTTGATGGTCGGGTCCGCGAGCCGTCCCTCGATCAATTTCAGCCATTCCTCGGCTGTCGTCCCCGGCAGGACGCGGCAGTCGAGCGTCGCCTCGGCAACCGACGGAATCACGTTGGCGCGCGGCGGATCTCCGACTCCCGAGCGAAGGCTCGTCAGCGAGATGGTCGACCGCTGAATCGCATTGTTGAATTTGTTCTCGGCGAGCGGCGCGCCGATGCGGCGCTTCATCGTTTCGACGACCAAAAAGGGCGCCGCGGCGACAGGCTCGGCGAACAGCCGGCCGAGGGCGCGCATCAGATGCTCGTTCGGATTCCTGTCGTGCGGCTGGGAGCCGTGGCCGGCGACTCCCTCCGCGCGGAGGCGGAGCCACATGATCTTCTTTTCGCCGACAGAGATGCCGAACACGAGCTTTCCCGCGGTGAACATGTCGCGGCTGCCGAATCCCCCTTCGTCGATCACGTACTCGGGATCGAGCTCCGCGTAATGGTTCTTCCGCATCCAGGCCGCGCCGAGCTCGCCGCCGACCTCCTCGTCGGGCACGAACATCAGGAGGATGTCGCGCGTCAACGCGGCGTGCTGCCGCTGCAGCGTCAGAAAGGCGTACAGATAGGAGACGCCAATCCCCTTCATGTCGATCGTCCCGCGCCCCCACATCCTGCCGTCCGCGATCTCGGCGCCGAATGGATCCCTGCTCCACCGGCTGGGATCGGTTGGGACGACGTCCATGTGGCTCTCGAGCAGGATCGGCTTGCCGCCCGTGCCGTTTCCTTTCAGGCGCGCGAGCACGATCGATCGTCCGGGGGCCGACTCATAGCGCCGGGCGTCGATGCCTTCGCGTTTCAGCAGGTCCGACAGGAAGTCCGCCGCTTTGGTGACGTCGCCGGGAGGATTGGACGTATTGATGCGCACGTAGGCCTGAAGCGTCTTCAGCGCCTCGTCGTTCACGGCCTTCCAATCGATGGTCTGCGCGCGGGCAGGAGCGGCGATCGAAAGCGCGGCGGCGGCAGCGAGTGCGGCCTTGATGGACATCGCGCGCGATTCTATGCGTTTTCAGCGGGAGAATGTGCGGAAGTTCTGGCGGGTGATCTGGAACTCGCGGATCTCGTCGGGACCCCCAAGGGTCTTTCCGGGCACGCCGTTGATCGCGTACGCGAACGCCGCGGCGTTGCCGATCCGGAACGTCAGCTCCTTCACGCCTTCGACAGTCACGTGCTCGCCAGGCTGCACCAGCCGATAGACGACTCGCTTGCCGTCCGCGCTGGCGGCGACCCACACGACTCCCGACGGCCGAATGTCGACCACCAGCTTCTGCGGCGCCGCTTCCGCCGCCGGCGGCGGCGCCGAAGGCGCCAGGCCCGCGCGGGCAACCCCTGTCGTGCCGACGGCGCCTTCGATGCCGGCAGGCTTCTCGACCGGCCGGCTCCTCATCGCGACCACAACCAGGAGCAGGACGAGCGTGGCGACGGGAGCCCAGATTCCGCGCGCCGATCGGATGGTCGGCGACGACCACAGGGGTGAAGCCGGGATGGGCGCTTCCGGCTCGACCGCACGATTGCCTTGGACTGGCTGAGCCTGCGTCCGGCTGGCGTCGTATTCGGAGACGACCTCATCTGCAGGAAGATGCAACTCCCGCGCGTAGACCTTCAGAAATGCGCGCGCGTAGAAATCGCCCGGCAACTCGTCGTACGCGCCGCGCTCCAGTGCGATCAGGAACGCAGGACTGATCTTCGTCCGCGCGGCAAGCGCCTCGATGGCAAGCCCCTCCTGCATTCGGGCCGTCCGCAAGCGGACTGCGACGTCGGTCACGCCTCTGCGCGTCGCAACTCCTGTGCCGAACGTTTTTCGCTGAGCTGTCGTTCGGGCGACTAACGACGGCATCGCTCCGCGAGCGCGCGCGTGAAGACGGCGCGGTCGCGGGCGGCGGGCTCGGTTTCGAGATCTTCGACCGGCCACGGCAGGCGCCAGGTCCAGTTGTCTTCGCTGATCACGGCGGGAGTGTTGACGCGGTCGCGCCAGCCGAACACGTCCTGGATCGGCAGCAGGACGACATCGGCGGCGGAGGCGAAGAGAACCTGCAGGATGGCGTCGCGCGTCGCAGGTGTGAAGGGCTCGTCGGGATTGCAGCCGGGCGGATTCATGCAGACGATCGAAGCGACCGCATGGCGTTCTTCGGCCGGTGCGGAATCCCACCACTCGGCGAGGGTTTCCGTGTCGTGGGTGCCGCTGGTTGCGACGGAGCACCGCGGGTATTCGGCGGGATCCCTGAAGGGCTGGCCCGCCTCGTCCCACTCGCGCTCCCAGCGCAGGACCTTGTAGCCGGGAATCTCGAGGCGCCTGAGCGTGTCGCGGACGAACTCCGGGATGACGCCCAGATCTTCCGCGGTCAGCCGCGCGCCCGGCGCGCTGAGTACCTCCAGCACCCGTACGCCCTGCGCGATCTGGTCCGGCTCGGTCGCTGGAACGAACGCCGCCCGTCCGTCGGTCTCGCGCACGTAGGTCCGGAAGAATCCCACGAGATGATCGACGCGGTACCCGTCGTACAGCGCCGCATACCGGCGCGCGCGGGCGGCCAGCCAGCGGAATCCGCCGGCGGCGATCTCGGGCCAGCGATACGCGGGAAAGCCCCAGTCCTGCCCCGTCTCCGAGAAGGCGTCGGGCGGCGCGCCCACCGACGCGTCGAGCCGGAAATCCTCCTGGCGCGACCAGACGTCGGCGCTGTCGCCGCTCACCATGAATGGAAAGTCGCCGAACACGCCGACCTCCGTCGCCTCGCGGGCGCGCGACCACTGGCCGGCGGCGAGCCACTGGAGGTACGTGTAGAACAGGATCTCGACGTCGAGCGATTCGCGCGCGGCCTGGAGCGCCGCGGGCTCGCGGTCCCGCAGCGGCGGATCCCACTCCCGCCAGTAGCGCCCTTCGTTCCGCGCGTGCAGCGCGCGGAACAGGGCGTACTCGTCGAGCCACCATCGCTCGCGGCCCGCGAACATTCTGAGCCGCTTCGCGCGATCGGTTTGCGGGCGCCATTCGTGTTCGAAAAAGCGCTCGAACGCCGCGCGGAGCGCGCGGTTCTTCACCGCGCGCACGGCCGTGTAGTCGACGCCTGACGCGTGACGCGCGGCCTCGAGCTGCCCGCGCTCCGCGTCGGTCAGCAGCGCTTCGCCGCCGAGCGCCTGGACCTCGGGCACCGCCGCCGGCGAGATGAAAATGGGATCCATTGCCATCGCGCTGAGCGCGGAGTATGGGGAATTCTGGCCTTCCGCCATTTCGTTGAGCGGGAGCAACTGGACGAACGAATAGCCGGCGTCGGCCAGCCAGACGCCGAGCTTCGGGAGATCCCCGAACTCGCCGATGCCCCAGCTTTCGCGCGACGGCACCGAAAAGAGCGGCACCAGGAGGCCGGCGTGGCGGCCGCGAAAGAAATCACGCGGCATCGACGCGCTCCAGGATTCTCGCGACGCCGCGCGCGAAGGGGTCCGGCTCCGGCAGCAGGCTGACGACGAGGAAGGCCTCGTGCGCGAAATCGAAGAAGTACCCCGGATGCACCACGACGCCGCCGCGCTCGAGCAGATCGAGCGCGAGGTCCTCTTCGGATGTCGTCGCGGGCACGCGCAGCACGGCCGACCATCCCCCTTCGGCGCGCAGAAGCGTTGCGCCCCGCGCGCGGCCAACCCACGCCTCCAGCGACGCGTAGTTGGCGCGGACCCGCTCGAGAATCTGCCGGCGGACGTCGGCGCCCCGTTCCAGCAGCGACGCCAGGGCGACCTGGACCGGGGTCGAAACCGACAGGTAGGTGTCGCAAATCAATTCGAGGCGGTCCATGGCGTCGACGACGAGATCCTCGGGGCCGTCGAGCGCAATCCATCCGAGCTTCACCTGGGGGAGACCCGCCATCTTCGAGAGTCCACCCAGGCGGAAGAGGAGACAGCCTGGACCCGCGAGGGCCGGCGCATCCTCCAGCGGCTCGCGGAGCGGGTAGTCGCAGAACACCTCGTCGAGAATCAGCGCCGCCTGACGGTCCTCGCATCGCCGCGTCAGCTCATCCGCGTCCCGGGCGCCAAGCGACGAGCCCGTCGGGTTGTTCGGGCTCACGGTCAGCACCGCGCGGGTGTCCGCGGTCCAGACGCGATCGAGATCGTGGAGGGCAATCGTCCACGTCCCGTGGTATTGGAGAGGGTATTCGTGCGCCGCCACGCCGTCGAGGCGTGTCAGGTGCGCAAAGAGGGGATAACTCGGCACCGGCGTCAACACGACCGAACGCGCCGGATCGCACAACAGCTTGAACAGGATCGAATACGCTTCACTGGTGCTCGACGTGAGCACGATCCGATCCGCTTTGATCGACAGGCCGCGGGCGGCGTACGTTCCGGCGACGGCTTCGCGCGCCGCCGCCAGCCCGAAGGGTTCCGGCCGATAGACGAGAGCGGAAGCGTCGGCCAGCGGCGCAAGCAGATCGGGGGGGTAGTGAATGCCTGCCTGCGTCGGATTCGAGATCGTCAGATCGATCAGGTCGCGGCGTTCACGCGCCGACGCCAACGCGCGCGACAGCCGGTTGGGCCGTCGGTCCCCCGGGACCCGGGTCGAGAACACGACCTCTAGCGTATTTGGTAATTTGGAAATGTGGAATGTGGAAATGTAGTCTCGAGGTGCATATGCGACGGCTGTTCCTGATCGTGCTGCTGCTGGCGACCGCCCCCGCGCTCGCCGCGCAGCAGTCGCAGCTCGAAGTCCCCTACACGCAGTTCACGCTGGCCAACGGACTGCACGTCATTCTCCATGAAGACCACACGGTGCCGGTGCTGACGGTCAACGTCTGGTATCACGTCGGGTCGGCGCGCGAGAAGCCCGGCCGCACGGGTTTCGCGCACCTGTTCGAGCACCTCATGTTCATGGGATCCGGGCACGCGAAGTACGGGATGTTCGACCAGTTGCTCGAGGCGGCGGGCGGGACGAACAATGCGTCGACGGCCGAAGACCGCACGAACTACTACATCGACGTGCCGTCGAACGCCCTGGATCTGGCGCTGTTCCTCGAATCCGATCGGATGGGCTACCTGATCGACGCGATGTCGCCCAAGACCGTCGACGCGCAGCGCGACGTCGTCAAGAACGAGCGCCGGCAGAGTTACGAGAACGCCCCGTACGGCATGGCGTCGATCGAGATCGCGCAGCTCCTTTACCCGAAGGGGCATCCGTACTCCTGGCCGACGATCGGCTACATGGACGATCTCACCGCCGCAAGCTATCAGGACGTCGTCGACTTCTTTCGTCTCTACTACCAGCCGTCGAACGCGAGCCTCGTGATCGCCGGCGATTTCGACTCCGCGCGAGCGCGCGCGGCGGTCGAGAAATGGTTCGCGGACGTGAAGCCGGGCGCGACGCCGATCGCGCCGATCGACTACCCGCATCCGAACCTGACGGAAGTCAGGAAAAAGACAATCCAGGATCGCGTGCAGCTGCCGCGGCTGTACCTGACGTGGATCACGCCGGCGCACTACGAGCCCGGGGACGCGGAGCTCGACGTTGTCTCGTCGCTTCTCGCCGGGGGAAAGAACTCGCGCCTCTACAAGCGGCTCGTCTACGATCTGCAGATCGCGCAGGACGTCACGTCCTACCAGGCCTCGAAGACTCTCAATTCGGAGTACCAGATCGTCGTGACGGCGCGTCCGCCGGCCGAGGGGACGACGGTGACGGCCGCCATCGATCGCATCCGCACGATTGTGGACGAGGAGATCCGGAAGCTCCAGGACGCTCCGCCGACGGATCGCGAGTTCCGCCGCGCGATCAATCAAATCGAGTCGTCCTTCTACGATCGGATGGAGCGGGTCGGCGACTTCGGCGGTGTGGGCGACCAGATGAACGGCTACTTCACCGACACCGGTAATCCGGGCTACTTCAGCGAGGATCTCTCGCGATACCGCGCCCTGTCGCCGGGCGATATCTCCGCGATTGCCGCGCGATACCTGCCGCTCGACAAGCGCGTCGAGGTGATCGTGGAGCCTGTGAAATGACCGTCCCACGCAGCGTTCTGTGTGTTCTGTGTGCAGGAGCGTGGGCGGCGGCGCTTTCCGCGCAGCAGGCGCCCGATCGTTCGCATCCGCCAGCGCTTGGTCCCACCCCCGCGCTGCACCTGCCGGCGATCGAGAAGCGCACCCTGTCGGACGGCCTGCCCGTCTGGATCATGGGCGTCCACAAGGTGCCGATGGTGCATCTCGAGCTTGCGGTCCGCGCGGGCATCGCATCCGATCCGGCGGGAAAGTTCGGCCTGTCGAGTCTGACCGCCGACATGCTCGACGAAGGGGCGGGATCGCGCACGGCGCTCGAGGTCGCCGATGCGATCGACTTTCTCGGCGCGGAACTGTCGACCAACGGCGCGACGGACGCCTCGTACGTCGATCTGCACGTTCCCGTCGCGCGTCTCGCGGACGCGCTGCCGATCATGGCCGACGTGATCGCCCGCCCGAGGTTTCCCGATGCGGAGCTGAAGCGCCTTCGCGAGGAGCGGCTGGCCGGCCTCCTGGAGGCGCAGGACGATCCCGAACAACTGATCCAATTCGCGTTTCCACGAATGGTGTTCGGCCCGCAGCATCGGTACGGCACACCGGCGGTAGGGACCGCAGCAGGACTGCGCAGCATCACCATCGCCGACTTGAAGGCGTTTCACGAATCGCACTATCGTCCCGCCAACGCGGCGCTCGTGGTGGCCGGCGACGTGACGGCCGACGCGATCCTGCCGCTGCTCGAGAAAGCCTTCGCGGGCTGGAAGGGCGCCGAGGCAGCGAGCCCGGCCGCCGTGCCTCAGGCCGCGCAGGTTCCGGCCCGGCGTGTGTTCCTGGTGGACAAGCCGGGCGCGGCCCAGTCGCAGATTCGCATCGGCTGGATCGGCGTCGCACGATCCACGCCCGATTATTTTGCGCTTCGGGTGCTGAACACGATTCTCGGCGAAGCCTTCACGTCCCGTTTGAACAACAACCTGCGGGAGGTCCACGGCTACGCGTACGGCGCGGGATCGCGCTTCGACATGCGGCTCAGCCCGGGCCCGTTCTACGCGGCGGCCGGGGTGCAGACCGACAAGACCGCCGACGCCCTCAAGGAATTTTTCGTCGAGCTCGATCGGATTCACCCGTTGGTCCCGGCCGACGAGCTCGAAAAAGCGAAGAACTACGTCGCGCTGCTGCTGCCCCGCGACTTCGAGACGACCCGCAGCACCGCCAACGCGCTGGCGCAGATGTTCGTGTACGGCTTGCCGGCGGATTACTATGAAACCTACGGCGCGCACGTGCGCGCGGTCACGGCCGAGGACGTGAAGCGCGTCGCCGACAAATACATTCAACCCGGCAAATTCGACGTCGTCATCGTCGGCGATCGCAAGGCGATCGAGTCGGGCGTGAAGGCGATGAATCTCGGCCCTCTGACGATCGTCGAGCCCGCGGAGATTTTCAGGTAGCGAGGCCGATGCACATCGAGTTCAGGGAGCTGCTGCGGTACACGCAGGAGGAGCGCGACAAGTGGCGCGCGTACTTCACCGCCCATCCGGACGCGCTGGAGGTGGCCGTGCAGCCGGCCGGCCGATATCCGACCGTCGGGTCGCTCGTCGACCACATTTTTCTCGTCGAGCGCCGGCATCTGCAGCGGCTGACGAACGCGCCGCTCGACGCCAAGACCGGGCTGAGCGGCCGCCACGCGCCGCCGCTCTTCGACTACGGCGCATCGGTGCGCCGCGAGCTGGAGCAATTCGCGGCGGATCTCGACGAGGAGGTTGCGAACGAACCGAGGACCTTCACCGTCCAGAGCGGCGGCGATTTCGTGCTCACGCCCCGCAAGCTCCTCTTCCACTGCCTGCTGCACGAGACCCGGCACTGGGCGCAGATCGCGCTCGCGCTCCGCTGCGCGAACCTGGAGCCGCCCGGCAACCACGACCTGTTTTATTCGAAGGCGTTCAAGTAGGCGGCCTGGACGATGACGCAGCAGTCCATCGACGTCCCGAAGCTGTCCGCTGTCCACTGGTGTCCGTATCGTCTGTGTCGTCCGCGGCCCGTGTCGTCCGCGGCACGAATTCTCTGTGCGTCTCCGCGTGCTCTGTGGCTCTGTGTGATCTCTTCTGAACTAGAGTTCTCGGCGAGCGGGTGCCTGCCGACCGATGGCGAAAGCCGTTCCGGCACCCCGTGTGCGGGACGATGACGCTCGCGGATCTCGCCAACATCTGTGCGGGCCACGAGCTGCATCACCTCGCGCAATTGACGCGAATCAAATAGGGGACGCTGTTCACCCCGAGATCTGCGTCAGCCCCCGATCGATGATGTCGAAGCCGTGGCGCAGCTCCTCTTCCGTGATCGTCAGCGGCGGATTCGTGAAGAACGTGTTCCAGCGGACGAACGTGTAGAGCCCTTCCTCACGGAAGAACTTCGCGAGGCGCTTCATCGGCTCCGACGTCCCGTTGAATGGCGCCAGCGGCTCCATCGACGTCCGGTCCTTCACCAGCTCGACGATCCCGAACAATCCAATCGACCGCGTGTCGCCGACGATCGTGTGCTTCGCGCGCAGGCCGGCCATCAGATCCTTCATCAGCCCGCCCAGGCTGCGGGCGTTGTCGATCAGCCGGTCGTCCTCGTACACCTGCAGCGTGGCGAGCGCCGCGGCGCAGCCGAGCGGGTGGCTGTTGTAGGTCAGCCCTCCGAAGAACACCTTCTCCTTGAAGTGATCCGCGATCGGGCGGCGCATGCCGACGGCGCCGAGCGGCACGTACGCGCTCGTCAGCCCTTTCGCCATCGTCATCAGATCGGGAACGACGCGCCAGTGGTCGACGGCGAACCATTCACCGGTGCGGCCGAAGCCCGACATCACTTCGTCGGCGACCATCAGGATGCCGTGCCTGGTGCACAGATCGCGGATGCCCGCGATGAAGCCGTCCGGCGGCACGAGGATGCCGTTGGTGCCGACCACCGCCTCGAGAAAGAAGGCCGCGATCGTCTGTGCGCCTTCGAGCTGGATCGTCTCTTCGATGCGCGCCAGCGCGGCGTCGGCCGTCTCCCAGCCCCGTTGGATGCCGTGATACGGGTTCAGCACGTGAACGACGCCCGGCATGCCCGGCTCCGCAGCCCAGCGCCGGGGATCCCCGGTCAGCATCATGCTGCCCGCCGTCGCGCCGTGATACGACCGATAGAAGGACATCACCTTGTGGCGGCCGGTGTACTGGCGCGCGATCTTGATCGCGTTCTCGTTCGCCTCGGCGCCGCCGTTGGTGAAGAAGAACACCTCGATGTCGCCGGGGCACACTTCGGCGAGCTTGCGCCCGAGTCTCGCGCGCGCCTCGGTCGCCATGAACGGGTTGGCATAGGCCAGCGTCTCGGCCTGCTGCTGGATCGCCCGGACGACGCGATCGTCGCCGTGGCCGATGTTGACGCACATCAACTGGCTGTTGAAGTCGAGGTACCGCTTGCCTTCGGGCGTCCAGAACCAGCAGCCCTTCGCGCCAGCAACCGGAATCGGATCGACGAGCGCCTGCGCGGACCATTCGAACAGCGTGTGGCGCTTCGTGAGGTCGACGATCGTCTGTCCGTCGAGTGCCGGAATCGTGTCCATGATCTTCATCGCTCAGCTCCAGGACGTCTATTTCACTTCACGAAGGATCGCCTCGGTGACCTCGCCCGTCCCGGCGCGGCCGCCCAGATCCGGCGTGCGTGGACCGTTCCCCGCGAGCACACGCTCGATGGCGCGGACGATCAGATCGTGCCCGTCGCGCGCGCCCAGGTGATCGAGCATCAGCGCGCCCGCCCAGATCGCGCCGATCGGATTCGCGACCCCCTTCCCGGCGATGTCGGGCGCCGATCCGTGGATCGGCTCGAACATCGACGGATGCTGGCGCTCGGGATTGATGTTGCCGCTCGGCGCGATGCCGAGGCTGCCCGACACCGCCGCGCCCAGATCGGTGAGGATATCCCCGAACAGGTTCGACGCGACAATCACGTCCACGCTCGCCGGATCGGTCACCATACGCGCCGCGAGCGCGTCCACGTGGTATTTGCGCCACGACACCATCGGATAGTCCTTCGCCACTGCGTCGAGGACGCTGTCCCACAGGACCATCGAGTACTGCAGGGCGTTGGACTTCGTCGCGCTGGCGAGGAGCCTGCGCGGGCGTTTCGCGGCCACGTCGAACGCGTAGCGCGCGATGCGCTCGATGCCGCGCCACGTCATCACGCTGACCTGCTGCGCGATTTCGTTCCGCGTCCCGGCGTGCAGCCGCCCGCCGATGCCCGCGTACTCCCCTTCGGAGTTTTCGCGGACGCACACCATGTCGATGTCGGCAGGCCCGCGTCCCTCGAGCGGCGTCTTCACGCCCGCTACCATGCGCATCGGCCGCAGGTTCACGTACTGATCGAAGCGCTGGCGGATCGGCAGGATCAGCTGCCAGACGGCGACGTGGTCTGGCACCGCGGGATCGCCGATCGCGCCAAGATAAATCGCGTCGAACGCCTGCAGGCGATCGAACCCGTCTGCGTCCATCATGCGGCCGTGCGCGCGGTAGTAATCGCACCCCCAGGGAAACTCGACGAACTCCACCTGCGCGCCGCACATGGCGGCCGCCTTCTTGACGATGCCGATCCCGGCCGGTATGACTTCCTTGCCGATGCCGTCGCCGGCGATCACAGCTACGCGCGACATAAGGTTTACATCCCCGGCGGAGTGAACCGCCCGTCGGCCGCGAGCCAGCCGCCGTCGACGTACAGGATCGATCCTGTCACATAGCTCGCCGCGTCGGACGCCAGGAACACGGTCGCGCCCACCAGCTCGTCGGCGCGGCCCCAGCGATTGAACACGCTCTTTGCCGCATAGGCGTCGTACCAGGCTTTGTTCGCCTTGATGGGCGCCGTCAGCGGCGTCTCGATGACGCCTGGGCCGATCGCATTCACGCGGACGTTGTGCGGACCGAATTCGGCGGCGGCCGTGCGCGCGAGCTGCACGATGCCCGCTTTGGTGGCGGCATACGCGGCCTGGCCGGGCTCGACGACCTGCGATCGAATCGACGAGAAAAGGATGATGCTTCCCTTCCGCCGCGCGGTCATGAGGCGGCCCGCCGCGCGGAGCACGTGGAAGTTCCCCTTGATGTTCACGTCGAGGACGCGCGCGAGCTCTTCGTCCGTATAGCGCAGAATCGGCTTCCGGACATTGATGCTCGGCGTGCAGACGACGACGTCGAGGCCGTGCGTGGAATCGATGTGGTCGAGGACGCGATCGACGACGGCGGAGTCGCGGATATCGATCGCGCCGGCTTCGCAGGCGCACCCGGCAGTCGCGGCGCGCGCCGCGACGCCGCGCGCGGCCTCCTCGTTGACGTCCAGACAGTAGACGCGGGCGCCTTGCGCCGCGCAGCCGAGCGCGACCGCTTCGCCGATGCCGGACGCGCCGCCGATGACGGCGGCCGTCTTGCCCGTGAGATCGAAGAGTCCCTGTGTCACGCGAGTCTCCGTGGCGAAAACGCAAGTGAGGCGATCGCAAAGGCCGCGGCCGCGGCCGCAAGGCCGCACATCGCGGGTGTCAACAGGCCGAGCCGATCGAGCGCGATACCCCCGGTGGACAGCCGCGTCGACACGGCGACCGCGACGCCGCCGGCGATCCCGGCCAGCGCGTCAAGCGGCTTCGGACGCCGGAGATACAGGCCCGCGACCACCGGAACGAACAGGCTGACGCCGACCAGCGTGTAGAAGAACGCCAGCGCGTCGACGATCGTCTTGGACAGCATGGCGACGAGCACGGCGGCTACCGCGCCAAACGCCGCCGACCCACGCGCGACCGTCACCACCTGGCGATCCGACGCCGACGGGTTGACGAACCTCTTGTAGAGGTCCTGCGACAGCGACGTCGCCAGCATGAACAGGATCGCATCCGACGCGCTGACCTCGGCGGAGAACACCGCCGCAAGGCCGAGCGCGCCGACCCAGAACGGCAGATCGTGGATGAAGAGCAGCGGCAGCGCAAGCTCCCGATCGGCGCTCGGCAGGCCCGGGTGCAGCGCGCGCGCCGACAGCCCGAGCAGCACGGGCACGATGGCGTAGATCAGCAGACAGACCGCGTTGATCCCCACGCCGACGCGGACGGCGCGATCGTCGCGTGCGCCGTACACCTTCTGCAGCAGCCCCGGCGACACGATGAAGTTCGGCGCGAGAATCGCGAGGTAGATCCAGCCCGACGCGCCGTTGCGCCACGGGTTCCACAGCGCGGCATCCGGGAGCGCCGCGCGCAGGCCGCCGAGACCCCCGACGACCGACAGCACGATCGGCAGCGCGACCGCGAAGCCGACCAGCTTGACCGCGAGCTGCACCACGTTGACGACGGCGGACGACTTCAGCCCTCCGGCGGCGAAGTACGCGGTGATGACGAGCGCGCCGAGCCCGCAGCCGGCGATCTTCGGCGTCCCGATCACGACGTTGAGAATCCACGCGATCCCCATCAACTGCCCGGCGAGAATGCAGATGGTGCCGACCCACAGGATCGCGGCGATCGTCGCGCGGACGCGCCGGTCGTAGCGCCATTCGAGGAAGTCGCCGGTCGTCCGCAGATCGTGCTCGGCCGCGAGCCGGCGAATGCGCGGGCCGACCCAGAAGGCGAGGACGAGCGAGCCGAGTCCGGCCGATCCGACCCACCACACGGCGGCCACGCCGTCGCGATAGCCGAGCCCCGTCGCGCCGATGGTCGAGCCACTTCCGATATTCGCCGCGAGAAGCGTGGCGAAGAGCAGTCCCGGCCCGAGCGATCGCCCGGCCACGAAGAAGTCCTTCGATCCCCCGAGCCGCCGCGCCACCCGGACGCCAAGCGCGATCTGCGCCGCGGAATAGATGACGATGACGAGCAGGTACATGGACGAAAGCGTCGAATCGTAGTGTATAAGAACGAAGGCCAGCCAATGCCGTCCATTCCCGATCGCGTCCTGGCGGCCGCCGACGCGCTGGCGGACGAAGCCGTCGCCTTCGCCTCGAGTCTCATCCGCATCCCCACGGTGAATCCGCCCGGGGAGCTGTACGCCGAATGCGCGCGCTTCATTGGAGACACGCTCGCGGCCTCTGGCTTCGAAACCGAGTATCACCCGGCCGACGGACGGCCCGAGCACACGCGCTCGCATCCTCGCCTCAACGTGGTCGGCACGCGGCGCGGGCGACGCCTGCATCCGCTCGTCCATCTGAACGGCCATTTCGATGTCGTGCCGGCCGGCGGCGGATGGACGATCGATCCGTTCGGGGGCGAGGTGCGCGACGGCCGGATCTGGGGCCGCGGATCGTGCGACATGAAGGCGGGCCTCGCCGCCGCCGTCTTCGCCGCGGAGGCGATCCGCCGCGCCGGCGTGGAGCTCAACGGCACGCTCGAGATCAGCGGCACGGTGGATGAGGAGAGCGGAGGGTTCGCGGGCGTCGCGTGGCTCGCGGAACAGCAGCGGCTCAGCGCCGCGCGGACGGACTACGTCATCATTCCCGAGCCGCTCTACGTCGATCGGATCTGCATCGGACACCGCGGCGTGTACTGGTTCGAGGTGGAGACCTGCGGCCGCATCGCACACGGCAGCATGCCTTTCCACGGGATCAACGCCGTCGATCACATGGGCATCGTGCTCGATCGGATCCGCCGCGACCTGCAGCCGCGGCTCGCCGGCCGGACGACGGCGATGCCGGTCGTTCCCGATGGCGCGCGGCACGCCACGCTGAACGCCAACGGCATCGCCGGGGGCCAGGCGGTCGACGGCATCCAGACGCCGTGCGTCGCGGATCGCTGCCGGGCGGTCTTCGATCGGCGCTTTCTGATCGAAGAAGGCTTCGACGCGGCGAAGGGGGAGATTCTCGAGCTGCTCGACGGCGTGGCCCGCGATACCGACGATTTCAAATACGCGATTCGCGATCTCATGGTCGTACATCCGACGCGGACGCCGGAGGGATCGCCCGTCGTCACGGCGCTCGATCGCGCGCTGCACCGCGTGCTGGGCCGCAGCGGAGGGCTGGTGGCCAGCCCCGGCACCTACGATCACAAGCACGTCGCGCGAATCGCGGGTGTCCCGCACTGCGTCGCCTATGGGCCGGGCATTCTCGATCTCGCGCACCAGCCGGATGAATACTGCGATGTCTCGGACCTCATGAGTGCGACGAAAGTCATCGCGCTCGCGGTATTGGAGCTGACGGGAACACTCCCGGAAGGAAAGCCATGTTGACGAGACTCATGCGCTGGATCACGCTCATCTGCCTCACCGCAGCCGTTCTCGCGCGGCCTACGGCGGCCGCGGCGCAGGCGACCGGCAGCATCGCCGGTTTGATCACGGATCAATCGGGGGCGGTGATGCCCGGCGTCACCGTGGACGCGGTCAACGTGGCGACGGGCCGGACGCGCACCAGCGTCTCGGGCGCGGACGGCTTTTTCTCGATTCCGCTTCTCCAGCCGGGACGGTACGACGTCAAGGCGACGCTGGCTGGGTTCAAGCCCGTGGCGCGGCCGGCCGTCGACGTCTCTGTCGGCGACACGGCGCGCGTCGACATCACGCTCACGGTCGGAGGCCTCGAAGAGAGTCTCGTCGTCAAGGCCGAAGCGCCGCTGGTCGAAACGTCGCACGCGACGCTCGGCATCACCATCGATCGGCAGAAAGTCGTCGAGCTGCCGCTCAACGGACGCAACTTCACGCAGCTCGGCACTCTGATCCCGGGCGTGGTCGCGCCGCCCGGAGGCCTGGGCGGAGCGGCCGGCGATGCCACGCCGGGCGGATTCGGCGCCGCGACGGCCGGTTTCAACGTCAACGGCATGCGCAACCAGTCGAACAATTTCCTGCTCGACGGCGCGAGCAACAACGACACGTTCAACACCGGATTCGTCATGCGTCCGCCGCCCGACGCGATCCAGGAATTCAAGATCCAGACGCATTCGTACAACGCGGAATTCGGACGCAACGCCGGGTCGGTCGTGAACGTCGTGACCCGCGGCGGCACGAATCAGCTCCATGGCGCCGCGTGGGAGTTCAATCGCGACGACTCGCTGCAGGCGAGGAACTTCTTCGCTCCCGCGACGCAGGCCAAGCCGACGCTGAAGCAGAATCAGTTCGGCGGCAGCGCCGGAGGGCCGCTCGTGAAGAACAAACTGTTCGTCTTCGGCTACTACGAGGGCTACCGCAACACTCGCGGCAACACGACCAACGTCGTCGTCCTCTCCGATGCGCAGCGCGGCGGCGACTTTTCCGGCGGCGCCGCGATCCGGGATCCGCTGACGGGCCTTCCGTTTTCGGGGAATGTGATTCCCACGGATCGAATCAGCCCGGCCGCGCACAAGCTGATCGATCAGTTCGTGCCGCACGCGAATTCCGGAGCCAACCGATATGTCGCGTCGCCGGAGACGAAGGACAACCGCGACGCAATCGGGACGCGCGTCGACTATCAACTGAATCAGAAGCATTCCCTGCTCGGCCGCTATCTCATGACGAAGACGGACGCGGCCACGCCTGCGATCACGACGGCTATCGGCACGACGTCCACCGCGACGCTGAGCGATTACATGGGATCGGACACCTACATCTTCACGCCGCATGCGATCAACGTCGCCCGATTCTCGTACAACCGCATCGACGCGCACCCGGCCGTCACCAGCGGCCTGAAGAACGAAGACTTCGGGATCGCGGTGCCGAACACGAACGTGCTGGCGCAGGGCCTGGCGTCGATCACGATTCCCGGATTCTTCAACCTTGGCGACGCACAGCAGCCGTTCGTCAAGCGCGTCAACGAGGTATTCCAGTTCACCGACGACTCCACGTGGACGCGCGGCAGCCATGGCCTGAAGTTCGGGACCGACGTCCGCAAGGAACACATGGTGATCGCGTTCATCAATCGGCCCAACGGCGATTTCACGTTCGGGAACACCTTCACCGGCAACGCCGCGGCCGATTTTCTGCTGGGACTGCCCTCGCAGTTCCGCCGGACGACGACGAACCAGGCACAGGACGGCGTGGGCTGGCTCTACTCGGCCTACGCGCAGGACGAGTGGCGAATCGCGCCGCGCGTCACGCTCAATGCCGGCGTCCGCTACGAGCTTCCGCTGCCGTTCGTCGACAAGAACGACGCGCTGAATGCGTTCCATCCCGGCCAGCAGTCGGTGAAGTTCCCGGACGCGCCCACCGGCCTGGTATATCCCGGCGATCCAGGAGTGCCGCGCGGGACGTACAAGACCGACAAGAACAATTTCGCGCCGCGGATCGGCGCCGTCTGCGACGTCAACGGCGACGGCCGCACGACGGTCAGGGGGGCGTGGGGCGTCTTCTACGACGCGCTGGCGGGCCAGGGCGACTTCTTCCAGAATGGCGTGCTCGCCCCGCCGTTCACGCCGCTCGTCGAGGTCAACGCGCCGCCCGCCTCACTTACCCTCGCCAATCCGCTCGACGCGATCGCCGGCGGACCGGCGCGGTTCCCTCCCGGCCTCACGATCATCGGCTGGGGCGAGGACTTCCAGACGCCGTACGCGTACCATTTCAACGCGACGGTCCAGCGGCAGATCGGAAACGACATCGGCGCGGAAGTCGGATATGTCGGTTCCCGCGGGCGGCACCTGCCGATCTTCATGGAGGTCAATCCGGGTGTGTTCGTGGCGGGCCAGACGACGCGCGGGGCCCGGATCTTCCCCGCGTTCGCGCTGGTGCGCCCGACTTTCTCGGCCGCACGGTCCCAGTACGATTCGCTGCAGAGCAGCGTCCGCATGCGGCCGACGCACGGCATCAATTTTCTCGCCTCGTACACGTACGCGCACGCCAAGGATCACGTGTCCGGGCTCAACATCGGCGGCGAGCCCCGTCCGGTGCTTCCGGTGACGATCGGCGACGACTCGTCGATCGAGCGCGCGTTGTCGTACGAATGGGCAGACGCGCTGTTCGACGTGCGGCACCGGTTCGTCGTCAGCTTCGGCGCCGAGCTTCCCACGCCTGCCGACTGGACGCCGGTCCTCAAGAACACGCTCGGCGGCTGGCAGGTGAACGGCATCGTCCAGGCGCAGACGGGCTTTCCGCTGTCCGTCACAGATGCGAGCAACAACGGGCTCGACATCAGGTTTCTCACCAACCGCCCGGATGCGACGTGCGATCCGAACGCAAACGCGCCGCACACCACGGATCAGTGGTTCAACACGTCGTGCTTCGTCTCGCGCTCGTTGGCAGCGACCGGCGACCGGCCGGGAAATGCCGGCCGGGACAGCATCCGCGGCCCCGGATTCGCTTCGACCGATCTCTCGCTCTTCAAGAACGTCGAGCTCGGGGGCGCGCGACGCATCCAGGTGCGCGTTGAAGCGTTCAACCTGTTCAATCAGGTTCGTTTCAATCAGCCCGGGGGCGCACTGGGCACGCCCAACTTCGGGAAGATCACGACCGCCCAGGATGGCCGGGTGGTACAGTTGGGAATCAAGTACTTATTCTGAAAGACGGAAGACGGAAGACGGAAGGCGGAAGGCGGAAGGCGGAAGGCTCAATGTTCAAGCTCATCGTCGCAACGCTCTCCGCGGCCGTTTTTGTCACCGTCAGCTCCGGCGCGCGGCAGCGGCAGACGACGGCGGCGCCCGATGCCAAGGCGTCGGCGTTCGCGAAACCCGCGGCCGACAACATGACGTTGACCGCGGTCGAAGGCGTCAAGGTCGGGCACTATACGCTGAGCGAGCGGCCGACCGGATGCACCGCGATTCTGTTCAAGGAAGGGACGACCGGCAGCGTCGACGAGCGCGGCGGCGCGCCCGGCACGCGTGAAACGGATCTGCTCAACCCCGTCAACAACGTGCAGATCGTCAACGCCGTCTCGCTCGCCGGCGGGAGCGCTTTCGGTCTCGACGCGGCGAGCGGGGTGATGAAGTGGCTCGACGAGCGCAATATCGGTTATCCCGTCGGCGCCAACGGCGTCGTCCCCATCGTTCCCGCCGCGATCCTGTTCGATCTCGGCTTCGGCGGCAGCGCGAAGATCCGCCCTGGCGCGGACTGCGGATACAAGGCGGCAGACGCCGCCAGCGAAGCGGCCGTCGAGGAAGGCAACGTGGGCGCGGGCGCCGGATCGACCGTCGGCAAGTCGGGCGGCCCGTCGACGGGACGAGCGGGAAGCGGCGGCCCGATGAAAGCCGGCATCGGCTCGGCGGCGATCAGGCTGCCAAATGGACTCGTCGTCGCCGCGATCGTGGCCGTCAATGCCGTGGGCGACATCATCGATCCGTGGACGGGACAGGTCGTCGCCGGCGCGCGCGGCCCGGACGGCAAGCTCCTCGACGCCAGGAAGCTGATTCGCGGCGGCGGCGCCCGCGAGGGGCGCGCCGGGGAAAACACGACGATCGGCCTCGTTGCGACCAACGCGAAGCTGACGAAAGTCCAGGCGCAGAAGATGGCGCAGATGGCGCACGACGGATACGCGCGCGCCATCTCGCCGGTGCACACACCCGGCGACGGCGACACGATCTTCTCCGCCGCGACCGGCACGTGGGACGGCCAGGCGAATTACGGGCTGATCGGATCCCTCGCCGCCGAAGCCATGGCCGACGCGATCGTCCGCGCCGCGACGCAGGCGGCCGCGTCGCACGGACTGCCGTGCGCGCGCGATCTCGGGACTATTCCCGCGCGCTTCAAGGAGGCGCGGTGATCGGCCATTCCCAACGACGCAACTCGCCATTCGCAAGGCGCCCGGTTTGGACCGTCGTGCTTTTCTGAGAATCGCCGGGACAGCCACCGGAATTTCTCGGATCTTCCGGCTGAAGGCGGAAGCCACAGGCGTCTCCTGTCTGCCCCTCTCAGACGGGACATCCAGACAGGCTCCGGCGATCGTCACCGCGCCGGACGCCAGGCCCACGATGCCGTTTGGTGTCGCCGCGGGCGACGTCAGCCGCGGGCGCGCGGTCGTGTGGAGCCGCGCGGACCGGGCCGCGCGGATGTTCGTTGAGTACGCGACGACGGACAGATTCGCCGACGCGCGCCGCGTGCGGGGTCCAGCGGCGTTCGAATCGTCCGACTTCACCTCGCGCACCGTCCTCACCGATCTCCCGGCGGATCAGCGCGTGTTCTATCGCGTGCTGTATCAGGACCTGTCGGATCTGCGCACCTGGAGCGATCCCATGGTCGGCAGCTTCAAGACGCCCCCCGCGATCGCCCGCGACGTCATGGTGGCCTGGTCCGCCGACACCGTCGGACAGGGGTGGGGAATCAATCCCGAGTGGGGCGGGCTGCGTCTCTACGAGACGATGCGACGCGCGCAGCCGGACGTCTTCGTCAATCTGGGCGACACCATTTATGCCGATCAGCCGCTCCAGCCGGAGGTGACGCTGGACGACGGGCGCATCTGGAAGAACGTCGTCACGGAAGCGAAGTCGAAGGTGGCGCAGACGATCGACGACTTCCGCGGCTGCCACCAATACAACCTGACCGACGGTCACATGCGCGCCTTCATCGCGGAGGTCCCGCAGATCATGATGTGGGACGACCACGAGGTTCTCGACAATTGGTACTGGGAGCGGCGGAAAGACGACGACCCGCGGTACCAGGAAAAGTCCGTCGCGGTGCTCGCCGCCCGCGCGCGGCAGGCCTTCTTCGAATACAATCCGCTGCCGCTGATCGCCGGCGATCCGGAGCGCATCTACCGGTCCGTGCCGCTCGGGCCGCTCGTCGAGGTCTTCGCGCTCGACATGCGATCCTACAAAGGCGCCAACAGCGCGAACGTGCAGCCGGCGCTCGACGCGTCTTCGGCGATCTTCGGCTCGGCGCAGCTCGAGTGGCTGAAGCAGGGCCTCCGATCGAGCGGAGCGGTCTGGAAGATCGTGGCGGCGGATCTGCCGCTGGGGCTCGTCGTCGGCGACGGTCCCGGACGCTTCGAAGCGGTCGCGAACGGCGATCCGGGAGCTCCGCTGGGCCGCGAGCTCGAGCTCGCCGATCTCCTGCGCGATCTCAAACGGCATCGCGTGCGGAACGTCGTCTGGATCACCGCCGACGTCCACTACTGCGCGGCGCACCATTACGATCCGTCGCGCGCGAAGTTCGCCGAGTTCGATCCATTCTGGGAGTTCGTCGCAGGGCCGCTCAACGCGGGCACGTTCGGTCCGAACAAGCTCGACGCGACGTTTGGTCCCGAAGTGAGATTCATCGGCATCCCACCAGGCATGAAAGGGAATCGACCGCCCTCGGACGGCTTTCAGTTCTTCGGCACGCTCACCGCGAGCGCGAAGACTCGCGCGCTGACCGTGCGTCTTCACGATCTCGCCGGCGAGGTCATCTATACAGTGGCACTCCCTCCGGCCGATCGCTGAACGTCCCCCCGATCGCGCGTTCGGTCTAAGATTCACCCCGTGTCCAGGCTGCAGGTCGCGGCACTCGCCCTGCCTTTCGTGCTCTTCCTCGGCATCTACGCGCCTTCGGTGGGGCACGGATTCGTCGCCGACGACTTCGGCTGGATTCTCGAGAGCCGCGTGACGGGGCCGGGCGATATTGCGTCGCTGTTCCAGAAATCCAGCGGCTTCTACCGCCCGATCGTCGGCTTGAGTTTCGCCGCGGATTACGCGCTGTTCGGATCGCAGCCGCTCGGGTACGGACTTACCAATGTCGCCTTCGCCGGGATCTGCGCGGCGCTGCTGTTCCTCGTCGGGCGCGAGCTGGCGCTGCCGGCCGGCGCCGCGCTCCTCGCGTCCGCACTCTGGCTGCTCAATCCACATGGCATCAACACCGCCGTTCTCTGGATGAGCGGTCGGACGTCTCTCCTGTTGACGATGGGGTCGCTGGCGGCGACGCTGATGCTGCTGCGCGGTCGGCCGTTTCTGGCGCTGGTGCCCGCGGCGTTCGCGCTCTTCTCGAAGGAGGAAGCCTTCCTCCTGCCCCTGATCCTCTGTTTGTGGTGGATGTCGTTCCGGCCGGAACAGATGCCGTCGCGCAGAACCCTCGCGCTCTGGTGGCTGTGCGCAGGCGGGCTCGTCGCGGTCTACCTGGCGCTCCGATTCCAGACCGGCGCCATGACGCCGTGGACGGCCCCGCCCTACTACCGCTTCACGGCGCGGCCCTCCATCGTGGCGCGCAACATTCGCGAGTACGCCGATCGCGCGATGACGTTTCCGGCCGCCGTCGCGGCGCTCGCTCTCCTGCTGCTCCGGACTCGATCGCGGGATCCGTGGTACTCCCGTCCGGTGGCAATCTGCGGCGCCGCATGGATCGTGGGCGGCTATGGATTGACGGTGTTCCTGCCGGTGAGATCCAGTCTGTACGCGTGTTTCCCCTCGGTCGGCGCCTGCCTGATCGCCGCCGACATCGCCGGACGCCAGTGGACGACGGCGGGCGCCGCCGCTCGCCGGCGGACGGCTATCGCCGGCATCGCCGCGGTCCTGGCGCTGACGCCGATCTATCTGCTGCGAAACCACACGACGCTCGCCAACGCTCGCTTCTCCAGCACGGTGCTGCGCGACCTTGCCGCGGCGACGCGGAGCGCTCCCGACGGCAGTACGGTCGTCGTCATCGATCAGCGGACGCGCCGGCCGAACATCGAAACGGCGTTCAACATGGCGCTGAACGACGCCTTCGAGCTGACGTCGGGCCGGCGGCTGAATTTCTGGGTCGAGCCGCCGCTGCAGCACGCCGCGCTGGCGGGTCTCGCTCCGCCGTGCTGCCCGCACATGACGGTCGCCGTGGTCGGCGGCCGTGTGGTGAAATGAGCGTGCTCATGCGTCTCCTGATATGTGCGGCTGTCGCGATCGGCGCCGTCAATGCGCCTCAATTGAGCAGCTTCGATCGCGGCAATAGCCAGTCGATGCTCAAGCAGATCAAAGAGGATCTGACCAAGAATTACTACGATCCGACCTTCCACGGGATGGATGTCGAGAAGACGTTCTCCGAAGCCTCGGAGCGGCTCAAAGCGGCGAAGACCGTCGGCGAAGCCAGCGCGATCCTCGCGGACACGCTTCTGCGGCTCGACGACTCGCACACGAAGTTCTATCCGCCCGAGCGCCTGACGCGCGTGGAATACGGATGGAGCGCGAAGATGATCGGCGACGCGGCGTTCGTTTCGTGGGTGAAGAAAGGCAGCGACGCCGAGCGGAAGGGGCTGGCCGTCGGCGACCGCGTGCTCGCGTGGAACCGTTTCGAGCCGACGCGCGCGAACCTCTGGCAGATCAAGTACGTGTATCGCCACATCCGGCCGCAGCAATTGCAGCGGGTCATCGTGCGGAAGCCGGCCGGCAGCGAACAGAGCATCGACGTGGAATCCGACGTCCTGGAGCGGCCCATCGGGAACCTCGAGGAAGAGCTCCGCAAGGAGATGGACGACTATCGTACGCCGTTCGATTTCGAGAAGCCGCTCGGCGATACGCTCGTGGTCGCGATGTCGTCGTTCGGCGATCCGAACGTCGTCGGCAGGTTCATGAAGAAAGCGCGCGATTACAAGAACCTGGTGCTCGATCTCCGTGACAACGGCGGCGGCTATGTCGTCGCGATTGACATGCTCCTGTCGTGGTGCTTCGACCACGACGTCAAAGTCGCCGTCGAAAAGACGCGCAAGGGAGAGGAGACCGAAGTCGCAAAGGGACGAAAAGAGGCCTTCGCGGGGCGAATCGTGGTGCTCGTCGACAGTCAGTCCGCCTCCGCGTCGGAGGTGACCGCGCGCGTCATGCAGCTCGAGAAACGCGGGACCGTGATCGGCGATCGCACCGCGGGCGCCGTCATGACTTCGCGGGTCTTCGGGCACTCGCTCGGCCACGATCTGTACGGCATCGGGTCGATCGCCTTCTTCGGCACCAGCATCACGGTCGGGGACGTCCGCATGTCCGACGGCGGCACGCTCGAGAAGGTGGGCGTCACGCCCGACGAAGTCGTCCTGCCCAGCGGCGCGGACCTCGCGTCAGGACGCGATCCGGTCCTCGCGCGCGCCATTACCTTCCTCGGGGGGACGATGTCGCCCGAGCAGGCGGGCCACTTCTATCGTTAAACCGAGCGCCAGCGCCGGACGCCGGCGGCCAGGACGAGACCCGCGGCCGCGAACGGCAGCACGCGACTCATCGGCGCCAGCGCGGCGCGCGTGTACAAGCTCGAGCGCATCACGTGGCCGCGATGCCGGCCATGGGCGCGCCCGTCGCTCTGCGGCCGCTCCAGGCTTCCTTCGGGCCCCTGCGATCGATCGCGCGTCTTCTGCTGCGCGTACATCGCGCGCTCCATGTAGCGATCGGTGAGCCGCGGCGCGATGCCGCCGAGCGCGACCTGTACGCGGCCGGCGCCCCCGACGATGATGTCGCGGACGGGCCGTACAGCGCAGCGCAGGATCGTGTCCGCGACGACTTCCGGGGCGTACACCGGCGAGGGCAGCGCGGGCGCCGCATCTTTCATGTAGTTTCTGGAATGCTCGGGATACGGGGTATTGATGGCCGACGGCTTGACCAGCGTGACCGCGATCGGAATACGGTCGTGTTCGAGTTCCATGCGGAGGGCGTCGGTGTAGCCCTTCACCGCGTGCTTCGACGCCGAATAGATGCCTTGAAGAGGAATCGCGATATCCGAGACCTCGCTGCCGACGTTGATCAGCACACCGCCGGCCCCCTTCATGAGCCGGATGGCGGTGCGACAGCCATGGACGACTCCCCAGAAGTTGACGTCGAACAGCCGGCGTTTGTCCGCGAGCGGCACCTCGGTGAGCTTTCCATAGATCGAAACGCCCGCATTGTTGACCCACGTATCGATGCCGCCGAACTCGAGCAGCGCGCGTTCGCCGAGGCGATCGACGGCCCCTTCGTCCGCGACATCGGTTTCGACGGCGATGGCGCGGCCTCCGCCGGAGCAGATTTCGTTGGCCGCGGCAGTCAGGTCCTCCGCGTTCCGCGCGGCCAACACGACGCGCGCGCCCTCTTTGGCGGCCATTCGTGCGGTGGCCAACCCGATTCCGCTCGAGGCGCCGGTGATGATGATGACTTGATCTTTCAGAGACTTCGGTCGCCAGCTTTTCTGTGACATGCCGCAACTGGTACGCAAGGCGCGCGCCGGGCCGCGGAGTCCGGGCCACGGAATACGCGGAAACGGCCGCGGAGTACGCGGAATACGGCCGCGGAATACGCGGAATACGGCCGCGGAGTACGCGGAATACGCGGAGTAGGCGGGGGATCAGCGGCGCAGGAGAACCAGGACGTCGCGCGGCCGGGCGTCCCAGCGCAGCGAAGGCCCGTCGAACTCTGCCGCGCCGCCCTCGAGCCTCGTCCACCCGGCTCTCGGAAGCTCGTCAGCAAGACGCAGCGTCACGGCGTGCGGCGTGTCCTCGTGATTGATTGCCACGAGCGCGTGATGCTCGCCGTCGGAAAGCACTCTGGCTTCGACCCCGCCAGGCGCCGTGTCGATTGCGATTTCCGGATGGACTCCGGCGTCTTCGACGAGCCTCTGCAGGAGCGCGCCGGCCGGTCGCGCCTTCACCGGGTCGATCTCGAAAGCCGCCGCCGGAAAGCTGCCGATCAGAACCGCGCGTCCGCGTCCGAACGTCGCGGACGTGATGGCGGCGGCGCCGCCGGAAAAACGTGCGATCGCGCGGACGCCGTCGCGAATGGCCTCGACGTGCTCCTCGAACCCGGCGCCCGGGATGGACGCGCCGGTGTCATCTGTCATTACCACCGACTCCGGCGATCGCAGTTCCGTCTCGCGGACGCCGAAGACCTCGTCGAGGCCGGCTCCGGGAATGGTCTGATTCGCGAACCCGCGATCGTCGTTCCATGCCGGCCGCGCTTCGCTGATCAGGACGCCGCCGCCGCGTACGTACTCCTTCAGGGCGGCCGCGGCGGCGCGCGGCAGCATCAGCGGCGTACCCAGATAGATCACGCGATACGACGAGGCGCGCGACGCAATCTCGTCGACGTGGAGGAAATCGACCGCGATGTTCCTCTCGAACATCGCCCGATAGAATCCGATCATCGAGTTGCGGACCGTGGCACCGGGTCCCACGGTGTTGCCGCCGACCATGTATGAAAGGCGGTTGTACAGGACGGCGACAGGCGCGGGGCGCGGCCGCACGCGCGTGAAAAGGGCCGCCTCACGGTTGACGTCCGCGGCGAAGCGCCCGGCCGCCTTCGCGCGATCGGTGACGGTTCCATTCAACTCGATCAGGCCGTACCCATTCGATTCGTAGCCGCTGCTCATCGGGTAATACGCGTAGTAGCTGATCGCGCCGGCGCCGCGCGACAGCGCCGCCCATCCCCAGAGCCGCACGTCGGCGGCGGTCACCGGCGTGCCGACGCGGACCCCGGTGGCTCCCTGCCCGGCCTGAAGCTCGCCGATCCACCAGCCCTGGTCGCGGGCGGCCGAACGGATCCCGTCGAGCGCCGACATGAGTCGGACCGCAGACCAGGGAGCCGCGGAGGATGCGTGTCGCGGATAGATCGACGTGCCGTAGTGATCGACCGCCTGCGTCATCCACCAGTCGTCGGGATTTCCGAAGCCCGACAGCGGACTAAGCAGCACCGCGGGCGCGTCGGAATGACTGCTGATCGGAATCGCGCCGCGCGCGCCGGTCGCGTCGGCCTTGGTCTTCAGGTCGCCGCGGAGCTTCTCGGCGATGAAGGTCTTCCAGTCCATGAAATCGGTATAGGAGAGGATCGTGCCGTAGCGCGGCGCCTCCACCTGCGCCCATGTGTCGAACGATCGATACCAGCCGGCATTCAGCGCGTCGAGCGATTGGTACTTCCGGCGAAGCCAGTCGCGAAAGCGCGCCTGCGTGTACGGGCAGTAGCAGAACTCGGCGGGCGTGCTGAACCAGACCCAGTTCACGATGTGCGGCTCGCTCCAGACGTCGAAGCCGTAAAGGGATGGATGGCGGCGCGCGCGCGCCGACGCGGCGGCGATGAAGGCGCTCATGGCCGCGCGAACGCGCGGATGATCGATGCAATAGCCCGGCGCGGCCTGCGAGCGGACGAGCGTTCCCTGCTCGCTGACGAAGGCGGCGTCGGGAAACGACCGGCCGATCCACTCGGGCGCCGAGTCCGTGTAGAACTGCACGATGACGCGCAGGCCGGTCTCGTCGGCGAGCGTCATCAGTTGATCGAAGGCCTCGAAGCGGTACTCGCCCGGCTTCGGCTCCGTCGAGGCCCAGTCGACCCACGTCTTGATGCTGTTGAATCCGAGGCTCCGGATCGTCCGCAGATCGCGCCGCCACTCATCGCGGTGCGCGGCGGAATCGCGGGGCATCATCGGCGCGCGGACCGAACCTCCGCCGTACCACACGCCGATCGGCATGAATGGCTCCGGCGCCGGAGCCGTCCATATCAGAAGCACCGCGATCGCGAACGTCAGCGTGCGCATGGCCGGTAGTACAATCTGCCGCGCCCTGCGAGGCTGTCAATTATGAAAAACTCCGCATCATTGCTTCTGGTCGTTCTGTGCCTGACCGCAGTACCCGGCGCGGCGCAGGAGACCGACAAGCCCCAACCCGACAAGACACAACCGGACAGGCTTCCGACCATTGCCGCGAAAGTCGAGAAGCTGCAGAAGATCGACGGCTACATGCCGCTCTACTGGCAGCCGTCGGCGGGCAGGATCTTCATGGAGATCGGCCGATTCAACGAGGAGATGCTCTATCAGGTCTCGCTCCCGGCCGGCCTGGGCTCCAATCCCGTCGGCCTCGATCGCGGCCAGCTCGGCGACTCGAGCGTCGTGACGTTCGAGCGGATCGGACCGAAAGTCCTGATGGCGCAGCCCAACTACAGCTATCGCGCGATGACGGCCAACGAGGCCGAACGGCGCGCCGTGCGGGATTCTTTCGCCCAATCGGTTCTGTGGGGCTTCAAGGTCGAGGCCGAAGAAGGCGGCCGCGTGCTCGTGGACGCGACGTCGTTTCTGATGCGGGACGCCCACGGCGTCGTCGATCGCCTGCGACAGGCGAAGCAGGGGCGCTACAAGCTCGACGACAGCCGCAGCGCGCTGTACCTGGCCAGAACGAAAGGCTTTCCGAAGAACACCGAGATCGAGACCACGCTGACTTTCACGACCGACGAAGATCCCGGCCGTTACATCCGGCAGACGACGCCGACGCCGGCCGCGATCACGCTGCGCGAGCACCAGTCGTTCATCGAGCTGCCCGATCTGAAGTACGTGCCGCGGAAGCTGGATCCCCGGACGTCCTCGTTCGGCATCGAGTTCTACGACTACGCGTCGCCGATCAACGAGCCCGTGGAAAAGCGCTGGATCGCGCGGCACCGCCTCGAGAAGAAAGATCCGTCGGCCGCGGTGTCGGATCCCGTGAAGCCGATCGTGTATTACGTCGACAACGGCGCGCCCGAGCCGATCCGCAGCGCGCTCGTCGAAGGCGCGTCGTGGTGGAACGAGGCGTTCGAAGCCGCGGGCTTCCGCAACGCCTTCCAGGTGAAAGTTCTGCCGGCCGACGCCGACCCCATGGACGTCCGGTACAACATGATCAACTGGGTGCACCGCTCGACGCGGGGCTGGTCGTACGGCGGCGCAATCACCGATCCGCGCACCGGCGAGATCATCAAAGGCAACGTCACGCTCGGATCGCTCCGCGTGCGCCAGGACTTCACGCTCGGATCCGGACTGATCCCGCAGTACCTCGCCGCGAGCGCCTGCCTCGCCGAGATGTCTCCCGAGCCCGACTATCTTGCGGCACTCGACCCCGCCGTCGACGCGACGGCCATGTCGCTCGCCCGCATCCGCCAGTTGGC
The DNA here is from genome assembly GCA_035495955.1 of Vicinamibacterales bacterium. Taxonomy (GTDB): domain Bacteria; phylum Acidobacteriota; class Vicinamibacteria; order Vicinamibacterales; family 2-12-FULL-66-21; genus JAICSD01. Next base: position 26,066 of record DATJFE010000022.1, on the reverse strand, counting down.
GGCGCACGAAACCGGACACACGCTCGGCTTCGGCCACAACTTCGCGGCGAGCTCGTACGGGCGGGCCTCGGTCATGGACTATCCCGCGCCGTGGGTCGACATCAAAGACGGGAAGCTCGATCTGTCCAACGCGTACGCCACCGGCATCGGCGAGTTCGACAAGTTCTCGGTGAAGTTCGCGTACTCGCAGTTTCGGCCGGGCGCGAACGAATCGACGGAGCTCGAGAAAATCGTCGAGGACGGCGTCGCCCGCGGCATGCTCTACATCCAGGACTCCGACGCGCGCCCGCTCGGCTCCGCGCATCCCCTGGCGAGCCTCTGGGACAACGGTCCGGATGCGGTCGCGGCGCTGAAGCACGAGATCGACGTTCGCCGCATCGGTCTGGCCCAATTCGGACTGTCGACGATTCCGCTCGGCACGCCGCTGTCGGAGCTCGAAATCAAGCTGCTGCCGCTGTACCTTCACCACCGGTATCAGGCGATTGCCGCGGCGAAATCGATCGGCGGCGTCTATTTCACCTACGCCGTGCGAACGCCATCGGGTCCGAATCCGCGGAAGATCGCCGAGATCGTTCCAGGCCCGGTGCAGAAAGCCGCGCTTCAGGCGCTCCTCGACACGCTCACCGTCGAAACACTCCGCATCCCCGAGCGCATCGTCGAACTGATTCCGCCGACCGCGTCGGGGTACGGCGGCGGGACTGCGGAGGCGTTCGACAAGCGAACCGATCCGACGTTCGATCCGATCGGCGCCGCGACCATCGCCGCGGACGTCACCGTGACGGCGCTCCTGCAGCCGCAGCGCGCCGCGCGCACGATCGAGCAGCACGGGCGCGACGCCGCCGTCCTTGGCTTCGGCGACATCGTGTCGGCGCTCGTGCAGCGGACGTGGGGCGCCGCCCATCCCGCCGACGGCTACGGCCAGGCCATTCAGGAGGCGGTGCAGAGCCTTCTCGTGCAGCGGCTGATGGATCTGGCCGCCGACGCCCAGGCGTCGCCGCAGGTGCGCGCGCAGGCGTCCGCAGGCCTGCGCCGCATCAAGGCGCTCACGGCCGGCGCGGCGACCGCCCACGCCGCCGCCGTCCGCGAAGATATCTCGCGCTTCCTTTCGCGTCCGGCCGACTCGTTCAAGAAGACCGACCCGCTGCCGACGCCGCCCGGCGAGCCGATCGGATCGAAAGGCGGTCGCTAGACGTGGCGTTCGTCTCCCTTCAGGACATCCGCGACGCGCAGGCCCGCATCCGTGCCGTCGCCCGAATCACACCGCTGCTCGACGTGTCCGGCGTCGCCGGCCGGCCGCTCTGGCTGAAGTGCGAGAGCCTTCAGCCGGGCGGGGCGTTCAAGATCCGCGGCGCCTACAACATGGTGGCGCAATTGAGCGACTCGCAGCGCGGGCGGGGCGTCATCACGTACTCGTCGGGCAACCACGGCCAGGCGGTCGCGATCGCCGCCCGCGCGCTCGGCGCGCCCGCGCTCGTCGTGATGCCCACGACGGCGCCGAAAATCAAGGTGGAAGGCGCCAGGGGTTTTGGCGCCGAAGTCGTCTTCGCGGGCACCACTTCGCTCCACAGGCGCGCGAAGGCGGAAGCGCTGGCCGCCGAACGGGGCTTCACCATGGTCCCTCCGTTCGATCACGAATGGATCATCGCCGGACAGGGCACGCTCGGCCTCGAGATCCTCGAGCAATGCCCGAACGCGGCGACGATTCTCGTGCCGATTGGCGGCGGCGGATTGATCTCCGGCGTCGCCGCCGCGATCAAGCAGACGCGCGACGGCGTCACGGTCGTCGGGGTCGAGCCCGCCGGAGCGGCGTCCATGAAAAACGCGATCGACGCGGGCGAGGTACGGACGCTCGACGGCGCCCGGAGCGTCGCGGACGGCCTGATGGCGGTTCGCCCCGGCGACTTGACCTTCGCGCACGTCCGGCGGTACGTCGATCGCCTCGTCACCGTCGACGACGACGCGATCGTCGCGGCGGTTCGCTGGCTGTTCGAGCGGGCGCACATCGTCGCCGAACCGAGCGGGGCGGCGACGGTCGCGGCCGCGCTGGCCGCCGATGCGCAGTACACGCCGCCGGTGGTCGCCATCGTGAGCGGCGGCAATCTCGATCCCGCCGATCTCGTGAAATACGTGGAGGTTGGGGATCGGGGACTGGGGCGTGCGGACCGGGGAAAGACATAAATGAGAATCGAGCAGTTCGCGATGGAGCGGATGCAGTCGACGTGGGAGAACATCGTCGACTACGACATGAGCGAGAGCGGCGTCAGGCCGCTGACGCTCCGGGAGCTGGCCGGGCTGGGATTCGACCTCGAGGGGTTTCTCGACGAACCCCTCGGCTACAGCCAGTCCAACGGCACGATCGAGCTGCGTGAACGTATCGCAGCCATCTATCCCGGCGCTTCGGTCGAGCAGATCGAAGTCACCAACGGCACGTCGGAGGCGAACTATCTGATCGCGCTCAGCCAGCTCCGACCCGGCGACACGGTCGCGATGGAGGTGCCGAATTACATGCAGATGCCGGGCGTCGCGAGAAGCCTTGGCGCGGACGTCCGCGCCTTCCGCCTGCGCACGGACGCCGCATGGGAGCCCGACTGGGACGAGTTCGAGCGCGCGGTAACGCCGGAGACCCGTTTGCTGTATCTGTCGAATCCCAACAACCCTACGGGATCGATCCTTTCAGATGCCGCGATGCGCCGCATTGCCGAACGCTGCCAGCAGACCGGCACGTGGCTTCTCGCTGACGAGGTGTATCTCGGCGCCGAGACCGGCGACGAACGGACGCAGAGCTTCTGGGGCATGGGCGACCGCGTGATCGTCACGAGCGGGCTGTCGAAGGCATACGGCATTCCCGGCGTCCGCATCGGCTGGATCGTCGGGCCGCCGGAGCTGGTCGCGGATTGCTGGAGCCAGCACGACTACATCACGATCGGCCCGAGCAAGCTCGCCGATCGCGTTGCGCGCGTGGCGGTCGAGGCCGCGAACCGCGAGCGCTGCTATTCACGCACCCGTGACATCCTGCGGCACAACCTGCCGATCGCGCGAGCGTGGGTCAATGGTTTCGGTGGACGGCTGTCGTGGACCGAGCCGCGAGCCGGCGCGATCGGCCTGATGAAATACGCGGCCGACACGCCAAGTCTCGCCGTCGCCGAACGGATCCGGACGAAGCAGAGCACATTGATCGTGCCGGGAATCCACGTCGGACTCGAAGGCCACCTACGCATCTGGCTCGGCGGCCGGGAAGACTTCCTGCGGGAGGGGCTGCGGCGAATCGGCGTGGAGCTGACGTCACTGTTCGACTGAGGTGTTAACCCCTGCTGGTCGACCACGTAATAAGGATGCAGAGGAGCTTATCCCGATGCGTCCGAACCACTTCGCGGCTTCCATCATCGTCTCTTTCACGTGCCTGGCCATGGCTCCGGGCGCCATCGCCGGCCAGCGGCAGCCCGCGCCCGCCCCGGCCGCCCGCGAAGGAACCGCCGCGACCGCGCGCGACACGGTGAATGCCGAGGACACGCGCCAGCGCCTCGAGGACGTCCTCAAGGAGTACCCGCCGTCACTGCCCCGCATTCTGCACTTGGACCCGACCCTCCTGGACAACGCCGCGTATCTCCAGCCGTATCCTGAACTTGCGGCTTTCCTGACGCAGCACCCGGAAGTGAAGCACAATCCGTCGTATTTCCTGGGGGACTACGAGGGGAACAATCGCGACCCGCGCTTCCGTCTTACTCCCCAGGATCGCGCGATCGACATGTGGCGCAGCACCATCGAGGGCTTCACGATTGGCACGGTGCTGCTCGGCGTGGCGAGCGCGCTCATCTGGCTGATCAAGACGCTCGTCGAATACCGCCGCTGGTCGCGCCTGTCGAAGATTCAGACCGACGTGCACAACAAGCTGCTCGACCGGTTCACGTCCAACGAAGACCTGCTGGCCTACATCCAGACGCCGGCGGGACGGAAGTTCCTCGAGTCGTCGCCGATTCCGCTGGACTCGCCGCGGTCGATCAGCGCGCCGCTCGGCCGGATCCTGTGGTCCGCGCAGGCGGGGGCGGTGCTGACGGTGCTCGGCATCGGATTCGAGGTTGTCTCGCAAAGCACGCTCGAGGAAATCGCCGCGCCGCTGGCCGCGCTCGGCGCCGTCATCATCGCGCTCGGCATCGGCTTCGTCGTGTCAGCGCTGCTCGCCTACATGCTCTCGCGGCGCTTCGGACTGATGCACGATCCGGGCGCCGTCCCACCGGAGGCCCGTGGCTGACGTGACTTTCCTGGACGTCAGGCGCCTCGATGTCGAGCACGCCGCCGCTGACGTAGCGCTCGCGATGGACGAAGACGCCTTTCGCGCCTTCTACGATCGGACGGCCGGGGCGCTCTGGGGGTATCTGTCGCGCATCAGCGGCGATCGCCAGGTCGCCGACGATCTGCTGCAGGAAGCGTATTACCGGCTGCTGAAATCGACGACGGCCTTCGAGAGCGAGAGCCACCGGCGCAACTATCTCTATCGCATCGCCACCAACCTGGTGAACGACTCGCGCCGCGGCGCGCGGCCGCTCTTCGAGAGCGGAATCGACGTCACCGACATTCCCGCGCCAGAAGCACACGCAACTGTCGAGCGTCGCGCCGACGTCCGCCGGGCGATGGGCCTCCTCAAACCGCGGGAGCGCGCAATGCTCTGGCTCGCCTACGCGCAAGGTTCCTCTCACAGCGAAATCGCCGAAGTGCTCGGTCTGAAAACCGGCAGCATCAAGCTGCTGCTCTTCCGCGCGCGGCGCAAGCTCGCCGGACTCCTGCAGCGGGAGGTGGCCAGGTGAGCCTTCGAAGCCGGCCCGGGCCCGAGCTGACCGACGCCCAGATCGAAGCGATCGTCGCCGACGCGATCGCGACGGAGGCCTCGAGCGCGCGCGCCGAGGCGGCTCCGCCGTCCTCGGCGATCGTCTGGTGGCGCGCGCAGATGCGCGCGAGGCAGGAAGCCGCGCGCGCGGTCGAGCGCCCTCTGACGATCGTGCACGGCCTCGCCATCGCCTGCGCCGCCGGGCTCGCCCTCAGCCTGATTGGCACCGCCGTCGCCGGCGTCCGCGGTTCGACCGGCTGGCTGCTCGGCGTCTATCAGTCGCTTCGCGCCGCGCTCGCGCCGCTCTCCGCCGTCGATTTCACCAGCGGATGGATGATGGTGCCCATGACGGCGGTCCTGGTTTCGCTCGTCGTGGCTTCCCTGGCGGCCGTTTTCATCCTCGTCGACGAATAGCCTCCGACTGACAATCCTGCAATTCCGATTGCACTACCGGTATCCCTCCACGGGGTCGGGGGCGGTTTCCGGCCGGTTTCCGTCGACGGCAAGGGCACCGCTGTTGCGAAAGCGTCCCTCACACACGAAGGAGGTTCGATGCTCTGGATGCTGGCCGTGCTGATGGGGGGAGTGGGCTTCGCCTGGGTTGTCGTCCGTCGTCGTCGCAAGTCCGGACAGAAGGCCGCATAGCGCTCATTTCCTCTCGAGCAGAGAGTTCGCGATCACCTGCCCGGGCCTGGCGTCGGTCTGCATGCCGTTCTTCACCACGACGGCGCCACTGACGACGACGTACGGAATCCCCAGCGCATAGGCGTGCGGGGATTCGTACGTCGCCGCGTCGGCCACGCTCGCCGGATCGAAGACGACGAGGTCGGCGGCGTACCCCGTCCGTATCAGCCCGCGATTGGCCAGCCTGAAGTGCCCCGCCGGGAGCGACGTCATCTTGCGGACAGCTTCTTCGAGCGTGATTACGTGTCGCGCGCGGACGTACGCGCCGAGTACGCGCGCGTTGTCGCCATAGCCGCGCGGATGCGGCATCCCCTCGCCGAACGAGAGCACGCTGCTGTCGGAGGCGATCGACACCTGCGGATGCCGCATGATGCGATCGACGTCGTCGTCGCTCATGAGGTGATAGACCATCTGCGCGCCCCCCTCGAGGAGCATCTCCCGCGCCGACTCGAACTGCGCGTCGGCGGAGCCGTCGCCCTTCCGTCGGGTGGCGATCTGAGCGAGCGAGAGCCCGTTCAGCGACGGGTCGGGACGGTAGAGCGCCACGACGGCGAACGACAGATCGCGGAAACCGCGGCTCGCAAGGATCGCCGCCATCTCCTGCTTGATCTTCTGCCACGTCGCCGGATCGTTCAGGCGTCCGGCGATGGCCGCCTGTCCGCCCTCGAGTGCCCACGCGGGAAAGCGGATGCCAAGGCCCGAGCTCGCGGCGTTGTACGCGTACTGGTCCGCGCGGACGTCGATCCCTTTCGCGCGCGCCGCGTCGATCATCGCGAGCGCCTTGTCGCTGAGCCCCCAGCGGCTCGGGCTGTCGACTTTCAGGTGCGAGATCTCGACGCGCGCGCCGGTGACCTCCCCGACGCGGATGGTTTCGGCAATCGCCTCTTCCAGCCGGGTGCCTTCGTTCCGCATGTGGGACGTGTAAATGCCGCCGGCGTTCGCGGCGACACGGGCGAGCTCGATGATCTCCGGCGACTCCGCGTAGACGCCGGGCACGTACTCGAGCCCCGTCGAAAAGCCGATCGCGCCGTCGGCCATGCCCTTCCAGACGAGCGACTTCATTCGCGAGAGCTCTGACGGCCGCGGCAGCCGATTCTCCGATCCCATTACGGCGCTTCGCACCGTGTTGTGTCCGATCAATGTCGCGTAATTGATCGCGATCCGCTGCTCGCGCAGTGCGGCAAGGGCGGCCCCGACGTCGAGCGCGGAGCCGCCGCAGTTGCCCGCCACGATGGTGGTGACGCCCATGCGGACGAAATTCGGCGCGGAGGGATGGTCGAGGATGTTCTCGGCATGGGTATGAACGTCGATGAACCCGGGAGAGACGATGAGGCCCTTCGCATCGATCGTCTGCGCCGCCTGCGGCTGCGCCAGCCGCCCGAGCGCCACGATCTTCCCGTCCTTGACGGCGACATCCGCACGGATGCCTCTTCGCCCGGATCCATCGACGACCGTGCCGCCGACGATCGCGAGATCGTAGCGGCTTGCAGACTGCCCGGTCGTCGGCGCGCCCGCCAATGCCGCAGACAGCGCGGCCGCCGACCCGAGCAGGAGGAGGACGATCTTCATACCGCGCGCCGCGGCCTCGTCAGCAGGCTGACCGGCAGGCCGACGGCGAGCACCACCGCCACGCCGAGCGGGTTGTGCCAGAGATACGAAACGTTTCTGGTCGATGGATGAAACGCGAAGATGACCACAACGCAGATGCCGGACAGCAGGCCAACGAACGCTCCGTGCCCGTTCGATTGCCTGAACGCGAGGGCCAGGACGAACACGCCCAGGAGGGAGCCGTAAAAGATCGACCCTATGCGGTTCACCACCTCGATCAGGGATCCGAGCTGCACGGCGACGTGGGCCACGATGCAGGCGACGATTCCCCAGAAGCCGACCGCGAGGCGCGAGACGAGGAGGTAATGCGCGTCGGTCGCGGACCGGTTGACGAGACGCCGGTAGACGTCCATCACGGTGGCGGTGGCCGTCGCGCTCAATTCGCCGGCGGTCGCCGACATCGCCGCGGCGAAGATCGCGGCGATCACCAGGCCCACGAGCCCCTGGGGCAGCCGCGTCGTCACGAACGTCGGGAACACGTAGTTCACGTCGGGCTTCGGCGTGTCGCCGGTCCGGTCCGCATAGCTGGCCGATCCCGTGACCTCCTTCACGATGCCCGCCGCGCGGCCGCGGATCGACTGCATGTCGCCGGTGGCGGCGCGGAACTCCTCGCGTGCGGCCTGGCGTCCGGGATCGGCCGCGGTCGCCAGGCGCGCCGCCGCGTCACGGCGGCGCTCGAACGCGCGGGTGAACTCCGTTTCGAGCGTGCGATAGTCGGCCGCGCGCGCGCTCTGTTCCACCTTGTCGCGATATTCCGTGTTGAACAGCATCGGCGGCTGGTTGAACACGTAGAACAGGAACATGAAGACGCCGACCATCAGAACGAGCACCTGCAGCGGCACCTTCACGAACGCGCTCATGAGCAGCGAGTGGCGCGCCTGCGTCAGCGACTTCGCCGTCAGATACCGCTGCACCTGGCTCTGATCGCACCCGAAGTAGGACAGGTGCAGGAACAGTCCGCCGATGACTCCCGACCAGAACGTGTAGGTCTGGCGGATGTCGAAGTGGAAGTCGATCGTGTTCAGGCGGCCGGCCGCTCCCGCGACGTGCAGCGCCTGCCCGACGCCGACGTCGTGCGGCAGGCCGATGATGAGCGCGATGACCGCGCAGACGAGGCCGCCGACGACCACCCCCATCTGCTTGACGTCCGTCCACGTGACCGCCTGCACTCCGCCGAGCATCGTGTAGAGGACCGTCGGCCCTCCGATCGCGAGGATCGTGAGCGTCAGATTCCAGTGGAAGACGATCGACAGAATCACCGCCGGCGCGGAGATGATCGCGCCGGTCGACATGCTGCGACCGAACAGGAACAACAGGCTCGCGAGCGTGCGCGTCTTCACGTCGAACCGCCGTTCGAGGTACTCGTACGCGGTGTAGACCCCCGAACGATAGAAGAACGGGACCAGCGTGACCGACAGGATGACCATCGCAAAGGGCAGGCCGAAATAGAACTGGATGAATCGCATCCCGTCCGCGTACGCCTGGCCCGTGGTGCCTACGAGCGTGATGGCGCTCAATTGCGTCGCCATGACGGAGAGACCGACCGCCCACCAGGGGAGGCTACGGTTCGCGAGGAGATAACCTTCGATCTGCGACGCCGCCTTCGTCCGCCGGAGCCCGTCGACCACGATCCAGATCAGGTAGCCGGCGACGACGAGCCAATCGAGAAGACGCATCAAATCCCGATCGGCATCAACGCGAGAACGTCCGGCCGAACCACCAGAGGATCGCGATCACGGTGACATGGCACAGAACAACGAGCGCATACGTCCGCCCCATCGGCACGTCATCGCCGGCGCGCGGCGCAAGGCTCATGCGCGCCAGTATAGCTGGATGGCGGAGCTCAGAAGCGGGAGTCGGAGGTCAGGCTATCGGCGACCCCAGGCCGTTGTTCATCCGGTAGCCCGGGCCGTGCGGCCGCGTCAGCCGGACGCTTGCGACCACGAATTCGATGTGTGAATCGATGTCGCCGCGGCCGAGATCCACGATACCCGGACGCTTCACGATCGTCTCGCCGTCGCGCAGCGGAAGGTCGAGCCGGTATTTCCCCGCAGGCAGCTTGATCGTGAACCCGCCGTTCTCACCCGTGGTCACGCTCTGCTTCTCTCCGGTCGCGACATTGACCACTTCGACCGAGCGGCCGACGACGGCCGATGTGCCTTCGGGCCCGCGGACGATACCCGTGATCGTGCCCAGCGCGACCGGCGGCTTCGGCCCGACGTCCACGACCGGCACGCCGCGGCGACAGCCGGCGGCGGCCAGGACGACGAGGAAGGCCGCGACCCAGTAACGCCAAGCACATGCACGTAAAGCCGTCACGATTACGGTTTCTGCAAGTGCGCGGCCAACAGCGAAGTTCATCATTGGCGAACGCGCAAATTTTTCGTGACCCGCGGTTTTCACTACATCTCGGAAGAACGGCCTTCGCGCAACCGAGTGACGGGACGCGGCGTTTTCTCGTTGATTCGGCGTCCGGAATGGGATCGCCTGAGCCGTAAGGCGTCGGCAGTCCGATTGCTACCTCTGAGTGCGCACACCTGCGCCTGGTCGTTACATGAAAGCAACGCTTCCGCTGGTCTCGGTCGTCATCCCCTGCCACAACCAGGGACGCTACCTGCGTGAGTGCGTCGCGAGCGCCGCCGCCCACGACGCCGACGTGGAGGTGATTGTCGTGGACGATGAATCCACCGATGACACCGCCGCGATCGCCCGCGGGCTCGACGGTATCGTCTATGTTCGGCAGAACAGCCAGGGGCGGGCCGCCGCCCGGAATTGCGGTCTTCGAAAAGCGACCGGTACCTTCGTGATCTTCCTCGATGCGTGCGACCGCCTGCAGCCCGGCGGGATCGACGCCGGCGTGCGGGCGCTCGGGGCAAATCCGCTCTGCGCCATGGCGTATGGCCGCTGCGTGATGATCGGATCCGAGGGCGAGGCGATGCCGACGCCCGCATTGCCGACGGTCCGCTGCGGGCATTACGCGGCGCTCCTCAGAACCAACCTGCTGTGGACGGCCGGCATGGCGATCTTCAGGCGCGAGGCGCTGGTCGACGCGGGCGGATTCAAGGACGGCGTCGATGCGGCCGCGGATTACGACGTCTATCTCAGAATCTCGCACGATCATCCCATCCACGATCATGGGCAGCTCGTCGCCGCGTACCGGGCACCCGAGGACGCGGCGGGCGGCGGCGCGTCGCGAATGCTGAAGGACACGCTGACGGTCATGCTGCGCAATCGTCCTGCCGTCGATCCCGTGCTCCTCCCAGCATGGCAGGAGGGGTACGGTAGATGGCAGGACTACTACGGCATGCAACTGGTCGAGGAAATCCGCCGCGACGTGCGCAGCGCCGCGCTCTGGCGCGCCCTGGCGAAAGCGATCACGCTCGCCAGGCGGGCGCCGGCGGTATTTCGAAGAGAAGTTCAGCGCATGGCATAGAGCATCGCGTCGCCGGATCCGTCGTAGAAGGTCCCGAGCTCGGTCGACCCCTCCGCTGACAGCCGATCGACGATCCTGCCGAGCGCCTCGGAGTGATAGCCGCTCTCGTGCACGATCACGTATCTCACGCCCCAGTGACGCAGCTCGCGAAACGACGCGTCACCCGGAAAGTCGCGCACGCGCGCCAGGCGCTGCAGATACGACGGCGGGTAGATCCCGCTGTATCCGTTGAGCAGCGGGAACCAGTGAAACGTGGACATGTAGGCGTGCTCGGCTTCATCGCCGGGAAGCGCGTCCGCGCGCGGAAACGGGAATTCGGCGACGACACCCCGAGGCTGCTGCGCGAGGATGCGATAGACCGGCGGCGCCGTGTTCGCGAAATCCATGAGCGCCACGCTGGTCCGATATTCTGCGAGAAGCGCCGCACACGCGACCGCGAGGGCGGCCGTTCGAACGGCGCGTGAGCGACTGCCGAGGAGGAGCTGGTATCCGCAGGATGCCAGGATCGCGACGAACATCAGCACGAACACGCCGAGCCGCGCGAGCGCGCGAAGACCCCGATACGCGGACACGTGATCGTACAAAAAGGGATAACTGTATCCGCCAAAGCCGAGCGATGTCTCGAAGGCGGCGAGGAGAAGCACCAGATACACGATCGTCCGGAACGACGGGGCCACGAGGAGCAGGCCGGCAATCGCCAGCAGCACCGCGATCGTCCCGGGGAACAGCCGCCTCTCCGGCGCGCTGTGTTGCGACGAGCGTCCGTACAGCCAGTTAGTCGGCGTCGCCGCGAGATAGGACGACGGCCGGGCCGAAAAGTCCGAGACTTCGGCGAGCGGCCGGTCGCCGACGCGCTCGCGGATGCGCAAGTACGGCTGTGCGTAGACGCCGGCGATGGCGACCGCGATGACGGCTCCCAATCCCAGCGCCTGCGCCACGCGCGGAAGAGGCGCGCGGCGATCTCTCCACGCCAGCAGCAGCGCGGCCAGCGACACGAGCGTCGCGAGAAAGATGCCGTAGTAGATGCTCGACAGCATCTGCAGGGCGATGCACGCCCCCGTCGCGGCGCCGTACTTCCAGCGGCCGGTATCGAGCGTGCGATGCAGCGCAAGGAACGCCAGCGGCATCCACATCGTCCACTGCATCTCCATGTGCATGATGTGCTCGAACCGGTACGGGGCGAAGGCGAAGATGATGCCGGCCACGACGCCGGCGGCGCGGCTTCCCGTGAGGTATCGCGCCAGGGCGAACATCGCGGCGCCCGAGAGCGCGATGGCGGCGAGAAGCATCAGATTGTGGACGAGCACCGGCCGCATTCCCGCCCACAAGAGAGGCGCCGCTGCGGCGCCCTCGACGGGCATGGCGTCGGACAACGCGAGCGTGCCCTGCTCCGGATAGAAGATGTTCGCGTCGAACAGGTGCGCGCCCGGAGTGACGAGCGCGTGCGCGAACCAGCGCAGCCGCCACATGTTGAAATAGACGTCCTGATGCGGCGTCGCCCGGGTGGCGAGGTGACGCGCCTGCGGCCACAGCATCGCGACCGTGAGCAGGGCGAAGAGCAGGAGCGCGCGCTTCATCGCTGAGGGATGCCGATCAACTGCATCAGGCGCAGGGCGTTGGAAGAGGTCGCGATGCCCGGCCGCAGACGGTAGTCGAACGTCATCGTGCCGTCCGAATGGACCTGCTCGGTGAAGTGTACGAGCGTCGCGGCCGTTTTCAGCGGCTCCTCCGACGCGAGCGCCAGGTCGTGCGTGGTCATCGCGCCGATCGCACCGGCGTCGAGCAGATGGCGCGCGACGGCGCGGACCGCGAGCGCGCGCTCCACGCTGTTGGTGCCCTGAAGGACCTCGTCGAGCAGATACATGAGCATCCGTCCGTGGCCGGAACGTGGGTCCGACTGCTCCGAGCCGTGCCGAAGGGCCGCATCGACGATCTGTTTGAGCCGCGCGAGCGCCGCCATGAAGTACGAGAGCCCGAGCTCGAGCGAGTCCTGCACGCGGATGCTCGTGTGCAGGTCGATCGGCGGCATCGTGAAAGCCGTGGCACACACCGGCGCGCCGCATTGCGCGAGCACGGTGTTGAGTCCGATGGCACGCAGGAGCGTGCTCTTTCCCGACATGTTCGAGCCGGTGACGAGCAGCATCGTGCCGGGGGGCCCGACGCGGACGTCGTTTTCGACGCGGCGGTCGCCCGCGATCAGTGGATGCCCGAGTGCGGCCGCGTCGAGGATTCGGGCCGAACCGTTCACGTCCGGCACGGCCCATGACGGCTCGTCCGCGCGGACGATCGCCAGCGTCGCGAGCGCATCGATCGAAGCGAGCGCATCGAACCACGTCCGCACGCTGCGGCCCGACCGGGCGCGCCAGCGCTCGAGCGCGAACAGAAAGTGGAAGTCCCAGAGGGTGGCGGCCTGAATCGGAAAATGCAGCAGGGCGGCGCCCGTCCGCAGCTCGGTCCATTCGGTCAGCCGCGCCAGCTTGCTGACGAGCCGCGGCGCCGACCCGCCGGCGCGCAATGCGTTCTGCAGCTCACGCAGCAGCGGCGCCGACCAGGCTTCGTCGCAGACGAGCGAGAGCATCGCCGAGTACCGCCGCAGCGCCCGCTGCCCGACGGCGGCGCGATCGAAGGTCGCGTAGATCCGCGGCGCCAGGAAGAACGACAAGGCGATCGCGAAGAGCAGCGGCATCAGCCACCACGCGCCGTCGATGCGATCCGTGAGAAACAGCAGGAACAGGACCCACCCTGTGATGGGAAGGACGATGGCCAGCGGCATCATGAACGCGGGGATTACCGGATCGGCCGACTCGGCCCATGCCAGAAATCGCGCGAGGTCCTGCGCGTCCATGGACGTCAGCCGGCCCTCCACGGCGAGCCTCTCGCGCCACTCACGCTTCGCGGCGAGCTCCTCGATCGAGGCCTGGCGCTCGATTACCTGGGCCGGGTCGGCTGCCGATAACAGCCAGCTCGCCAGCCTCGACGCGCCATCGCGCGTCGCGGGCGCGCCCAGCCATTTGCCGAGCGACGCGTGTCCGAAGATATCGAGATCGCGGGCGTATGGATGCGCGTCGGAATCCAGATCGGCGGGTGGAGGCACTTCGGGAAGCGCCTGCCAGTCGCGCGCGAGACGGGCGACGCCGATCGCGCTGACGCGCAGCGCGGCGTCCGCGCGTTCGATGTCCTCCAGCACGCGCGCGTGGAGAACGACGCAGCATCCAAAGGCGCCGAGCGCGAGACCGCCCATCACCGCGACCGAGACGACGGCGTGCCCGATTCCCCACCAGATCAGCGCGACGCCGCCGAGAAACGTGATCAACCGCAGGCGCGAGAGGCGGGTTGCGCGGCCGGATGCCGCGGCGTGCCGCGCCGTCCATGCGGCGGTGCGCCCGCCATACCAGTCCGCCGCCGTCATGCCGGACGCCTGGCGGCGAGATTCAGACGCCAGTAATCGAGCGTGAGCGGCGGCGAGTCGGCGGCAGCCGCGACAGTCAGCTCGCGCAGGAACAGGTCGCGCTCTCGCGTCGGGAGGCGCGCGGCCTGGTGGCGAACGCAGACGGTCGCGATGAACTCCCGATACGTTTCCGGGTCATCGAAGGACGTCGGCGCGGCCTCCTGCCAGACGTCGATGTCGACGAATCCGGCGTCCGCGAGCCGCCGTTTGGTGGATTCGACGTCCGCGTAGTGAGTCGGCTCGGTCCACTCGTCGAAGAATTGGGCAAACCGGCCGTCCATCAGCCGCTGCGCCCGTCCGCGCAGGACGGCCAGGTTCCCTTCGCCGCCGCATTGCGCCACGAGGCGCCCGCCGGGCTTCAGCGCCATGACGATCGATCGAAACAGCGCCGCATGATCGTGAATCCAATGGAAGGTCGCGGCGCTGAAGACGGCGTCGAACGCGCGCCTGAACGGCAGCGCGGCGCCGTCGGCGCGGACGATCCCCGTGCGGGGCGCCTGCCGACGAAGCCAGTCCGAGGCCGTCCGCAGCATTGCCTCCGATCGGTCGAGCGCCACGAGGCGGCCGCGCGGCAGCCGCGCGGCGATCTCCCCGGTCACGACGCCCGTTCCACACCCGATATCCAGCACGTGCTCGTGCCCCTCGAGCGGCATCCGCTCGAGAACCCGCCGCCCCCACGCCTGCTGCGGCGCCGAGAGCTCGTGATATCGCTCCGCGTTCCATTCAGCCATAAGCAACGCCGGCCCTGGTTAAGTGTACAGTCCTCCCCCGGAACAGGAGCGTCTGAACGAGGCAAGGAGGCGGGACATGCGCGTCACGCTCGCGGGGTTCAGCATAGCCGCGGTCCTGGCGGCGGCATTCACGGCGGCGCAGCCGGCGAAGTCCGGCGTGGCGCTGGCCGATCTTTCGTGGAAGGAGGCGGAGGCGGCGCTGACGCCCTCCTCGATCGTCGTCATCCCGCTCGGCGCGGCGGCGGTCCAGCACGGTCCGCATCTCAAGCTGAATCACAACGAGCGGATCGCGCGGTACGTCGCGGGCCGCGTTCAGGCGTCCGCATCGGTCGTCGTCGCGCCGCTCGTCTCATACAGCTTTTATCCATCGTTCCTGGAGTACCCGGGATCCACGTCGCTGACCGACGCGACCGCCCGCAACATGACCATCGAGATCGTCCGCAGCCTCGCACGGACGCCCGCGCGCCGATTCTACGTGGTGAACATCGGCATTCCGACGCTGCAGCCGCTCTCCAAAGCCGCCCAGGCGCTCGGCGACGACGGCATCCTGCTCGGCTACACGGACCTGGAGTTCCGTCTTCGCTCCGCGGGGGCGCCGCTGCGGCAGACGCCGATTCGCGTCGCACACGCGGACGAGGCGGAAACGTCGATGATGCTCTACATCGATCCATCCGCCGTCGATATGAGCAAGGCCGTTCGGGAGTACGGGCCGGGGTTCGGTCCGATGACGCGCAAGCGCGACACACCCGGCGTGTTCTCGGAATCCGGTGTTCTCGTCGACGCCACGCTCGCGACGAGGGAAAAGGGGCAGATTCTCGTCGAATCGCTGGTGGCGGGTGTGCTCGACGACATCGAGACCCTCAGGAGCGCCCCACTCCCGGTTCCGAAGACCGCGACGCCGCCCTCCGCGCCACCCGCCGCGCGATCCGCGCAGCCGGTCGAGAGACGGCTGCCGAACGGCTGCACGCCGGGCGACGAACGGACGATCCGCGAGATCGGGCCTCGCTTCAGCTCGCTCTGGCGCCAAATGGACGCGGTCAACATCGGGCTGATGTTTTCGCAGGACGCCGACATGCGCCATCCCGACGGCACCATCGAGCGCACGCGCGACGTCATCCGGCAGAATCGGGAGCAGCTCTTTCTGAAGCCGGAATACCGAGGGTCAGTGCATCCGGTCACGATCTATGACATCCGCTGCCTGGGGCCGAACCACGCGATCGCCGACGGCAAATGGGAGCTGCGCTTCGCCGACGGACCGGGAACGCCGGCGCAGGGTCGGCCGCCGTCGGCCGCCGCGTCGACGATATACAGCGGCCTCTTCACCCTCGTGCTGAGCGGCGCCGGGTCCGGCTGGTCGATCGAGGCGTGGCGATATACGGTCAACCCGCCGCAGGGACCGCCGCCCCCCACGATTCTCAAGCAGCCGGGGTTCATCGGCAGAGGACACTGATTGGGTTAGGTTATCGCTGTCGACCGCGCGGGCGGATTACCTGCAATCTTTCCGCACGTCCTTGAACGAGGAGACCTCGAGGATAGGGTCGCGCGCGGGCTCGGCCGGACCCGTGGGAACATCGCGCGCCCCGGTCGTGATGGTCGTCTTCTTCCCCACTTGAACGGTCTTGCCTCGACCCTGGGTGTTGCCGGGATCCTCGAGCACACCCGTCACTTCGACGAAATGCCCCTTGAGATCCTTGGTCAGAACCTTCATGAGGTCCTTGTTTCCCCGAAGCTGGAATCGATCGGTGTGGGCGGCGGGGCTTTCGCCGTGCACCGTCAACCTCGAGCCATCGATGCAGCCCTGCACAACCATGACGCGGGCGTCGCGCGACTTCATCTTTTCGTCCTGGGTCGACGCGGCGCCGATGCTGGCGAGCAACGCGGCGGCCACTGCAGCGGTCAAAGCGTGGCTATGCATGTACGCCCTCCCCTGGAATGATATAGCGTTGCATTTCGGAAATGTTCGGGGATTCAAAGTACCTCTCCGATGCCGCCCATTTTCCAGGCGGCCATGCCGAACGCGTCGTCATCCCGCGGAGCCTTGACGAGATCCCCGGCATCGTCCGCGCCGCGGCGACGATTCTGACGATCGGCGCACAGTCGTCGCTGACGGGCGGTGCGACACCGATGGGCGAGACGGTGCTGTCAACCGAGAAGCTGACGCGCATTCTCGACATCGGCCGGGCACATATCACGGTCGAAGCGGGCGTGCCGGTCGCCGCCATCCAGGAAGCGCTGGCGCTGCGCGGCGCGTGGTTTCCGCCCGCGCCGACGTTCACCGGCGCCCTTGCCGGCGGCATCGTCGCCACCAACGCGGCCGGGGCCGCGACGTTCCGTCACGGAAGCGTGCGATCGTGGGTCAACGCGATCACGGTGGTCCTCGCGGACGGCTCGGAGCTCGCGATCAAACGCCGCGACGCGCGCGCGCGGAACGGCAGCCTGCGCGTCAAGGCCCACGGCCGCGCGATCGAGATCCGCGTGCCGTCGTACCGCATGCCCGATGTCGTCAAAATCTCGGCCGGCTACTTCGCACGGCCCGACATGGATCTGATCGATCTGTTCATCGGATCGGAAGGAACGCTTGGCGTCATCACGACGATTACATTCCGTACCCTGTCGCCCGTGCCGACTTCCGCGCTGGCGTTGATTCCCTGTCGATCGGAACAGGAAGCGCTCGCGCTCGTCGCCGATCTGCGGAAGGAGCCGTCGATCGCCGCGATTGAACACATGGACCGGCGCTGCCTCGAGATCCTCCACGAGGACGGGGCGGATCGGCAGCACGACGTCTCCTTTCCCGCGGACACCGAGCTCGCGCTGCTCCTGCAGATGGAACTGCCCGCGGGTACGACAGAGGGGGACGCCTTCGCCGAGATCGAATCGTCGCTGTCCCCCGGGGCCCCCGCGACGTCGCTCCGGCGTGTCTGCCGCTTGCTGGACGCGCACGGCGTCTTCGACGACACCGAGATGGCGCTGCCGGGCAACGCGCGCCGCGCCGGACAGCTGATCGCAATCCGCGAAGCGGTGCCCGCCGGCGTCAACCAGCGCGTCGGACGCGCGCAGCGCGAAATCGATCCGCGCATCGCGAAGACCGCCGCGGACATGATCGTGCCCTTCGATCGATTTGGCGGGATGATGCAGATCTATCGGGAGGGCTTCGCGGCGCGCGGGCTCGACTTCGCAGTATGGGGGCACATTTCGGACGGCAACGTCCATCCGAACGTGCTGCCGCGCTCATACGAGGACGTCGAGCGAGGCAAGGACGCGATTCTTTTCTTCGGCCGCGAGGTCGCGCGGCTCGGCGGCTGCCCGCTCGCCGAGCACGGCGTCGGCCGCAACCCGATCAAACAGACGCTGCTGCGCGAGCTGTACGGCGACGCCGGAATCGATCAGATGCGCGCCGTCAAGCGCGCGCTGGATCCTGAGTGGAAGTTTGCGCCTGGCGTGATTTTCCCTGAGCCCTGAGCCCTGAGCTCTACGACAGTCCCACGATGTCCCCGTTGGGCTTCACGGACATGCCCTCCGCCGCCGGCACTTTCGGCAGACCGGGCATCGTCATGATGTCGCCGGTCTTGGCGACGACAAAGCCCGCCCCGGCGGAGCCGTAGACTTCGTTGACCGTAATGCGGAAGCCCGTGGGCTTTCCAAGCCGCGACGGATCGTCGGTGAGCGAGTACTGCGTCTTGGCCATGCAGACCGGCGTGTGATGAAGACCGACGCTTTCGAGATTGTCCATGGCTCGCGAGGCGGCCGGTGAATAATCCACGCCGTCGCCGCCGTAGACGCGCCTGACGATCGTCTCGATCTTGTCGCGCACCGGCTGCGTCACGTCGTAAATCGGCGCGTACTTGGCCGTCCGCCCGTCGAGGAGGCTCAGCACGGCCCGGCCGAGCGCCTCGCCGCCGGCGCCCCCTTTCTCCCACACTTCGCACAGGACGACCTTCACGCCGAGCTTCGCGGCGTAGTCGTTCACCATCAGAAGCTCCGGCTCGGTATCGGCGATGAAGCGGTTGATCGCGACGACGACGGGCACGCCGAACTGCTGCACGCTGCGGACATGGTGCTCGAGATGAGGGAGTCCGCGCTCGAGCGCCTGCACGTCACCGACGCCGAGCGCCCGTTTGTCCGCGCCCCCCTGCATTTTCAGCGACCGCACCGTCGCGACGAGCACCGCCGCCTCGGGATTCAGGCCGCCGACGCGGCACTTGATGTCGAAGAACTTCTCCGCACCGAGATCCGATCCGAAGCCGGCTTCGGTGACGACGACATCGCCCAGCGCGAGGCCGGCGCGCGTCGCGAGAATGCTGTTGCAGCCGTGCGCGATGTTGCCGAACGGGCCCGCGTGCAGGATCGCCGGGCCGCCTTCGAGCGTCTGCACCAGATTCGGGGCGAGCGCATCCTTCAGCAGCATCGCCATCGCGCCCGAGGCTTTCAGATCGCGCGCCCGGATCGGCGCTTTCGCCGCGCTGGACCCGACGACGATCTGTCCGAGACGATGTTCGAGATCGTCGCGGCTCGTCGAGAGCGCGACGATCGCCATGATCTCGCTGGCGGGAATGATCACCCATCGCTCTTCGCGAGCGACGCCGTTCGCGGCGCCGCCGAGGCCGATGACGGCGTGCCGGAGCGCGCGATCGTTCATGTCGATCGTCCGCGGCCACGTGATCCGTCTGGTGTCGATGTTGAGCGGATTCCCCTGCTGCAGGTGGTTGTCGAGCATCGCCGACAGCAGTGCGTGCGCGCTGGAGATCGCGTGGAAATCGCCGGTGAAATGCAGATTGATGTCGGCCATCGGGACGACCTGCGAATAGCCGCCGCCCGCCGCCCCCCCCTTGACGCCGAAGACCGGGCCGAGGCTCGGCTCGCGCATGCAGAGGACGGCATTCACGTTGAGACGCCTCAGCGCTTGCGCGAGCCCCACGGAGACGGTGCTCTTGCCTTCGCCCGCCGGCGTCGGATTGATCGCCGTGACGAGGACGAGCCGTCCGCGCGCCGGCCGCGAAGTGACCTCGATCGGCAGCTTGGCCTTGTGCTTGCCGTACAGCTCCAGATCGTCGACGGTAAGTCCGAGATCGCCCGCGACGTCGACAATCGGCCGGGGCTTGACGCTGTTGGCAATTTCAATGTCGGACGGCACGCTGAGGGGCACAATCGGTCCTTTCTATTTCAGCAGAGGGGCTTCGCCTCTCGGACTCCCCTGCACGCTCACTTGCTACGCTCGTTCGCTGCGGCTGACACAAACCGCCAGCCGAACCGGCCCTTGATGCACAGATTGCCCGCTGTGATGGCGTTGTCGAGCGGCGAGGTCGCCTTCACGATCTCGTTGTCCTGCACGTGCAGCGTGAGCGTGCAGCCCACTCCACAGTAGGGGCAAATCGTGTCCGTCGTCGTCTGGCGGGATTCATCCCAGCCGCCGCTCTGGCGCAGCTCGTACTCGCGGCTCGCCATCAGCGCACCCGTCGGACACACGGCGATGCAGTTGCCGCAGTAGACGCAGGCCGAATCCGGGAGTTCGACCGCGAACTCGGTCGAGATGTGCGCGCCGAATCCACGCCCGGCCACCGCGATGGCGAACGTATTCTGATGGTCGGGCCCGCACGCCTCGACGCACTTGTAGCAGAGAACGCACTTGCTGTAGTCGCGAACGTACAGATCGTTGTCGATTTTCACCGGCTGCGCGACCGTCGCGGTCTTCCCCGTGTGGTCCGCGTGTTCCGCGGCGGCCTTCCCCGCGTGCTCCGCGTGTTCCGCGGCAGCCTTGCCTGCGTGATCCGCGTGTTCCGCGGCGGCCTTCCCCGCGTGCTCCGCGTATTCCGCGGCAGCCTTCCCTACGTGGTCCGCGTGTTCCGTGGCGGCCTTCCCTACGTGGTCCGCGTGTTCCGCGGCGGCGGCCTCGAAGCGCTCCGGACGGCAGCCGTACTCCTGCAGCAGATCGGACAAGCCCGGCGCGGTCGAGAGATCGACCGATGAGGCGAGCAGCTCGAGCACGAGCCTCCGCGCCAACATCACGCGCGGCGATCGCGTCAAGACGTTCATGCCGGGTTCGACCGCGCGCGAGCAGCTCGGCGCGAGGACGCGCGCCCCCTCGATCTCGACGACGCAGAGCCGGCAGACGTTGACGGGCTTCAGCGTCGGCAGAAAACACAGCGTGGGGATCGTCACGCCGATCGCCGCGCAGGCCGAGAGGATCGTGGTGCCTTCCGGCACGCTGACGGCCGTCCCGTCGATCGTTAGTGTGGGGGGCTTCGCCTCGTTCGGGTCTGTCATCGGCTCACACTGCCGTACAGGTGCAGACGCTTGATTGCCGACTCGATCGCCGAATACGCGGTCTGGCCGAGGCCGCAGATCGACGCGTCCTTCATCGCCGCGCCGACGTCATCGAGCAGCGCGAGCTGTGTTGCCAGATTGCCGTTCGCGATCCTCTGCAACGCCTCTTCCTGGCGAATGGTGCCGACGCGGCACGGCACGCATTGTCCGCACGATTCGTCGCGGAAAAACGCAGCGATCCGGAGCACCAGGGCGCGGAGATCCACCGTATCGTCAACGACCATGACCACTCCCGATCCGAGCGTCGTGCCGGCCGCGCGAGTATCTTCGTGCGTGAGCTTGAGATCGAGCTCATCGGGGCGAACGAACGTCCCAGCCGCGCCGCCGAGCAACACGGCTCTGAGCGCGCGTCCGGGCGCCACGCCGCCTGCCATCTCGATGAGCGCCCCGAGCGTGACGCCAAAGGGCGCCTCGTATACGCCGGGGAACGCGACATTGCCGGACAGACAGAACAGCCGCGTGCCGGTCGACTGGGCGCTGCCGACCGCCGCGAACGCGCGGCTGCCGTCCAGAACGATGTGCGGCACGTTGGCGAGCGTCTCGACGTTGTTGACGACCGTCGGCTGGCCGAAGAGTCCGGCATGGACGGGAAACGGCGGTTTGTTCCGCGGCTCCCCGCGGCGTCCCTCGATCGACTCGAAGATCGCAGTCTCTTCGCCGCAGATATAAGCTCCGCCGCCGCGCCGAATCTCGATCTCGAAGCCGCCCGTCAGATTGGCCGCGCGCGACGCCTCGATCGCGTGCTGGAGACGGGCGGCGGCGAGCGGATACTCGCCGCGGATGTATATGAAGCCTTTCTCACAGCCGGTCGCGAAGGCGGCAATCGCCATCGCCTCGACGATCGAGAACGGATCTCCGTCCATCAGCACACGGTCTTTGAACGTCCCGGGCTCGGACTCGTCGGCGTTGCAGACCAGATAGCGCGGTGTCGAAGGCTCGTTCCGGACCGCGTCCCATTTCCTTCCCGTCGGAAACGCCGCTCCACCGCGTCCCATCAGCCTGGATGCCGTCACTTCGGCAATGACGGCTTCCGGGCCCATCGTGCGCGCCTTCTCGAGTGCCGCGAATCCGCCCGATGCACGGTACGCCTCGAGGCTGGCCGGATCGACGCGCCCGACCCGGCGAAGGAGGCGCAGGTCCGACACAGGCTGGCGCGGAACGACGGGCGCCGGATCGTCCGCGGCCCCTCCGTCCAGGATTTCGCGCACACGCTCCGGGCTGACGTCGCCGATCAAATGCTCGCGTGGATGCTCGCCGGCGATCGTGACCAACGCGGCAGGCGCCCGATCGCACATGCCGAGGCACGGCGAGCGCATCCAAAGCGAGGTTCGGGGCTCGAGGTTCGAGGTTCGCGGCGCGGATCGTTCGAGCGCCGCCGTGAGGGCGTCCGCGCCTTTGCACTTGCACGCGATGTCGTCGCAGACGTGCACGACGCGTTTCGGCCGCGGCGACGTCGCGAGCAGCGCGTAGAATGTCGCGACGCCCCAGGCGTCCGCGGGCGGCACGTTCAGACGATCGCAGATGTAGCCGAGCCCGCCCTGACTGATCCAGCCCACCCGCGACTGCAGCGCTCGCAGCGCCGGCAGCAGCAGGTGTCGCCGCGCGCGCGATTCGCGCCCGCCGACGGTCGCGACATGCGCATCACGTGGATTGCCTCGCGGTCCGCCGTCCCATGACGATTGCGGCGCGCCGAGCAGCGCGTCGATCGCGCCGCGCTCCTCGGACGTCGGCTCGGCTTCAACCGCCTTGATGTCCAGCAATACTCGGGGGGCTTCGCCCCGCCGGACCCCCCTCCACGCTCGCTCGTCGGCGTCGAGGCGCCTATCATGAGACGACCCCCTCGGCAGCGAGATCGTGCCTGGTCGCACGCTCGACACGCACCGCGCAGGCCTTGAACTCGGCCGTCCCCGACTTCGGGTCCGACACGTCGATCGTCAATCGGTTGGTCGCGACCTCATCCGGGAAATGCAGCGTCATGAACACCATGCCGGCGCGGAGAGAAGGGTCGATGCGCGCGGGAACGATGACGCAGCCGCGCCGCGAGACCACCGAGACCGTCTCACCGCTTTCGACCCCGAGCCGCGCCGCGTCTTCGGGGGAGATGTCGAGCGCTTCCCCGCTATGGAGCGGCGAGTCGTAGCGGCCGCTCTGGACGCCCGTGTTGTACGACTCGAGCCGCCGGCCCGTGGTGAGCAGCATCGGGAACTCCGCGTCGGGCGATTCGACCGGCGGATCGTGATGGACCACGCTGAACGGCGCGGGGCGGCCGCCGCACGGCACCTGCCACAGCCGCGCGTGAAGGAACGTCTCGCCGGGATGCGATTCGTCCGGGCAGGGCCACTGAATGCCGCCAAGCGCCTCGAGCCGCGCGTAGCTCATGCCGCCCGCAAAGTGCGGCGCGACGACGCGGAACTCGTTCCAGACGTCCTCGGCGGTCGGCGTCCCCCAGTCGTGGCCCAGCCGCTTTGCGAGCTGCGAAATGATCCACAGCTCGTCCTTCGCGCCGGCCGGCGGCTCGGTCGCCTTGCGAACGCGCTGCACGCGGCGCTCGCTGTTGGTGACGGTCCCTTCCCCTTCGCACCAGGTCGCCGCCGCCGGCAAGACCACGTGCGCGAACTCGGCGGTGCGCGTCAGAAAGATCTCCTGGACCACGAGATGATCGAGACCGGCAAGCGCATCTTCGACGTGATGCGCGTCGGCATCCGACTGCGCGGGATTCTCGCCGATGACGAAGAGCGCGGTGAGATCGCGGCGCGCCATCGCGTGCAGCATCTGCGTCAGATTGAGGCCGCACCGGGGCTGAATCGTCGTCCCCCAGAGCGCCCCGATGCGCGCGCGCGCCGCGTGATCCTCCTCGATATCCTGGAATCCTGGCAGCTTGTTCGGGATCGCCCCCATGTCCCCGCCGCCCTGGACGTTGTTCTGTCCGCGGAGCGGGTTGCAGCCGCTGCCCCAGCGTCCGACGTGGCCGGTCAGGAGCGCGAGGTTGATCAGCGCGAGGACGTTGTCGACCGCATTGTGGTGTTCGGTGATGCCAAGCGTCCAGCACACCATCGCCTTGTCGGCGCGTGCGTAGGTGAGCGCGGCTTCGCGTATCGCATCCCCCGGTACGCCGGTGGCCCGCTCGCCGAACTCGAGCGTGTAGGATTCGACCGCCTCGCGATAGGCCTCGAATCCCGTCGTTCCGTTGGCGATGAATTGTTCGTGGGCGAGACCGGCGTGAATGATCTCGCGCGCCATCGTGTTGGCGAGCGCAATGTCGCTGCCGACGTTGAGGCCCATCCACACGTCGGCCCACTCCGCAGACGAGGTCCGCCGCGGGTCGATCACGTAGAGCCGCGAGCCGTTCCGGATCCCCTTCAACAGATGGTGGAACCAGATCGGATGCGCGTCGCGCGCGTTCGATCCCCACAGGAGGACGACGTCCGTCTCCTCGACTTCGCGGTAGGAGCTCGTCCCTCCACCCGCACCGAACACCGTCGCCAGACCGACGACGCTAGGAGCGTGTCAAGTCCGGTTGCAACTGTCGATGTTGCTCGTGCCGAATGCCACCCGGGCGAGCTTCTGCGCCAGGAAGTTCACTTCATTGGTGGACTTCGAGCAGCTGAAGATCCCGAGCGCGTCCGGGCCGTGCGCGTCGATGTTGCGGAGGAACCCTTCGGCCGCGGCGTCGAGCGCGGCATCCCAGCTCGCGGGCCGGAGGACGCCGTTGGCGCGAATAAGGGGTTCGGTGAGACGAGGATACGAGCGAGTCGCAGGACCCTTCTTCATGAGGGTAGTCTAACTCTCCAGGCGCCAGGGTGTCGCACGGGGCCCACGGCGCATCACGAAGATCACGAAGGCACGAAGATTACCAACAACTCGTTGGCGTTGGGATCTTCGTGACTTGTGACGTGTGTGAGATGAGCCGTCGGCGCGTGCCGGCTTCGTGTCTTCGCAATCACGCAGTCAGCCGCACTTCTCCCACGCACCGCGCCAGCCGCTTCACGCCTTCCTCCATCGTCGAGGGAAGCACGCTCGTGAAGCAGAGGCGCAGCTCGCCGTCGCCAGCGGGATCGGGGTAGAAGGCCGGGCCGGGGACGAACGTGACGCCTGAGGCCAGCGCGCGATCGTGGAGCGCTGTCGCGCCGAGGCCCGGGCCGAGCCGGCACCAGAGATACAGGCCGCCGCCGGGCCGCGAGAAGCGAATCGAGCCAGCAGGCATGTGGCGCTGGATCGCCGCGACCATCTGCGTGCAGCGCTTCGCGTGTTCTGCGCGGAGCATCCGCAGATGCGCGTCGAAGGCGCCCTGGCGCATCAGACGCGCGACGGCGAATTGAATCAGGTTGGGCGTGTGCGGATCCAGCCGCTGCTTGATGATCGCAATCTGATCGACGATCGAAGGGGCCGCGGCGATCCAGCCGAGCCGGAGGCCGGGCGCCATCACTTTCGAGAAGCTGTTCAGATAGATGACCAGGTTGCGCTCGTCCAGCTCGCGCAGCGAGGGCGGCGGCGGCTCGGTGAAATACAGATCCCGGTACGTCGCATCCTCCACGATCGGGACGCGATAGCGCTGCGAGAGCGAGAGGACTTCACGCCGCGTGCGGATCGACAGCGTCGCGCCAGTCGGATTCTGGAACGTCGGATTCGTGTAGATCAGCTTCGGACGGTAGCGGACGAGCAGATCCTCGAGCTCGTCGCTGTCGCCCCGCGCGATGTCCCAGCCAATCAGCTTCGCGCCCGCCGCGCGGAACGACTGAATCGCCCCGAGGTAGCCGGGACGATCGAGCACCACGGCGTCGCCCGGATCGATCAGGCACCGCGCCAGCAGATCGAGCCCCTGCTGCGCGCCCGACAGAATGAGGACGCTGTCGCGCGGCACGCCGTAGCGGTCGGCGATCGCGTTGCGCAGCGCCGGCTGCCCCTCCGTCGGGCCGTGGCCCCATGCCGCCGCCGGATCGGTCGACAGCACGTGCCGCATCGCCTCGAGAAAGGCGTCGTTCGGAAATCGATCCAGCGCCGGCTCGCCGGCCGCGAGTG
>DATJFE010000021.1:0-68039 GCA_035495955.1 Vicinamibacterales bacterium | reverse complement strand
AGATCTCGACGCCGAGTTCAGCGAGGCGTTCGTCGGTGACCAGCACGTTCGCACGGCCGCCAGCGCCCTTCACGCCGAGCGTGATTACGGGCGGATGTTGGAGCAGGAGCAGGAGGTCTGGAACGCGGCCGGCGCGACGTTCCTCGACGAGCTCGCGCTGAAGTTGCAAAGCCTCGGCGTAGGGCACCACTCCGAGTCGCCGGATTTCTACGGTCCGGCTGAAGCCGGACACCACGTCGTCAGACCTGGTTGGCGTCGAAGTTCTCCAGCTGATTCTTGACGAACGCCATGAACTCGTCGGCAACGGCGCCATCGATCAGGCGATGGTCGAAGCCGAGGGTCAGATACGCCATCGTCCTGATCGCAATCGCGTCGTCGACGACAACGGGCCGTTTTTCGATTGTGCCGACGCCCAGAATCGCGACCTGCGGCTGGTTGATGATGGGCATCCCGAACTGGGCGCCAAACTGGCCGGGATTCGTGATCGTAAACGTGCCGTCGTGCACCTCCTCCGGTTTCAACTGTTTGGCGCGCGCGCGTTCGGCGAGGTCGACGATGCCGCGGCTCAGGCCGAGCAGGTTCTTCTCGTCCGCATGCTTGAGCACCGGAACGATGAGGCCGCTGTCGAGCGCCACCGCGATGCCGAGATTGATGTCCTTCTTGTAGACGACGTTGTCGCCGTCAATCGAGGCGTTCACGAACGGAAAGGCTCGCAGCGCATCGACGACCACTTTCGCGACGATCGCGGTGAAGGTCAGCTTCGTGCCGCTCTGTTCGTACTGCGCCTTCTTCCTGTCCCGCAACTGCGAGACGCGATGGAAATCGACTTCGTAGACCGAATACACGTGCGGCGACGTACGCGCGCTCGCCACCATGTGCTCGGCGATCTTCTTGCGCATGATCGTCATCGGCACGATCTCGACCTTGTCGCCCGGCTTGAACGTGGGCACGTAGCCGGACGGTCGCGCCGCGGGCGTCAGAGGCTCTCGCCGCGCGGGGTCGCGCGGGGTGGTTTCGATGAAGCCGAGAATGTCGTGCTTCGTCACGCGTCCGCTGATCCCCGTCCCGTTGATCTGCCGGATGTCGACGTTGTGCTCGCGCGCGATGCGCCTCACGAGCGGCGAAGACTTCTGACGCGGCAGATCTTCCATGAACTCGGCTTTAAACGCCGGCTGCAGCGCCGGGGAACTCTCGGGCTGTCCTGCCGCGGCTTCTGGCAGCCCGGATGCGCCCGGCGACGGCGGAGCCGGAGCCGGTCTCGACGTGGCCGGGTCATCGGCGGACGCTATCACCGCGACGACCGAATTGACCGGAACGGTCTCCCCTTCCTTGGCCTTGATCTCGGTCAGCACGCCCGCGCCAGGCGACGGGATTTCGGCGTCCACCTTGTCGGTCGAAATCTCGAACAGCGGCTCGTCGCGATCGACCGCCTCGCCCACTTTCTTGATCCAGCGGACGATGGTGCCCTCGGCGATCGACTCGCCCATCTGGGGCATGACGACGTTGGTAGGCATATGGGTAATGTAGCAGCAACTAGCTGTGTATGGCCGCTCCGTGCGCCGCGTGCGCGGCCTCCCCCACGGCCTCGGACATCGTGGGATGCGGATGGATCGTGCGGATCAGTTCCTCGACCGTGCACTCGAGCCTGAGGGCGAGCGTGGCCTCGGCGACGAGCTCGGTCGAGCGCGGTCCAATCATGTGGACGCCGAGAATCTCGTCGTACTTCTTCTCCGCGACAATCTTGACGAAGCCTTCGGTCTCGCCGGCGATCTTGGCGCGTCCGAGCACGCCGAACTTGAAGGTGCCGACGCGGACGTCGAATCCGCGCGCCCTGGCCTCCGCCTCCGTCAGCCCGACGCTGCCGATCTCCGGATCGCAGTACGTGCTGGCGGGAACCTGATCGTAGTTGATCGGCCGGAATTCCCGCCCCGCGATTCGCTCGGCCAGGGCAATCCCTTCGGCTGACGAGAGGTGCGCGAGCTGCGGATGGCCCGGTGCGTCGAACGTGATGACGTCGCCGACGGCGGACACGCCGGGCGCCGAGGTGCGGTACTGCGCGTCCACCTTTATGTAGCCGCGGGCCATCGCGAGGCCCGCCTCTTCGGCGCCGAGCCCGTTGGTCACCGGCCCGCGGCCGGTCGCTACGAGCAGATAGTCGGCGCTCATCCTGGCCGACTTGCCGTCGGGCATCTGCGCCTCGATGTCCACGCCGTCGGCGCCGGCTTTCGCGCCGCCGGCTTTCGTGCCCGTCAGGACCTTGATGCCCTGCTTCCTGAACGAGCGCTCGAGCTCCGCCGAGACCGCTTCGTCTTCGACCGGAACGAGACGCGGCAGCAGCTCGATGAGCGTGACGTCGGCGCCGAAGCGCCGGAAGATGGACGCGAACTCGACGCCGACGGCGCCGCCCCCGAGGATGATGATCGAACGAGGAACGGTCTTCAGGGCGATCGCCTCGTCGCTCGTGATGATCCGTTTTCGATCGATCTCGATGCCGGGCACGCTCCTCGCCTGGGAGCCCGTGGCGACCACGATTTCCTTCTTGACCGCGAGCGATTGCTTGTCGCCGTCGGTGATGTCGACCTTGCCTTTTCCGGCCAGCCGTCCGGATCCTTTGATCCAGTCGACCTTGTTCTTCTTGAAGAGGAACTCGACCCCGCCGGTCAGGCTCTTGACGATCCTGTCCTTGCGGGCCTGGACCTGATTCATGTCGAGTCCGATCGCGAGCCCTGAGTCCTGTCGAAGCGCGGCCTCGCCGATCGTCAACCCCCATTCCTTCCAGTTCTGCGCGAGCTTGAGCGCATGGGCGTGTTCGAGCAGCGCCTTCGTCGGGATGCAGCCCCAGTTCAGACAGGTGCCGCCGAGCACGGGCGCGCGCTCGACGCACGCCGTCTTCAGGCCGAGCTGCGCGGCGCGGATGGCGGCGACATAGCCGCCGGTCCCCGAGCCGATGACGACCACGTCGTATTCGTTCGCCATTACCCCTTCTTCTTGATAGACGCGAGCGGAACGTACGCGACGGTCTGCCCGCCTTCTGCCACGGCGGGCGGCGGATCCTCGGACTCGCCGGGATCGAGCCGGGCGACCTGAGATCTCAGGCGCGTGAAGTCGTACCGCAATTCCCAGTAGGATTGGTTGAGCGCTTCGAGCTTGCGCGCGACGCGTCCGGCACGCAGCCACGCCCCGACGGCGACCAGGAGGGCCACACCCGCTGCGAACCACGGCAGCATAACCGTCACAAGTTACCACAAGCCTTCGGCCTGCTAGAATGCCGCAAGTCCTCCAATGACACGCCCCACGAAGACGATCCTGATCTGCGACGACGATCAGGGGATGCGCGACACGCTGACGGCCATCCTCAAACGCGACTACCGGGTGATCACCGTGTCGAGCGGCGAAGCGGCGCTGTCGCTGCTGAAAAGCGAAGACGTGGACCTCATCCTGCAGGACATCCGGCTGCCGGGGATCAGCGGCTTCGACGTGCTGCGGATCGTCAAGGAGAACTACAGCCTGATCGAATGCATCATGATCTCGGCGATCAACGAGATCGAGACCGCCGTGCAGGCGATGAAGCACGGCGCGTATCACTACATCACGAAAGACTTCGACTACGACGAGCTTCGGTCGCTGGTCCGGAACGCCTGCGAGCGGCAGGACCTGAACCGGCAGGTCATCACCCTCAGCGCGCAGATCGCCGAGCAGAGCGACCGCGAGTTCCTGATCGGTCCGTCCCCGCAGATCCGCGACATCGTGGACCTGGTGCAGCGGGTCGCGAAGCTGTCGGCGACCGTGCTGATACTGGGCGAGAGCGGCACGGGCAAGGAGCTGCTCGCGCGGCTCCTGCACAAGGAATCGGGGCGCGGCGATCCGTTCATCGCCGTCAACATGTCGGCGATCCCGCACGAGCTCGTCGAGAGCACGCTCTTCGGCCACGAGCGCGGCGCGTTCACGGGGGCGGTCAAGCAGCAGCTCGGCAAGTTCGAGCTCGCGGCCGGCGGCACGCTCTTCCTCGACGAGATCGGCGACCTCCGCTTCGACCTGCAGGCCAAGCTGCTCCGCGCGATCCAGGAGGGGGAAATCGAGCGCGTGGGCGGCACCAAGCCGATCAA
Organism: Vicinamibacterales bacterium; assembly: GCA_035495955.1. Classification (GTDB taxonomy): domain Bacteria; phylum Acidobacteriota; class Vicinamibacteria; order Vicinamibacterales; family 2-12-FULL-66-21; genus JAICSD01. The sequence goes on along the minus strand of DATJFE010000021.1, from coordinate 63,933 downwards.
GACCGACTTCCGCCTGATCGCGGCGACGAACATCGACCTCGAGCGCGCGGTCAAAGAAGGACGGTTCCGTGAGGATCTCTACTACCGGATCAACGTGATCCCGATCCGCATGCCGCCGCTGCGCGACCGCCTGGAGGATCTGCCGGAGCTGGCGCGGCTGTTCCTCGATCGCTACAAGACGAAATTCAGGAAGCCGCTGAAGGGCGTCGCCGATTCCGCGCTGAAGATTCTGGCGTCCTACTGGTGGCCGGGCAACATCCGCGAGCTCGAAAACCTGATCGAGCGGCTGGTCGCCGTCAGCGACAAGGAATGGATCACCGACGAGGATCTGCCGCTCGAGTACCACTTCGCGAAGCTCGACGCCGCGTCGACGATGAACGAGACGCGCTTCCAGGACGCGTGCGACACCTTCGAGCGCAACTTCATCCTGCGCGCGCTCGAGAAGTCGGACTGGAACGTCACCGCCACAGCGCGGTATCTGGGCATCCCGCTGAGTACCCTCAAGCACAAGATGGCGCGGCTCGATCTGCGGGATCTGGCGCGCAAGCTGCGGGGAGCGTAGCGAACGGGCGCAGCGAGTGAGACCACGCGAACGGAGCACGCCGGCGAAGCGGGATCGGCCAATTCATTGGCCGACCAGCCAATCTATTGCCCGATCACCGCGCCACGATTGGCCGTCGTGCGCTAATTCCGCCCACAATCAGCCGATCCAAAGAGTCAGATCGCCAATCCTGCAATTGATGGCGAAAATGCACACCACCACTACGGCGTAGGACTCTTTCGACATCCTTACGTCTTTCGGAACACCCGTTGCAGTTTCGTCGATCAGCCGCGGAGCACGACTGCGGTTTCCGTTCATAGCAAGAGTCGTCCCAGGTTTTCGTCGGCGGGCACCACGTCCGTCCGGGAGTACGCATGCAGGCGTCGATGTTCAACGTGCGTGTGCCTCTGGAAGATCGCAACGAGATCTTCCTGATGAACACGTTCACAGACGCGCAGCTGATGGTCAGCCGCGACGTCGTCGATCTGCTGGACCGGCTCGACGCGGGCGCTGCGGCGGTTTCAGCGGAACACCGCGAAGCGCTCGAGCAGCTCACGGCCAACGGATTCGTGGTCGCCGATCGCGAGATCGAGCGGCGCGATCTCCGCGCGTTCTTCCGCGACGTGCGGGAAAGCTCCGACACGCTGAAGATCACGGTGCTCACGACGCTGCAGTGCAACTTCGCGTGCGACTACTGCATCCAGGGCGATCACGGCGATTACAACAAGCACGCCGCAAAGATGTCGATGGAGATGGCGGCGCGTGTCGCCGCGTGGGCCGAGGGCCGCCTCGACGCCGTCGGGCCGAAGCGGCTGATCGTGACGTTTTTCGGCGGCGAGCCCCTGCTCAACATGCCCGTCCTCTACTATCTCGCCGAGCGTCTGCACGCGTCGGCGGCGGCGCGCGGCGTGGAGATCCTCATCAACATCATCACCAACGGGCTGCTGCTGTCGCGCGATATGGTGGAGCGCCTCAATCCCCTCGGCCTCAACGGCATCAAAATTACGCTCGACGGCGATCGCGAGGCGCACAACCGGTCGCGTCCGCTCCGCGGCGGACAGGGCACCTTCGACCGGATCGTCGCCAACATGCGAGAGGTCGCGCATCTGACCCGAATCGCCGTCGGCGGAAATTTCGACGTCGACTCGGTCGACGCATACCCGGCGCTGCTCGATTTCCTGGCGTCGGAGGAATTCGCGCCGAAGCTGTCGAAGGTCACCTTCAAGCCGGTCATCCGCGAGAAGGTGGCCGTCTCCAGAGGCCTCATTCCGCTGACGGCCGTCAGCGCGGAAGGCAAGCCCCTGAACGGCGCGTGCATGACGTCGGCCGGCACCGGCGTGAGCCGTGTCTGCGACACGTGCAACTTCGTCGACGAGAAGATGGCGTTCCTGCGCGAAGAGACGAAGAAGCGCGGCTTCTCGACGGCGGACGGCGTCCACATGGGACCGTGCGAGATCCACAAGGAGCACGCCTACACGATCGGCCCGGACGGCTCGCTGTTCGCGTGCCCCGGATTCGCGGGCGAGGCGCTCCAGTCCACCGGCCATATCGACGGACGGCAGGAGGACTTCCGCAGCCAGGCGCTGAAGAACTTCGAGCGCCTGTCCGCGTGGGAGATGTGCCACGACTGCGCGTTCATCCCCGTCTGCGCGGGCGGATGCGCCGTCGCGTCGCACAACGAGCTGGGCGACATGCACGCGCCCAATTGCCACAAACCGAGCTTCGAGGCGGGCCTCGTCGCGCTGGCGCACGACGCCGCGCGCGGCATGGCGGCCGGGTAGGGAAGAAAAAAGAAAGACGGAAGGCGGAAGGCGGAAGAAGGAAGAAGGAAAACAGGAGGTCATATGCAGGGCAAGAAGACGCAGAACACCAAGAAGAACGGCACGCTCCGTCCCTGGCTCGTCGACGTCGTCGTCGACAGCCTGCGGTAGCGGAGGCAGGTCACCAAGTCGGTCATTCGTGCGTCGCGCGCACACAAGGAGTCAGTCAATGAAGATCACGGTCATCAAGAAGAGCAACGGCAAGGTCAAGACCATGGCGGTCTGCCCCTGGATCCTCGACGAACCGCCCGCGGCCAAGAGCTAGACGTGTCCACGCGGATCTGATTTCAACCATTCGAGACAAGGAATTCGCGATGAAAATCACAGTCATCAAGAAGAGCAGCGGCAAGGTCAAGACCATGGCAGTCTGCCCATGGATCCTCGACGAGCCGCCGGCCGCCAAGAACTAGCGGACTGCGCGGCCACTGGCGCCGCACGCGAATACGGCCGATAATCGTAGTGCCATTTTTTTGCTGTCACTGCATCGCCGTTTACTCGTCGTGACGGTCATTCTCGCCGCAGCCGGCGTGTGCGCGCCTGGCTGTGCGCGAGGAAGCCGGCCCTCCGGGCCGGTCATCATGCGGATTGGCATTGGAGTACCGCTCAAAGGCAATCCGGGATCCGGCGCTAATTTCGTCATCACGTCACTCACCGCGGAACCATGGCTCGCGACGAAGCCGGACGGACGCCAGGGGGAGCGGCTTGCCACCGACGCGACCTGGGACACGTCTCATACAGTGCTGCGGCTCTCCTTACGGCACGGCATCTATTTTCATGACGACACTCAGTTGACCCCAGAGCTGGCCGCACAGATCCTGCGCAAGAGCGTCGCCGACAAGGAGGCCGCCAGCTTCGCCAGCGTCCAGTCGATTCGCGTCAGTGGAGACGACAGCATCGAATTGAAGCTCTCGGAACCGAATGCGTTTCTCGTGGGCGATCTCTCGCTGGGATCGGTCCGATTGCCGAACAAGCTGAAGGTGGGGTCCGGCCCGTTTCAGATCGTGAAGCGCGACGCCGACCAGGCCATCCTGAAGGCCTTTTCGAAGTATTACCGGGGGCGGCCGGCGCTCGACGAGATATACATCATCAACTATCCGACGCAGCGGAAAGCATGGACCGCGCTGATGCGCGGCCAAATCGACATGCTTCACGAGGTGAGCCGCGACGCGGCCGAGTTCGTCGAAGCCGAAACCACCGTCAACACCTATTCATTCCGCCGCGCCTATTACATCCCGCTGGTCTTCAACGTGCGCCACCCGGTTCTCAGGAACGCCGAGGTCCGGAAGGCCATCAACGAAGCGCTCGACAAAGCCACGCTGGTGCGCGACGGATTGAATGGACGCGGCAGACCCGCCGATGGCCCGATCTGGCCCGAACACTGGGCTTATGCGCCTCCCCCCCAGCCGTTCGTCTTCAATCCCGAGGCCGCGCGTCTCAGGCTCGACAACGCCGGCTTCGGCCTCCACCCGCGTACCGATAAGGGAGTGCCTGGACGCTTCTCGTTCACGTGCCTGGTCTTCGCGAACGATCCGCGTTTTGAACGGCTTGCCATCCTGGTGCAGAACCAGCTCGCCGATGTCGGCATCGAAATGAAGCTGCAGCCCGTCAAACAGGACAATCTCGAGGCGCGTTTGAAGAGCGGGGACTTCGACGCCTTCCTATTCGAGATGTTCGGCCGCTCGCTCGGATATATGTACGAGTTCTGGCACCAGCACGAAGGGGCGCTCGCCAACACGGGATACCGATCCGCCAACGCCGTTCTCGATCGCGTCCGCAGCGCACGGTCCGACGACGAAGTGAAGCGAGGCATGGCGGACTTCGCCCGGCTCCTGCACGACGATCCGCCTGCGGCCTTTCTGGCGTGGCAGACGACGGCGCGCGCCGTCTCGACGAAGTTCGATGTCTCTCCGGAGCCCGATCGCGACATCCTCTCCAACGTGTGGCAATGGCATCTCGCATCCGGGACGCCGCAGGCCTCGCGATGAGACGCATTACGTCGCGGTTCGTCCTGCTGATCGCGACGGCCGCAGTCCTGCCGCTCGTCATCTACGGCGCGGTCTCGATCCGGTCGCTGCGCAACGGCACCCGAGCGTCGGTCACGGACGGCAACCTGAAAGTCGCCACGCAGGTGGCCGAGCAGGTCAGCATGTACATGCAGAACAACGTCAGGGTTCTGCAATCCATCGGATCCGAACTTGGCGCGACGGGCCTGACGGCGTGGCAGCAGGAACGCACGCTCAGGGATTACGTGCTGAAGTTTCGCGAATTTCGAGAGATCACCGTCTTCAGCGGATCGGGCCAGCCGATCGCCACCAGTGCGCTGGGCGCGACGCGGCTCTCGGTGCCGGACGCCGCCCGGAAGCGGCCGGAAAAGCCTTTCATCGCTCCTCTGAAATTCGACGACGACATGCTCCCTACGACAACTATCGCCGTCCGGCTGCCGAGCTCTCAGCAGGACGTGGGCTGGATCGCGGGCGAGATCGCGCTTGAAGAGCTGTGGAGGATGGTTGGCCGGATCCATGTCGGATCACACGGCTACGCGCTGATCGTGGGCGAGGATGGGCGCCTGATCGCCCACGGTAATCCGGACGAGCAACGCCAGATCGCCGACGTCGATCAAACCCGCGCGAAAGCTGAGATCGATTTCGCCGCTGCTTTCCGGCACGATCCGTCGGTCAAAACCACCCAGTACCCGCGAAACGGCGAGCAGATCCTGGCCTTCGCGGCGCCGTTGCCTGCCGACCCGCCCTGGCTGGTCATCGTCGAGCAGCCAGAGGCCGACGCGCTCGCCACCGCGCACCGAATCGAGCGGCTGCTCGTGGCCGCCATTCTTTTCGCGCTGCTCGGCACCATCCTGGTCGGTTATTTCTGGGGCAAGTCGTTCATCCAGCGCATCTTCGCGCTGACGCGTGTGACGCGATCGATTGCCGAAGGCCGGCTGGACACCCGGGTCGCTCCGAGCGGGAACGACGAGATCCGCGAGCTCGGCGACGCGTTCAACTCGATGGCGGATCGCCTCGTCGAGCTGCAGGACGACATCCGAAAGCAGGAACGCCAGGTCATGTTCGGGCGCATCGCGGCGGGCCTCGTCCACGATCTCTCCCACCCGATCCAGAACATCGGCAACAGCTGCAAGCTGATCGTCAAGATGTGGGACGACGCGGAGTACCGCGAGACGTTCCGCCGCACGTTCGAGCGCGAGCTGTCGGTGGTGAAGCGCGTGCTGGAGGACCTGCAGAACATCGCCAAGCCGATTCCATTGGAGCGGTTCCCGGTCGAGGCGAATCGATCGGTGGGCGAAGCGATCGAGTCGATGCAGCCGCTGGCCGAGACGGCGGGAATCACGCTCAGGGCGGAGCTGGCGCCGGAGCCGCTGTTCATCGAGGGGGACGTGTTCGCACTCGGGCGCATCTATCGAAACCTGGTCGTCAACGCGATTCAGGCCACCGCGCCGGGCGGCCTCGTCGTCGCCGCAACTGAGGCGCACGGCGATCGCGTGCAGATTCGCGTCTACGACACCGGCTGCGGCATTCCGGCGGACCGGCTGCAGGCCATCTTCGAGGACTTCGTCACGACGAAGCGGAGAGGGCTGGGACTCGGCCTGGCGATCACGAGAAAGATCGTCGAGCAGCTCGGCGGACAGATCAGCGTGGCCAGCACGGTCGGCAAGGGGACGACATTCGTCATCGAGTTCCCGCGCACGAGCGCGCGGCCGATGGCGCAGGCGGCCGGGTAAGAGGGAGCTGAAGATGTTTCGAAAGCTTTTGCAGACGGGACGGATCGAAGTCGACGGCCACGAGTACGTGGCGCACTACTTCGAGCTCAGGACGGGGCGCGGCGCGCGGCGATTCAGCTGCGAGGTGCTGCTCGACGCGGGGGATCGGATCATCCTCGACGACGATTCGGTGACGAGCCTGCAGGCGAAGATCGCGCGGCTCGCGCCTGCGACGATCTACAGCCGGGCGCTCGCGTCGAAGCGATCGTTTGCGGCCTGAGTCGCCGTACGCGACAACGGCCGGGCGCGTCGGCCCGGCCGCGTCTCGCCCTCTTTCTTCATTGCTACTTGCGTGGAAGAACGGCGTCTTTCAGTTGCTTCGCGATCCGCGCCTTCACCACCGTCTTCGCCGGAATCTTGATCGCCTCGCCCGTGGCGGGGTTCCGGCCCATTCGCGCCTTGCGCTTCTGAACGACGAGCTTGACCATTCCAGGCAACACGAACTCACCGGAGCGCTTGAGCTCCTTCTCGGCGAGCACGTTGAGCTCGTCGAAGAACTCGCGAGCCTGCGTCCGCTTCACCTCGAAGCGATCCGCGAAGTGCGAGAAGAGTTCGGATTTGCCCATCCTGCGGGCCTCTGCCATCGGCTATTCCCCTTGCTTGGGCGCGCTCCTGAGAGTCCCGCATGAGCCGCGCGCGCGTGCGGAGGCTGCGGACAAAATCAAAAATCAGGCAGGTATCCTAGCGCGCGGCGTTTTGGGGTGTCAAACCCGCGCCCTCGAAAAACCCGCATGAATGCTACACTTTTTTTGATGTCGCTGGAGACTTTCCCGAACCCGGAGCCGGGGCGCGACTACGAAATCGCCATCCGTTGCCCGGAGTTCACCTCCATGTGTCCCAAGACCGGGCTGCCCGATTTCGGCGAGATCCGCATCGCGTACGTGCCGGCCGCGCGCTGCATCGAGCTGAAATCCCTGAAATACTACCTGCTCGAGTTCCGGAACAAGGGGATCTTCTACGAGGCCGCGACGAACCAGATCCTCGACGACCTGGTCGCCGCATGCGCCCCGCGCAGAATGACCGTGGTCGGCGATTTCACTGCCAGAGGCGGCATCTCGACCACGGTCACGGCCGTATACGAGCACCGCTGAAATGCCCGGCCGCGCATGCCAGACGCCGACGACCCGCTGCGCCTCCCTATAGACGGCACGCTCGATCTGCACGCGTTCCGGCCGCGGGACGTCGCCAGCGTGGTCGATGAGTACGTGCGCGCCGCGCACGAGGCCGGACTTCGGGAGATTCGGCTCATTCACGGACGAGGCGCCGGCGTTCAACGCGGGATCGTGCAGTCGGCGCTCGAGAGGCACCCGCTGGTGGAGGCGTTCCAGGACGCGCCGGAATCCCACCTCGGCGCGACGATCGCGGTCTTGAAGGAGATCAGAACACGCCGGGGATGATCCGCCAGCGGACCTGCTGCATGTACTCGCGGTAGGCGGTGTCGGCGGCGAGCGTCCGCTCTTCGCACTGGGCGCGCAGCAGCAGCGCGATGTCCGTCCCCGCGAGCACGATCAGGTTCCAGTCAGCCGGATTCGCGATCACGAACCCGACGTGCGTGATCAGATAGCCGACGTAGATCGGATGGCGGACGTACCGGTAGAGTCCCGTCGAGACGACGCCGCGATTCGCGGGCGTCAGTCCGAAGCTGCGGCCGAGCGACAGCTTGCCGAGGACGACGATGATCAGGCCGATCGCCGAAATCACGACCGTCAGGGACTCGGGCGCCAGCGCCGCCACCGACATCGGACGGACGAGCGGCGGCCCGAACGTGGCGATGACGGTGAGCGCCCGCGCCTTCAGCGTGCGATCGACCGTTGCGGCGGAGCGCCGCACGAGCGTCAGCGCGACGACGAGCGACTCGCTCGCCAGCAGCAGCAGCCCCGTCACGTGCCCCGTCGCCGCGCAATCCTTGGCGATCCGGATGGCCATCGACGAGAACAGCGTCATGACCAGGACCTTGGCGGCGCGGTCGCCGAATGCGTGGGCGCTCAGCCGCGCGCGCGAGCCGTCGGTCCGGAGGCGGAACGCCGTCGCACCGCGCGTCAGGGCAAAACTCATGCTTCGCGGCTCTGCGAGTCGGATTCCTCGAGAAAGTAGCCGGCACAGGCCGCGTCGAGAAGGTCACGGGTGATGGCCGGCGCGCGGTTCTGGTACCGGCACATGTCGACGACCTGTTCCAGCAGATCTCTCGGATGGCACGCCCGCATCTGCAGTTTCCGCGGCTGATAGTACTTCCGCATCAGGTACTCGACCATGACGGGGTCGAACGCAAGTCCCCGCTTGCGGCAATTCAGCTCGAAGATCTTCACGTACTCTTCGGCGGTCGGGTTCTTCGCGCGAATCTTGTACGGAATTCTGCGCAGGAACGCCTCGTCGGCGAGCGACTCCGGCTGGAGGTTGGTCGCAAAGATGATGAAGACGTTGAACGGCACCTCGAACTTCCGGCCCGTGTGCAGCGTCAGGAAGTCGATGCGGCTCTCGAGCGGGACGATCCACCGGTTCAGCAGATCGCGCGGCGGAATCCGCTGGCGACCGAAGTCGTCGACGACGAACACGCCGCCGATGGCCTTCATCTGAATCGGCGCCTCGTAGAACTTGGAGATCGGGTTGAACGTCAGATCGAGCATCTCGAGGGTCAGCTCGCCGCCGACCACCACGACGGGCCGTCTGACCTGCTCCCACCGCCGGTCGTAGGCCGCGACGGCGATCACGCTGTGCTGCGCGCCCGCCGCCGACGTCGAGACGTGATTGACCGGATCGAACATCGTGATCGTCTGGCCGTCGACGTCGATGGCGAACGGGATGTGCATGTCGCTGCCGAGCGCCCGGCCGATCCCCTCGGCGACGACCGTCTTGCCGTTGCCGGGCGCGCCGTAGAGAAACAGCGACTTTCCCGAATTCACGGCGGGCCCCAGCTTGTCGTACATCTCCTCGCTGACAACGAGCTCGCTGAAGCCGGTGCCCAGGCGATCCTTGTCGATCCACGGCCGCGCGGCCATCGAGGCGCGGACGTAGGCGTTGTACTGCGACAGCGGGACGGGCGCGGGACCGACGTAGCGATTGATGTCGAGGAACTGCATCGCCCGGTCGCGCCCGAGATCCGTCAGGGCATAGCGGTACCCGGCGTTGCCGGCGCCGCTGGCGCCGCGGACCTCGATCAGCTTTTCGACGCGCGCGTGCTGGATCATCGCGTCGAGCACGGAGTAGGGCAGCCGCATGTTCTCGGCGAGCTGCGTGCCGCTGCTCTCGCCAGCGATCAGCGTCTTGAGCATCAACTGGGCGAGCGTATCGGGATGCAGTCCCGTTTCCGCGATCGTCGCCGGCGGCAGTGGTGGCGCGACCCGCTGGGCCTGGTCGGCGGCAGCGGCAACGGCCGGCGTCATGGATGTGCCTCCTGGGCGGAGAGTTCGAGGATGATCTGATGGCCGACGCTCGTCCGCGAGGCGGCCAGCGTTCCCGCGGGCAGCTCGAGCACGCCGGCAGTCCCCCGCCGCGGCAGCCGGACGCGCCACGGGCGCAGGTTCGACACGCAGTCGATGACCGTGCCGGCTTCGTCGAGCGCGAGCACGTCGATGGGAAACCGCATGCCCCAGGTGTGCACGCCGCGGCTCGGCACGATCCAGAGCGCCTCGCCCGGCTCGAGGCCGCTGCGCGACAGCAGCCCGACGGCCCGGGCGGCGCGGGTGGCGGCCACGCCGACGCGATCGGCGATGACGGTGTTCAGGCTCTTGTTCCGGGCGACGAGGCGTCTCATTTCGTCTGCTCGATCAGCGGGAAGAGCACAGTGATGAAGCGAATCGCGGCCGGGCCGATCGTCACGACCCAGATCGCCGGGAAGATGCAGAGGACGAGCGGAAAGACCATCTTGACGCCCGTCTTCGCGGCCGCTTCCTCCGCGCGCTGCCGGCGCTTGGTCCGCAGCGTATCCGAGTAGACGCGCAGCGACTGGGCCACGCTCGTTCCGAACTTGTCGGTCTGGATGAGCATCGTCACCAGCGAGCTCAGGTCGTCGACGCCCGTCCGGTCGGCGAGGTTGCGGAGCGCCTCGGAGCGCGGCTTGCCGGCCCGGAGCTCGAGATTGATCAGCCGCAGCTCGTCCGAGAGCTCGGGATGCGCGAACGCGAGCTCGGTGCCGACGCGCGTCAGCGCCTGATCGAGGCCGAGGCCCGCCTCGACGCTGACGACGAGCAGGTCGAGGGCGTCGGCGAGCGAGAGGCGGATGCGGTGCGCGCGTCGCTTCGCCATGCGCGCGAGGAGCATGCCCGGCAGGACGTAGCCGAGGCCCATTGCCGCCAGCGCGACCGTGATGTTCGGGCGCATGAAGATCGACGACGCGAACAACGAGAACATCACCAGCGCAAAGGCCACGCGGGCGCCGAAGAAGATCGTGATTGCCTCATCGCGCCGATAGCCGGCCTGCACGAGGCGGAGGCGCAGGTTGCCCAGCTCCTTGGGCGACTTCGGCGCCCTTTCGCCAATCCGCTTCAGCATGGCGACGAGCGACTGCAGCCGCGGCTTCTCTTCTTCCTCGACCGGCATCGTGAGCTCTTCGATGCGGCGATCGATGGCTGCGCCGCGCGAGGGCACCAACGCGTACGCCAGGCCGGACACCAGCGCGGTGCCGAAGACGAACCACAGCAGGGGCATCATCAGGGACACATCACACCTCGATTTTGACGACCTGCCGGATCCAGAAGTACCCGATCGTCTGCATCACGACGGTGGCGCCGAGCAGCACGTGGCCGATGTGCTCCCGGAAGAGCAGCTGCATGTGCTCCGGGTTGATGAACGCGAGCGCGATCCCCAGGAACGCGGGCAGCCCGAGGAGCACGTAGCCGGTCAGCCGTCCGTGCGCGGTGTAGACGCGCACCTGGCGCAGGATCTTGAACCGCTCGCGGACGACGTGCGAGAGGTTTTCCAGGATCTCGGAGAGGTTGCCGCCGGTCTCGCGCTGAATCAGGACGGCGGTCGAGAAGAACCTCACGTCCAGCAGCGGCACCCGCATCGTCAGATTGGTGAGCGCGTCCTTCATCGGCAGGCCGAAGTTCTGCTCGTCGAACGTCTTGCGGAACTCGGGGCCGATCGGCTCCGGCATCTCGTCGGCGACCATCTTCAAACCGGTCGCGAACGCATGTCCGGCCTTCAGGGCGCGCGACATCAAATCCAGCGCCTCGGGGAACGCCTCCTCGAACGCGCGCATGCGCTTGGTCCGCTTGATCTTCAGGAACACGAAGGGCGCGGCGAATCCGACGCTTCCGCCAATCAGCCAGCCGACATTCATCCGGATCGCCGTGGCGACGATGAAGCCCACGAGGACTCCAAGGGCGCTGCCGATGAGAAACAGGCCGCTGATGCTGACACGGAGGCCGGATTGGTCGAGCCATGACGCGAGGGCCGATCCCCGCGCCGTGCCGCTCGCAAACCGATCGAGCCCTGGCAGCGGGCCCTCATGCTGGTTCTTGACGAGCTCCGCCGATTCGCTTTTGTCGCTGGACTCGGCCGCGGTGACTTCTCCGAGGCGGAGCTCGAGCTTGCGCTGCTCGAGATAGCCCGGCAGCTTCGTCACGGCGAAGAAGATCGCGAGCACGGCGCCGACGCCGAACCCGAACACCAGCAGAACGAGCACCCCGGTACCCATCACCGCACCTCGGTTACGCCTTCGAACATGTCGGGCGGCAGGTGGATCCCCGAGGCCTTGAGGCGCTCGCAGGCCTTCGGGCGCACGCCGGTCGCGCGGAACCGCCCGATGACCTTGCCATCCTGCGTCACGCCCAGCTTCTCGAACAGGAAGATCTCCTGCATGGTGATGACGTCCCCTTCCATGCCGGTGATCTCGGAGATGCTCGTCACCTTGCGGGTGCCGTCGCTCATGCGCGACTGCTGAATGACGATCTGGATCGCCGCGGCGATCTGCTGGCGCATCGCGCGCTCGGGCAGGTTCGTCGCGCCCATCGCGATCATGGTCTCGATTCTCGACAGCGCGTCGCGCGGCGTATTCGCGTGCACCGTCGTGAGCGATCCGTCGTGGCCGGTGTTCATCGCCTGCAGCATGTCCAGCGCTTCCTCGCCGCGCGTCTCGCCGACGACGATGCGATCGGGCCGCATACGGAGAGCGTTCACGAGCAGCTGCCGCTGCTTGACGGCTCCCTTGCCCTCCACGTTCGGCGGACGCGTCTCGAGGCGCGCCACGTGCTCCTGGTGCAACTGGAGCTCGGCGGCGTCTTCGATGGTGACGATCCGTTCGCGTTCGGAGATGAACGCGGACAGGACGTTCAGGAGCGTCGTCTTGCCGGCGCCCGTGCCGCCGCTGATCAGCATGTTGAGCCGCGCGCGCACGCAGTGCTCGAGGAATTCCAGCATCGGCCGCGTCATGGATCGGATGTTGACGAGGTCCTGCGCCTTCAGCCGCTCGGCCGGGAAACGCCTGATCGAGAGCAGCGGGCCATCCACCGCGAGCGGCGGAATGATGGCGTTGACGCGCGAGCCGTCCGCGAGCCTCGCGTCCACCATCGGCGAACTGTCGTCGACGCGCCGGCCGACGCCGCTGACGATGCGGTCGATGACGCGCATCAGGTGCTTGTCGTCCTGGAACGTCGTGGGCAGGCGCTCGAGCTTGCCCGACCGCTCAACGTAGACGTTCTTGTAGGTATTGACGAGGATATCGCTCACCGTCGCGTCGCGCAGCAACGGCTCGAGCGGCCCCAGGCCGAACACTTCGTCGATGACGTCGGCGAAGAACGCTTCCCGCTCGCTCATGCTGAGCGGCGTGCCTTCCTCGGCGATCAGCTCGAACAGCAGCGTGCGAATCTCGGACTCCGCCCTCGCGCGATCGGCCGAAGCCAGGGCTTCGAGGTTGAGCCGATTGAGCAGCTTGCGATGGACGTTGCCCTTCAGCTCGAGATAGCCGGGCCGCGGGGCGGCCGCCGCGGCCGGGGTTGGCGTTGCGTCTCTCAGTCCTAGTGCCATGGTCGTTAGAAGATTCCGAGAAACACGCGTTTCCGCTCAGGCTCGGGCTTGGCGTCCTCCACGAGGCCGATGAGATGGCGCGCGAAGTTGTCGAACTGCGAGGCGAGCTCCGAGTGATTCGACAGCGCGAGCGGCACTCCGGAGTTGAGCGCCGTCGATACCGTCCGATAGTCGCTCGAGAACGCGTGATGGATCCCGTAGCCGAGCGCCGTCTCGATCTGCTTCGGCGCGATCAGGTGATGATCCGAGACCCGGTTGAGCAGCACCTTCACGCGCTCGCTCCCGGCGCCGAGTTGCCGCACCCGATCGACGAGCCGCTGCGCGTTGCGGATCGACGGCACGTCGGGATTCGTGACCAGGAAAATCGTATCGGCCGCATAGAGCGCCGCAGCGACGCACGAATTGATGACGTTGCCCGCGTCGATGACGACGTAGTCGTACGTCCTGGTCAGGACTCGCAGGAGCTCCTCGATCGCTCCGGCGTCCTGCGCGTTCGGACGATCGAACTGCTCGGAGCCCGCCAGAATGTCGAGCCCCGATTTGTGCTTCGCGACCAGCTCTTTCAGGAAGTCCTTGTCGAGGCGATGAAGGTTCTCGATGGCATCCAGCACCGTGAAGCGCGGACGCACGCCGAGGAAGAGCGCCACCTCTCCCAGACAGTTCTTGAGGTCGACGACGACAGTGGGACGCTTGGTCAGCCGCGCGAGCTCGACGCCGCAGTTCACGGCGACGGTGGTCGTGCCCGCTCCCCCCTTCGCGCCGAGAAACGCGTGCGTGACGCAGGGAGGCTTCGCGCCCGCGGTCGCGGCCTCGCGCCGTGCGGCCGATCGCCTCACGGCGCCGTGAAACGACTCCTCCATGGCGCGGCCCGCCGCCGTGCCGTCGCCGGCGCTCCACGGAAAGAACTCGTTGGCGCCGGCGCGCATCGCCTGCAGGATCAGATCGGGTTCCGCGGCCGTCGCGATCGCGAAGATCGCCAGTGTCGCGCTCGTCGCCCTCAGCCGCTCGATCGCGGCCATGCCGGAGGACGCGTCCGCGCGGATGTCGACGACGACGAGATCCGGACCCGTGCCTTCCGCGCTGCGCCCTTCGATGATGCCGACGGGAACCCCGCAGGCGCGCAGAAGCTGCGCGACCTGCCGCTTGAACTCATCGTCATAGCTGACGACTTGTGCCGTGAGCTGCGCCATTACTGCACCAACCGAATCGTCCTGGGGAACGACGACACGCCGCCGGTCCACGTCTTGTCGCGGATCCCGGCGATCGGAATGATCCGGCCATGGATTTCGCTGCCACTGCCCACGTACTCGGCGAAGAATCCGATCCAGTTCGCGGTCTTGAGGCTGGCCACGCGGCCCGTCTGTTTGCCGTAGTCGTAGTAATCCGGATCGAAGAGCGGAATCGGGAAGATGCGGGGGCTCTGGCGATCGCCGAAGCTGCTGTTCTTCACCGTGTTCGTGCTGTCGTCCCAGACCGCCCCCGGATCTCTGGCGATCAGGTCCGTGATGCCGTCGATCGTCGGGCCTTGTTTGTCGCCGGGCTCCTGCGTGAGCATGTCGCCCCAGTGATAGATGCTGTGATTGCAGTTGGCGATGTTCCAACGGTAATCGTCGCCGCCCATGCTATCCAGCATCGCGAGCGAGAAATAGAAGCTTGGCTGGATCTCATTGCCACTGCCGGCGCGGAGCACGAGGCGCGTGCCGCGGTTCGCTTCCGTGTTGTAGCCCGTATAGCCCGCATTCGCCCCCCCGCTCGCGTCGAACGCCGGAACGTACACGTCGGGGTTCGCGAGCAGGTTTCCCTTCTTGTCGTAGCGATCGAATGAGCTGTCGGCCATCCATGGCGGACTGTTCACTTCGCGCCACTTGTCGGGAATCGTGAACGGCTTCACGCACGTCATCGCGTTCGCCGGCGACGCTTCCGCAGTCGCGACAGCCGAGATGTCCGCTGTGGCGATGCCGAAGTACTGCGCGATCAGCGTCGAGACGGGATTGCCTGTCGCTGCGGTACGGCGGACCGTGACCTGCACGCGATCGGGCGTGCCATCGACCGGATCGCTGAGAAACACGACGTCCGCCGGTGCGACCGCTACCTGCGCGCCCATGACGTTGTTGGCCTTCGCCGCGGCGATCGCGTTGACGACCGCCGGGCCCGTGGGGGTGCGGTCGTCCCAGTTGTCGAAGGCGAGCGCGGTCGCGCCGGCAAGCGCGCCGGCGTCCGCGGAGTTCTGCGCCTGGCTGCGCGCTGTCATGAGCATGCCGACGTCGATCGCGAGCATGCTGGCGGCGACAAAGGCCATGCAGCCAAGTCCGACGAAAACGAGCGAGAAACCTCGCTCGTCGCTCGTGAGTTTCCGGAGGCGGTTCCGCGTCATGACTGTCCTCCCCGCTCGGGCGAACTACTGGATGCCTTTTTTCTTGTCGATTTCAGCCTGATAGGCGGCCTGGGCCTGCCGCAGACGCGCGGCGGCGTCGGCGAGCGCCTTCTCGTGCTTCTTCAGCTCTTCCTGCTTCTTCCGATCGGCTTCCGCGGTCTTCCGCGCGACTTCCGCCTCGCGCTTCGCGCGCTCGGCGTCGAGCTTGTCCTGCCGCGCCTTCTCGATGGCCGCTTTCTTGTCGGCCTCGGCCTTCTCCTCGGCCGCCTTGCGGTCCGCCTCGGCTTTTTCCTGCTCCGCTTTCCTGTCCGCGACGGCCTTCTCCTGCGCGGCTTTCTTGTCGGCGGTCTTCTGCGCTTGCGCGGCCTTCCGGGCTTCTTCCAGTTGTCGGGCCTCAGCCTTCGTATCCACCTTCGGCTCCGGCGTCGGCGCGACGGCGTTCTTGACGACGGGCGGCTTCGCAGGAACCGGCATGGGCGCCGGCGCCGGCATCGACGCCGCAGGCGCCGCGGGAACCGGCTCGGAGGCCGCGGGCATCGGCGCCGCCGGCATCGCAGCGGCCGGCGCGTCGGGCTCCTGGGTCGTCCCGCCCGTGCGCGGCTTGCGCGTCGCGGGGGTCGTCGGCGAACCCGTATACGGTCCGGGCTGCGGCATGCTCTTCGACGGCGCGCCGAGGTACGGCTCGACGATGTTCGGGAGGCCCTCGGAGACGCCCGTGGTGCCGCGCCGCAGGATCTGCGGCGTGATCATCACGACGAGCTCGGTCTGCTGCTTCTGCATCGCCTTGCTCTTGAACAGCCATCCGAGGATCGGCACGTCGCCGATGCCGGGAATCTTCCGCATCGTATCGGTGACGGTGTTGTTGAGCAGACCGGCGATCGCGAACGTCTGTCCGTTCTGGAGCTCGACCTCGGTCTCGGTGCGGCGCGTGGAGAGCGCCGGCACGCGGAACCCTTCGAGCGTGATCGCGTTGGTGAAGTCCAGCGCGCTGACCTCAGGCTTGACCTTGAGGTTGATCATGTCGCCGCCGAGTACCGTCGGCGTGAAGCTCAGACGAACGCCGAACTCCTTGAACACGATCGAGATGGAATTGCCGCCGCTGCCGGCCTGAACGATCGGGTACGGGTATTCGCCGCCGGCGAGGAAGCTCGCTTCCTTCCCGTTGCTCGCGATCAGGTTCGGCTCCGCGAGGCTCTGGAACAGGCCCTTCTCCTGAAGCGCGCGGATGACCGTGCCGACGTTGTACTTGTTGCTGAAGATGAACAGGTTCAGGAAGTCGCTGAGCGAGTACTTGCCGCTCGCGCTCGTCAGCTTGTCGTTGATGTCGGCGGTCCGCGACAGCTCCGAGTAATCCGGCGCCGGGAACTGCTGCGTCGTGCTGCGGGCGATGATGTCCTTGTAGCCCGTCGGTCCGGTGAAGAGCGAGGCGCCGAGCTCCTGCAGCGCGCTGCGGCTCACTTCGGCGAAGCGCACGCGGAGCATCACCTGGTTCGACGCCTGCCCCTCGATCTGCTTCAGGAGGTTGACGACGTTCTCCTTCTTCTCGACGTAGCCGCCCGCGACGTCCGCGGCCTTGTCGATGACGTACTTGCTGGAGACCGTTCCCGCGATCACGACGTCCTTGCCGCTGCCCGTGACCGAGATCTGCTCGCCGGGGAACAGCTGCTTCATCTGCTCGACGAGCTGGCTGAGATCGCGCCGGACGTTGACCTCGTACGTCGTGATGCCGCCCGCGCGGTCCCACACGAAGAGCGAGATCGTCCCTGGCGTCTTGCCGTGGATCAGCAGCTGCTGCGGCGAGGTGACCATCGCGTCGGCGACGTCCGGCACCGTCAGCGAGACGCGCGCGATCGCGGCGCCCACGTTGAGGATGGTCGAACGGCCGACGAGCAGGTCGATGCTCGTCGCGTTTGCCGGCGCCGCGGCGACGCCGCCGCTCATGACGCCGGGGGAACCGCTGAACGACGCGGGCTTCTGCGCCTGCGGCGTGGCGACGAGAATCACGATGATGTACACAACCAGCGCGATCACTTTCGCCGCGCGACGACCGGATCTCATGGTTCCTCCTGATGCCGTGCCCGAATGCTCCAAGCTCTGCCGGGGCTTCACTTGATGACCTCTGCCGAACGCTTGTCGCCGCGGATCATTTCAACCGTCGGCAGCGGCGGTGCCGCGGGCGAGTCGTTCGTGACGGGTCCCATGACCTTGCGCGCCGTCGTCACCGGACGCGTCGGCGCGGCCGGACGCGTGATGCCGAGCAGACCGGCGGGCTTCACGCCGGGCGTCTCGGGCGCGCTCTTGTCCATGGGGTTCCGCAGCGCGAGCTGAATCTTGCCTTCGGTGCTGGCGAGCGCGAGCCGCTCCGACTGCTCCGGATACACGAGCAGCGTGACCACCGTCACCTGCATCGGCTTTCCCTTCTCCTGGTCCTGCTCGAGGCGCGTGCCCGCGGTGAGGACCTGCACGTTCGAGAGAATGACCTTCGACGTAGCGTCCTGCGGCGAGCTCGTCGGACTCGCCGTCGCGAGGACGTCGACGCGCGTGCCGGGCAGCACGTAGCCCGCGACGCCGATGACTTCGTTCACGCGGACCGAGACGGCGCGCATGCCATCGGGAATGATCGGCGGCAGGCCAGAGCCCGCTTCCCTGGACGCGAGCTTCGCGTTCAGGACCGGCTCGTTCTTCACGAGCGAGACCACGAGGCCGCGGCCGATCACGTCGGTCACCTTCGAGAACGAGCCGTCGGGCGCGTGCCCGACCGGGAAGTTCACGATCGACAGGTCCTCTTTTTTCAGCTCGGCGCCGAGCCCGAGATCGGCTGCGGCGACGACCACGGGCTGTGTGGGCGCGGCGACGGTCTTGACCGGCTGCGCGTTGATGGCGTTATACGTGCCGTAGGCCAGCCCGCCGCCGGCAAGGACCGCAAGAGCGAGCACCGCGAAAATTCGGTTGCGCATGTGAATGTCCCCTGACTACTCGTTTCGCATGACGGCTGCGGCCGTCATCGTGATCGGCATCCCCGTCGTCGTATCGGATGGCACGACGAGGCGGACGACCGGATTGAGCACCATGAAGCTGAACGGGTAATTGATCGTGACGCTCGACGCGGTGGCGGTCGTGCCGGTCATCGACGCATTGCGATTGACCACGATGTTTCCGTCCGGAAGCGTCGTGAGGCCGCCATTGGTGAGGTACTCCCGGACGCGCGTGCGTACGTCGCTGTCCGTCGGGCCCTCGAGGCACGCGACGCGCGCCCCTTCGCGGGCGGCGTTGGTCAGAACCTGCCAGGTCTGATACGCGCGGCCGAACTCGAAGATCCCGACCGAGATCAGCAGGATCATCGGAATCGTGATGGCCGCCTCGACGAGGGCGGCGCCCTTCTGGCTACGCAGGCGGTTCAGTTTCATAGGTGCACCATGAACGACAGTAGGGTGCCGGCGGCAATCGCCGGACCGTAGGCAAAGCGATTGGCGCGGCCGGACGACTCGATCGCCTGCCGGGCGTCCAGCGGCGACGTCACGAGCCGCGTCGTTGCGAAGAAGGTCTCCTGTACGAGTCCGCGCCGTACCGCAATCGCGATCGCGATGGCGCCGCCCGCGATCGCCGAGTACAGAAACACGCGCACGATCGGCACGGGGCCGACGACGGCGCCGACCGCGGCCATCAGCTTGACGTCGCCGGCGCCGGTTGCGCCGATGATGTGGCCCGGCAGCATGAGCGCCAGGCCGATCGTCATGCCGAGGGCCGCCTGCGCCACGCTGACGTGGCCGCCGCCCGCGGAGATGCCGAACCCGGCGGCCGCGATGCCCGCGGTGAGCCAGTTCGGAATCCGGCGCGTACGCACGTCGAGCACGACGGCGGCGGCGAGTCCGAGCACGAGGACGAAGAATGGCGCCATGGCGTTTTCTAAAAACTCGTCCCGATCGTTTTCCAGAACACCGTGTAAATCGTGTTGCCGACGGCGGTCACCGCGCCGAGCGCCGCAAGGGCGATCAGGGCGGCGAGCAGGCCGTACTCGAGCAGGTCCTGCCCCTCTTCGGCCGTCGGGAATCGCTGGTTCGCGCGGCGCAGCAGCACCGCAACGGCTTCTGGTGATTGCATCGACGTGCTCCTCATGAACGGATGCGGGGCCGGAACCACGGCGCTTCCGGCCCCCATCCGATGACTACGACGCCGCGCCTGCCAGCTTCCCGGCGACAGCCGTGAAGATATCTGACACGGCGGTGCCGGATGCCGCGACCGCCGCAACAGCGACGAGCGCGATGAGCGCCACGAGCAACGCGTACTCAAGCAAGTCCTGTCCTTCGTCGGACGCCCGGAGCTTCCGGGTCGCGCGGCGCAGCAGCGCCGCAACGGCTTCTGGTGATTGCATCGACGTGCTCCTCATGAACGGTGCGGGGCCGGAAGCACAGCGCTTCCGGCCCCAGTTGCCGACTACGAAGCCGCGCCCGAGAGCTTGCCCGCGATCGACGTGAAGATCGCTGACACGGCGGTGCCGGACGCCGCCACGGCGGCGATCGCGACGAGCGCGATGAGCGCCACCAGCAACGCGTACTCGAGCAGGTCCTGGCCCTCTTCGTTACGGACGAATGACTTCACGAGCTGCATGACATCCTCCCCTTTCGGGTTTTGCACCGATCACAGGGACGGTGCGGTTTGCGGCGGTGCCGCTTTTGCGATTGAACGCGCGGCATGTTCCGCCGCGTTGCGGCAAGGCCAATGGCAACTCATGTGCCACGGACGGGTTTGGAGCCGTCGGATTCGGCCGCAACTTCACGGACGTATGGCAACTTGCGGGGCTCGCCGTGCGCGCCCCGCGGCGCGCCGATCGGCGGCCGCACACAACCGCGCACGGTGCACTTTCGTAACCGCCAGCGCGAAAATCGTGGGTTCCGGAACGGCCCGAAAACGCCGCTATTGAAAGATGCCCCTGAATTGAAGGGGGTTTGCGGCCGGCACGTCGATTGCGATGACCCTGGCGCGCCCTGTCAGTGGGAGCGGGCCATCTATGACTGCAAGACTGGGAGTCCGTGAAGGCGCCACCTCGGCGATCGTGTTCGGCATCGTGCTGTTCGCGCTGGTGTCGTTCGACGGCCGCGTGCGGGATCGCGTTTCGGATTTGTGGGGGAGCGGGAGCATCACGCCCTGGGGCGATCGCGTCGGCGATCTTGGAAGCGCGCTGTGGTCCGCGGCGCGGACGCAGAGCCTGGAGAACGCACCCTTGCTCGTGTTTGCCACGGTCGGCGCAGTGCTGACCGTGTTCATGCTGAGGAGCTAGTGTCGACGACGCCGCTCGTTCTTGCAATCGAGCCCGATCTCCGCCAGGCCGCCATCGTCAAACGCATCGTCCGCGAGAAAGTGGGGGCGGACGTCGCGGTAGTCGATTCTCGCGACGCAGCGATCGAGGCGATGCGGACGGCGGTGCCCGACGTGCTGCTGGTCAGCGCGCTGCTGTCGCCGCGCGACGAAGACGATCTGATCGCGCACCTGCGGACGCTCGAGAACGCGGGGCATCTGCAGACGCACACGATCCCGCAGCTCGCGTCGGCGCTGGGACCCGGCGAAGGTCGATCGGGCCGCGGCCTCCTTTCGGCGTTCCGGCGGAAGAAGGATCCGGAACACGCGGCGACGGGATGCGATCCCGATCTGTTCGCGTCCGAGATTCGAACGTTTCTTCAAAGCGCCGCGGACAAGAAGCGCGAGCTGGCGCATTCGCCGACGGTCCCGCTGACGATTCCCGCGCCGGCGGCGGCCGCGCCCGCGGCGGAAACCGCGCCGGTCCCGGAGCCGGTGTCGTCGTGGGCCTCGCCATTCGAATGGCGGCCGACGTCGGATCGCTCGTCGAAGGCCCCCGATCGCGGGGCGCCCCCCGAACCGGCGGTCGCAGCGCCCGCGCCCGAGCCTTTCGTCGCCGAACCCTACGTCGCCGAACCCTACGTCGCGCCCGAGCCGATCGTGGACGCGCCGATGGCCGAGTTGCCGGAGGCCGTCATCGAGCCCGTCGTTGTCGCCGAAGCCTTTCACGAGGACGAACCGGTGCTCGCCGCCGGGCCGGTTCACGAAGCCGCACCGATCTTCGCCGCAGCACCGATTCGCGATCCGGAACCGATTCGAGAGCCAGAACCGATTCTCCACGCGGAACCCATCCGAGATGCCGCGCCCATTCGCGCCGAGCGATTCGCGATTCGGGATCGACGGATGGGAATTCAGGATCAAGGATTCGTGATGAGAAAGCTCGGCCCGCTTGCCTCCTGGGCGCGCGCGGAAGGGCGCAGCGCCGAAACCGCGCAGCCAACAGGCGAGCTGCGCTCGCTGCTTTCCGGATTGGCGGTACCAGGGTCGGTGGCCGGCGTCCGCTACGCGGCGGGCTGCCGGATCCGGCGCGTGCGCGTCGCGCCGTCGCGCGACGAAGACGCGACGGGCAAGTCCAAGGGCGCAGTGATCCTCTCGAAGCGGATACTCGCCGAGCTCCGCGACAATCGCGAGCACGCCTGAGGAGAGAGGTTCCAGGGTTCGGGGTTCGGCGATCGAACCTCCGAACCTTGGGGAATCTTGGAACCTTGACCGGCACGACCCTTGCCCCGGTCGAGCGGCGCGTACCGGCGCGCGCTCGAATGCCCACAAAACCAACTCCCGATCGCAACGGCCGCGATCCCGACTCCGCTGGCCTGCTGCAACAACTGCCACTCCACTGCGTGCCGGGCTCCTCCGTCACGGCACGCGGCGCTCGGTGGCGCGTCGACGCCGGGGTGCCGCACGCGGACTGCTGTGAGCTCCACCTGTCAGGGCTGCGCGATGGCGCGCGACGCGTCTTGCTCTGGCCGTTCGACAGGCCCGCCGCCGTCGACGTCGCGCGATTCCCGAGAGTCGTGCGGGTGCGCCGGTGGATTCGCGCGCTCCAACGGTCCGTCGCACAGACGATCGATCCCGCGACGCCGCGCGCGCGGGCGGCAACCGCCGAAGTCCTCCCGTATCAATTGGCGCCCGCGATCGCGGTGGCGCGCGGCGCATCGCGCGTGCTGCTCGCCGATGAAGCCGGCCTCGGCAAGACGGTCCAGGCAGGCTGGATCGTCGCGGACCGGTTGGAGCGCGAGCCGAACGCGCGCATCATCGTCGCCGTGCCCGCCGGCCTGCGGCGGCAGTGGACGGAAGAGCTCGCGCGGTTGTTCGAGATCCACGTGATCGGCGTCGACGCGCGCTGGCTGCGCGAGCGCGTCGCGGACGTGCCGGCCGATGCCAGTCCGTGGGCGGCGCCGGGCGTCTACCTGGGATCGATGGATTTCCTGAAGCGCCCGGACGTCGCCGACGCGCTGCGGACGCACGTCTGGGATCTGATCGTGATCGACGAAGCGCACACCGCGACGGCGCCCACCGAACGGCACATGGCGCTGGGCGCCATCGCGGCGCGGGCCAGGTGTGTAGTCGGCATCTCGGCGACGCCGTTTTCAGGCGATCCGGCGGCTTTCTCCTCGCTCGCGGCGCTCGGCTGCGTCGCCGGCGAGATGCCGCCGCTGATGTTCCGCCGCTCCCGCGAAGATGCGGGCGACGGCCGGTCGCGGCGCCATCGCTTCGCCTCCGTACGCATCTCCCGGCCTGAGTTCCGCTTCCAGCGGCTGCTGGAGCGATACAGCAGCGACGTCTGGCGGGAGGCGCCGACGGAGGGCGACGGGGCGAAACTCGCGGTCACCATTCTCCGCAAGCGGGCCCTGTCGTCGCCGGCGTCGGCCGCGCGATCGCTCGCCCGGCGGCTCGAGCTCCTTCGCGGCGCGGCGGCTCCCGCCCGGCAGTTGTCGTTGTTCGACGACGAGGATCCCATGGACGACGAGATGCCGGATGCGGCGCTGGGAGCGCCCGGCCTCGCGGACGGCGCGCGCGAAAGGCGGGCGCTCAGCACGCTTATCGATGCCGCGAACCATGCCGTTCCGCACGACTCGAAGCACCGGTACGTGAGGCGGTTCCTCCGCCGCCTTCGCGGCGAATCGGCCATCGTCTTCACCGAGTATCGCGACACGCTGATGCAGCTCGCCGGCACGCTGCCGCCGGCGCTTCACCTGCACGGCGGGCTGACGCCGGCCGCGCGAGCCGAGGTTCAGCGGCGCTTCAACGCGGAAGGCGGACTGCTGCTCGCGACCGATGCGGCGGCGGAGGGCCTGAATCTGCAGCATCGCTGCCGCGTCGTCGTCAATTACGAGCTTCCGTGGAACCCGGCGCGCCTGGAACAGCGAATCGGGCGGGTCGATCGCATCGGACAGCGGCGGCGCGTCCACGCGATCACTCTCGTCGCGCGCGACACCGCCGAAGATCTCGTGATCGCGAATCTCGCCCGGCGCCTCGAACGGATCGCGGCCACGCTCGGGGAGCGCGACCGCCTTGCCGCGTACCTCACCGACGCGAGAACCGCGCGCATCGTCATCGGCGGCGCGGCGTCGGAGGCCGAGCCGCAAGAGGAGCGGCCCGCCCCCGCAGTCAGGATGGCCCCCTCGCCAGACAACGAGACGGCGCGGGCGGCCGCACAGGTCGAGCGTCGCGCGCACGGCGACAGCGTGAACGGAGTCCTCGTCAGCTCGGCGCGCACGCGCGCCGACTTGACACCAGGCATCGTGCTCGTCGTTCGCGCGAGTGCCCGAACTCACGATGGTCGCCTCGTCGCCGAACGCTTGCTTATTCTGCACGCGAAGATGGACGCTCCGCGATACTCCAAGGCGGCGGATCTGAAGAGGGAGGCGACCGCTGCGATTGGCTGTCTTCAGGACGGCGCTGCGGACCGCCTTTCGCAATTGGAAGATTGGTTCGACAGCATCCGCCGCGAACACGAGAATTCCGTTCAGCAGCGCCTGGATCGCGAGCTCGCGATCGCGGAACGCGATGGCTCGCATGCCGAGATCCAGCCGGGCCTGTTCGATCGCCGGGCGATACGCCAGGCCGAACGCGCGTCTGCGCTCGACGCCCAGGTTGCGGCGGAACATCGGGACCGTCTCGCGGCGCTCGAACGCGAGCGAACGCTCGATCGGTCCGTCGACGTCATCGGAGTGCTCGTCGTGTGGCGCTGAGAGGCGTCTCTGGCTCGCTGGCCTCTGCCGCGCTGCTGGAAACGCTGACGACGGTCGCTGCCGCGCCGCGGCTGGCAGCCGTTCTGTCTGGCGCCGTCACACGACTCGGCCCCGCGAGCAGCGCGCGGCAGGTCGCTGACTTTCTCGTCTTTCCCCTTCTGCAGCAGACCGATCTGGCAGGCGAGCTGCTCGACGACGCATCGACCGGCGTTTCGGTACTGGCTTCGGCGGATGACACCCCGGTGGCGATCTTCGCTGCCGCCGCATGGAACGCGGATCTGCGCCGGCTTCGCCAGACCGCGGCGCGTGCGGAGTGCGCCGTCCGGCCCCGTTGGTGGGTTGGGACCAATGGCGCCATCCTCCGGATCGTCGACGTCTCCCGCGCGTACGCGCAGCGCGCAATCGATCTCGATATTGGATGCATGGCCGCCGAGAGCCGTGGCGCGGCGCTGCTGGAGCGGCTGCTGGAAACCGAAGCGGGGAGGCTCGCGCGGCTCGAAGACCTCGTGGCGCGAAGCGATCAGTACCGTTCATCCGCGAGCCGATCGCTCCGATCGGGCGTCGATCGGGCGCTCGTCTTGCTGCTGCGCGGTTTCACGCAGTGCCGCCGCCGGCCCGTCGCGCTCGACGCGGCGCTCGCGGATGCCCTGACCGTCGTCTATCGGCTGCTGTTCCTTCTCTTCGCCGAAGCGCGCGGCCTCGTGCCTCAATGGCATCCGATCTACCGGGACAGCTATACGATCGAATCCCTGCGGCCCCAGGCGGAAGGAGGACGGCCGGAGGCCGGACTCTGGCAGGCGCTGCAGGCGATCGCGCGGCTTGCCCATCGCGGCTGCACGGCCGGCACGTTGAGGGTCGTGCCGTTCAACGGCCGCCTGTTCGCGCCGGCCGCGGCGCCGCTCGCCGAGTCCTTGCCGCTCGACGATCGGCTCGTTCGCGACGTCCTGCTCGCGGTCACCACGCAGCCCGGCGCGGATCGACGCGAGCGCATCTCGTACGGCGACCTCGGAGTCGAGCAGCTCGGCGCCGTCTACGAGAGCGTCCTCGACTACGAGCCCTCGACGGAATCCGGCCGTATCGCGCTGACGCCGTCGGGGAAGCGCAAATCGACCGGGACTTTTTATACACCGAGGTCGATTACGGAATTCCTCGTCCGGCGGACGCTGGCGCCGCTCGTGCTCGGGCGCACTCCCGCCGCCATCCTCTCCCTTCGCGTTCTCGATCCGGCCATGGGGAGCGGGGCATTTCTCGTCGCCGCTTGCCGGTATCTCGCAGACGCCTACGAAGAGAGCCTGATTCTCGACGGAACGGTCACGCGCGCGGACATCGCTCCGGCCGATCGCGCCTCGTTCAGGCGGGCCGTCGCTCAGCGCTGCCTGTACGGCGTCGACCGGAATCCAATCGCCGTTCAGCTCGCGCGGCTCTCGCTCTGGCTCTGCACGCTCGCCGCGGATCGACCGTTGACGTTCCTGGATCATCACCTGCGATGCGGGAACAGTCTCGCGGGCGCCGGCACCGCGGATCTCGCGCGGCAGCCGCCGGGATCGGGGCGCCGACGGCCGCACGCGGCGCTTCCGCTGTTCGAGCTGCCGGATCTGCCGGACCTGCTGGCGTCGACGGTCGTGACCCGTCTCGAGATCGCCCGGCAGAGCGACGACACGGCCGCAATCGTCCACGGCAAGGAGCGCGCGATCGAGGGCCTGCACGGCGCGCGTGCCCCCCTTGCGCCATGGCGTGCGCTTGCCGACGCCTGGTGCGCGGCGTGGTTCTGGCCGGCGGGGACTCCGCGTCTCGACGCGAGGACCTGGCCGGCGTTCAGCGACAGCATCCGAGGCGCCGACCACGGCCTTCCGCGCGGTCTCGCCGACCAATGGCGCGCGGCCGCCGCGGCGGTCGCCGCACGTGAACGGTTCTTTCACTGGGAGTTCGAATTTCCCGAAGCGTTCTTCGACGAACGTGGAACGCCGGCGGACAGTCCCGGGTTCGACGCCGTGCTCGGCAATCCTCCGTGGACCGCGGCAAAGACGCTGACCGCGTTCAGCCGCGAATCGGGCTGCTATCGGCTTCAAGGCGACGGGCATGCGAACCTTTATCAATTGTTCGCCGAGCGGATGGCGCGGCTCGCCGCGCCAGGCGGACGCATCGGGATGCTCATGCCGTCCGGCCTCTTGAGCGACACGGGCAGCGGGCGCCTGCGGGAACATCTGTTCGATCGCTGCGCCGTCGACTCGCTCATTGGCTTCGACAACAGGGATGCGATCTTTCCCATTCACCGAAGCATGCGGTTCACGCTGCTGACGGCGACCAACGGAGGATCGACGAGCGAGCTGGCGTCGCGCGCGGCGCTGCGCTCCCCGCTGGACCTCGACGATATTCCCGATCGCGGATCGATTCCCGGCGCGATCAGCGTGCCGCTGACGCTCGTCCGCCGCTTCAGCGGCGCCGGCATGGCCGTTCCCGAGCTCCGCGCCGAGCGCGACCGAGCCATCCTGGCGCGCGTGCTCGCGAGCGTTCCGCTGTTGAGCGACGATGACGGGTGGGGTGCGCACTTCGGACGCGAGTTGAACGCGACCGACGATCGCGAGCACTTCGGCGCTCGAGGGCTGCCGGTCATCGAGGGCAAGCTCGTCGATCCTTTCCGGGTGCGGCTCGAGGAGACCAAACGTTTTGTCGAACCGGCCACGGCCCGGCGCCTGATCGGGTCGCGGATCGATCGTCCGCGGCTCGGCTACCGCGAAGTCGCCTCGGCGACCAACCGCCTGACGCTCATCGCCGCCGTCATACCCGCCCGCGTCGTCACCACGCACACCGTCTTCACGCTCCGCGAGCCGCTCGATGATGACGCGCAGCGTTTTCTGTGCGGCATCTTCAACAGCTTCGTCGCGAACTATCTCGTGCGGCTTCGCGCCGGCACGCACGTCCCGGCGTCGGTCATCCATCGGCTGCCGGTGCCGATGCCGAGTCGCGAATCGCGAATCTTTGAAACGCTTGCCGCACTGGCGGGCGCTATCGCTCGAGGCGCGCTCGCTCCGGACGTGCGGACCGAGTTGCAGGTCATGGCCGCACGCGCGTACTCGCTGGACCCCGGCGATCTGCGCCACATCCTCGACACCTTTCCGCTGGTGCCGATCGAGGAGCGAGCGGCGGTTCTGACGGCCTTCGAGGGCCGAAAGGATGGGTTATAGTCGTCAGACTCGATGGCCAATTACGGGTTCGCCATAGATCTCCGAAAGTGCATCGGATGTCATGCCTGCACGATTGCCTGCAAGGCTGAACACGACATTCCGGTCGGCGTGAACCGCTGCTGGGTGAAGACCGTCGAGAAAGGATCGTTTCCGGACTCGCGGCGCTTCTTCTTTCCCGTTCTCTGCAATCAGTGCACGGACGCGCCGTGCGTGCGCATCTGCCCGACGAACGCGCTCTTCAAGCGGCGCGATGGGATCGTCGATCTCCACGGCGAGAGCTGCATTGGATGCCGCGCGTGCATGGAAGCGTGCCCTTACGATCAACTGTTCATCGATCCAAATACGCATACCGCGGAAAAGTGCAACTTCTGCGCGAACCGCGTAGAGAACAAGCTCCTGCCCTCGTGCGTGATCGTGTGCCCGACGCAATGCCGGATCTTCGGGGACCTCGACGACCCGGCGAGCGAGGTTTCCCGGATCGTCCAGCACGAGGCCTTCATGGTCCGAAAACCGGAGAAGGCCACCGGACCGAACGTCTTCTATCTTGGCGCCGAAGACAGCGCGATCCGCCCGGAGGCGGCGGTGCGCCCTCTGTACTATAAGGAAGGGCAGGTGCATCTGCGCCCCCTGGGCGCGCCCGTGGAAGATCCCGCCTCGCCGGGCGATCCTCGCGTGGACTACGATGTGCCGCACGCGAAGCCGTGGGGCGCCGATATGGTGCTCTACCTCTTCATGAAGGCTGTCTCGACGGGCGCGATGCTGCTGGGCGCCGTCCTCTGGCTCCTCGGCCATCGCGATGTGTTGACGACGATCGCGGCGCCGGCGATTTCGATCGTGTTCATCGGCCTGACGTCGGCCGTTCTGGTGATCGACCTCGAGCGTCCCGAGCGTTTTCTCTACATCCTCACGCGATCGAACTGGCGATCGTGGATGGTCTGGGGCGCGTGGTTCCTGACCGGCCACGGCGCGATCAGCGCCGCCTGGCTGACGGCGGGCTGGTTTCAGTGGACGGGAACGCTGACGCTGCTCGCGTGGCCGGCGATCGTCTTCGCGCTGCTCGCCACGGCGTATACCGGCTTCCTGTTCGCGCAGGGGCTCGCGCGCGATTTGTGGCAGGGCCCGCACGCCGCGATCGATCTGATCGCGCAGTCGGGCGCCGCCGGAGCGGCTTCTCTCCTGATCGCGGCGATGACGATTGCCGGGACGGGCGACGACGTCCGGCGGTTTCTGGGATGGACGCTCGCCGCCTCGCTGCTGCTGCACGTCCTCATCCTGCTTTTCGAGAACGTGTTGTCGCCGAGCCCCTCGCGTCACCACGAGCTGGCGGTGACGACAATCCGCCGTGGGGCCCATGCGCCGCTCTTCTGGGGAGGCGCGATCGCCGCCGGCGGCGTGCTGCCGCTCGCGATCCTCGGATTCACCGTAAGCACGTCCGCACCCGTCCCGCTGATGTCCATCGGCGCATCGCTGCTCGCGCTGGCCGGAGGCGCAGCCTGGGAATACATCTGGGTGGACGCCGGACAGTCGGTGCCGCTCAGTTGATGCCGAATGCCGAATGCTGAATGCCGAAATGACGATGTTTAGATCGCATCCCGATCCCGCCGAGTGGGACAACTACGTCGACTACGAGTCGACGAGCTGGCCGAAAAAGGATCGGCGCAGCTACTGGATCATTCCCACCATCTGCTTCAACTGCGAGTCGGCCTGCGGGCTGCTCGCCTATGTCGACAAGCAGACGATGGACGTGCGGAAGGTCGAAGGAAATCCGGTCCATCCCGGCAGCCGCGGACGCACGTGCGCGAAGGGCGTCGTCACGCCGAACCAGCTCGAGGATCCCGATCGCATTCTCTATCCCCTGCGCCGGACCGGCGCGCGGGGGGAGGGCAAATGGGAGCGCGTCGCGTGGGACCAGGCGCTCGACGATATCGGCGGACGGATCCGAGCCGCGATTCAGGAGGGGCGCCGGCACGAACTGATGTACCACGTCGGACGGCCGGGGGAAGACGGTTACGCCAATCGCGTGCTCCAGGCGTGGGGCGTCGACGGCCACAACAGCCACACGAACGTCTGCTCGTCGTCCGCCCGGCTCGGGCATTTCCTGTGGACGGGCGCGGACCGTCCGTCGCCCGACTACGCGAACGCGCGCACGATCCTCCTGCTGTCATCGCATCTCGAGACCGGCCACTATTTCAATCCGCACGCGCAGCGGATCGTCGAGGCACAGGCGGAGGGCGCGACGCTCATTACGATCGACCCGCGCCTGTCGAATACGTCCGCCAAGTCTGACATCTGGCTCCCGGCATACTCGGGCACCGAAGGCGCGCTGCTGCTCGCGATCGCGCGGATCCTGCTGGAGGAGGATCGGTACGATCGCGAGTTCGTCCGGAAGTGGGTCAACTGGCAGGAGTACCTGAAAGCGCAGCATCCCGGCGCACCCGAGACGTTCGAGAGCTTCATCACGGCGCTCAAGCAGGAATACGCCCGCTTCACGCCGGAGTACGCGGCAGAGGAAACCGGCGTGCCCGCCGACCGCATCGTCGAGGCGGCGCACGCCATCGCCCGCGCCGGCAATCGCTTCTCGACGCACAGTTGGCGCGCGGCCGCGGCGGGCAATCTGTGGGGCTGGCAGATCACCCGCTGCCTGTATCTGCTGGTCGTGTTGACGGGCAGCGTCGGGTCGGTCGGCGGCGTGAATCTCCACGTGACGAACAAGTTCGTCCCGAAGCATCCAAACCCTCCGCCGCCGCCCGAGTACTGGAACGAGCTGCTTTTCCCGCGAGAGTTTCCGCTCTCCTTCCACGAGCTCAGTTATCTGCTGCCGCACTTCCTGAAAGAAGGCCGTGGAAAGATCGACGTCTATTTCACGCGTGTGTACAACCCGCTCTGGACCAACCCGGACGGGTTTTCATGGATGGACGTCCTGCAGGACACCGGCAAGATCGGCCTGCACGTGTCGCTCTCGCCAACGTGGAGCGAGACCGCGTGGTTCGCCGACTACATCCTGCCGATGGGACTCGGGACCGAGCGCCACGACACGATGAGCCAGGAAACCCACGCGGGCCAGTGGCTCGGTTTCAGGCAGCCCGTGCTGCGCGTCGCGCGCGAGAAGCGCGGCGAGGCGGTCGCCGCCACGTACGAGGCCAATCCTGGCGAGGTCTGGGAGGAGTCCGAATTCTGGGTCGCACTGAGCTGGAAGATCGATCCGGATGGCGCGATGGGAATCCGGCGGTTCTTCGAGAGTCCGTATCGTCCGGGCCAGCCCGTCACGATGGACGAGTACTACGGATGGATGTTCGAGAACTCCGTCCCCGGGCTCCCGCAAGCGGCCGCGCGCGAAAACCTGACGCCGCTCGCATACATGCGTAAGTACGGCGTCTTCAAAGTGTCCGAGAACGCCTACAGCCGCGAGTTCGAGCGTTCGGGCTTCAACACGCCGTCGAAAAAGCTGGAGTTCTACTCGCCGACCCTCGCCGAGTGGGGCTGGCCCGAGCACGCCATCCCGCGCTACGTGCCCGGACACGTCCACTGGCGCGATCTGAACCGCGAAGACGGCGAGTTCGACCTGCTCCCGAACTTCCGCCTGCCGACCCTGGTTCACACGCGCTCCGCCGTGAAATGGCTGTACGAGATCTCCCACACGAATCCGCTGTGGATCTCGACGCCGGACGCACGGCGGTACGGCTTTCAGACCGGCGACCTCGTGAAGATCCGCACGCGCATCGGCTCGTTCGTGACGCGGGCATGGGTTACCGAAGGCATCCGTCCGGGTGTTCTGGGCATGTCGCACCATCTCGGGCGCTGGCGGCTGCAGGAGAACGCGGGCGGCGCGCGCAATGCGACGGCGCTCGTCACCATCGAGCGGCAGGATGGCCGATACCGCATGCGACAGCGCCACGGCGCCCGGCCGTTCGAAAGCAACGATCCCGACAGCGCGCGGATCTGGTGGAGCGAAGTGGGCGTCCATCAGAATCTGACGTTTCCGGTTCAGCCGGATCCGGTGAGCGGAATGCACTGCTGGCACCAGCGCGTCCGCCTGGAACGCGCGGGCCCGGACGATCGGTACGGCGACATAGAAGTCGACACGGAAAAGGCGCACGAGGCGTATAAAGAATGGATGCGACAGACGCGTCCGGCGCCCGGCCCCGACGGGTCGCGCCGGCCTTATTGGTTCGATCGACCGCTGCGTCCGGTCAGGGCCGCCTACCGCGTGCCGCCGCCCAAGGCATGAAGGTTCGTCGCGCACAGCAGGCCCCCGTGTGGGCCATCTGGGGTCTGGTCGGCCTCTTCGGGGTCATCCAGGCGGGGGCATGGATCGCCGCGGGCGGCGTCCCGCGGCGCCCCGGCGTGCTCGCCCAGGTGATCTGCGCCTGGGTCGTCATGATCATCCTGGCGTCGCTCGCCACGCGGCGCATCGGGACGATGGCGCAGCGCATCCAGGCGCACGAAGACACGCACGAGGAAACCCTCGGCGAGCTCGAGCAGCTCCAGGCGCAGAACGCCATGCTCGAGATCATCGCGCGATCCGTCGACGTCACGCTGGCCTTCCAGGCGCTGGCGTCGCGCATCGCGCGGCTGGTGCCCTGCGACCGCGTCGGGCTGGCACTGCTCACCGACAACGGCCAGGAGTTCCAGACATACACGGCACGCGTCCAGGAGGAGGAGCGGCGCACGCGTCCGCGGCCGGAAGTCGTGTTCAAGGTGGAACAGACGATTCTCGGCAACGTGGTGCGAACGCGCGAAGCCCTGATCGTCGCGGACATTTCGGAGGCGGCCGCCGACTTCCTCGACGCGAACATCCTGCACACGTCGGGCTTCGGATCGGCCCTGGTCGTGCCGCTCGTCTCGAAGGGCCGCGTCGTCGGCACGCTGAATCTCGTGCAGCGCGCGAAGAACGGCTACGGCCCGGAGCACGTCCGCACGATCATGCCCATCGCGGAGATCTTCGCCGTCGCCGTCATCGCGCAGCAGCTGCAGCTCTCGGTTGGCAAGTACCGCACCATGGAAGCGATGTCGGAGCTGACGCTCTCGATCGCGGCCGAGATCAACAGCGCGCTTCAGACGATCATCGGCCACTGCGATCTGCTCGAGCGCGGCTATCCGGATCCGAACCTGCAGCGCGACCTCGCCACCGTGGTGCGCCAGGCGCAGCGGATCGCGGGGCTGCTCGAGAAGATGCGCGCCGCCGCGCACGACCGGCTGCGGGAAGTCGAGGCGGAAGTGAACCAGGCCGCGATTCCCACCAGCCCAGAGGCGTTCGATCAGCGCGTGAACGAGACCTAGGACCTCAGCACCCACGCGGCGATCAGCACGATGAACACCATCACGGTCGTGCCGACGAAGAACCAGTCGCGCAGGCGCACGTATGCGATCAACGATGCCACTACGCGCGCCAGGGGCGTCATCATCAGCACGACCAGCCCGCCCGTCAGCAGCGCGTTCGCGGCCGTCGAGGATCCACGCGCGATCCACAACACGAGGCCGATCCCGAGACAGGCCGCCGACATCAGCACGCCGGTCTGGAGCAGCCGGCCGACCTGGACCTCGAGGCGTTCGATCGCGTCGTCGCTCATGCGACCGCCTTCCGGAAATACAGCAGCGAAACGGCGGCGAGCACGACCGCCATCAGCATTTTCAGCCACTTCACGCGCGCGCGGCCGCCGTACGAGAAGCCCAGCCGCGATCCCAGCAGCACGCCCAGCACAGCGGCAGCGGCCACCGGCGGATTGACCTCGCCGCGCGCGAAGTACTGCGGCGCCGACGCCGCCGCCGTCACGCCGATCATCAGCGCGCTCGTCGCGGCGGCCGCGCGCATCGGCACGCCGCACCAGGCGTTCAGGACCGGGACTTTCAGAATCCCGCCGCCGATCCCGAGAGTGCCCGACACGTAGCCGGCAAGAAAGGATGCCGTCATGCCGAGCGGCAGCCGCGTGACCCGATACACGACGTCGCGCCCGGTGTCGTCGTCGTGAAAGCGGCCGCCGAGCGTGCCCGGTGCTACGGACGGCTCGAGGACGTTTCGCTTATCGAGCCGCGAGAGCATCAAGATCGCGATCGCGGTCGTCACGACGGCGAAAATGAGATCGAGGGTGTGATTGGAAAGACGCGCAACCGTAATCGCCGCGGAGAGGCCGCCGACCGTGGTGGCGACCTCGAGCAGCATGCCCAGCCGAAGGTTGATGAGGTTTCGGCCGGCCTTGCCGGCGGAGACGGCGCTGGAGGTGGCGATCACGGTCATCAGTCCCGTCGCCGCGGCGACCCTGAAATCGAGGCCGAGGCCGGCGTTCAGGAAGGGGACGAGAAAAACGCCGCCGCCGATGCCCAGCAGCGATCCGAGCGCGCCGGCGACCGCGCCGACGGCGACGACGGCGGCGAGGACGGAAAGGGTCATGTGAAGGGTGTATGATGCCGGCTGATCCTGGGGATTTTATCGCATGTTCCAGCGGTTCTTCGACGAAGGGCTTGCGCAGGCGTCATTCCTGATCGGCTGCGATCGTTCGAAGCAGGCGGTCGTAATAGATCCGCGTCGCGACGCCTCGATCTACGCGGCCGCCGCGCAGCAGTCGGGCGTGCGGATCGTCGCGGCGATCGAAACGCACGTGCACGCCGATTTCGTATCGGGCGCACGCGAGCTGGCGCAGAAAGGCGCGCGCGTGATCTGCGGTCCCGGATCGGGTCTGCGGTTCGACCATCACGAGGTGCGCGACTCCGAGCGGCTCTCGATCGGCGACGCCGCGCTGACCTTCCTCCACACGCCGGGACACACGCCGGAGCATATATGCATCCTGGCGGAATCGCCCGGCCATCCAACGCGTCTGTTCACGGGCGATCTGCTCTTCGTCGGCGCCGTCGGGCGCCCCGATCTGCTCGGCGACGCGCAGACGCGGCAGCTTGCCGGCGATCTCTTCGGGTCGCTGCAGCGTGTCATGACGCTCGATGACGGCGTCGAAGTGCATCCCGGGCACGGCGCCGGATCGCTGTGCGGGGCGGGCATCGGGCAGGAGCCCTCATCCACCATCGCGCGCGAGCGGCAGCAGAACGCGCTCCTTCAGTACCAGGATCGCGGCGCCTTCGTCTCCGCCGTGCTCGCCGACATTCCGGAAACGCCCCCGTATTTCGCCCGGATGAAACGTATCAACGCGGAGGGCCCGCCGTTGCTCGGCCTCGTGGACGGCACGATCCGCATCCCATCGATCAGGCCGGGCGCCGCCGCGGCCCTGACAGCCGATGGTGCGATGATCGTCGACCTGCGGCGCGGCGACGCATTCGCGGCGGGACATCCATACGGCGCGGTGAACATCGGCTATGGGGCGAAGGTCGGCTACTGGGCGGGATGGGTCATCGACGCGGACACGCCCGTCATCCTCCTCGCCGACGAACCCACGCATGCGCAGGAAGCGGCCGTCCAGCTCCTGCGCGTGGGTCTCGATCGCATTGAAGGCGCGATCGCCGGCGGGTACGACGCGTGGATCGGCGCCGGCCTTCCCACGGCGACGCTCGAACAGATCGACGCCTCCGACCTGCGCGACAGCCCCGCGCGACAGTCGATGCGGATCGTGGACGTGCGTACCCCCCACGAGTGGCGCGCGGGCCATCTCGAAGGATCGATCAATATCCCCGTCGGCGAGATCCCGGCGCGCGCGCGCGAGCTCGCGGGCGATGCGGCGGTCGCGACCATCTGCGAAGGCGGCTACCGTTCGACCCTGGCCGCGAGCCTGCTCGCCCATGAAGGCGTGGCGCACATCGTGAACATCACCGGCGGCATGGCCGCATACAGATCCATGGAGACCGCATGAGCCAGCGAGGCGCGGAAGACATGGATGACGCCGTTCGCGATCGGCTCGACGCCGTCATCCATGGAGAGCCGCCAGCGAAGGTCCCCGAGCTCGTGAAGGCGGTCCTGATCGAGTCGATGCGGAGCGGCACGCTGACGGTCCCGGAGAGCTTCAGAACGGCGCGCGCCGACACGTACGCGCGGCGCCTGCTGCACCGGGATCCCTCGGGACAGTACACGATGGTGGTCATGACGTGGGGGCCCGGGCAGAAGACGGCCCTGCACGATCACGCCGGGATCTGGTGCGTCGAATGCGTGGTGGACGGAAACATGGAGGTCGCGCAGTACGACCTCACGTCGGAGCAGGGCGGCGCGTTCCGCTTCGAGCAGCGGACGCGGGTGGTGGCCGGACGCGGGTCAGCCGGCTGCCTGATTCCCCCGTTCGAGTACCACACGTTGGCCAACGCCGCCGACACGCCGTCGATCACCCTGCACGTGTACGGCGGCGAGATGGATCACTGCCACGTCTTCGAACCGGCGGCCGACGGCTCCTATCGGCGTGTCCTGAAGACCCTGTCGTACCACGAGTAACCCGCGCCGGTTACTTCTTTTCCGACAGATTCTTCGGCGAGCGCTTGTTGAGGACGTCGATCATCGGTTGTGCCGCGGACGGCACGGCGACGCCTCCCTTGACGATGTCGCGCGCGGCCATAGCGCTGCCGTAGACGAGCGTGTTGGCGTCGTCGTCGGGCCGCAGCGTCGAACCCTCGAGCGACACGCCGGCGAACAGCCCGCGCGAGCGGGAGTAGCTGAGCATCTCGGCCTGCATCACGGCGTCGGTCGCGGCGGACGCGCTGCGCCCCTTCGGTCCGGCGGCGGCCGACGCGTCTGCGCCGAGCTTCACTTTGTTCCCGAGCAGCGACGTCGCGCCGCGGTCGTTCATCACGAGCAGCACGAAGTCGGTCGACTCTCCGCCGAGCTGAAATCCGATGCTGCCGCCTTCGAGCGCCATCAGCGCGGGCGCGCTCCACGGACCCGTGAAGTCGTCGCCCGTGCGGCAGGTCATCGAGCCGCGCCCGTAGCTGCCCCCGACGCCCATCGCGAACTTCTTCACCCCCGGAAAAACGATCACGCACTCCGCTTTGTCGAGCAGGTCCTTCGGGATGTCGTCGGGGATGTTGATGATCTCCTTGAGCACGGTCGCGCACGCGCGCAGGCGATCCTCCTCCTTGCCCTGCGCGGACAACGACAGCGCGCCCGTGACCACCATCGTCGCCATCGCACACGCCCGCGTCAATACTGTCTTCTGCATCGAGCTACTCCTTCGACTTGAGTGTAACCCTGATCTAACCGTTCACGTGTGGTGTGCCTTGCGCATGCACCTTCAGTACAGCGTACAACGTCGACATGATTGGCGTCCGGACGCCCAGTCTCTCGGCGCGGCGCACCACCGATCCGTGAAGAGCCTCGACCTCGATGCGCTTGCCCTGCTGCAGGTCGATGAGCAGAGACGACCGCATCGACCCGGGAATCGCGTCGACGTAGGGAATCATGCGATCGACCACGTCGGCGGCGACAGGGACGCCTTCGGCGCGGGCCAGCGCCTCAACCTCGCGGCTGCCGGCCAGAAACTGCGCTCTGGCGAAGGGGTCCGACCAGATCGGGCCGATCGGCAGCCGGGCGGCGCCCGTGAATCCCGCCAGCGACACGAGAAAAACGAACTTCTCCCAGATCGGAACGCGACCGTCGCCGACGGGCGACGATTGAATGTCGGCGGACGCGAACGCCTCGTGAATCCGGTTCACGCGATCCGTGACGCGCGGGAGCTGCCCGAACGTTTCGCCGAACACGATGCGCCGGTGCGTGCCCGTCTGGACGATCACGCCGGGCGCCTCGAGCGCCGTCGCGATGTACGTCGCCCCTCCGAGCGTGCGGTCCTCGCCGGCGATCGCCGCCACCTCGTCCGGACTGTCGATGCCGTTCTGGACGGTGAGCACGGCGCTTGCGCTGCCGAGCATCGGGCGCAGCAGCGGAAGCGCCGTCGGATTGTCGTACGCCTTGACCGCGACGAGCGCGAGATCGACCGTGCCAACGCGCGTCGTGTCTTCTTCGGCCCGCCCCTTCGCGACGAAGCCGCCGAGCTCGCGGCTTCTGATTTCGAGACCGCGCTCGCGAATGGCCGCAAGGTGCGCGCCGCGCGCGATGAAGGTCACGTCGTGTCCGGCGCGGGCGAGGCGCGCGCCGTAGTAGCCGCCGACGGCTCCGGATCCGAGAATTGCAATCTTCATCATCAGCCGGTGGGCTGCGCCCCGCCGGACCCCCCTACACGCTCACTCGCTCGCCGCTTCGCCGGCTCGCGCCGTTCGCGTGGCTCATTCGCGGCGCTCATTCGTGTCGCCGAGACCGCGCCGAGTACCAATACACCGGCAATCCAAGCGCGAGCAGGCCGATGCCGGCAAACGACTCCTTCGGCCGCTCGACGAGCGTGTTGAGGACGAACGCGCTCGACGCAAGGATGAAGACCGCCGGAACCACCGGGTACGCCCACACGCGGTACGGCCGCGGGTGGTCCGGCCGCAGCCGGCGCAGTCGGAACAGCCCGAAAGCGCCGATCATGTGCAGCAGGATCGAGGCAAACGCCACATAGGTGAAGAGCTGCTCGTAAGTGCCCGACAGCGCCAGCACGGCCGCCCACGACGACAAGGCGACGATCGCGACGTGCGGCGTGCGATAGCGCGGATGCACCTTCGCCGCCGGCGGCAGGAACGCGCCGTCGCGCGCCATCGCGAACAGGAGGCGCGCGCCCGCCAGAATGGCCGCCGCGTTGCAGCCGAACGTCGACACGACGACGGTCAGCGCGACGAAGCGGGCGCCGGCGGGCCCGACGAGCGCGCTCGCGGCGCGCTCGCCCACGCGGCTGACGCCGCGCAGTTCGGACATCGGCAGCGCGTACAGATACGCGACGTTCACGGCCAGATAGATCATCGTCAGCAGCAAGATGCCGATGAAGAGCGCCCGCGGCAGATCGCGCTGCGGATCGCGCATCTCTCCGGCGATCCACGTGACGCAATACCACGCGTCATTGGTCCAGAGCACCGCGATCATCGCGACGCCAAACGCCGCGAGCGGCCGCGGCACCGGCGGCACGATCGGCGTCCACGACGGTGACGTGTGCGCGGCCAGGATCGCCAGAACCGGCAGCGCCGCCAGTCCGGCCACCTTCGCGATGGTGAGGACGATGTTGACGCGGTTGCCGCGCTTGACGCCGACGTAGTTGATCGCGGCGAGCGCGGCAATCGAGGCCACCGCCACGATCTGCGCTGCCGACACCGTCCACGCGCCGAAGGGCGTGGCCGTCGACCACAGGATTCGGGACGGCGAGAGCGCCGGCGCGAAGTAGCTGACGTAATCGGCGAAGCCCACGGCGACCGCCGCGATCCCGCCGCTGAAGAACACCAGCAAGGCAGCCCAGCCATAGAGAAAGGCGACGACCGGTCCGAACGCCTCCCGCAGGTACACGTAAACGCCGCCGGAGTTGGGATACATCGCTCCCATCTCCGCGTACGTCAATCCCCCGGTCAGCGCGACGACGCCGCCCGTCAGCCACGCAGCCAGAAGCAGGGTGGGCGATGGCAGCGCGGCCGCCATCACGCCGGTGGTCAGGAAGATACCGGATCCGATGACGCTGCCGAGAACGAACAGGACGGCGGATCCGAGGCCGAGCGCCCGGATCAGACCCTCGTCGGGCGGGGACGCGCTCCCGGCGAGTTTCGACGGCGGCACGGCGTGGGACTGTACCACGGGCGGTGCTAGAATGCGGGGCCTCATGGCTGCGCGCCTTGCCACATTGCTCGTCGCCGGGATCGTAGCGACGACGCTGATCGCCGGCCTCATTGTCGGCGCGCAGCGCGACGACAGCAGCGGGCCGGTCGATCTCATCGTCCACAACGCAAAAGTCTACGCGGCCGACGATCTTGGCTCGATGGCCGAAGCGGTGGCGATCCGAGGCAACACGATTCTGCACGTCGGCAGCGAGCGCGAGATCATGCGCTACCGGCGGAAGCAGACCACAGTGATCGACGCGAAGGGCGC
This sequence comes from Vicinamibacterales bacterium, assembly GCA_035495955.1. Lineage (GTDB taxonomy): Bacteria > Acidobacteriota > Vicinamibacteria > Vicinamibacterales > 2-12-FULL-66-21 > JAICSD01. The sequence goes on along the minus strand of DATJFE010000021.1, from coordinate 24,362 downwards.
GGCGGTGATCCCGGGATTCGACGATGCCCATGCGGCATTGATCGACGGCGGACTCGCTCGTGGCGGCGTGCAGTTGTTCGGCGCGGCGAGCATCGACGAAATCCAGGCGCGCATCGTGGCGTGGACCGAAGCGCGGCCGGACGCCGCCTGGATCGTCGGCGGCGGCTGGTCGTACGACGCCTTTGCCGACCAGCCGACGCGCGCGCAGCTCGATGCCATCGTCAGCGATCGTCCGGCGCGCCTGTTGTCGCAGGACGGCCGAGCGCTGTGGGTGAACACGCGCGCGCTCGACGCCGCCGGGATCACGCGCCGGACCCGCGCGCCGAAGAACGGCGCGATCGTGCGCGATCGCCGCGGACAGCCGACCGGGCTGCTGAAGGATTCGGCGATGGCGCTGGTGGATCGCATGGGACCGCTGCCGGCTGCCGAGGACCGCGCGCAGGCGCTGGAGCTCGCGATCGGCGAGGCGCTCCGGCGCGGCGTCACGAGCGTGCAGGATCTCGGCGCCGCTCCGGGCGACCTCGATCTGTATGACGCAGCGCGCGACGCGGGACGACTGTCGCTGCGCGTCTACGCTGCCGTCCCTGGCGCCCGCGCGCGGGTCGAGGATCTCGATCCGATCGCAAAACGTTATCCGGACGATCCGCTGCTGAAGTCCGGTGTCGTGGTGCTGCCCGCCGACGGCGCGATCGATCCCGGCACGATCGCCGCGCTCGACGCCCACGGATGGCAGGTCGCGGTCGCCGCGTCAGACGAGCCGCAGGTCCACGCCGCGCTCGAGGCGTTCGGGGCCGCGGCGCGTCGCGCAACGCCGGCCAAGCCGCGGCGTCATCGTCTCGAGAGCGTCGAGCTCGTCGACCCCGACGACATGTCGAGAATCGGAACGCTCGGGATCGCGGCGACGATGCTGCCGCTCGACATGAACGGCGGCCTGCTGACCTGGACGAAGCTTGCCGGTCCGGATCGCGCGCCGCTGGGATGGCCCGCGCGAAGCCTGACCGCCGCGGGCGCGCATCTGGCCTTCGGCAGCGGATGGCCGCGCCTGCCGCTCGATCCGCTTGCCGCGCTCCGGGCCGTCGTGAAGCGCAGCGAGATTCAGGCCCCGGAAGCGCTGAAGCTGAAATCGGCCATCAACGGCTGGACGTCGGGCGCGGCATGGGCCTCGTACGACGAGCATCGCAAGGGCACGATCAAGGCCGGGATGCTGGCGGACCTGGTGATCCTCTCGACCGATATCTTCAGCGGAGCGAAGGCCCTCGACGCCGCCGAAGTGACGATGACGATCTTCGACGGAAAGATCGTCTACCGCCGACCCTCGTAGGGCCGCGCGATCGCGCCCCCTTTCATGACGAACTGCACGCGCCGCAGCGCGGAGATGTCGCGCGTGGGATCGCCGTCGACGGCGACGAGGTCTGCGAGCAGCCCTTCCTTCACCATGCCGACCCGATTCTCCATATGGAGGACGCGCGCGGCGATCGACGTCGCGCTCTTCAGCGCCTCGGGTGCGGCCATGCCGTAGTTCACCATCAGCTCCAGCTCGCGGGCGTTGTCGCCGTGCGTGTAAACGCCGACGTCGCTGCCGCTCAGGATCGTCACACCGGCGTCGAGCGCCGCCTTGAAGCTCGCGCGCTTGCGCGTGATCCCGGCGGGCTCGGGTCCCTCGCCTTTCTTCCAGCCGGCGTACTGCGACGTCGCGTCGCCGGCCGCCAGCGTCGGGCACAGCGCGACGTTGTGCTCCTTCATCAAACGAAAGACCTCCGGCGTGCCGGCGTCGCCGTGCTCGATCGTCTCGACGCCAGCCAACACGGCGCGGCGCATCCCCTCGGCGGTGGTCGAATGGGCGACGACGGGCCGGCCGCTGCTGCGTGCCGTCTCGACAATCGTCTTGATCTCCTCGAGAGAGAACGTCGGGGCCGCGTCGCCGCGCGCGCCCCAGCGATAGTCGCCGTAGATCTTGATCCAGTCGGCGCCATGGCCGATCTGATCGCGGACGACGCGGATCAGCGAGTCTCCGTCCGCTTCCTCGGCCCCCTGCGGCACGCGCCACTCGAGCGCGAAGCCTTTCGGGCCGTAGCTGCCGGTGGCGACGATGGCGCGCGTGACGACAATCATTCTCGGACCCGGAATGATGCCCTGCTCAACCGCCTGCTTCAGCTCCGCGTCCGCATAGCCGGCGCCTTCGGTGCCGAGATCCCGAATCGTCGTGAAGCCGGCCATCAGCGTCGCGCGCAGGTGGTTCGTCGCGCGCGCAACGCGGACGGCGATCCCTTCGTGAAGCACTTGATCGTTCCACGTAGTTTCGTTGTACGGGTGCAGCAGGACGTGGGAGTGCCCTTCGACGAGCCCCGGCATCAGGGTGGCGCCCGGCATATCGATGGCCGTCGCGCCGGCGGCGTTCACGCTCGCGGCGGGGCCGGCCGCCTCGATTCGATCGCCGCGCACGCGTACGATCCATCCCTCGTGCGTCGTCTCGCCGTCGAAGACGCGCCCGGGCCGCAGCACGGTGACCGCGGGCGGCACGTCGGCGCCGGCCTGCGGCTGGCCGCGGCGTCCGCCCTGGCCGTACGCGAACGACACGAGCCCGAAGCTCGCGATGAAAAGCAACACTGCGCGGCGCATACGCCTTCTCCTCAAAGCGACATAATATCGCGCGATGAACACGATGCTGCAGCCGTTGTCCGCAACGGCGTTCGATGCGGTATCGGCGGCGGTGTCGGCGGCGTGTTTCCTGATCGTCGGGTTCGCGGTGATCCTTCGGGCGCCACGCGATCCGCGGGCACGGGTCTTTCTCCTGATCGCCGTCGCGAGCGTCGCCCCCTACTCGATGTCGGTCCTGATCTGGGCGGGCCAGAATGCGCCGATGGGGGCGCCCGGCATCGCCGTCGGGCTCTCGCTCGTGATTGGCAGCCTCGCGCTCTTCCACTTCACGCAAGTGTTTCCGCGGCGGCGGCCCTGGATCCGCACGCAGTGGCCGTGGCTCAGGGCCGCCTACATCGTCGTTCCGCTCTGCGGAGCAATCCTCGCCGTCGTGCTCACACGTTTTCTGCAGTCGGCAATGGCTGCTGCATCCTCTGATGGCTCCGGCGCGCTCGGGGCGGCGACTCCCGACATGATCACGGCGTTGGCGATCCTCGTGATCGGCGTGCCGGCGCTGTTCCTCGTGGGAATCATCCTGCCGTTCGCGGGACTGATGTCCCTCTACAAGAGCTGGCAGGAAGCGAAACGAGCAGGGCTCTCAGGCGAGCGCCTGACCACCTTCTGGATTCTGATCAGCCAGGTGGCCGGCGGAGTGTTGACGATCCTGGTCATCCCGGTGCTGCACCTCGCCGAGCCTCGAGGACCGTGGGTCACGATCGCCGCAGCGCTCCTGTTCGGATTCGGCCTGCTGATGCCGATCGTGTTCGCGATCGGCACCTGGAAGTTCCGCGTGCTCGATATCGATTCAGAATCGCAGCTTGACGAGCGTCGGTTGCCCGGTTGAGCGCAAGACGACGATGAAGAGATCGCCGTAGTCGGATTCGCCGATCTTTACGTCGCTCTTCACGCCGAGCTTCTTCAACAGATCCGGGATCGTGTTGGCGTGCCCGACGATCAGGACGTTTCCCTTCACGTGGCGGAGCTGTGCGATGAGCGGGTCGGGATCCTTCGCGGCCGACATCACCGGCTTGACATTCAGCTTGTCGGCGAGAGGCGCCGCGGTCTGCCGCGCCCGAAGGAACTCGGTGGTGTAAATGTGCTGGATGCCCGATTCGGCGAGCAGGCCCGCGAGCCTGACGGCCCGCTGCTGACCGCCGGCGCTCAAGGGGGGATCGTCGGCCATCATGCGCTTCGAAGCGGCGGCGTCGCTCGCCGGCGCGCGCTCGGCGTGCCGCACGATGAAGATGACGCGATCGGCGGCCGCGGCGTTCGACGCCGCAATCGTCAGCGCGATGAGAATCCGGACGAGAACTCGGACCGATTTCATCATTTCCTCCGTGGCAGGACGGCAATCGTGAAGAGGACCGCGCCGGCCGCCAACGCCAGACCGCCCGCTCTGAGCTGCTGCGGGGTGGCGCCGGCCAGAATCGCCATGGCGATCAGGATCGCCAGCGATGGAATCAACGGACCCAGGGGTACCCGCAGCTTCGCCGCCGGCACCGCGCCGGCGAATCGCACGCCCCTTAGACGCAGCGCCGCCGCGCACGTCGCGACGTACACGACGAGACGGCTGACGGCGCTGGCGGTCGCCATCACGGCAAACGATCCGGTCGTCGCCAGAATGAGCGACACGCCGGCGGTGAACACAATCGAGACGACCGGCGTGCCGAAGCGACGGCTCACGCGCCCGAACATGGCCGGCACGTCGCCGTGTTCCGCGAGCGCGAAGAGGCTGCGCGAACCCGACAGCGCCTGCCCCATGTTGTTCCCCATCGTCGACAGCACCGCGCCGAGCGTGATGACCGCGGCTCCTGCGGCGCCCATGATGCGCGCCGCCGCGTCCGCGAGCGGCGTCCTGGATGCCGCAAGTCCGGGTAGCACGCCCATCGCGACGATCTGAATCATGGCGAACAGCGCGGTGACGACTGCGATCGTCATGATGAGCGCGAACGGCACGTCGCGCTGCGGATGGGTGGATTCACCCGCCGGCACGGGAATCACTTCGTAGCCGCCGTACGCGAAGATCAGCAGGAGCGCGGTCCGCGACAGATCTCCGAGCGGCGGCGCCGGGCCGATGTGCAGGGCGCCGGCGTCGATCTTCGGCAGCCCGAACACGACGAGCAGGCCCAGGGGGACGAGCTTGCCGATCGTCAGGGTGTTCACCACCCATGCGCTCTGGCGGATGCCGAGAATGTTGACGACGGTGAGCGCCGCGATAAGGCATGACATCACCGTCAGCCGCAGGGCGCCGGCCGTTACGGAGGGCCAGTAGAAGCCGAGCGCGGTGACGAGGACGTTGATGACGGCGGCCCAGCTCGCGACGCGCGTGAACCACTGCATCCATCCGACTTCGAACGCGGGAAACCGTCCGAATGCGGCGCGCGTGTACAGATACGGTCCGCCGGTCCCGTCGAAGCGGCTCCCGACTTCGGCAAACGTCGCGGCGATGAGGAGCGACGCGAGCCCGACGGCGACGATGAGTACGGGACTCCAGCCGCCCACCGACGCGGCAAGAGAGGCGGGCAGCGCGAAAATGGCGGCGCCGATCACCTGATTGATGCCGATCGCCGTGAGGTCCCAGCGACCGAGCTCGCGACGCAGGTTTGGCGCTCGCGGCCGGCGCTCCGCGCCGGTTCCCTCCGGCCGCTTGCTTAGACTTGCTCCACTCGCTCGCGCGTCGCCTGCTCGCTCGGTTCCGCTAGCCACCGACCGCGTTGTATCATGAAATTCTCATGGAAGACGTCGCGGCCAAGCCGCGTGACGTGATGCCGGACGGCGCGCGGACGCTTCCCGCGCGCTACTACGCCGATCCCCTGCTCTTCCAGGCGGAGCTCGACGGATTGTTCGGCACGATGTGGTTCTACGTGGGGCGTTCGGAGGAGGCCTCGACGCCGGGGCAGTACTTCGTGCGCGAGACGAACGGCCGCAATATCATCGTCACGCGCGCCGTCGCCGGGCGGATCCGCGCGTTTCACAACGTGTGCCGCCATCGGGGCACCCGGATATGCGCCGAAGCGACCGGCCAGTTCCCCGGCAGCATCCAGTGCCCGTATCACGCGTGGACGTACGATCTCGACGGCCGTCTGATTGGCGCGCCGCACATGGACGAAGTACCGCACTTCCGGAAGGCGGACTACCCGCTGCACGCCGTCCACGCCGACGAATGGGACGGTCACGTGTTCCTGAATCTGAGCGAACGCCCTGAGCCGCTCGGCGCGCAGCTCGGCCCGCTGGTCGCCAAGTTCCGGCCGTGGAACATGAAGGACCTGCGGCTCGGCCGCCGGATCGTCTACGACGTCAAGGCGAACTGGAAGCTGATCATCCAGAACTACAACGAGTGCCTGCACTGCCCGAACCTGCATCCCGCGCTGAACAGGCTCTCGCATTACCTCAGCGGAGAAAACGAACCGCTGCGGCCGACCTACATGGGCGGCTGCATGGATCTGCGCCCGGGAATCGAAACACTGTCGATGGACGGCAGTTGTCCGCGATCGTTTTTCCCCGGGCTGTCCGACGACGACAAGCGCCGCGTCTACTACTACTGCGTCTTCCCGAACATGATGCTCAGCCTGCACCCGGACTACATGCTGACGCACACGCTGTGGCCAATCGCGCCGGATCGCACGATCAACGTGTGCGAGTGGCACTTCCAGCCCTCCGAGCTGGCGAGGCCCGGCTTCAATCCCGCCGATTGCGTCGAGTTCTGGGACATGACGAACAAGCAGGATTGGTACGTGTGCGAGTTGTCGCAGGCAGGGATCTCATCGCCGGCGTACGTACCGGGACCGTACTCGAACCGCGAAGATCTGCTCTACGCGTTCGACAGGTTCATCGTGGAGTTTCATTCCAAGGTCACAAACGCCGCATCGTAGCCGACGGCTTCATCACAAAGGCAGAAAGCCACGAAGGCACGAAGACTAAAGAGCTGTGTGTCTTTCTGCGTGTGTTCTTCGTGCCTAGAGCGGCGGCGTCGCAGTCTTTCTCGCCGGATTGAAGAACGGCGTCTTCACGACCTTCGCGCTGACGCGATGACGGACGGCTTCGACGGTCATCTCGAATTTGACCTCCGTGCCTTCCGCATAGTGCGGGCGGTCCAGCAGCGCGAGCGCAATCATCCGCTTCAGCACCGGCGACCACGTCGTCGACGTCGCCTTCCCGATCTGACGGCCGTTGCGGTAGACGGGGACCGCCGTCCGCGAGGCGGTCGCCGCCACCGCGGGAGCGAGCCCGACGGCGTCGTAGAGTTTCTCGACTTCCGTCCAGTCGATTTCAAGGCCGGCGATCTGACGGTCTGGGCCCCGCCGCTGGTCGTCCCGAAGCGCCCGCTGGCCGATGAAGCGCGTCTTGTCGAGGCTGACCAGCCGGGCCATGCCGAGCTCGTACGGCGTGTACATCTGCGAGGGGATCATCGCTTTCCGGCTGCCGAAGAAATCGACTTCGACGAGGAGCAGGCCGGCCTCGATACGCGCGACGTCGAGCGCGAGCATGCCCGCGGGCTTGATGTCGAAGGGACGCCCGCCCCGCATCAGCGCGTCCCACACGTGTACGGCGCGGTCGGCGGGCATCCAGATTTCGTAGCCGAGATCGCCCGTGTAGCCGGTGCGGGAGATGTCGACCTGCACGCCGGCGATGATGCCCTTGGTGACGCGGAAGTACTTCAGCGAGTCGATTGCCGCGTGCGCGACGGCGCGCAGCAGCTTCGCGGACGTCGGGCCCTGCAGCGCGAGCGCGGCAATCTCCTCCGATACGTCATCGATGCGCACGTCCATTCCGGCGGCGTTCTGCCGGAACCAGCGGAGGCTCGGATCCGCGGCCGTCCATCGAAAGGTCTGCTCCTCCAGCCGCGACACCGTTCCGTCGTCGATCACCTTGCCGTGCTCGTCGCACCACGGCGTGTAGAACACTTGTCCGACCTGCATCTTCGACACGTCTCGCGCGATGATCCGATCGACCAGGCGCGCGGCGTCCCTGCCGGTCACCATGTACTTGAACAGCGGCGAGACGTCGATCAGCGCCGAGGCATTGCGAATGGCGTTGTATTCGTGTTCGTGGTGGCTCTCGTACGCGCTGACCGCGTAGTAGCCGGACCATTCGCGGTAATTCAAGCTCTCGCAGAGGGCGAGCGTGCGCTCGTGGAGGGCGGTTCCGATCGGCATGAGGGCTATTCTGCCTCAAAGATCCGCTTCGGGTCCGGTCGCCTCGGGCCACGGCGCCCAATCGAGACCTGCGGGCCGCCGACCCACGCCCCCGCCGTAGACGAACGATTCGGTGATGCCGTCCACTTTGATGTCGCGCTCCACGACGGCGTCGGCGAACCGGCCCGTGCAGAACGGCGCGAGCCCCAGCCACGTCGCAACCAGGCAGAACGTCTGGCAGACATGCCCGGCCTCGAGGAGGACCGAGCGATACGCGCGTGCGAATGGATACCGCCACTGCGTTCGCGCAAAGACGGCCGTGAAGATCACCAGCGCGGCCGCGGATTCGTACCACGGCTGATCGGGCACGTATTGCGCGATCGTTCTGGTGGTGGCGGTCTTGCCGATCAGTTCGAGACCGTGAGAGACCGGCAGATAGTGGTACAGACCGGCCCGGAGCCCGTCGACGTTGACCGCGAGCAGGTAGGTTTCAAGCGGCTGCCGCGCGCCCGCGGACGGAGATGTCTTCAGATGGACCGGGCCGAGGCCGACGGCCGTCTCGGTGCGCTGCACGCCCGATGTGAAGTGAAGCAGGGTTGCAATGTCATCGACGCCGACGGCGTCGGGGGAGAACTTGCGCCAGGTGCGCCGTCCCAGCAGGACGTCGCGGAACTCGCCCTCCCGTGTCACCGTCGGCAGCGACGTCGTTGCCGCGCGCGGATACCGCTTGATCTTCGGAGGCGCCCCGTGCACCGCGAACTCGCGTCGGAGCATGTTTTCCCGCGCCGTGCGATCCCGCGGCCCTCGCACGTTCTTCGAAGTGAGGTGAAAGAAGGACGCGGCGGGATTCCACGGACCCCAGGTCGCCACGGCCGCGCTGCGGGGATTCTGTGGGCGATCCGAGCGTATCAGCAGCTCGCGGTCGACCATCGATCGAATCAGCGTTTCCGGGCGCCGCGTCACGGGCTGAAGGCGCCGGCGGAGGTCGGCCGCCGGCGTCCAGTCCGAGCACAGTGAAAGCGCGTGCGTGACGATCGCGTCGTTGATCACCGCCGTGCCCGCGGCATAGTTCACGGTGACCATGCCCTGGTCGGTCCAGTACGACAGGAGATGCGGAGACCGGCGGAGTTTTGCGCCCCGGCTCACTTGGCCGCCGGGTATTCCTTCATCTGAAACCTTTCCTGCATCGTCTTCACAATCTCCATTCGGTCTGCATCGTTGATGCCCCATACCATCAGGCAGTACTCCAGCAGTTCATCCTTGTTGGCGGTCAGCGCGGCAGCGAAATCCTTCAAGTGATCGTGAGCGTGGCCGGTCTTCGTATGGTTGAACCCATCGAAGAACATCGTCATGCCGTCTGCACAGCAGGGATTCGCCATCAGGACCGGGTGCTCGACGGAGTTTATCTTCGTCTTCCCGGTGAGCGGCTTCGCTACCTGGCACACATCCGGCGGCGGATCAACTTGACCACCCTCACCGCTTCTGGAACGCGCTAGCATTACGCCCGATCCCAGAAGGACGACCATCTGACGCCGCGACAGCTTCTTCGCCTTGCTCTTTGCTTTTGCCATGTGAAACTCCTCCGTCAGGGAAACCGCATTAACGCGAGCAGCCGGCTATACCGGGGATCCGAATGGAGCGCGTCGAGCCGGGGATCGTGCTTCACGTTCACCAGCGTCGGATCGCGCTGTGCGTACGCACGATCGAGCGCGTCGAGCGCGGGCGTGATGCGGCCGAGGGCCGTGAGCACGAGAGCCTCGTCGTAGGGATATGTGGGGAATTCCGCCATCGCGCGGGCTCGTTCGAGCTCGCGCATCGCGTCGTCGTGTCGGCCGGCCAGCGCGTACGCCCAGGCCAGCTCGCAGCGGGACCGCGACGTGGCGTCCTTGGCGCGCAGCCGTTCGAACATGGAGACGGCGTCGACCGATTGCCCTCCCATCGCCTGCGCACGCGCCAGCAGACGCTCGGCCGGCACGTAGTCGGGGTGCATCGAAAGGGTCGACTGAAGCTGCTGAATCGCCTCGTCATAGCGGCGATTGAAGAACAGCGGCCACGCCACGTCGCGGCTGATGATCGGCGAGAGCGGATCCAGCGTCTGCGCGCGCTTCATTTCGGCCAGTCCCTCTTCCTCGCGCCCCATGTCGGAGAGAAAGTTGCCGAACCATTGATGGGCCGTCGCGTAGCTCGGATTCAGCTCGATGGCGCGGCGGAAGCCCTTCTCCGCTTCCGTCCAGTTCCACTTGAGAAAAAAGTCGGTGAATGCGAGCGACGCGTGCGCCTCGGCCAGGCTCGGGTCGAGCGCAATCGCGCGCAAAGCGCTGGCGGTTGCCGCGTCGGCCCCGGCGTCGCGAGGAACGGCGCCAAAATCGCCGGCGAGAAGCGCGTACGAATCCGCCACGCCGGCATGCGCGGGCGCGTAGGTGGGATCCAGCGCGAGCGCCTGACGAAAGAAATCCAGCGCCTCGCGCAGCCCGGGAACCGTGCGGCTGTTCCACCGCTGCCGGCCGAGCAGGTACAGCTTGAATGCCTCAGGGTTCACCTGGGGGGGTTTCGCGAGCCGTCCACCCTCTTCCCGCGTGAGCACGACGTTGATCTTCTGCGCCACGGAGCGCGCGATATCGGTCTGCAGCGCCAGCACGCTACCCAGCTCACGGTCGAGCGTCTCGCTCCAGATCTGCTGCTGCGTGGCCGGATCGATGAGGTTCAAGGCGATGCGGACGCGCTCGCCGTCCTGAAAGATCCGTTCGATCATGATCGACCCTTCGAGCACCGCATCGACGTTCAGCTCGCGGGCGATCTGCGCCACGGACTTAGTGGTGTTCCTGAACTGCATCGACGAGGTACGGGCCGTCACCTTCAACGCCCCGATCTGGCCGAACGTGTTGATCAGGCCGTCGGTGATGCCATCCGCGAGGTAGTCCTGCCGCGGGTCGTGCGAGTCGTTTGCCAGCGGGAGCACGGCCAGCGATCGAATCCGGAGCGTTTCGTGGCGCGTGCCGCGAACGATGCCGGCGATCGCGATCGAGAGAATGGCCATCGCCGCAACGCCGCTGCCGATCCAGGTTCGCCGCGAGATCCGCGACCCTCGTGAATCAGGCTCGACTGGAATATCGATCGCCGCCAGCGCGGACTCGAGCTCGGCGGCGGAATTGAAGCGGCGCCGCGGATCCGGTTCGAGCGCACGTTCGATAATCGTCGCCAGCTCCGCCGGCACCTTTGCGTCGGCCGCGTCCGGCCGCGGAGGGGGCAACGCCGCTCCAAACGCCAGGTCGATGGTGTCGACGACGGCCGCGCGCCGTCCCGCGGCCATCTCGAACAGCACGAGTCCGAGACTGTAGATGTCGGACCGCTCGTCGATTGGCAGCGCGAGCTTCTGCTCGGGCGACATGTAGGCCGGCGTGCCGGGGCGCCCCACGCCAGCGTCGATCTCGGGCGCGCGATTGTCATGTTCCGACGTGGTCGTCGACAGAATCGACGCGGTCGCCCTTGCGACGCCGAAGTCGAGGATCTTCGCGGAGCCTTCGGGCGTGAGCTGCACGTTCGCCGGCTTGAGATCGCGATGGATGATGCCTTCCGCGTGCGCGGCCGCGAGCCCCGCGGCGAGCTGCCGCCCGATCGAGATGACCGTGCCGATGGGAAGCCGCTCGCGGCCGAGCCGGGCGGCGAGGCTCTCGCCGCCCACGTATTCCATGACAATGAACGTTCGCCCGCTCTCGTCGAAGACGTCGTGCACCGCGGCGACGTTTGGATGATTGATGCGGGCCGCGGCGCGGGCTTCGCGGAGGATCGTGGCGCGCGTCTCGTCGCCGCTCTTCTCCGACGTCAAGTATTTGAGCGCGACTTTTCGTTGAAGGCGGCTGTCCCGGGCCAGGAAGACCTCTCCCATCCCGCCCAGACCCAGACGCTCGATCACCACGTAAGGACCGATGAAGGTGCCTGGTCCGAGAACCGGAAGAGCTGGTTCCACCCGGCACATCCTACCGCAGCCGGACGGCCCGCGTACGGCTGTCTGCCTTGACAGGCGCGCGCCACGCCGGGACAATGAGCCACCGTTGCGCCCATTCCCGCACCTGCACCTGCACGCCCTGCTGCTCGGCAACCAGACCCGGTCCGCCGGTCTGGCGTAGCTGCCGGCAGCTGTCGATCCCGGGTTTCCCCGCTTCCCGGCCGCCGAACCTCGAACCTCGGACATCGGATCTCGGACCTCGGACGTATGAGCACCTACGACGTCATCGTGATCGGCGGCGGCCACAACGGGCTGGTGAACGCGGCGTACCTCGCGCGCGGGGGCCGGAAGGTGCTCGTGCTCGAACGCCGCCACGTGCTCGGAGGCGCCGCGGTCACGGAAGAGATCTTTCCGGGCTTCAAATACTCGGTGTGCTCGTATGTCGTGTCGCTGCTGCGGCCGGAAATCATTCGCGAGCTCGATCTGCCGCGGCACGGCCTGGAGATCCTGCCGCTCGACGGCACGTTCACGCCGATGCCGGACGGCGACTATCTCTGGCGCGTGAACGATCATGCGAAAACGCGCCGCGAGATCGCGCGGCACTCCAAGATCGACGCGGAGGCGTACGAGGAATACGGCAAGGCGATGGTCGAGATGGGCCGCTTCGTCAAGCCGATTCTGACGATGACGCCGCCCGACCCGACCTCCCTCGATCCCCGCGGACTGATGGATCTGCTGTTCCTGGGACGCCGGTTCCGATCGCTGCCCGAGCAGGACCGATACAACCAGGTCCAGCTCATGACCATGAGCGCGGTCGATTTCCTCGACCAGTGGTTCGAGACCGACGTGCTGAAGGCGACGATGTCGGCATCGGGCATCATCGGAACGTTTCTCGGCGTCCGTTCCCCGGGAACCGCCTACGTCCTGCTGCATCACTACATGGGCGAGATCGATGGCGCATTCCGGTCGTGGGGACTGTCGCGCGGCGGCACGGGCGCGATCTCGAATGCGATCGGCGCCGCGGCACGCGAAGCGGGCGTCGAGATCAGGACTGAGACGCCGGTGTCCCGCATCATCGTGAAAGACGGCGTCGCCGCCGGCGTCGTCCTCGAAAACGGCGACTACTTCACCGCAAACGTCGTGTCGTCGAGCCTGGATCCGCGCCAGACATTCTCCAGGCTCGTCGGCGAGGAGCACCTGCCGGAGGAATTCGCGGAAGACGTGCGGCGCTACAAGTTCCGCGGCTCGTCGGGAAAAGTGAACCTTTCACTCGACGCGCTGCCAGACTTCACGTGCCTCCGCGGGGCCGGACCGCACCTGCGCGGCGCCGTCTCCATCTCCCCGGGCGTCGACTACATGGAGCGCGCCTACGACGATGCGAAGTACGGCCGCTACTCGCGCCGGCCGTATATCGACATGGTTATCCCGAGCCTGACCGATCCGTCGGTGGCGCCGCCGGGCAAACATGTGATGTCGTGCTTCGTCCAGTACGCGCCCTATCACCTGAAGGAAGGCCGCTGGGACGACCAGCGCGACGCGTTCGGCGACACCGTGATCGACACCATCGCGGAGTACGCGCCGAACATCAAGGAGATCATCCTGCACCGGCAGGTGCTCACGCCGCTCGATATCGAGCGCGATTTTGGACTTTCGGAAGGCAACATCTTCCAGGGCGAGCTCACGCTCGAGCAGTTGTTCTTCCTGCGCCCCGCGCCGGGATGGGCGCAATACAAGACGCCCGTTCGCAACCTCTATATGTGCGGCTCCGCCACCCACCCCGGCGGCGGGATCATGGGCGCGCCCGGGCGCAATGCGGCTCTCAGAATCCTAAAAGAGACCAAGACGTGAGCGCGTTCGACGTGATCGTGATCGGAGCGGGCCATAACGCCCTCACGGCGGCGTTCTATCTCGCAAAAGCCGGCCGCAAGCCGCTGGTCCTCGAACGCCGGCCGATCGTCGGCGGGTGTGCGACGACCGAGGGATTCGCGCCCGGCTTCCGGGCGCCCGCGCTGGCGCATACGCTCGGACCGCTGCGTCCGTCGATCGTGCGCGACATGCAGCTCGAGCGGCGCGGCGTGGCGTTCGTGAATCCCGATCCACGGCTCGTGGCGCCCGGCACGGACGGCCGCGCGCTGGTGTTCTCGACCGATCCGGCGCAGACGGCGGACGCCATCCGGCCGTTTTCGGCGAAGGACGCCGCCCGGTACGTCGACTTCTGCGCGACGCTGCGGCGCGTGGCGTCGGTCCTCGCCGACGTCCTCGAAATCACGCCTCCGTCGATTGACGCGCCCTCGGGCCGCGACATGTGGGAGCTGCTCAAGGCGGGCCGGCGGTTTCGCGCGCTCGGCAAGCGCGAAGCCTTCGCGCTGCTTCGATGGGGGCCGATGGCGGTCGCCGATCTCGTCGGCGAGTGGTTCGAGACGGATCTGCTGCAGGCGGCGATCGCGGCCCGCGCGATTCACGGCGCGGCAATGGGCCCGTGGTCGGCCGGCACCGGCGCGCTCCTCCTGCTCGGCGCGGCCATCGATCCGCAGCCAGGAGGCAGCAGCGTCAGCGCGGTGGGCGGTCCTGGCGCCGTCACGCGCGCCATGGCCGACGCCGCACGCGAGGCAGGGGCGGAAATCCGCACGGGCGCGGAGGTCACGCGAATCCTGATCAGTGACGGCGCCGTCTCGGGCGTCGCGCTCGCCGACGGCGTGGAAATCGCGGCGCGCGCTGTCGTCTCGGGCGCGGATCCGAAGCGGACGTTGCTCGGCCTCATCGATCCGGTCGAGCTCGAGCCGGGATTCACGACGCGGATTCGGAACTACCGCTGCCCGGGCATCGTCGCGAAGATCAACGTCGCGCTGCGCGCCCTGCCGGCGTTCCGCGGCGTCACGGGCGACGGGGCGGCGGCGCTGCGCGGGCGAGTGCACATCGGCCCGGGCATCGACTATCTCGAACGCGCGTTCGACGCGTCGAAATACGGCGAAATGTCGCCGGCGCCCTACCTTGACGTCACGTTTCCGTCGGTCGTGGATCCTGCGCTCGCGCCGGCCGGGCGCCATGTCATGTCCGTGCAGATGCAATACGCGCCCTTCGCCCTGCGCGCCAGCGGATGGCACGAGCACCGCGACGCGCTTGCAGACGTGGCGCTGCGAACGCTGGAGCAATTTGCGCCCGGCATCGCAGACCTCGTCGAACATCGACAGGTGCTCACGCCGCTCGACTTGGAGGACGTATTCGGGCTGACGGGCGGCCACATTCACCACGGCGAGCTCGCCCTCGATCAATTGTTCACGATGCGGCCCACATTGGGCTGGGCGAACTACGAAACCCCCATCCGGGGGCTCTTCTTGTGCGGCGCCGGCACACACCCGGGACCCGGAATTACGGGCGGATCCGGCCAAAATGCCGCCAGGCATATCCTCAAAGTACGCAGTTTTTAACTCCCTCCCCCCTGGATGGTCTAAATGGGTATGAAATCCCTCCTCGCTCGTGCGCTCGTTTTCGCCATGGCGCTGCCGGCGGCTGCCGCCGGGATAACCGCGAGCGGTCCTGCCTCGGCCGTTCCCGGCAATCCCGATGACAAGACAATCCTGCACGTGCTCAACCGGATCGGCTTCGGGGCGCGTCCGGGCGACGTCGAGCGGGTCCGGCAGATGGGCCTGGCCGCCTACATCGACCAGCAGCTCCGCCCCGATCGGATTCCCGATACTCAGATGGCCGCGCGTCTCTCGAGCTTCGAAACGCTGACGCTGAGCAGCCGGCAGATCGCGCAGGACTACTACGTGCCGGCGCAGATGGCCCGGCGCCAGGCGCAGCTTGCCAAGAAGGACGCGGGGAACGATCAGAATCCGTCTGACGCGGCGAAGAAGCCGCGGACGCCGCAGGAGATGGAAATGGCGCGGAAGCAGCGCGAGGTCGTCGTTGAGCTGACCGAGCAGAAGATTCTCCGCGCCGCGTACAGCGACCGGCAGCTCGAGGAAGTCCTGACGGATTTCTGGTTCAATCACTTCAACGTCTTCGCCGGCAAGGGCCCGACGCAGGAGTACCTGACGGCCTACGAGCGCGACACGATTCGGCCGCACGTGCTCGGCAAGTTCCGGGACCTGCTCGAGGCGACCGCGAAAAGCCCCGCGATGCTCTTCTATCTCGACAACTGGCAGAGCGCGGATCCGAACGCCGCCGATATGCGTGAGCAGCGCATGCGCCCGGGCGGTCGCGGCCTCTTCTTCCCGCGTCCGCCGCAGAGGCCGAACCAGAACCCGAACGCGCAGCGGCAGAAGCGCGGCCTCAACGAGAACTACGGCCGCGAGCTGATGGAGCTGCACACGCTCGGCGTCGACGGCGGTTATACGCAGGACGATGTGGTCAATGTGGCGCGGGCGTTTACGGGATGGACGATCGATCAGCCGCGGCAGGGCGGCGGCTTCCGGTTCGAGCCGCGGCTGCACGACTCGCGCGAGAAGGTCGTCCTGGGCCACCGCATCAAGGCCGGCGGCGGTGAATCCGACGGCGAGCAGGTGCTCGATATCCTCGCGAAGCACCCCTCGACGGCCCGGTTCATTTCCACGAAGCTGGCGCGGCGGTTCGTCTCGGACACGCCTCCGCCCGCGCTCGTCGATCGCGCGGCGAAACGGTTCGCCGAAACGGACGGCGACATCCGCGAAGTGGTCCGCACGATCCTGACGTCGCCGGAGTTCTTCTCGGCCGACGCGTATCGCGCGAAGGTGAAGACGCCGTTCGAATTCGTCGTGTCGGCGGTGCGGGCGACGGGGACGGAAGTGACCGACGCGATGCCGCTCGCTCAGGCCGTCCGGCAGCTCGGGATGCCGCTGTACATGTGCCAGCCGCCGACCGGTTACGCGGATCGCGCGGACGCGTGGGTGAACACGGGCGCGCTCCTCAACAGGATGAACTTCGCGCTGCAGCTCGTGAGCGGCCGCATGCGCGGCATCGAGCCCGGCGCCGGTCCGGTCAGCGCGGCGCTTGCCAACGACGTCTCGCCGGCAACGGCGTCCACAATCGCGAAGGCCGGCGATCCGAAGCAGGTCGCGGCGCTGACGCTCGGCTCCCCCGAATTCCAGAGGAGATAGCCATGATCTCGCGACGCGTGTTCATGAAGAACGGGGGCCTCGCGCTCCTCAGCCTGGGATTCGCGCCGGCGTTTCTCGCGCGCACGGTCGAAGCCGCCGGCGCGGCGCGCCGGAAGATTCTCATCACGATTTTCCAGCGCGGGGCGGTCGACGGCCTCAACATGGTCGTTCCTTTCGGCGAGCGCGAGTACTACGCGGCGCGACCGAGCATCGCGATTCCGAAGCCAAACGATCCCGAAGGCGCCGTCGATCTGGATGGCTTCTTCGGTCTGCACCCGAGGCTGGCGCCGCTCAAGCCGCTGTGGGACTCGCATCAGCTCGCCATCGTCCATGCGTCGGGATCGCCGGACGGCACCCGGTCGCACTTCGATGCGCAGGACTACATGGAGACGGCGACGCCGGGCGTGAAGAGCACGCAGGACGGCTGGCTCAACCGATATCTTCACGCGCGGGAGCACGCCAGCGCGACGCCCTTCCGCGCCGTCGCGCTTGCAACGCAGTTGCCCCGCTCGCTCCAGGGTCTCGAGCCCGCGCTGGCGATCGGACAGATCGGACAGTTCGGGATCCGCGCCGGGCAGGCGACCGACATGGTGCAGGCGTCGTTCGAATCCGAGTACGCCGCGGCGGCCGACAAGGTCCTCAACCGGACCGGCGGAGAGGCGTTCGACGCCGTAAAGATGCTGAAGTCGGCGGACCCCTCGAAGTACCAGCCCGAGAACGGCGCCGAGTATCCACGCTCGGCCTACGGCGACGCATTGCGGCAGATCGCGCAGCTCGTCAAGGCCGACGTCGGCCTCGAGGTCGCCTTCGCCGAGGCCGGGGGGTGGGACACCCACGTCAACCAGGGCTCGTCGGCCGGGCAGCTCGCGGCGCGCCTCGACGACTTCAGCCGCGGTATCGCCGCGCTGGCCCGCGACCTCGGCGATCGGATGGGCGACATCGTGATTCTGACGATGAGCGAATTCGGCCGGGCCGTCGCGGAAAACGGCAACCGCGGCACGGACCACGGACACGGGAACGCCATGTTCATCATCGGCGGCCAGAACGTGCGCGGCGGCAAGGTCTACGGCCGGTGGCCCGGGCTTGCCCGCGAGCAGAGATACGACGGCCGCGACCTCGCCGTCACGACCGATTTCCGCAGCGTCTTCGCCGAAGTCGTCCGCGGCCACCTCGGCGTCGCCGACACGCGCGGCATCTTCCCGGGATTCAACGACATGAAAAACTTAGGATTTCTCGGGTAATCGGGTAGTTTGGTAATGGGGTAATCTGTCTTCGATTACCCGATTGCCAGATTTTCGGATGACCCGATGGAAGTCCAATCCCTCTGGCCCCTCGTCGTTCTGGCGCTCGTCATCGTCGCGATCGAGTCGGCGCGACGGAAGCGGCGGCACCGAGGCGCGCGCGCGTTCAACCTCGGTCCGGGCGCGATTGGCAGCGTCTACGACCTTCTCAATCAGGACAAGCGGAACGCCATCGAAATGATCGTCGAGGAGAAAGCCGAGTCGCGCGATCCCGAGGACGCCGACGGCAATCTGCCTGAGCTCGAGAACCCGCGCGATCGGCCCTGATGCATCTCTCTGACATTCCGACCCCTGCCGTGCTGGTGGACGCGGCACGACTGACGCGCAATCTCACGCGGATGCAGGAGGCGGCGGACGCGCGCGGGCTGCGGCTGCGGCCGCACGCGAAGACGCACAAGTCTCCGGACATCGCCCGCATGCAGATCGACGGCGGCGCCGCGGGCATCTGCTGCGCCAAGCTGGGCGAGGCGGAGGTCTTCGCCGACGCCGGCATCACGGATATCCGCCTTCCCTACCCTCTGCACCCGGTCAACGCCGACCGTGTGTTCGCCCTCGCGGATCGCCTCACGCTGTCGTTCATCGTCGACGATGAGGCCGTCGCGCGCGGGTGGTCCGAGCTTGCCGTAAGACGGAGTCGCAGGCTCGACGTGTTGATCAAGGTGGATGTCGGCTTCCATCGGTGCGGAATCGATCCGCATGCCGCGTCCGCGCCGGCCGTCGTGCGCGAGATCGCGTCGCTCGCCGGCGTGCGTTTCCGCGGATTACTGAGCCACGCGGGACACGCTTACGCCGCGGCGTCGAACGAGGACGCGGAAACCATCGCGTCCGCGGAGGCGGCGCTGCTGCGCGATCTTGCCGCGGCGTCAGGCGTGCCGTGCGACGAAATCAGCGTCGGCGCGACGCCGAGCGTCCGCTATTCGGCGCGCCAGCCGGGCGTGACGGAGATCCGACCGGGCAATTACGCGTACTACGACCGCACTCAGGTATCGCTTGGGGCCGCCGATTGGGACGATTGCGCGCTGACCGTCCTCGCCCGCGTCGTCAGCCGCCCCGCCCGCGATCGCGTCATTCTCGACAGCGGGAGCAAGACGCTGACCAACGACCTGGCGCGCGGATTTGGTCCGACGCCGGGATACGGAACGGTCCTGCGCGACATCGCGGCCGCCGAACCCGATCCGGCGCTGCTCGTCGAACGCTTGTCGGAGGAGCATGCCACGGTGCGCGTCCTCGACGGCGACACCGCCCTCGCGACCGGCGCGCTGGTGAGGATCGTGCCGAACCACTCCTGCGTCGTCTCGAACCTCGTCGACGAGATCTGGCTCGTGGATGCCGACAAGGTCGTTTCGCGCCTGCCGGTGGCGGCCCGCGGACGGATCACGTAGCGAGCGCAGATCACGTACAATGGTCGCCGCATGGCGAAGGACCTCCCCGGCGAAGCGCTGGGCCTCGTGGAAACGCGCGGCCTGGTTGGCATGATCGAAGCGGCCGACGCGATGGTCAAAGCCGCCAACGTCGTCTTCGTCGGCTGGCAGAAAGTCGACGCCGGCCTCGTCACCGCCATCGTCCGGGGAGACGTCGCGTCGGTCAAGGCCGCGACGGATGCGGGCGCCGCCGCCGCGCGCCGTGTCGGTGAGCTGGTGGGCGTCCACGTGATTCCGCGCCCCGCCGACGGCCTCGACAAGATCTTTCCGATCGGATAATTCGAAATCGCCAAACCTCGCGACCGGGCGGTGCGTCTAAGCGTCCATGTTTCCGACAGCCGCGTGCGCGCTGGCCGTTCTGGCGGCTGCACCCCAGACGTCCATTCCTGATTCCGCTCGCGCGATTGCCACGCGCGCGATTGACGCCGTCGGCGGCGAAGCGGCGCTGCACGGAATCGCGTCGCTCGAAATCGAGTCGATCGGCCACGATTACTTCATCGATCAATCCGAGCGGCCCGAGGGCCCGTTCATCGTCACGTATCTGTCCACATCCGAGAAGCGCGACGTCGCAGGCGGGCGGACGCGGATCGAGCAGCAGCAGCGGTTCGTATTGTCGCCCGACTGGAGCGGCGGAGGGACGGCGACGATCGTGGACGCGGATTCCGCCGCGATCGTCCGCGCCGGCCGGTACACACCGGCAGGCCGGCAGGCCTACGAGGACGGCCGCGAGCGGCTCGAGCTCGCGCCGGAACGGATCCTGCTGGCCGCGCGGGCGGCGCCGGATCTTGCCACGGCGCCCGACGTGCTCCTGCACGGCATTCGGCAGCACGTCATCGCCTTCACGTGGCGCGGCCGTCGCGCCAGGCTGCTGATCGATTCGCACGACAATGTGCCGAGCGGACTCGAGCTGGCCGCGCCCGACTCGTTCGGCATCTGGGGCATCGTCCGGACCACCACGTACTATTCGTTGTGGACGCTCGTCCCCGGCGGCGTGCGCTATCCGCTTCAGGTCGATCGCGAATGGAACGGGGTGACCAAGTCGTCGACAACCATCACGAAGATCGCGGTCAATCAACCGCTCGACGCTTCGCAGTTCACTGTGCCGGCCGATGTGAAGCAGGCGTTTCTGGCGTCGCCGGTGGTGACGGGGATTCCGGCGCTGAGGTTCGATGCCGCAAAGGCCACCGAGCTGGGCCCTGGCGTGACCCAGTTTTCCGGCAGTTGGAACGTGGCGTTCGTCCGGCAGCCCGATGGGCTCGTCGTCATCGAAGCACCTATCGGATCGAGCTATTCCGCCGCCGTGCTCGCCGAGGCCGAACGGCGGTATCCCGGCGTGCGGGTGAAAGCGGTGATTACCACCTCGGACGCATGGCCGCATCTCGGCGGCGTGCGCGAATACGTGGCGCGCGGGATTCCCGTCTACGCGCTCGATCTGAACCGGCCGATTCTGGAGCGTCTGTTGAAGGCCGACTACGGCTCGACGCCCGACGCGCTGGCGAAAGCGCCGCGCGCGGCGAAGTTCACGTGGGTCTCCGGCAAGACCGTCATCGGCGAGGGCGCCATGCGGATCGAGATCTATCCGGCGCACGGAGAAAACGGCGAGCGGATGCTGTTCGCGTATCTGCCGTCGCTGAAGCTGCTCTACTCGAGCGACGACATCCAGAAACAGCGGACGGGCGAGTACTTCATGCCCGAGTACCTCAGCGAAGTCCGCGATGCCGTGACGCGGTACCGCCTCGATGTCGATCGAATTTTCGGGATGCACATCGGACCGACGCCATGGAGCGAAATAGAGGCGACGATCGCGAAGGCGGCTGGGCGATAACTCTCGCAGAAGTTCAGGAGATCAGCCCGTCTGTGGTGTCCGTGTGGTCCGTGGCCGCCTTCCGCGGCGGCGCTTCCGCGCCGCGCGGGCGCTGAGCTCGCGCAGGCCGTCCATCTCCACGAGCATCAGCATGGGCTGCAGCGGATCCTCCAGCAGATTGAAGAGATCGCCGTTCGCCGTCCGTCCGTAGACGCCGTGCCCGTCGGTCATCAGCGTCAGCGGGCCGCCGCCGCCGATCGTCTCGAAGAGCCGCACGCCGAACTGGCCGCGCAGCGTGTCGAGCAGGCGGCGCAGCTGCGCGACCGACACGCCCTGCCGGCGCAATTCCGCGAGTACGAGCAGCTCGAGTAGATCCACCGGCGTATACCGGCGCTCGGTATAGCCGCCCCGCTCGGTGCGCTTCGACGCGATGTGCGACGCGAAGAGCCGCCGCGCGTCCCACCACTGCAACTGGCGGGCGGAGAGACCGGTCATCGCGGCCACCTCGCGGGACGTGTAGGTGTTCTTCAGCTGCATTGTTCGGATCGGCTCACACGAGCGCATCGACCTTCCGCGCGCCGGCGAAGTCCTTCTCGGTCAGACCGCCTTCGCTGTGCGTGCTGAACGTCAGCGTCACGCGTTTGTAGTTGATTTGAATGTCCGGATGATGATCGGCGGCTTCGGCGTCGAACGCGAGCCGCGCGACGAACGCGATCGCGTCGGGAAATCCGCCCAGGGTGTACTGCTTGCGAATCGCGTTCCCCTCCAGCGACCAGCCGCTGATCTTCGCAAGGTGCTCCTGGATCTGGGCGTCTGTCAGTCTCTTCGCCATTCCGGAAGCATACAGAAAAAGGCGGTGGGAACCGTTCATTTCGGTCGAGCGTCAAACGCCGTTAGAATACTGAACGGTCCTCACTTCATCAGTTGCTTCTTGGCGTTAACGGCAACGTAGTCAAGACCTTGGGCCAGCCGCGCTCGAAGAAGGATTCGAGTCTTCCGAATTGACCACCGCCCATCAAGTCAGGGAACGAGGCATGACACGAAATACCGCGATTCTGCAGGACAGCCGCGAGCGTCTGCGGCGCATTCTCATGACGAGCTTACCCGCTGGCGCGATCGTGCTCGCGGCGCTGCTGCCGGCGCCTGCCGCGGCGCAGACCCCGACGGGCGGCGAAGTGCTGCGGATCACCGCCGACGACGTCGTGAAAATGTCGACGGCAAACAATCCGGATCTGGTCGCCGGCCAGTACGATCCGCGCATCGGAGCGGAGCGCACGGCCCAGGCGCGCGCGGCGTTTCTGCCTACGCTGACCAGCGGAATCCAGCGGAACGTCCAGCAGGCGCCGCCGAGCAGCGTGTTCTTCGGCGACGCCGGCGTTCGGACCGACATCTGGTCCGGCACCGTCGGGCTCGGACAGCGGCTGCCCTGGGGGGGCGGCAGCTACAGCTTCGGCTGGAACTCGCTCCGAACGAACGCCAGCAATTCGCTCTCCAACTTCAATCCGTCGGTCACGGCGCAACTGCAGGCCGTCGTGTCGCAGCCGCTGCTGCGCGATCTGAAGATCGATCCGCTCAAAGGGCAGGTCGTCACCGCGCAGCGCAACCAGGAAATCGCCGATATCGGCCTGGAGGAGCTGGGGACGACGCTGACGGCGAACGCCCAGCGCGCCTACTGGAGTCTGGTGCTCGCGCGGGCGGCCGTCGCCGTCCAGCAGCGATCGCTGGATCTGTCGCTCGAGCTGGAGCGAAACAACAAGGCCCGCGTCGACGTGGGACAGTCGCCGCCGCTCGATCTCGTCTCGGCGCGCGCCGAAGTCGCGCAGCGTCGCGAGAACCTGATCGTCGCGCAGACCCAGGTCCGTCAGGCGGAGGATCAGCTTCGCGTCCTGATTCTCGACCCCAAGCGCCAGGACTTCTGGTTCGTGCGGCTCGAGCCGGCGGATCTCGTGCCGCCGATCGGACCGTCGCCCGACGTCGACGCCGCCGTCCGCAACGCGCTTTCGCAGCGAACCGACCTGCAGCGCGCGCGCAAGCAGATCGAGCTCAACGACACCTCGGTGGCGCTCGCGAAAAACGCGGTGATGCCGGATTTGCGGCTGCAGGCAAATTATCTGACGAACGGCCTGGGTGGCACCGAGCTGCTGCGATCCAGCTTCCTGGGCCCGGTGACGGGCCAGGAGTTCGTCGCGTTCGGCGACGTCCTCCGTCAGCTTTTCGCCGCGAACTATCCCACGTGGACCGTCGGATTCACGCTGAACTATCCGCTCGGCCGGAGCGCCGACGAGGCCGTGCTGGCCCGCAGCACCCTGGAGCGCGAGCAAAGCGCCGAGCGGCTGCGCAGCGCCGAGCTGAAGGCGGTGCGCGAGGTCAGGCAGGCCGCGATGCAGCTCGATCAGAATCGCCAGCGGATCGAAACGACGCGGCTCGCGCGCGAGCTGTCGGAGCAGCGGCTCGACGCGGAGCAGAAGCGCTTCGAGGTCGGGATGTCGACGAACTTCAACGTCATTCAGGCCCAGCGTGACCTGGCGGTCGCCCGAAACGGCGAGCTGCAGGCGCAGCTCGATTACGAGCAGGCGCTGATCAACTTCGAGACGGTGCAGCGCGTCGGCGCGGCGACCGCGGGATCCTCCGGCACCGCGACCACCGGCGCCGCCAGCACGCTGACGATTCCGACCGGCGCGACCGGATCGACGACGACAACCACCGGCACGACGACGACCTCGTCGGGCACCGGGGGTCCCGGCGGCGTGTGACCGCACTTTCGACACCGGAAAAGATCTTCAGCAGGAGGATCAGGAGACCAGGAGCAATTCTTTCAAAGAGCTGTCCTGATCTCTTGATCTCTGGCAAAGAGCTCTTGTCCGAGTTCCTCTTGATCTCCTAACGACCACCAGCGCCACGACGACGACTCGTCGGGCACCGGGGGTCCCGGCGGCGTGTGACCGCACTTTCGACACCGGAAAAGATCTTCAGCAGGAGGATCAGGAGGCCAGGAGCAATTCTTTCAAAGAGTCCTGATCTCCTGCAAAGAGCTCTTCTC
>DATJFE010000020.1:0-32176 GCA_035495955.1 Vicinamibacterales bacterium | reverse complement strand
ACCGGAATGGACCCTCGAAAAGTGGTCGGGGCGACTGGATTCGAACCAGCGACCCCCTGCGCCCAAGGCAGGTGCGCTACCAGGCTGCGCTACGCCCCGACTGTCCTCGATTATCCCACACGGCCCCGACAACGCTGGGCGGCCATCTCCATCAGAACCGGCGAGTATACGGCTGCTTCCTCGCAACACTGGTGCTGATGAACATGCCGTTCATGATCGAGGCGTCGACTCGGAGCTGATCTCCCTCGCGAGCCAGCGTCACCACGACTGGCGCCACGTACCCCCACAACGCTCCGGTGTAGCGCAGGACGATCCCTTTCTCACCGTCGTCACCTCGTCGATCCAGCCGTCGTCGAGCAGGTCGGAGCTGACGGTGGCGACGACGTGTTCTCCGTCCGTCCGGATCCCGACCGCGAGGCTGTACGCACCAGAGGGCCCATCCGCGGACGTGAGCCATTCGCCCAGGAACGGTCTGGCATCTTCGAGCGTGGTGCGCGTTCCGCTTCGCGGCGACTGGCATCCGACAGCGGTGGCACAGATCGGAAGAAGCGCCGCGGCGCCGGGAACCGCGAGCAGCAGCGCTTCCAGAGGAATCAGGATTACGGCCCACACGTCCGGACTCCCGGCAAGCAGCCAGATGCTAGCGAGGACGCCCGATTTTACTCTCGGCCAGGCCTCGCGTTCGTCCCTCTTCGGTTGACTCGCTCGGCCCTTCGACCGCTAATCTGACGTCGTGAACTGCCGGCTTTTCGCCAGCGCGGCGGCCGCGTGGGCGTCATCATGCTCGCTGCCTGCGCGCTGCCGGCGTAGAATGCACGAGGCTTGCTGACCGAGCTGCGGCGGCTGGCGGCGCATCCCGCGTTTGCGGCGGCGGCGGTGGTGTCGCTCGCGCTCGGCATCGGCGTGAACACCGCGCTCTTCAGCGTGATTCACGCGCTCTTCCTGCGGCCGCTTCCCTACAAAGATGCGGCGCGGCTGGTGATTCTCTGGAACCGCTCGCCCGGCCTGAACATCGCCGAAGACTGGTTTTCGACGGCGCAGTATTTCGACGTCAAGACCGGACACTCGGGCTTCGAGGATCTGGCGATCGCGATCGGCGCCAACAACAATCTCGGCGGCGACGGCCACGATCCCGAGCGCGTCGGCTGCATCCGGACCTCGTCGAATCTGCTGCCGATGCTCGGCGCGACGACGGCGCTCGGACGGCTGTTCGATCCCGCCGAAGACGCGCCCGGGCGTCCGCCGTCGGCGGTCCTGAGCCACGGCACGTGGATCCGCCGCTACGGCGGCGATCCTTCGGCAGTCGGCCGCACGATCCTTCTCAACGGCCAGCCATTTCAGATCGTCGGCGTGCTGAACGATCGCTTTTTGCTGCCGCGCGAGGTGCTGCCGACGCTCGGCGTCGCCGAGGACGGCGAGATCTTTCTGCCGCTCCCGCTGGCGGCCGACGCGCGCGACGTTCGCACCCGCGAAGACTACAATATCGTCGGCAAGCTCAAGCGCGGCGTCAGCGTCGCCTCGGCGCAGGCGGAGATGGACGTGCTGACGGCGCGTCTCCGCGCCCGATTTCCGCAGACCTATCCGCCGAACGGCGGCCTGACGTTCGGGATCGTCCCGCTGCTCGAGCAGGTCGTCGGATCGACGCGGCGGCCGCTCGCGATCCTGCTCGGCGCGGTCGGATTCGTGCTGCTCATCTCGTGCGCAAACGTGGCGAACCTGCTCCTGTCGCGCGCGCTCGCGCGCCGGCGCGAGCTGGCGGTTCGCGCGGCGCTTGGCGCCAGCCGCTGGCGCCTGGTCGGCCAACTGGTGAAAGAGAGCATCGCGCTCTCGTCCATCGCGGCGATCGCGGGCCTCCTTCTCGCCTGGGCCGCCGTTCGCGGAATCCGCTTGATGGATCCCGCCAACGTGCCGCGGCTTCGGGACATTTCAATCGACGGCGCCGTCGCGACCTTCGCGATCGCCCTGGCGCTCCTCGCCGGAGCGCTGTCGGGGCTGGTGCCCGCCGTCGGCTCCGGCGCCGCGAGCCCCGCGGATCTGCTCGCCGACGGCAATCGATCGTCGACCGGCACGTTCCGGCTGCGCGGCGGCCGCCGCAACCTGCTCTCGATGATGGTCGTGATCGAGCTCTCGCTGTCGACGATCCTGCTCGCGGGCGCCGGACTGCTGATCAGAAGCTTCGCGCGCCTGCAGAACGTGGATCCCGGCTTCGATCGCCGCGACGTGCTGACCTTCGAGCTGATGATGAGCGGACGCGCGTACGGCAACGCCGACGCCGTTCGAACGGCGTATCGCCGCCTCTGGGAAGAGCTCGATCGATTGCCCGGAGTGACGGCGTCAGGAGGCATCACGTCGCTGCCGCTCTCCGACTTTTTCGCGTGGGGTCCGATCACGATCGAAGGACGAACGCCGGCGGCCGGCGAGAAGTTCATCAACGCGGACGTCCGGACCGTCGGCGGACGGTACTTCGAGGCGATGCGCATCGCGCTCCTGCGCGGGCGCCTCTTCACCGACCACGACGCCGCCGACGCGCCGCGCGTCGCTATCATCGACGAATTCATGGCCCGCGAGTTCTGGCCGGGCCAGGATCCGATCGGCAAGCGGATTCATTACGGCGACGCGGCGTCGACGTCGCCGTGGATGACCGTGGTCGGCGTCGTGGGACGGGTGAAGCAGTACGCCCTCGAGACCGACGGGCGGATCGCGCTGTACACACCTCAGACGCAGGCCACGGCACGTTCGCAGTTCGTGGTGGTCCGGACCGACGGAGATCCATCGACGCTCGCGGCATCCGTCGCCGGCGCCGTCCACCGGGTCGATCCCGCGCTGCCGCTCTACCACGTGCGGACGATGGAGGAGCGGGTGATGCGGTCGCTGTCGCAGCAGCGATTTGCCGCGTGGCTCATGACGCTGTTCGCGGGGACCGCGCTCGCGCTTGCCCTGGTCGGCATCTACGCGGTCATGTCGTATCGCGTGGCGCAGAGCGTGCGCGAGGTGGGCATCCGCATGGCGCTTGGCGCCACGCCGCGCGTGATTCTCGCGTGGTCGCTCCGACACGCGATGGCGCTCACGCTCGCCGGGAGCGCCATCGGACTGGCGGGCGCCGCCCTGCTCGGGCGCGTGATGCGCGGCCTGACCTTCGGCGTCGGCGCGGCGGATCCGGTGGCGTTCGGATCGGTGACGCTCCTGCTGACGGCGACGGCCCTGCTGGCGAGCTATCTCCCCGTCCGCCGCGCGGCGCGCGTCGATCCGGCCGTCACGCTGCGCGCGGATTAGTGTTCGCCCGCGGATTTGGTAATCTCACGCGCATGAGAAAGCTGCTCTCGCCGCTCATCGCTCTCGCCGCCTCGGTGCCGCTCCTCGCGCAGGCCGGATATCAGCCCGCGCCCGCCAACGCCGCGGCGCGCGAGTGGTTCCAGAACGCGCGATTCGGCATGTTCATCCACTGGGGCGTCTACAGCGTCCTCGGCGACGGCGAATGGGTGATGAACAACCGGAAGATCCCGATCGCCGACTACGAGAAGCTGCCGGCGTTCTTCAATCCGATCGAGTTCGACGCCGCCGAGTGGGTGAGCCTCGCGAAAGCCGCGGGGATGAAATACATCACGATCACGAGCAAACACCACGACGGCTTCGCGATGTTCGACTCGAAAGTCTCCGACTACAACATCGTCGCGCGGACGCCTTACAAGAAAGATCCGCTGAAGGCGCTGGCCGAGGAATGCCGCCGGCAGGGGCTCAAGCTGTTCTTCTATTACTCGCAGCTCGATTGGCACAACCCGGATTACTTTCCGCGCGGACGCACGGGTCAGGACGCGGGACGTCCGGAGCAGGGCAACTGGCCGCGCTACCTCGACTACATGAACGCGCAGCTCCGCGAGCTGCTGACCAATTACGGCGACGTCGCCGGCATCTGGTTCGACGGCTGGTGGGACAAACCCGACGCCGACTGGCAGCTCGATCGGACCTACTCGCTGATCCATCAGCTCCAGCCGGCTGCGCTCATCGGCTCGAATCATCACCGCCGGCCCAATCCCGGCGAAGATTTTCAGATGTTCGAGAAGGATCTTCCGGGCGGCCGGAGCCAGGGCTTCAACCAGGACTCCGAGATCGGCCAGCTTCCGCTGGAAACCTGCGAGACGATGAACGGCGCGTGGGGCTTCAACATCACGGACCGCCGCTACAAATCGACGCGCGATCTGATCCGATATCTGGTCCGCGCGGCGGGCGCGAACGCCAACTTCCTGCTGAACGTCGGCCCGATGCCCAACGGCCGCATCCAGCCGGAGTTCGCGACGCGCCTGCGCGAGGTGGGCGCGTGGCTGTCAGCGAACGGCGAATCGATCTACGGCACGCGCGGCGGCCCGATCGCTCCGCATCCGTGGGGCGTGACGACGCGCAGCGGCAGCCACGTGTACGTGCACGTCCTCGAGTCGCCGGATGCATCGCTGCTGCTGCCGCCGCTGCCCTCGCCCGTCCGCGCCGCGAAGCTGCTGCGAGGCGGACGCCCGGTTGATTTCAAGACCGGCGCCTTCGGGCTCGTCCTGACGCTTCCCAAAGACGCCCTCGATCCGATCGACACGGTCGTCGTCCTCGATTTGGAACCCGGGGCGTCGCGTTGACTTCAAAAGCAATTTAAGAGCACACCACAGAGACACAGAGTTCACAGAGACGCACAGAGTGTGGGCCGCCTACGTTTGTGTTCGCGCGCCGCGCTGCGCGCGGCGGGAAGTGACACGCGATCTCGAATACGAACGCCACCCCATTCATCCCGGCGCTCGTATTCGAGATCGCGTGTCACCTCCCGTGGCCGGCCGGAAGCCGGCGCGGCGCGAACACGAACTGGCGGCCGCGTCACGAATCATGGCGTTGCATGCCGGCTATCTGGTCCGCGTCGTCCGTGTCGTCCGTGGCCAAATCGTCTGTCAGTCTCCGCGAACCCTCTGCCGAGACCTACTGCTGATCCGCCGCCGTCATGACCTTGCCTCCGACCGCGCGCGTGTACTTGTTGAACCAGGCCATCATATAGAGCTGCGTGCGAATGAAGTTCGACGGCTTCGATCCCGTGCCGTGGTACTCGTCGTTGAACTGCAGGATCGCCGCCGGCACGCCGCGCATCTTCAGCGCCGCGTAGAACTCCTCCGTCTGCGGCATCGGCGTCCGCCGGTCGAGCACGCCCGTCATCAGCAGCGTCGGCGTCGTCACATTGCCGACGTACATCAGCGACGAGTGCTGCAGCCACGGCTGCGGGTCGTCCCAGAACGGCTTGCTGAAGAAGCTGTACGTGAAGAGCGGAATGTCGGTGTGCCCCGCAAAACTGAGCCAGTCGATCACCGGGCAGCGGACGGCGGCGGCGGCGAAGCGGTTCGTGTGGCCGATGACCCAGCTCGAAAGCACGCCGCCGCCGCTGCAGCCCGAGACGTACATCCGCGACTGATCGACGTAGCCCTTGGCGACGACCGAGTCGACGCCGGCCATGAGGTCGTCATAGTCGGGGCCGGGATAGTTGTGGTTGATCCCGTCGGAAAACGCGCTCCCATATCCCGTGCTGCCGCGCGGGTTCGTGTAGAGCACGACGAAGTTGTTCGCGGCGAAGTTCTGGAACATGTAGTTGAACGCCACGGAGTACATCGAGAAGGGGCCGCCGTGAATCTCGAGGATCAGCGGATATTTCTTCGACGCGTCGAACGCCGGCGGCTTCACGATCCAGCCCTGCACCTTCGTGTTGTTCGCCGACGTGTACCAGATCTCTTCCGTCTTCGCGAGCTGCTTGCCGGCCAGGAGATCGTCGTTCACGCCGGTCAGCTTCGTGGCCTGGGACGGCGCTTTCAGGCTGTACTTCACGACATCCTGAGGATGATCGGGATCGGATTCGGTGCCCGCCGCCATCAGATCCTTCGACGCGGAATCGAGCGTCAGGATGTGCGTCCCTGACGTCACCGCCTTCACCGCGCCGCCTGCCATCGGCGCGAAATACACGTTCTGCGACCCGCGGTCCTGGGCGTCGAAGAACACACCGCTGCCATCCGGAGCCCAGCGCGGATTGATCGGGTCGCGATCCAGATCGCCCGAGATCTGCTTCATCGTTCCGCCCGCGATCGGTATCACGTAGAGATCGCTGACGGTGTGGGTCTTTCCGGACGCCGGATAGCCGCTGAAGGCGACCTGGCGGCCGTCGGGCGAGATCGCGGGACGCCCCCACGCGCCGGCCGTGCTCACGACCTCGCGGATGGCGCCGCTGGCGACGTCGACGGCGTAGATCTGCGACGTCTGATACTTCCGTTCGGCGTCCGGATCGCGAAGGCCCTCGAACAGGATGCTCTTGCCGTCGGGCGTCCACTCGATCGTCGCGGCGCCGCGCAGCTCGCTGCCCGCGCCGACGCTCCACTTGCCTTCGGTGAGCGCCTTCGGCGTGCCGCCGTCGGCGGGCACGACGAAGAGATGGATGTAGCCGTCCTCGAGGAAGCCCACCTGATCCTGACGGTAGTGCAGGTTCTGGACGTAGCGCGGCGCGGACGTCCACTTCGCGCCCGTCGGCTCGGTCGGCAGCGTGATCTTCAGCTCGCCTTTCTCGGGCACGAACATCGAAAACGCGATCGTCTTGCCGTCGGGCGACCAGCGCGGACTCCGCGGCGTCTCGGTCACGTGGGTCACCGGCGTCGCCGGTCCGTCCACGTCGACCCATCGGACGAAGACCTGCGATCCCTTCGGTTCGCCGTCGGCCAGATAGAGGACACGCCTGGCGTCGGGCGACCATCGCGCGCCGCTGCCTTTGACGAAGAAGCGGTTCTGCGATCCGTCGAGATTGACGATCCACAGCTCCGAATCCCATTTGTCCTCCAGCACGTTCGCGTGCTGCCGCGTGTAGATGATGCGCGATCCATCGGGCGCGATCTGCGCGTCGCTGACGCGCTCCAGATCCATGTAGTGATCGGTCGTCAGCAGGTTCGGCGAGCGCCGTTCCTGCGCCCGCACGCCGGAGTTGACGGCCAGCGCCGCCGAGAGGCTGAGAGCCACGAGCGTAGCGACGGAAAGCTGACGCTTCATCGAGCACCTCCGAAAGAGCTGTCTGCGGATTGTAGTCGATCGCTGCTACTATGCGCGCCATGCGCCTGCCTCCATCGCTCTCGGCATTTAGCGCACTGGCCGTGTTCTGCGTCTTCGGCATGTTGCGCGCGCCGGCGGCCGAGCGTCCGAACATCATCTACATCATGTCGGACGATCACGCCGCGCACGCCATCGGCGCGTATGGATCGCACGTCAACAAGACGCCCAACATCGATCGGCTGGCGCGCGAGGGCGCCATCCTGACGAATGTCTTCGCCACCAACTCCATCTGTACCCCCAGCCGCGCGACGATCCTCACCGGACAGTACTCGCACCTGAACGGCGTGACGATGTTCAACCGGTTCGACAGCTCCCGGATGACGGTCGCGAAGCTGCTGCAGGCGGCCGGGTATTACACCGGCATGATCGGCAAGTGGCACCTCGGGAGCGACCCGGCCGGATTCGACCACTGGGAGATTCTGCCTGGGCAGGGCGTGTACATGGATCCGGTGTTCTATACCGCGGCCGACGAGAAGACGTACACGGGACGCTATGTCACGGATGTGCTCACGGAGCTCGGCATCGACTTCATTCGGCAGCGCCCGAAGAACAAGCCGTTCTTCCTGATGCTCCATCACAAGGCCCCGCACCGTCCCTGGGAACCCGACGCCCAGCACGCGGCGCATTTCAGCGGGCAGTGGATTCCTGAACCCGAGACGCTCAACGATACGTACGAGACACGCACCGATGCACTGCACGAGAACATGCAGCGGGTTGCAAAAGACCTGACGCGGCGGGATCTCAAGCTGACGCCCCCACCGGAACTGGAGGGCCGCGACCGGAACGTGTGGCTCAACACGAAACCGGATTCGGTGGCCACGCAGGTGGATGGGAAGACGGTCACGCTCACCGGCGAAGCGCTCGCGCGCTGGAAGTACCAGCGCTACATGCAGGATTACCTCGCGACGGTGCAGTCGGTGGACGACAGCGTGGGCCGCGTGCTCGAATTCCTTGATCGGAACGGGTTGGCGAAGAACACCATCGTCATCTACACGAGCGACCAGGGGTTCTTCCTCGGGGACCACGGTCTCTTCGACAAACGTTTCATGTACGAAGAATCGCTGCGCATGCCGTTTCTCGTGCGCTGGCCGGCGGCCATCAAACCCGGAACACGGATCGATGCAATGGCGCTGAACGTCGATTTCGCGCCGACGTTCCTCGACGCGGCCGGCGTGGCCGTTCCCGACGCGATGCAGGGCAGAAGTCTGCTGCCGCTGCTGCGCGGCCGAACGCCGCCGGGCTGGCGGACGTCGATGTACTACCGCTACTACCACGATCCGGGCGATCACAACACGCGTGCGCATTACGGCGTCCGCACCCGCACGCACAAGCTGATCTACTTCTGGAAGAAGGATCAGTGGGAGCTGTTCGATCTCGTCAACGACCCGCAGGAGATGCACAACCTGTACGGACAGCCGGGACAGGAGGCGCTGACCGCCGCGCTGAAAGCGGAGCTCGCCCGACTCAAGAAAGAGGTGCGAGACGACGACCAGCTCGCCAACGAGCAACTGCCCAACGGGGTCGACGGACCGGTCGCGCGGCTGCGCGGAAAGTAGAAGGTTCTAAGCCTTCCGGAAGCTGACGCCGTGGGCTTCCGGGCCGCGCCACGTGACGACGATCGCCCCAAGGAAGACGGCGACCATCAGACCGCCCATCGCCTGCTTGTAGGTGAACATCTCGCCGAGCGCCGACTCGATGTAGGGTATCGACGAGGCGCACATGACGCCGAGCTGGTAGGCGAAGCCGGGGAAGAACGCCCGCGCCGTGTGCGGGGCGAGCTCGTTGATGTGCGCGGGAATCACACCCCAGGCGCCCTGCACGAAGAACTGCATCAGGAAGACGCCGACGATCGTCGTCCAGGGGCTGAACCCGGCGATCCACAACGGCAGCACGACGAGCCCGCAGCTCGCGGCCGTGATCATCGCGCGGCGGCGGCCCGAGCGATCCGAGTAATAGCCGAAGGCGAGGCCGCCGAGCACCGCGCCGACCATGGAGAGCATGGTGATGTCGGCGATGCGCGCCTTGCCGTAGCCGAAGGTCCGCAGCAGCGTCGGATACATGTCCTGCGTGCCGTGCGACATGAAGTTCATCATCGTCATCAGCAGCACGAGGTAGAAGAAGCGCCGGCCGTTCTGCACGACCACCTTCTTGTACGACGCCCAGTCGGTCCGGTGCTCGTGCCAGGCGGCCGATTCCTTCACGCGCGCGCGGATGAACAGCGAGAGCAGCGCGGGAAGCCCGCCCAGGAAGAACATGACGCGCCAGCCGTTGCCCGGATAATGGGCGTTCGCCCACGGGTAGATCGTCCGAAACGCGAGCGCGGCCAGGAGGTTTCCGATCGCGTAGCCCTCCTGCAGCAGCCCCGAGAGCAGGCCGCGGATCTTCGGCGACGCCGACTCGAGCGCCAGCGACGCGCCCACGCCCCATTCGCCGCCCATGCCGATCCCGAACAGCATCCGCAGGACGAGGAACATCCAGTAGGTCTGGGCGAAGCCGCAGAGAACGGAGATGACGGCGTAGAAGATGACGTTGAGCATCAGCGGGATGCGCCGTCCGAAGCGATCGGCCATCAGGCCGAAGACGACGGCGCCGATCGGGCGCATGGCCAGCGTCAGGGTGATCGCGAGCGCGATGCGCGGGCGCGACTGCTCGAGCGGCGAGCCCGGAAAGAACGCGTGCGCCAGGTCCTCGATGACGAGCGTGAGGATGAAGAAGTCAAACGCATCGAGCGTCCAGCCGAGAAACCCCGCGAGGACGGCGTTGCGCTGGTTGGCGGCGTCCACGACGCCCGCCGTACTGACGCTCATGCGGCCGCAAGAATATCAGAAGCGTTTGAGGCCGTCTTACAACACCCCCGACGTCGCAGGAGCGTAGAAGATCAGGAGACCGAGCTCCTGATCTCCTTGTCTTCTCCAAAATATTTCAGACCGCGAAGCCGGTGCCAATTGCAGGAGGCCAGGAGATCAGGGAAAACAACACTCCCAGACGTCGCAGGAGAAGTAGGAGATCAGGAGACCGAGCTCCTGATCTCCTTGTCTCCTGCAAAATACTTCAGACCGCGAAGCCGGTACCGATTGCAGGAGGCCAGGAGATCAGGAGAAACGTCCTGATGTCGCAAGAGGGTAGAAGATCAGGACACACCGCTCTTGATCTCCTAACACTCCTGCCAAAGATTTCAGAACGAGAACCCCGTGCCGAACTGCAGGCGCGTGCCGTGGCCCTCGAGCGAATGCGCGACCTCGACGTTGAACTGGAAGACGGTGAGGATCATCCAGAGCCCGGCGCCAGCGCCGTGCTGTTCGCGCTGGTCGAAGATGCGCTGACCGTGCAGCGCGGTGGTCGCGCCGTCGAGGAAGACGTTCAGGCCCGCGCGGCCGATGGTGTCGAGCGGCGACGAGAGCGGCATGCGGACTTCGGCGGACCAGATGAAGCGCTTGTCGCCGGCGAACGCGCCGGCCCGCGTGCCGCGGAGCTGCCAGCCCTCGAGCAGGTACTGCTCGTACGGCGGGAGCGGCCCCGACGCCGTGTCGTACTCGGTCCTGAGCGCGAGAACGTTCTGGCCGAACAGCCGCTTGTATCCGCGCCCGTCGAGCATGTAGCGATCGATGCTGGATCCCGACGGGCCGAAGGCCGTCGTCCCGATCGCGCTCAGGCGGCTCCAGCGGATCTGCGCGAGCACGGCGTCGGACGGGTACGCCGGATCGCGCCGCGTGTCGATCGTCGCGTCGGCCGCGGGCGTCCAGAAGCGGTCGTGCGTCGGCTCGAACGTCAGCTGCGTCCGGGTGAGGTCGGTCCCCAGAGTAAAGACGTTGAAGAACCGGCGCTCGGCGCGCCCCTTCAGCGAGACGCGGCGGTCGTCGACCAGGAAATGCGGATTCTCGCGCTGCTGGATGCCGAACGACGCGGTGGCGCGCGTCAGCGGACCGGACTTGAAGGTGCGATCGACGTCGAGCCGCGCCGCCTTGGTCGCGCCCCACGACAGCGGAACCGCGACTCGCGTGCCTTTGCCGAAGACGTTCACGACGCTCGTCTGCGCTCCGTACGTCCACCCATACCCATCGTCGTAATAGAGGATCGGGAAGAACATCAGCCGCGTGCGAAGCTGGCGGAGCAGGCTCGGCGGCTCGCCCGTCTGCGTGACGCCGGGTTTCTCGTGGACGAGAACCACGAGCGCGACCTCGTCCATCGCGAGCGTCCGATAGCGCTTGCGGACCTGGACCTCGTCGAAGCGTCCGCTGTCGCGCAGCCGTTTTTCGATCGCGGCGATTCCGTCCGCGTCGAGCGTCCCTCCGACGGCGACGCCGGCCAACTGGATCACCAGCGCGTCGGGCATCGTGACGTTGCCATGGACGCGGATTTCCGCGATCTTCTCCGCCGGCGCCTGGACGAACAGGGCGAGCGCGACCAGCGCGGCGGTCAACGGCTGCCGTCCTTCGGCACTTTGACTTTCGACGTGACGTCGGCCTTGCGATAGTTCGAGAACTCCCGGTGATACTGGAGCTCCATTGAGCCGACCGCCGCGGTGAGTCCGGCGTGGATGGAGACGTTGTGTGGCAGCCACACGCCGGGGAACGGCTGGCCCATCTGCATCGACGCGCGCAGGTCGTCGATCTTCACGATCCATCCGCCCGGCAGGAAATCGAGCCAGACGTTGTCGAAGGTGTACTTCACGATCTGGTGTGAGAGGGGATCGACCCACAGCGTGACCTGCGACGTCTTGTCCATCTTGCGATCGATGACCTGGTCGGATTCGCGCTCCTTCCTTTCTCCCTTTGTCTCCTTTTTCGGATCCGTCTTCCTCGATTCGTCGTTCTCGTCGAACATCTTCGTCGGCAGGTAGTCGACCTTGAGGACTTCGTGCCCGTCGAGCGTTTCCTTGCCGGCCAGATAGTAGTTGCCGGGCTCGAACTTGAAGTCCATGAAGTAGGACTCGGAGACGAAGCGCGGCTCGTTGATCGACGGCGCGCTCACGGCCGGTCCCTGTCCCTGTTCCGCGCGCTTCGCGTCGCGCTCGGTCCGGGACTTCCGCCGATTGATCTCGCTCTTCATCCACTTGTCTTCGTAGGCGCGCCGGTCCGACTCGGGGATCGGTACGCCGTCGAACCGGACCGGACTGCGGACGTGAACGCCGTCGCGCACGTACCACGTGTACTCGCGACGCAACCGTGCGACCGGGACGCGCCCGGGCCCGAGGACCTCGAACGTCTCCACTTCGTCGAGCACGTAGTCGCTCAGCACTTTTCGATCGATGTCGCGGCGCTGGAGCGCGCTGGCCATGAAGCTGTCGAGATCGGTGGACGCCGCGGCCGGCGTCGTCTGCGCGCGCTGCGCGAGCGCCGCAGCAGGACAGATCGCGGCCGTGAGCAGGACGAGCAATACGCGGAAACGGCCCAAGGGGACCTCCGGAGGGCAGGCTGGCTTCATAAGTGGACGGAGCTCAGCCGCGGATTGTTCCCTGCCGCGGAGTACGCGGATTGTTCTCTGCCGCGGAGTACGCGGAGTACGCGGAGTACGCGGAATACGCGGAATACGCGGAATACGCGGAGTACGCGGACAAGGTACAGCGGTTGCACGAGGCCCGATTACCGGTTCGTGGAGGCTCTCGTGAAGGCAATCCTGCGGTCATTGGCAACGCTCCTCGCGATCTCGCTGGCCGCGCCCGCGGCGGCGCAAATCGGATATTTCGGACAGAACAAAGTTCAGTACCGCTCGTTCAAATTCCAGGTCCTGAAGACGCCGCATTTCGACGTGTATTACTACGCCGAGGAGGCCGACGCGGCACGCATGGCCGGACGAATGGCTGAGCGATGGTACACGCGGCTGTCTGCCATCTTTTCACATCAGTTGAGGAACCGGCAGACGCTGGTGCTCTATGGCAGCGGGTCGCAGTTCCGCCAGACCAACGTGGTCGACGAGCACCTCGGCGAAGGCACGGGCGGCGTGACCGAAGCCTACAAGCGGCGTATCGTTCTGCCCTTCGCCGGCCCCATCCAGGCGACCGACCACGTGATCGGCCATGAGCTCGTCCATGCATTCCAATACGACATCACCAACACGAATGCTACGAACGCCGCCGCGGGATCCGCCGGCGCGATGGCGCTCCCGCTGTGGTTTATCGAAGGGATGGCCGAATACCTGTCGATCGGCCCCGACGATCCGAATACGGCGATGTGGATGCGCGACGCGATCCGGCGCGATCGGTTTCCCACGATCGACAAGCTCGACAATCCGAAGTATTTCCCCTATCGCTACGGACAGGCGCTCTGGGCCTACATCGGCGGGAAGTACGGCGATGCCACCATCAGCAACCTGCTGCGCGCGGGCGTCGGCCGCGACGGCTACAAGGGCGCGTTTCAGCGCGTGCTCGGCGTGTCGTCGAAGAATCTCTCGCAGCAGTGGCACGACGCGACGATCGCCGCGTACCGGCCGGTCGCCGAGTCGACGCGGATGCCCGTCGCGTTCGCGCATCCCCTGATCGTCGATGCTACGGGCAAGGGCGGACTCAACGTGAGCCCTGAGCTCAGTCCGGACGGATCGAAGGTCGTGTTCTTTTCGTCGCGCGATCTGTTTTCGATCGATCTCTACGTCGCCGACGCCGCGACCGGCAAGGTGATCCGGAAGATCACCGACACCGCCACGAATCCGCATCTCGAGAGCATCGAGTTCATCGAGTCGGCCGGCGGCTGGTCCCGCGACGGGAGGCGGTTCGCCTTTCCTGCTCTGAGCGGCGGCCATCCGGTGCTGGAGGTCGTCGACATCGAAAGCGGCCATCGCGAGCGGGAGATCGATCTGAAAGACGTCGACGAGATTCTCAACCCCACGTGGTCGCCCGACGGTAACCGCATCGCATTCTCGGGGCTCGCCGGCGGCCTCAACGACTTGTTCGTGTACGACCTCGGCTCGAACGCGCTGCGGCGGCTGACCAACGACGCCTACACCGAGCTGCAGCCGGCCTGGTCGCCCGACGGGCAGTCGATTGCCATCAGCACCGATCGGTTTTCGGGCAACATCGGCGATCTGACCCCGGGCAATCTGCGCCTCGCGCTGGTCGACGCCGCGAGCGGGCAGGTGCGTGAAGCCGGCGGTTTCGGCAACGCGAAGAACATCAATCCGCAATGGACGCCCGACGGCCGCGCCTTGTATTTCATCTCCGATCGCGAAGGCATCTCGAACATCTATCGCCTGGACCTGGACACGCGCGCGACGACGCAGATCACGAATCTGCTGACGGGCGCGTCGGGCGTGACCGAGCTGAGTCCGGCGCTGTCGGTGAGCGCGTCGCGCCTCGCGTTCAGCGTGTACGAGGAGGGCGGCTACAACATCTATTCGCTCGACACCGCCGCGCAGACCACGACGTCGGGGACGGAGACACGCCTGGGGCGCAACGCAGGCATCCTCCCGCCGCGGACGACGGGCGAGGGCGTCGTGTATGCGTACTTGCGCAATCAGGTTGCCGGCCTGCCGAGCGAGGCGACGGCGTATCCGACCGAAGCGTACCGTCCCAAATTGTCGCTCGACTATCTGGGGCAGCCGAGCGTCGGCGTCGGCGTCGACAGCTTCGGCACGTACGTCGGCGGCGGCATCGCGGCCTCCTTCAGCGACGTCCTCGGCAACCATACCTTCGCGGGCGCGGTGCAGATGACGAGCCGTTTCGACGAAGCGGGCGGATCGCTGATGTACCTGGATCGCACGCACCGGTGGAACTGGGGCGCGGCGTTCGATCAGACGCCGTACGTGCTGCGAGGCTTTGCGGAGGGCATCGCGGACGCCGGTGGCGGCCAGTTGGTCGGCGTCGAGCAGGAGCAGCGCATCATTCAAACCGATCGCGGCCTCTCGGCGATCGCCGCCTATCCCTTCAGCCGCGCGCAGCGGATCGAATTCACGGGCGGCCTGCGGCAGATTGGCGGCAAAGAGGATGTGACGACGCGGACCTTCGATCTGAACAGCGGGCAGGCGCTCTCCCAGGACACGCAGACGCTCAGCCGCTTTCCGAATCTGAATCTCGGCATCGTGTCCTCCGCGTTCGTCTACGATACGTCGATCTTCGGCGCGACGAGCCCCATTCGCGGGTCCCGATACAGGCTGCAGATCGATCAGACGTCGGGAAGCGTGAGCTACGGGTCGGCGCTCGTGGACTACCGCACCTATCTCATGCCCGCGCGCCCATTCACCGGTGCGCTGCGCGGCATGTATTACGGCCGCTATGGAAGAAGCGCCGAGGATCCGCTTCTGACGCCGGTCTTCATCGGCTATCCGGATCTGGTGCGCGGCTACGACTATGGATCGTTCCTCTCGAGCGAGTGCGGCAACGCGGCGGACGGTTCGTGTCCGGTCTTCGACAAGTTGATCGGCTCGCGGATGATCGTGGCGAACGCCGAGCTGCGGTTCCCGTTGTGGGGCGCGTTCGGCGGCAGCAACTTCTACGGCCCGCTGCCAGTGGAGCTCGCGGTCTTCACGGACGCCGGCGCCGCCTGGGGCCGCAGCACCCCGCTGCGCCTGACCGGCTCGAACAGCGATCTGGTCCGAAGCATCGGCGCCGCCGCGCGGGTCAACGTGCTCGGCTTCGCCGTCGCCCAGATCGACTACGTCCGCCCGCTGGATCGCCCAGGACGCGGCTGGCTCTGGCAGTTCAGCCTGCGGCCGGGATTCTGAAGTATTTGGAAATCTGGAAATGGAAATGTGATAGGAAATCCGGGAATTTGGTAGTCTAGAGCACATTTCCACATTTCCACATTTCCACATGAAACCGAATCCTTATGCGGACGATCTTGGCGGGCTCGATCCGTTGCGCGCGCTGTCGGAGACGCCGCAGCGGATTCGCGCGCTGGTGGAGAAGTGGCCGGCCGACCGCTGGGAACGGAGCTACGCGCCTGGCAAATGGAGCGCGCGGCGCGTGCTGGTGCATCTCGCCCAGACCGAGCTGGCGCTGACGACGAGGGCGCGGTTCGCGGCGTCGCAGGACGGCTACGCGGCGCAGGCGTTCAATCAGGACGCGTGGCTGGAGCTGGACGATCATGCGGACGGCCCAACCGCGCTCGACGCCTACACGGCGCTTCGCCGTCTCAACGTCGCCATGTTCAACGGGCTGTCGCCGGCGCAGCGTCGTCGGACGTTCAGCCATCCCGAGTACGGCGACCTCACGCCCGAATGGATCGCGGCACAGCTCGCAGGACACGATATCCATCATCTCAAGCAGTTGGAGCGGATCGGATAACGGGCGATACCCGACACCCGATACCCGACACCCGACACCCGACGCCTGGTGACCGATGACCGATGATCTGCGTTTCGCCGTCCGGCGTCTTCTTGGCCGTCCCGGCTACACGGCGCTGCTGATCGCGATCGTCGCTGTCGGCATCGGCGCGGCCACCACTGTCTTCAGCGTCGTCGATCAGCTCCTCCTGCGACCCGTGCCGTTCGCGTATGCCGATCGGCTCGTCGACGTCTGGGACACCAGCCGCGCCGCGCGCGGCGGCGGCAACAGCCTGACGCCCGAGAAGATCGCGGGCTGGCAGGCCCAGCCGGCGCTGTTCGAGCGGTTCGAGGCGGCAATGCCGCTGCAGTTCGACGTCACGGGCGACGGCGAGCCCGAGCGGATTTCGGGATTCGCGGTCAGCACGGGGCTGTTCGCCATGCTGGGCGTCGAGCCGCGGCTCGGCCGCGGGTTCATGTCGGGCGACGGCCGGCCCGGCGGACAGCGGACGGTCATCATCGCTGAGGACGTCTGGCGGCGCCGCTTCGCCGCGCAGCCCGACGCGCTCGGACGAATCCTGACGCTCAACGATCAGGACTACACGATCGTCGGCGTGATGCCGCGGCGATTCCGACTGATGAACGAGCGTGAGACGGTCTGGATCCCCGTGGATATCGAAGCCAGCCGCGGAGATGCGTCGCTGCGCAGTTTCTACGGAGTGGCGCGCCTGGCGCGCGGCGTCCCCCTGGCGGACGCGCAGCGGATCGCGGACGCCCTCGCCGATCGCATGCAGAAGGCCGCGCCGCTGGCGCGCACGTGGGACCTCCACGTCCAGAAGAAACTCGTCGCGACGGTGGATCAGACGACGAGGACGGCGCTGTTCGTGATTCTCGGAGCGGTCTCGTTCGTGCTGTTCATCACGTGCGCAAACGTGGCGAATCTCTTCCTCTCGCATGCGCCGGCGCGGCTGCGGGAGATGGCGATTCGTTCCGCCCTCGGCTCCGGGCGCGCGCGCCTGATACGCGGCGTGCTGACCGAGACCGTCCTGCTGGCGGGCGCGGGCGGCGCGCTCGGCGTCGTGCTGGCGAATTGGGGCGTCAGCGCGGTGATGAGAGCCGCTCCGGCCGGCCTCGGCGTGCGCATGACGAGTCCCGTGGAGGTCGACGGACGCGTCGTCGCCGTCGCAACCGCGATGACGCTGTTGACGGGCCTCGCGATCGGCCTGCTGCCCGCGCTGCGCGGCTCGGCCGCCAGCGTCGAAGCGACGCTGCGGGCCTCCTCGTCCGCGGCGCGATCCGCGTACGGCCTCACGCCGTCGGCGCTCGTCGTGTGCGAGGTGGCCTTTTCCCTGATCCTCCTGATCGGCGCTGCCCTGATGGCGCGGACGATGACGAAGCTCGCCGCGATCGAGCCGGGCTTCGATCCTGCCGGCCTGGTCACGATCCACGTCGATCTGCCGACCGATCGTTATCCCGGGGCGGCATCGCGGGCGGCGTTCTTCGACGCGCTATTTGAACGTCTCGGCGGAGTGGCTGGCGTGTCAGACGCGGCCGTCGCGTCGGGGATGCCCCCCACGCAAGGCGGCTTCTCGTGGGGCGAGCTGCAGGGGGAAGGACGCGAGGCCTCGCCGC
Organism: Vicinamibacterales bacterium; assembly: GCA_035495955.1. Classification (GTDB taxonomy): domain Bacteria; phylum Acidobacteriota; class Vicinamibacteria; order Vicinamibacterales; family 2-12-FULL-66-21; genus JAICSD01. The sequence continues at coordinate 14,248 of DATJFE010000020.1, read as the reverse complement.
GGGACGTGTTGATCCCGTTCAACACGGTGTCGCCGACGTTCTTTCGCACGCTGCGCATTCCGCTGATCGCCGGACGGTCGTTCGAGCCGGGCGATCCTCAGGGCGTTGCGGTCGTCAGCGCGGGACTGGCCACCCGGCTGTGGCCGGACGGGACGGCCGTGGGCCGCCGCTTCCGTCTCGGCTCGACCTGGCGGACCGTTGTGGGCGTCGCAGGAAACGTCGAAACGCGGAGTCCAGACGACGCGCGGACGGACTTGCAGTTCTACGAGCCATGGGCGGTCGGCCCTTCGACCGGGCCCGTACCGACGGCGCCACGCCGGCGCAGTTACGCATGGCGAATGCTGATCGTGCGCGCGCAGGATCCGGCCCGCGCGCTCCCCGAGATCAAGCGGCAGATCGCGGCGGTCGATCCCAGGCAACCGATCGAGAAGGTCGTGCTGGCCTCCGACTTGTACGCGGAAGCATTCGCGCGACAGCGCTTCGTGCTGACGCTCATGAGCGCGTTTGCCGCGATCGCGCTCGCGCTGACGGCTGCCGGAATCTTCGGCGTGCTGTCGCAGGTGGTCGTGCGCCGTACGCGCGAGATCGGCATCCGGATGGCGCTCGGCGCGCGCCCCGCCGACGTGCTCCGGCAGGTCCTGTCGAACGGCCTCGCGCTGGCATGCGTCGGCGCGGCCTTCGGCGTGGCCGGCGCGTTCGCGCTGACGCGCGTGCTGCGGACGCTGCTCTTCGGCGTGACCGCGACCGACCCGCTCAGCTTCGCGGGCGTCACGGCATTTCTTCTCTGCGTCGCCGCCGCGGCCTGCTGGATCCCGGCGCGATCCGCGACGCGCATTCAGCCAGCAGACGCGCTGCGCGTCGACTGATGTAACCGCGTGCGCAGGCTTCGACGGATTCTGCTCGTCGCGCTCGCGCTGGCCTTCGTCGGTTACATCGCCTGGGACCGCGTCGAAGCGGTCCGCTGGTCCCGCCTCGTCGCCGCCATTCAGGCGCGCGGCGAGCCGGTGAGCGTCGACTACTGGGAAGCCCGCCAGCGGACGCCCGAGCAAACCGAAGCGGCCCGCCTGTACGCGGAAGCGGCGGACCTCGCCCGCGAGAAAGCGGCAGACGACAACAATCGAGCGTCGCGGCTCGACGTCGACAAGCCGGGCGGGACGGAGATCGGCCTGCCGGAGATCGAGGCGAGTTATCGCAGCGACGATCCGGCGCTCCAACTGCTCGATCGAGCGACGCCGCTCGACTTTCAGGGTTTCGATGCCGACCACGGCGCGTTGTACGAGAACGCGATTCCGCTGCTCGAGCTCGGATCGCTCGCCTGCCTGCGCGCCGATCTGCTCGCGGTCCGCGGCGACGGCGCGGCCGCGGCGGCGGCGCTCGTGCCCGCCGTGCGCCTTCAACGGGCGCTCAAGCTGCCAGCGTATCGCGCGCGCCATGCGTCGCGGCTGCTGGGAAGCTTTCGGATTCTGTTGCGGCACGGCTCGTTGGACGAGACGCGGCTGGCCGCGCTGCAGCGGGCGTTCGACGAGTGGCCCGACGAAGACGCGCTCCTCGAGGGCCTGATGCTGGACCGCGCCCGCGCGATCGATGCCGTCGATGACCGGCCGCCCGGCCTGACGGCGGCGGCCGCGATGCGGCTGGTTCACCCGTTCATGGCGCGCGGCACGCGGCTGCGCGTCGCGTCGTTCGACGAGGCGATCGCGATTGCGCGCGAACCATGGCCGGCGCGGTGGGAGGCCGCGGGATCGATCGAGCGGCGCATCAAAGAGGCCGTACAGCGCCGGCCGGGCAGGTTCGGGTTGCTGTTCTCGGGCGCCTTTCCGATCGGGCTGGCGCAGATGTCTCTGCGCGACGCCGCGCTCGATCTCGCAGCGCGACGGATCGCCGCGGCGGCGATCGCCGTCGAACGCTACCGCCGCGCGCATGACGAGGCGCCGCCCGCGTCGCTCGCCGCCCTGACGCCCGCGTTGCTGGCGGGCGTTCCACAGGATCCCTTTTCTGCGGAACCGCTCGTCTATCGCTCGGACTCGGGCGGGTACGTCATCTACAGCGTCGACAGCAATCGGCGCGACGATCACGGCGCGATCTACGGGCACGGCTCCGCGGTGGCCGTGCGCGTCGGACCGCAATCTCCGCGCGATTTCGGCATCCGCGTTCCGCTCGAAGGGACGCGGTAATGTTCGTCTTCTTCTCGAACCGCTTCGGCTGCGCCGGATCGATCGCCATCTCGGTCGCCGGCACCGTGCTGCTCATCCTGTTGATTCGAGGCTGCACGGGCTGGTGACCGGGGGCCGGGGGCCGGGGGCCGGGGGACCTGGGGGCCGTCAGAGTCCGCGGAGCCACCGCCGGCCGTGGATGGCGAGGTCGATGAGGTCGTCGGGCGAGAGATCCTTGAAGCCGTGCGCTTTCGCGCGCTGCACCAGATCCTCGTCGACCCCGTGGATCCGGAACTGCACCAGCTTGTCGATCTTGATCCCCGGGTACCCCGCATCGCGCATCTGCTTGATGTACTCCGGCGTCACGCCGTGGATCCGCATCTTGACGAGATCCGAAATCGCCAGATCCTTGTAGCCGAGCGCGTTGAGGTCCCGGACCATCTGCGTGGTGACGCCGTGAATCCGCATGGTCACGTAGTCTTCGGCGCTCAGGTTGCGGTACCCCAGATCCGTCCAGCCCTTGACGAAATCCGCCGTCACCCCGTGGATGCGGAACTTGACGAAGTCGTCGAGGTCCTGGTTCTTGAAGCCGAGATCCCTCATGGCGCGGATGTAGTCCGGCGTCACGCCGTGAATCCGCAGCTCGACCAGCTTGCGGATCGGCAGATCCTTGTAGCCGAGGTCGCGCATCGCCGCGATGAATTCGGGGGTGACACCGTGGATGCGCATCTGCACGAGCTCGTCGATGTCGAGCTTGCCGACGCCCTGCTGCTGCATGTCGCGGGCGTAGTCCCGGCTGATGTCGTGGATCGCCGAGCGCCAGACGTCGCGGTCCGACAGGCGCTCGATGCCGAGCTTCGCCATGCCGGGCGCGAAGTCGGGATTCGAGGCGAACCGGAAGTCGCCGCTCGCGCGGCCGTACGACATGCGGCCGGTGAAATCGAACGTGCCCGCGTCGCGGCGCAGCGTGAAGCGCAGCGGCCCGTCGCCGCGCGCGTCCGCCAGCCCCGGCAGCTCGTGCTCCGGCACGCCGATGCCGGTGTTGCTGTCGTCGTACCGCAATTGGAGGGAGATCCAGCGCTCGCCGTCCGCGCGCGTCCAGTAGTTGTTGGCCTCGGCCCGCCACGTGCCTTCGACGGTGCTGGCGGTCGATTGGGCACCCGGCATCGCCAGGGCCAGACCGGTCACGAATAGGAGGTGCTTCATGCCCGGTTAGATGGACGCGGGGTCAGGGATGGTTTGAATGGCCGACGATCCAATCGCGCAGCGCCCGGAAGGCCTTGCCGCGGTGGCTGACTGCTGCTTTCTTATCACCCTCGACCTCGCCCAGCGTCCGGCCGTAGGGCGGGTAGTAAAAGATGGGGTCGTAGCCGAATCCGCGCTCGCCGCTCGGGCGGGGGGCGATCTCTCCGTCGATCGTCCCGGCCGCTTCGAAAAGAATGCGATCGCGATCGGCCACGGCGACGTGCGCCACGAAACGCGCCGGGCTCCTCGTCTGCCGCCGAACCGCCAGCTCGCGATAAATCGCGGCGAACTTCGCCGGATAGTCCGTGCCCTGCCAGCGGGCCGAATGCACGCCGGGCAGGTTATCGAGCGCGTCGATCTCGAGGCCGGAGTCGTCGGCCGCGGCGGGGAGGCCCGTCTTGTTCGAGTAGTAGAGCGCCTTCAGCCGCGCGTTGTCCGCGAAGGTGGCGCCCGTCTCGTCGGGTTCCGGGATGCCCGGAAACCGATCGAGCGTGACGAGCTCGATGGGGACGTCCTTCAAGATATCGAGAATCTCGCGGAGTTTTCCCCGGTTCGTGGTAGCGATCAGCAGTGTGTTCACAGGAGTTAACGAGATCAGGAGTCGTCACAATAGGAAGGAGATCAGGAGTTCATCAGAACATATGTATGCTCCTGCCCTCCTGGCCTCTTGCGTTGTCTCTTCTTCGCAAGAGATCAAGAGTTTAGGAGTCCGTCACGAATAAGAATGTATCGCTCCTGACCTCCTGTTTCATCTTTTGAGGAACTGCCCAATGATCGAGCGCTGCCTGTCGATGAGCTGCGCGATGCCGGCATCGGCGAGCTCCATGAGCGCGTCGAGCGCGCGGCGATCGAAGGGGAGCCCTTCGGCGGTGCCCTGCAGCTCGATGAAGCGTCCGTCGCCCGTCTTCACGAAGTTCATGTCGACTTCCGCCTTCGAGTCCTCGTCGTACGCGAGATCGAGCAGCGCGGCGCCGCCGACAATCCCGACGCTGGTGGCGGCGACGTAGTCCGTAACGGGGATATCGCGGATCAGCGCGAGCTCGCGCATCCGCTGCAGCGCGAGCACGAGCGCGACGAAGCCGCCGGTGATCGACGCCGTGCGCGTCCCGCCGTCGGCCTGGATGACGTCGCAGTCGATCCAGATCGTCCGCTCGCCGAGGTCCGGCAGCTTCGTGACCGATCGCAGCGAGCGGCCGATCAGGCGCTGGATCTCCTGCGTGCGTCCGCCGACTTTCCCGGTGCTCGCCTCGCGCTGCGTCCGCGTCGAAGTAGCGCGCGGCAGCATGCCGTACTCCGCCGTCACCCAGCCCTTGCCGGTGTTGCGGAGGAAGGGCGGCACGCGATCTTCGAGGCTGGCCGTGCAGATGACGCGCGTCCGCCCCACTTCGATGAGCACGGATCCTTCCGCGTGCGCGAGGTAGCCGGGCGTGATCGTCGTCGGCCGGAGATCGGCGGGGGAACGTCCGTCAGTGCGTGTCATGAAGTACCCAGTCCAGGCTCTTGGCGAGCGGATGCCGCAGGTCCACGTGGCCTGCCAGTGTGTCGACTTCCTTGCCGTCGATCAGGATCTGGACCCGCGCCACGGCGGGCAGATTGACGGTCAAGGCATTGACGATCGTGTAGACGGCGAACAGTTCGTCCAGCGAGCCCCCCGTGTGCTTCGCCGCGGCCTCGCCGGACAGATCCACGAACGCGTCGCCGCGGTCGGTGACGAATACGTCGCGAAGCGTCGTCTCGGCCGGCAGGGCCGATACGAGAGGCGACGCCGGCGCGAGCTGCGCCTCGACGATCGCGCGCGCCTGGTCCGCGACGCTCGCGGCAAAGGGCACTTCACGCTGTGACGGCACGAGCGACATGCCGTCTTCGCTGAGGTAATAGAGCGTCGCGGTGATCCGTCGGACCGCGGGCCCCGCCGCCGGCGCCGGCGGCGCCGTCGCGGCCACGGGCCGTTCCCGCGGGCGGCCGTACCACTTCGGCAGGCCGATGAAAAGGAACCAGCCCATCGCGAGCGCGAACACCGCAATCGCGGCCCGCACGGCGGTCCGGCGTTCCATCATCGCGCCGCCGCGCCTCCAGCCGACGGCGTCCCGGCCCGGTAGCGCACGATGCCCTCGACCAGCGCCTGCACGAGGTTGTTCTGGAATGGGTCGCCGGCGAGCAGCGCTTCCTGCGGCGCGCTGCTCAGAAAGCCCATCTCCACGAGGATGGCCGGCATGTTCACGCCCACGAGGACCCGCATCGGCGCCTGCTGCAGCGCCCTCGGGCTCATCGGCACGTGCTCGCGAAGCGTGCCCTCGATCGCGCGCGCGAACGCCGCCGACTGGTCGATGTGGCGCGCCTGCGCAAGCTCCCACGGAATGATCTCGATGTCGCGGCTCCCGCCGCCCACGACGGGCAGCGTTTCCGCAGCGCCGCGGGATGCCCTCTGCGCCTCGTCCCCATAGCCCGCCAGGCTCAGATAGAAGATTTGGGCGCCGGACGCGGCGGGCCTGATCGAGGCGTTGGCGTGCAGGCTGATGAAGAGATCCGCCTTGTTGTTGTTCGCGACGGCGGCGCGCTGATCGGCGGCGACGGTCTGGTCGCCGTCGCGCGTCAGGAGGACACGCACGCCGAGACGCGCTTCGAGCGCCGCCTTCAGCCGCCGCGCGACGCTGAGCGTGACGGTCTTTTCCAGCGTCCCCTGGGCGCCCTTCGCTCCCACGTCCCCGCCGCCGTGGCCCGCGTCGACGACGATCGTGCGGAGGCCGCCTTGCGGGGGGAGATCGAGCAGCGGCGGCGTCTCGGCCGGCGGCGGACCGGCGGGGGACTGCGGCTGCGGCGGCGCTCCTGGCGCGGCCGGCTCCGCCTGCGCGGCGAGATCGATCACGATCCGCGCGGCGCCGCCCGGCGCGGCGATGTCCGACGCGCGGAACGATCCGAAGCGCGGCCCGAGGTCGAGCGTGATCGTCTGCGGCGCGTCGTTCACGCGGATCGCCTGGAGCGTGTCGGTGGTCCCCGATGGCCGCAGCTCGCCGACGTCGAGCGCGTCGGCGTCGAACCGCACGAGCAGGCGCGATCCCTCCTGCGTCACGGTGTGGGGAGTCGCCGGCGCGACGTCGATCGTGACGCGCGTCACCGAGCCCTGCGGGTCCACGCGGGCCGCGACGCGCGGGAACCGGATGTCTCCCATCAGGATCAGCCGGGAAGGCTTACGCAGCTCGAGCTTGGTGGCGGACACCGGCGCGAGCGCCCGGCCGACGAAATCCACCGGCACGTACCACGCGCGGCCGTCGCGCACGGGCGGCGCCGGGAGCGAAATCATGCGTCCGGCGACGGACGCCAGCGCCTGCTGCGGCGACAGGACGATCGTCTGTGCGCCCGAGCCGATCGTCAGTCCGCCGGCGAGCGCATCTTCTTTGATCGTCAGATTGAAGAGCCGGGCCAGATCGTCGAGGGCGAACATCTCCTGGCCGTTGATCGTACGCACCGCGAGGCCCCGCCGCGCGTCGCGGGACACGACCGTGTAGGGTGGCGCGGCCGTCTGTTGAGCCAGAGGGGCGATGGACAGGACAGAAAGCGCGGCGGCCGCCGCCGCCAGCAACGCGCGGACGTTCAAGGTGGGATCAATCTTAATCCAGGCTGGCGTTCGGTTCCTCGTCGGCCGTCGTTTCCTCTTGTAAGCGCACGTTCAGTGCGGCCGAGAGGAGACTCGCATCATGACGAAGTCAGCCGCAGACCCCTTCGAAGTGTTTTCCGCCGAGGCGCTCAAGGAGCGCCGAACCGCCAAATCGCCCCGCGTGGCGCCGGTCTTGCGGACGTCGTTGATCGACGTCGCCAGCCGGCTCTCGAATCACGCGGTGACGCTGCCCGAAACCGCGGCGATGACGCTGACCGCCCGGCATCCGTTCGATCCCGCCGGGTTCATGGACGTCTACAAGCCCGGTCGGTGGGACTGCGAGTCGAATCTCGTGTTCATGGACGTCATCGTGCAGACAGGGCCGAGCGTCGGAGAGTGGGACGGCAGCGTCGTCTACGCTCGCTTCACGGCGCCCGCGACGGGGACGTACCTGATTGTCGGCAACTTCTCCGGCTACCAGATCACCATGAACATGCATGGACCCTGGGGCAACGTCACCGCGTATTGCGGGGAGACCTCCGATCACGCGCAGGCGACGGCTCTCTGGGCGGGCGTCGCCGGGGGCACGCTGTTTTTCACGATCAACCTGACGGGGCCGATCATCGGCTACCTGGAGTCGGTGCAGACCTTCCTGATTTCGTAGGATCGCACCATGGCATGTTTCCGAAGGCACTTCGCACGCCTCGCCCTGACACGGAGCCCATCCATTCTGACAGCAGCCTGACGCAGATCGCGGTCGTCAGCAAGCCTCGCAGTTCCGGATTCGGCGAAGCTGGACCGCCGGTCTCACGTGGGGGCACGAGGAGAAACGACGAACCCGGCCAGCCGCAGCATCCCCGCAGATCCAGCAGCCGATTGACGAGTGGAAGAGACGCGGATCTCGACCGATCGATCGCGGCAGTGGCGAGGAGTCGATGGACGACTTCGAAGCTCGAGTCCGACGCGGGAAGATCGCCGATCCACCCGCAGGCCGTCGACCGAATCTCGTTCGAAAGACCGTGGCTGACGTTGAGGAATCGAAGGGACCAGGCCACGCCGTACGTCTGCGTCGACCACCAGTAGGTCTCGCCGGGAAAACGTGCCGCGAGACGCCGCTGAACGCGATCGACAACCGGCTTCGACGCCGTTGCAAGGAGGGCCAGTCCGACATTCGCCGCGACGTCGTCGTGAGCGTCGGTCCAGGCGCCGAAGTCGAGCTCCCGAAACGTGTGCACGCCGCCACCCGCGTCGATGTAAGGGGCGAGGTACGTCTGCGCGTCGAGGCGGAAACCGCAGGCGGTCAGGAAACGCAGGACCCAGGCGGTCGTGTCCGCGTCCACGCCGGTGCCGCGGTTATAGCCCCATCCGCCTTTCGTCCGCGCGCGGCAGAGTGCCGCCACGGCGCGGCCGCAGGCGCTGCGGATGCGAACCTCGTGGGTGCATCCTCTCGGCGCTGACTGACTCAGGCACCATCCGACCCACGCCGTCGTCCAGGCTTCCGATGCGCCCGGCTCCAGATCGAACTCACGCCAGAAGCCATCGCTGTCCTGCTGCTGGAGCAGGAACTCGACGCCTGCGGCGATGGCGGCCTGAACGGACGCTTCGAAGGGCCCGCGCATGGCCGCTGCGTCTTACCAGTCGTCCGGGCTCGAGACGCCGACGCAGACGCCGCAGGGGTAGGGTGTGTGCGTATCGAGCGTTCCGTAGCCGACGAACACACCATTCCAGAATGCGGGAGCGGAGCCGCCCGGACAGAAATACACGTCCTTGCACCAGAACACGAGTCCGGTGCAGAACGTGTCCGTGCCCAGGGGCCGGCACTCTTTCGGCGAATCCCACGGACCGGCGAGCGCGACAGCCGGCTCGACGCTGCCGACGGCAGTAAATCCTGGCGACATAGCTTCACGTCCTTTCGTAGACCATCGCTTCATCGACATCAATAGTGGGGAAGCCTCCGGACGGGCCTGAGGTTTCGCTGCGGCCTGATTGCCACTCGGCCCGGCGCCGGCACGTAGCCAGGCTCGCACGCGAAGTACACCCGAAATCCCGAGAACCCTTCTCGTCCGTACTGGACGCCGGCATACGTGACGGATTCCGCGCGGAGCCCGATGGCCATTCTTCTCATTGCATCCAACCGCGACGCCGGAACGCCCATTCGCGCAAGGAACGCAAGGATGACGCCGATCGGAACGTTTGCCGGGTCGAACTTGAGGGCGCCTGGCGTCGCGCTCGCTCCGTCATCGACGCCGATCACACCGACCGGTCCGGGTCGATACAGCTCCTTCAAATCGCGCTCGATTGTCGGCGCCAGCTCTTCGGGAAACCGACACGCGGCGAGGAGTCCCGTCAACCTGTCGGTCCAGGAGGCTCCGGCGTGCTGGTCGCTGCGAAAATACACGGCGGTCCGGAGGTTTCCTTTATTCGACGCGCGAAAAGCCATTCCACGCGGTCCGGCCACGCCCAGCGTGGAGGCGACGAGGGAAGGGTCGGGACCGTTCCACGTGAACGGGCGGGCGGAACGAACCGCGCGCTGAAACCCGGCGGTGTCCGGCTCTGACGGGAACCGGCAGTAGAGCGTAATCGCGACAGGCTCGTCGTGCTGCCAATCCAGGCGAAACAGAAACTCGTCCGGTTTCACCGCGTCCGCAAATCGATCGATCGCCCACGCCCAGTCTCCGGCGAAGGATAGCGACGCCGCGAGCTCGATCGCTCGAGGCAGCAGCTCAGCGCTCAGCGGGATCATCGACGTGAAGCCGTCCTGCTTTTCGCCATAGCTGTACTCGACGTGACGCGCCAGCACGTGCCGAAACAACTGCTGGAAGAACAACGCCGGCGACATGCCGCGCGTTCCTAACTCGACGCGTACATGGCGTTGTCGACAAACGGCGCGAAGCCGAGCGCAGGCGCGCCGCCTTCAGCGCTGACGACAAACGGCCATTCCTCTGTGACGTCGACTGTGCAATAGAGCCGCTCCGGCACGCCGGTGCCGCGGTCCAGGAAACTGAGAATCACGGCGACGTGCCGGCGGCCGCCGACCGATTGGAGCACTCGAGTCTCGATCCGGTCCAGCACGTGTCCCGGCCGCTCGGCGCTTGCGAGCAGCATTCCCGGATGTTGAACGAGGAGATAGTTGAGCGCCCGATGGCCGTCCGAGACGCCGATGTTCTCCGGCATCGACGTGACTTCGCGGAACACGCCTTGCGCGACCGTCTGGAAATGTGCGGCGTCGACCTTGCGCGACTGCAGCGCGGGGTGAGCCGCGCGAGCCAGATCCTCCGCCCATTCGCCGGCGGAGAACACATAAAGCTGATCGACACCGACCGGCGACAGCAGAAGGCCTCCGACCGTCGTCGGGCTCGTGAATCCGCTGCCGACGCGGCCGATGGCCACGCACGCGTGATCGAGCTGATGTGATTGAGCGAGCGCTTTGAAGAACGCCTCTTTCAGCGAGCCCGACGAAGGATTCAGCGCGAACACCGGACCGGCGCCGACGACGAAGACCCACGTGACGCGGGCTGCGAGGTGCGGGTTCTTCTCGAGGACAGCCAGCACGCGGGCGTTGCGCGGATGCTGCGGAAGATCCTGCACGGCGCGCTCCCGCTGCTGATATTCGCGTTCGATTCCCAGGGAAGGGAAGCGGACCTCGACGCGCCCGATCGCATACACGAACTGCTCGATGGCGTGCATCCGCGATGAGCAGGAGCAGGCGCCATCGGCGTGCGGCGCTTTTGGCTGGCCGGGACCTGCCTGTGCCGCAGCGGCTGGATCTCCCGTCACTGGTTCCATGTTGCTTCTCCCGTTTCATGGCATGCAAGGTTTGGCGTGAAAAGCGGCGACGCGTCCAGCGCGCGCGACGGCGGCCGGAAGAGGTCCGCGACGATCTCGGCCGGCCCGCGCCACGGCGCGGCGGCCCTGGCCAGGGCGAGTGCGCCGGCGGCAATCGCGGCCGCGAAGCTCGTCCCGGAGCGCACCACATATCCGGCGTCCGGACCAGCGCCCGGGACGTCTTCTCCCGGCGCGAAGATCGTGGTGCCGTCGCGTGCGGGGAGCGGGGAAAAAATCGACGCCCTTCCGCGCCAGTCGCGCGACCCCACGATCAACGTCTCCGGCCAGCGGGACTGAGCGGCGGCGCTCGGCCACGGGCGATTGCCGGCTGGAAAAATCACGACCGAGCCGGCTGCGGCGGCGGCGCGCAGCGACTCCCGCAGCGGCATCCAGCCGGCCGACTCGGGCCTGCGGATCTCGATGCCGAACACGATCGTCCGGCAGTCCGCCTGTGTCGCTAGCCTGACGGCCGTCGCCAACGCGCGTGCGGCGTCGCGGATCGACGAGAGTCCCGCCAGCATATCGTCGGTCACGACGGCAACGTTGACGAGCGTGCACTCGGGACAAATCGCCATCACGCGGCCCGCCTGCCGATCGGCTGCGCTCCCGACGAGAACCGACGCGCAGAACGTCGCGTGCTCGCCGGCGCGAACGGAGGCCGAGCGGCCCAGTACGGAAAGCCGGCAGCCGTCGAAGGCCGGATGCGCCGCATGCACCGCGCCGTCGATGAGCGCAACATGCTCAGACGGGAGACCGCGCGAACGGCGGCACAATTCGATCAGGCCGGCCTGCCGCAGCACGAGGCTTCTCAAGTGGCTCACTTCGCAATGGCACTGCAGTCGTGCGCGAATGGATACTGCACCTGGCTCGAGTTGTCCTTGACGCCCAATGTGCCCGGCGCCGGCGGCACCAGCGGATAGACGAGAAAATAGTTGACCGACGAGGCGTCGGTGCCGTCGGCCTTGCTGGTTTCCACCATGATGCCGACAAACGTGTTGAGGGACACGTTCTGGTGAGCGCCGATCGGCGCGGGGCCCGGACCGCCCAGATTCTGCTGCGTCGAGGACGGCGGATTGATCTGAAGGTTGCTCGAATTGAAGGACCAGGCCGTCCCCGGACTCGTGTTGTCGACGCTCGTGATCTTGAAAATGACAACCGCGTGCGATGGCGGGACGGTGATCACGCCAGTGCCCGTCTGCGCCGTGATGCAGGCGCCCAGCTGGCTGTAATGAATCAGCGCGATCGGATTCGATTTGGGCGGACATCCCATGAGGAGACAGGCGAGCACCGGCAGCAGCACGAGCGTCGGCACCGAACGTTTTGCGTCGAGCATGATCGTCCTCACGGCAGATGAGGATCGTGTTGCCGGACACGTCGGCGATCAACAGAAAACGGTTGACAAAATATTCGCGGTACTTGACAAATGGTGCCCGTGCCGAGCGTGGTTCGATCGCGGCATCTGGGAACAACGGACTCATCGGATTTCGTTCACTCGTTTTCCAACACCACACAAGTTGCGCTCTGCAATTTTCCTCTTCGTCCGGCTGAGGTCGAGCGTCTGATCCACGGTGTAGATGAGCTGCCACTCGTCAGCGAGCCCGCGCAGTCGACGTGTGTGGCGATCCTGCACAAGGCGGGAAGACACACGTGCGCCGCGATGGGAATAACGGAATCGTGGTTCGATCTGTGGACGGAGGCCCTCTGCGTTCGTGACTTCGTCAGCGTCTCGCAACTGCTTCGCAAGCTTCTGCCGTCGAGAGACACCGACCATCGGATCGTTGCCGCCGTGCGGCAGCACATCGCGCGGCACCACGCGGATCCCAAACTGAGCGCCGCTGACACCGCGGACGCGCTGGGCATCACCCGCCGGCGTCTGGCGGCCGCGCTATCGAAGGCCGGCGTGGGCTCCTACCGTCAGCTTCTTCGCAGGACGCGCGTGACGCGCGCGCTCGGCTTGCTGCGAGCGCCCGGATTCTCGATCAAGGCGGCGGCGTTCGCCTGCGGATTCCGGCACGCGTCGGAATTCTCGAGGGCCTGCGTGGAGGTCACGGGCACGTCGCCCAGACGACTGGCGCGCCGCGTCGAAACCCGCCGCTCCGAAGATAGGTGATTGCCGCGCCTGCGCCCAGGCCTTACAATAGAAAGAGGAATTAGAGGGGGCGAACCAGATTCGACGGAGGTACGGTTTCGTAGGATGCGTGCCGAGGACCATCACCCTCGTAAATCAGATGGAAACCAACCTAACTGCGGATACGCAGCTCGCTCTCGCAGCGTAAAACCCTGTGAGCGTCCGCCCTCACCAGCCTGCGGGTGAGGAACGGATGTCATTTTAGTAGGCTGGCGGTGCCCGGTCGTCCCGGACGGGCGCCGCGAGATTTTCCGGGGCTGGCGCCCGGCGGTTCTCGCCGATTCTTGACGTCGGGGGCGACACATCAGAAACGGCTACGCATGTAGATTCTTACGAGGATGTATTTTCGGACCCGGGTGCAACTCCCGGCGCCTCCACCAATTATTCGAGGGGCTTCGCCCCTCGAACTCCCCTACAGCGTCACTCGCTCGCGCTGGGGCGCTCGCTCCGTTCCGCTGGCTCGTTCGCGGCGCTCACTCGCTCCCGCTTTGCCGGGTCGCTCCGTTCCGCTCGCGCTTTTTCCTTGCGCGCCCAACATTCCTCCACGGTTTTGCGCGGCGCCATCCACCAAGCGGAAGGCGGCGTCGAGCGTCGCCGGAGGCCCCAGGTGCATAGGCGCTGCGTCGGGCTGGCCGCGAGCTCTTGGATGGCCGAGCCGGCGCGCCGCGCATTGCCAGGTGCGAACAGAAACGTGTGCCGCAGGATGTGAAGGCCGGGTTTCACGTTCGCTCGTCGCGCCACCCGTCGCATCATCACCTGCACCACCTTCTACGTCAGCGGTTTCCCCTCGTTGTCGCACAGGACGCGTGGACCGCGAAGGTGTCGCGCTCCCTGCAGCGCGGCCGCCACCCGCTTCGTCAGCGGCACGTAGCGGACGCGCCCGCGTTTCGGCGCGCCCACGTGGCCGCCCCAATCGGATCGCGCGACGCACAATTGCCGTTTGGCGAGGTTCACGTCCGTCCATTCGAGTCCGATCATCTCGCCGCGCCGCAAACCGAACTCGCCGGTCAAACTCAACGATTTGTAGCGAGGACGCGCTTTCCGTGCGCTCTAAGGAGCACGCTGGGGGAGACTGGGGCCGCGCGTGCTGACGCACGTCAAATCCCACAAACTCACCTTCAATCACCCTATCTGATTGAATCTCCCGCCGTAACCCCTGCAGTCCAAGTTACAGTCGATGGAGAAGCTAGGTTTGTTTTTCAGAATTTCTCCAGCACGGCGGCGAGCAGTTTCTGGCTCGCCGACCAGTCCCCGACTTTTCCCTGGGAGGGGTTCCCGATCCAGGCCACGACGAGTACGTCG